>NZ_ATNM01000130.1 GCF_000427295.1 Cyclobacterium qasimii M12-11B | reverse complement strand
CGGCAGCGGTGGGCTCGTTGATGATGCGCAGAACGTTGAGGCCAGCGATCTCACCGGCTTCCTTCGTTGCCTGACGCTCAGCGTCGTTGAAGTATGCGGGAACGGTGATTACTGCGTCGGTGACGTCTTCACCCAGGTACTGTTCGGCGTCGCGCTTGAGCTTAGCCAGCGTGCGGGCCGAGATCTCTTGCGGGGTGTACTTCTTGTCGTCAACTTCGACTTTCCAGTCAGTGCCAATGTGGCGCTTGACGGAGGCGATGGTGCGGTCAACGTTGGTGACGGCTTGGCGCTTGGCGGTTTCACCGACGAGAACTTCGCCATCTTTGGTGAATGCGACGACGGATGGCGTGGTGCGCATTCCTTCGGCGTTTGCGATGACGGTGGGTTCTCCACCTTCGAGAACAGAAACCACTGAGTTCGTGGTTCCGAGGTCAATTCCTACTGCTCGAGCCATATGCTCTTACTCCTTTAAGCGGTTGGGTGTGCGAACTTGAGTCGCTTGGTATCAAGTTTCTACCCCCGGCGGCTCAGAGTCAAGCTGTGTAGCTGAAAGTTGAGTGTGTATGACTCAAGTGTGTGTGACCCCTCCCACTTTACGATT
>NZ_ATNM01000129.1 GCF_000427295.1 Cyclobacterium qasimii M12-11B | reverse complement strand
GGCCCCAAGTTCTCCACTAACTCTTTTTCCCAAAATCAATCCATTCGCACCGTTAAGAAATGCATTTCGGGATGAAATAGTAGATCCAACGGCCGCAATTCCTTCCAATCTTACTGTAGAGGTTCCGCTTACCAATCCAGTAGAATTAGCTTCTGCAGGGTTAATATAAGGAAATATAGGATTGGCCTGCTTCCAACCTGCTGGAAGCTCTACGCTGCCTTCGAAACCGGTCGAATAGGGAAAAGTGGAAATATACGTTTGATCTGGTACCCGAACTTCAATGTCATCTATAAAGATACCATCGCGTGAACTAGTCGAACTTCCTCCAAAGTAAGAATTATCATATTGTTGAAACCTGACAATAAATGAAGATGAAAGTGTCAATCCGTAATGACTTGCCAACCTGTCAATATCCAAGGGAGGTAATTGACTCCAACTTGCATCTGCCCATTTGTTCCCATCAAAATCCATTACTTTGGTAAAGGTTGCTCCTGCGTCGTCACTAAAGAAAATCCCATCGAGGGGATGGGTGTTTTCATAATAATTATTCATCCAAAAGGATAATTCAATATCAGGGGTATTGCTTAAATCCAATTGAAGATCCACCGCAAC
>NZ_ATNM01000128.1 GCF_000427295.1 Cyclobacterium qasimii M12-11B | reverse complement strand
GAATGAACAATAAAACACGAATGATTTTTTTAGAATGTGACTCGTCCTAAAAAAGTTTACAGAAATTGATTTAAATACTGCTATAGGTTTACAGATTACGTAAAAAATCTCCTGAGTCCACCTTAAAGGGAGATTATACAAAAGCTTGGCTTATTTTACCGGACCCTGAGCGGAGTCGAAGGGGTAGGTATATCGTTCACGCCACCCTAAGGCTTCGGCTCCGCTCAGCCGCCGGGAGGGTGTATGGTTTTCTCCATTATAAATAATGATTTATTTGCGATGTTCGAATCGAAACCCCAATGACCTTATTGAAGAGGTATTATAGAAAGGGTTGCCTAATTTTACCGGACCCTGAGCGGAGTCGAAGGGGTAGGTGTAACGGTCACGCAAGCCCATTTCCTATTTATAATCTAAACTCATCCTTTTCAGATCATAGCCTATATAAAGAGGGCCATAGCCAAAATCATAAGACATGATACCACCCAGGTTGGGCTCAAATTGATTTTCCATAAACAGGCTGTAAATGCCTTGATTAAAAGCCTTCATGTCAAATGAAAATACCACATAAAGCGTCTTTGATTGCTTGGCCGGAATCTCTGCTTGGTTGGAGGGTACTTCTCCCAAATTGATCTCTCCCATATCTTTTGGCTTTACATACATGGAAAAGGGTTGGCCTCCAGGTAGGATGACACTGGAACGAAAAATGGGAATGCTAATCGGGAATTCATTTTGATTCTTAAATGTAAAGGGAATTAAAATTTCAAAACCTCTGGTCTGTGGTCCGGGCAATTGATCAGGGAATTCAGTAAACTTAAATTGATCGTAGGTATCCTGAAAGTCATCCCATTTTTGAGAAGCTCCCAGATTTCCCGTAGGATCAAGAATATTGTCTACAAAATAATCAGTAAGCTTAAAGCTACTGCTTCGGTACAAGAGTGCTTTTGTATTATTCCATTTATTATTGATTTGACTGTCAAAAGGCCTTATCAAGTCAAGCATGTATTTCTCAATTTTCACATCCCTAGTCCTAAATATATTTTCAATGACTGGGTCAGGAACAGGAACTGTCATTTTTACAACAGCATCTATGAAAGGATCTTTTAATCCATCCATTTCCCCGTTAATTAATAAATCCCCAAAAGGAATTAAGGCATTTTTGATGGCATTGGGATTGAGAAGGTTGCTTCCTGTACCCAAGAGTTTGATTTCTATGGGTTCATTGGATTTGGTGATGGAGGGAGGAGCAGGGATTTTCACCTGTGCACTGTGCTCATAGGAAAAATTGAATTTCCCGATCTTTTTTTGGAGTAGCTTGTTGAGGTAAGGTTTTAATTCGGAAGATTCGAGATCAAAATCCTCACTTACGGCCAACTGGAAATTAGGCAACATATTGGTGTAATCCGTAAGGTCCAGTTCTATAGCCGTTTTAAAGGTGATATTGTTGTTTTTGCCCAACAATTGCCTCAACTGGTTAGAATTTAAAGTAAAGGAATAATTTAGCAAACTGGTGTATTTGGCGGGTACCATTACCTCTTGATGGCTTTTGGCCAATCCTATGTCTTTTCCATCGACGAATATCCCCATGACATGATCAGGAATGGGCAGTTCTTTTTTGTAGGGATTGCTGATTTCATAAACCAGGTCAAAATTGACGGCAAAATCTAATAGGGATGTTTGGTTAAATTTAACATCAAAAGACTGTTGTCTGGCCCTTGGTAACATGTCTTCGAGCACCATCAGGTTTGTGCTGCAGCTTAATAAAAAGCAAG
>NZ_ATNM01000127.1 GCF_000427295.1 Cyclobacterium qasimii M12-11B | reverse complement strand
TTTCATAGGTCGACAATCCCTCATAAAAGGAAATGAATCTTGCCGCTTTCAGCAGTCTGAAACAGTCCTCCATTTTAGTCTTGCTGTTCGCCGATGACATGATCCCATAATACCTTATCTTGTAAAATCCGCTTGGAAGGACGTGTTGCATGAACCTGCGGGTGAATTCGGCACACGGAAGTTCCATGATTTTGGTTTTACGGTCCCGGTAATCCTTCCACCTGAACTTTACCGTGCCGTCTTCGACGGACTGTATCCGGCTGTTGCTGATGGCCACCCGATGGGTGTACCTGCCCAGATAGCTAACTACCTGGTTGGTACCTTTGAACGTTTTTTTGATATAGACATGCCAGGATTTCGAATAAGCTTCCTTTTTTAAAAGCTCCGGGGCGGCGTACATCCCTTTCTGTTTTTCAGGTATCCTGAGCTGGTCTGACCGCAAGACATGAAAGAGCTTTTCCATGAATACCCCCCTGAATATGCCCGAGAGGGCTTTCACCGGCACAAAGAACTTTTTGTTCGCAGCTACCCATTCCATGTTGTCAGGGTCGGGCCCTCCGGCAGGTACCAGCATATGGATATGGGGGTGGTAATTGAGTGCCTGACCCCAGGTATGGAGCACCGACAGGCAGCCGCTGTCCACCCCCAGGAAGGTGGGGTTCGATGCTGCCTTCTTCACCGCAAGGGCCGAAGCGGCAAAGAGTATGCCGTAGCATTCCCGCTGGTTGAGATAGAACAGGGGCTTGAGGAATTCCGGTATGGTGAACACGACGTGAAAATACCTAACTGGGAGCAGCCTGCACTGCAGCTTTTCCACCCATAAAAGCTGCCTGACATACTGGCACTTGGGGCAGTGGCGGTTTCGGCAGCTGTTGTAACTTACCCTGCTTTTGCCACAGGTGTCGCAGGTGAGGGTATGGCTGCCCATTTTTGCAGTCCTGCAATCCAAAATGTCATTGTAGGCCTTCGCCTGGTCG
>NZ_ATNM01000126.1 GCF_000427295.1 Cyclobacterium qasimii M12-11B | reverse complement strand
TATACCGAGGTGCTTTGCAACGTCTTTTGACGATAATTTAACTCCCATATCCATCACGAATCACCCCTTAAAAAGGGTTCGATATAGCGAGGTTAAAGCCCTTCAAGTCCTGCACCCTTTATTTGAGTTGTTTTGTAAAAGGGTGCAATTGAAAAGAAGCGTTGCGTACTAAATGATTTGAAAAATACAGTTATACCAAGGGGGGAGAAGGGTTTTAAATAAGTTTGAGTTTGTTTCGGAATTTAGGAGCTGTTTTGAAACTAAAACAAAAAAGGGATTTAGCTAAGATGCCAAATCCCTTCGTCACTTTCAGTACTGATTACATTTTGAAATGTAATCCGGCACGTTCATATGATTTTATTTACCTTGCCATCTTATTCATAAAATATGTTAACGTTCCCTTAAAACAACTGAATGGTCACTCAATAAGAGTGACCATTCCTTCAAAATCTTCATTACTGTGCCGTATTGGCACCGTCTCGTTCATCTAATACATCATTTTACCACTATAGAGTGAGATATTCAAGTGGGTTATGAAAAATCATTTCCATAACCCACTTTTTTTCATTGCTATATTTATTCGATCAAGATCTGGTCCTTTTATAAAACCTCTATTTTTTTGAAGTCAAATCGCTGTATACTCATGGGTGTTGTATTTTAAAACATTAACCCATCTTTTCATGTTTCGAAATCCACCATAAACAGTTTTAATTTCAGCATAGATACCACTTTTCAGTTGATACTTCAGTAGGTTCTTGAGTAGATAATGGAATTGCAATAGCTGTGTTTCCACCTCTTCTTAATACAACAACGGGATGTCTTCCTCCATACTCTTCGTCCACGTTATGACCTAGTTCTGCCCAAAAAACCACTTCCTCTTTTGATTTGTATATCTTCAGGTACAACGAAATGCTTTTCGTTTTTAATTAGATCAGTTTTTTTGGTTATCCAATCTAAATATCCTTTGCTTAGATCATAAGGTTTACCAGTTAAATCTTTATTTGCTTCGTAAAATTCATCTAGTTTCTTTTTTGCTCTTTCTAAACTTTTATCCAAATCGTTACCCCCTGACTATTCATTAAAAGCTTATGGAATCTTTGGGAACATAGGCTTGTCGTCAACAGAACTGCGAAATTAAACGAGTGTTAGCCGTTTATGATTTTTTTGAGATTTTTTTGAATTTCTATAAGTTCAGTGAATTCTTCTGGTGTTGTAAATTCACTGACAGGAATTGTAGAAATCTCATCTAAAGTTTTTGGATCTTTTCTTTG
>NZ_ATNM01000125.1 GCF_000427295.1 Cyclobacterium qasimii M12-11B | reverse complement strand
TTATTAGTCGCGTCGTTTGAAGGTGATCAAATTATTATCACTAATGATTTAGTGACCAAACAAGTACAAAGCAAAGCCGCTCGTTACGACAAAGCTGGCGAACAACATTACGATATTATTTCGGCATTTATAAAATCGATTCGTGGTAGCGATCCTAATGCTGCTGTATATTATTTAGCTAGAATGATTGAAGGAGGAGAAGACGTTAAGTTTATTGCCAGACGATTATTAATTTTATCTAGTGAAGATATTGGTAATGCTAATCCGACAGCTTTAGTGATTGCGAATAACACGTTTCAGGCTGTATCTGTTATAGGTAATCCTGAATCTCGAATTATATTAAGTCAATGCGCCACCTATTTAGCAAGTTCTCCAAAAAGTAATGCGGCCTATGAAGCTATTGGAAAAGCACAACAATTAGTGAAAGACACTGGAGATTTATCAGTTCCGATTGCGATGAGAAATGCACCAACGAAGCTGGTGAAAGAGCTCGGTTATGGTGATACCTACAAATATTCGCACAGTTACGAAAACAATTTCGCGGCTCAAGAATTTCTTCCTGAAGAAATAGCCAACTACTAAATTATACAACCCAGGTAATAATGCTCGCGAGCAAGCCCCAACGCAATCATTTAAAGATGCCTTTTGGAAAGAGGAGTATGGGTATTAGTTGTTGGTTGTTGGTTGTTGGTTGTTTGGTTTGTTGGTTGTTGGTTGTTGAAAAAATCAGAATTTAATATTCAATTTTTTCTCTATT
>NZ_ATNM01000124.1 GCF_000427295.1 Cyclobacterium qasimii M12-11B | reverse complement strand
CACCAGTCTCTAGAAGAAGTTCAGGAGTGACTTCCGTTCCTTCTGCAAAAACCGTTCAATTTGTCTAGGTTGACTACAGCGTATTCCTTGCGGTTGATGTTAGTGAAACCGCGTTTAGGAAGACGTTGGAATAAAGGCATTTGTCCCCCCTCGAATCCAGGGCGTACACCGCCGCCAGAACGAGCGTTTTGACCTTTGTGACCTTTACCAGCTGTTTTACCGTTGCCAGAACCAATACCACGACCTACGCGATTACGCGTTTTGCGTGAACCTTCTGAAGGTTTTAATTCATGAAGTTTCATTAGGACACCTCCTTATCCGATCAAATATTTTTATTGTTCTTTAACAGAAACTAAATGAGATACTTTATTAATCATACCACGGATCGCAGCGTTGTCTTCATGAACAACAGTTTGGTTTGTTTTCTTTAAACCAAGTGTTCTTACAGTAACGCGTTGGTCTTCCGGGCGACCGATTACACTTCGTTTGAGGGTAATTTCTAATTTAGCCATTAATGTTCCCTCCTTATCCTAACAGTTCTTCTACAGATTTTTCCACGAAGCTTCGCAACGTCTTCAGCACGTTTAAGTTCACTTAAACCTTGAAGTGTTGCACGAATCATGTTGATCGGTGTGTTAGAACCTAAAGACTTAGAAAGGATATCAGCTACACCAGCTAGCTCAAGT
>NZ_ATNM01000123.1 GCF_000427295.1 Cyclobacterium qasimii M12-11B | reverse complement strand
GATTACGGATGTCAGGAAATTAATGGGGATAGTGACCCAAGAGTCAATTCTTTTTAATGATTCCGTATTCAATAATATAGCTTTTGGAATGGAAGGCGTATCCTTGGAGAAGGTTCAGGAGGCAGCTAAAATTGCCAATGCCCATGATTTCATCATGGACCTTGAGCAGGCTTACGAGACAAATATTGGCGAAAGAGGCGGTAAGTTATCTGGAGGGCAAAGACAACGTTTAAGTATCGCCAGAGCCGTATTGAAAAATCCTGAAATCTTAATTTTAGACGAAGCGACTTCTGCGCTTGATTCAGCTTCGGAGCGATTGGTTCAGGATGCATTGTCTAATTTAATGAAAAACAGAACTTCTTTGGTCATCGCTCATCGATTGAGCACCATCCAGCATGCGGATGAAATATTGGTGATAGAGAGTGGTAGTATAGTGGAAAGGGGTAGTCATGAAGAATTGATCCAAAAAGGTGGATTGTATAATAAACTTTCCCAAATGCAGTCTGTTTAGTATATTGTGTAAAGAAACCCTTTTAGAACGCGTTATGAAAAAAATCAACAGTGTATTTCAGCTTTTAACAGCTTTGTTTTTCGGTATAGGTTTGGTTTATTTCCTCACTTATGAGAAAATGTGGGGTGGTACCCCGATGACTGGAGAGGTAGTCTCCTGGTTATTGGCTGGTTTAGTGATCTATCTTATTACCTGGGGAACAAATTGGGGATATACCAGCAGTCTTAATAGTCGGATTAAGAAAATTGAATTGGAAAAGAAGGACCTAAAAGCTTTGGTATTTGACCTTGAAAGAGGAGAGAAAATCGGTCAAATAGAAAAGAAACCTGAGGGAATTAAAGATGATATAGAGCCTTCATCTATCAAACCAAGGGAGAATTTCAAATAGGCGATTTGCTTTATGGCTTGGAATGAATTTTTCATTTTCATTATAAATTTTCAAGAATGGTAGCCAAAACTTTTGGTAGTGCAGTCTCAGGAGTAGATGCCAAGTTGATCACCATTGAAGTAAATGTAGGTCAGGGGACAAGCTTTTTTATGGTGGGTCTTCCTGATAGTGCTGTTAAAGAAAGTCAACAAAGGGTAGAATCATCACTTAAATATTATGGCTACAGGATGCCTCGGCAAAAAGTAGTGATAAATTTGGCTCCAGCCGATATAAAAAAAGAAGGGTCGTCTTATGATCTTCCTATTGCCATTGGAATCATGCAAGCCTCGGAGCAAGTTGTCTTTCCAGAATTGGAGAAATACCTGATCATGGGGGAGCTGGCACTAGATGGTAAGTTAAGGAGAATCAAAGGAGTGCTACCTATCGCCATTGAGGCAAGGAAGAAAGGCTTCAAAGGTTTTATCCTACCTAAGGAAAATGCAAAGGAAGCTTCTATTGTAAATAATATTGATGTCATACCTGTGGAAACACTTCAGGAGGCCATTCACTTCCTTGAAGGAAAAGAAGTGATTGAGCCAATGGTGACGGATACAAGAACGCTCTTCTATGACTCCATAGAGGAGAGTGCCTTTGATTTTGCAGATGTACAAGGTCAGGAAAACATTAAAAGAGCCATGGAAATAGCTGCCGCTGGTGGCCATAATGTGATCATGATAGGTCCTCCAGGAGCAGGCAAAACCATGCTCGCCAAAAGATTACCTTCTATTTTGCCTCCAATGAGTCTTCAGGAAGCATTAGAAACGACCAAAATTCATTCAGTCGCAGGTAAATTGGGCGCCAGCTCTTCATTGATCGCACAACGTCCTTTTAGGTCTCCTCATCATACCATCAGCGATGTGGCCTTGGTAGGAGGGGGAGGGAATCCACAGCCAGGTGAGATTTCTCTATCACACAATGGGGTACTGTTTTTGGATGAGCTCCCTGAGTTTAAGCGAACAGTTCTCGAAGTAATGCGACAGCCACTTGAAGAAAGAAAAGTGACGATATCCAGGGCAAGGGTTACAGTAGATTTTCCGGCAAATTTCATGTTGATCGCCAGTATGAATCCCTGTCCCTGTGGTTATTATAATCATCCAGATAAAGAGTGCGTTTGCGGTCCTGGAGTAGTTCAAAAGTACCTCAATAGAGTGAGTGGGCCCTTATTGGACAGAATCGACCTTCATGTGGAGGTGACTCCCGTGAATTTTGACGAGATGACCTCAGACAGAAAATCGGAATCCAGTAAGTCCATCCGGCAAAGAGTGACGAGTGCCAGGGAGTTTCAGCAAGCAAGGTTTGCTGATAGTCCAGAGGTTCACTGCAATGCGATGATGCCGTCCCACATGGTGAAGGAGGTGGTTAAAATTAATCAAGCTGGCAAAACCTTACTTAAAACAGCGATGGATAGGCTGGGGCTTTCGGCAAGGGCCTATGACCGAATATTAAAAGTTTCTAGGACCATAGCAGACCTTTCTTTATCTGATGAAATAAAAGTGGAACACCTGGCAGAAGCCATTCAATACCGGAGTCTTGATAGAGATGGATGGGCAGGTTAATCCCAAAAGGTTTTGGTTACCCGAGCATTCATAAAGAAATCAAGTAGGTTTTGCTTATATTTGCCTGATCATCTGAGGAATAATCTAAAAGGTGGTGTTGAGAAGTGTCAAAATAATTGAGTTGATTTTATGTGGACTAAGGAAACGAAAATTCAAGCAGAGATGCAGATGGCAAATTCCACTTCGGTATTTGCTCCAGGATTAACGATTAAAGGAGATATTGAAGCTTTAAGTGATATCAGAATAGAAGGTGATGTTTGTGGTGATGTATCGACACCAAAAAAGATAATTATAGGCATTTCAGGTAAAGTGGAAGGAGATATAAAAGCTTCAGAAATTTGTGTGATGGGGGAAGTTTTAGGTGATCTATTTATTGAAGGTTTAGCAAGGTTTACTACTGAAGCCAAAATGCGTGGTAAAGTTTACTCCGAAAAAATAGAAATAGAGTCAGGTGCAGACATGGAAGTGCTCCTGTCTAAATATAAGAAGTATTTGAGTCAATTAAAGGAAAAGCAAGCTTCCATTCACGCTTCAAATCCCCTTATTTCTCAAAGACTATTTGATAAATCCTTAGCTAAAATGGAAGAATAGTATCACTTAAAAGGTAGCGTTAAACGCCTGATCAAGGTCTGCTATTAAGTCTTCACAGTTTTCAATCCCGACAGACATTCTTATCAGTTGATCCGGAATGCTTGCGTCGTTTCCTTGAACTTTAGACCTTCTTTCTATCAAGCTTTCTACGCCTCCCAGACTTGTAGCATCACTAAAATACTTTAATTTTCCAATCAGACGGTCAGCGTCGTCGGCGTTTCCCTCAATAAGGAAAGACAACATGGCTCCAAAATCTGACATTTGATTTTTGGCTGTCTCAAAGCCTTCGTGACTAGGAAGGCCCGGGTAAAATACTTTTTCTACTTCCTCTTTACCGTTCAAAAATTCAGCGATCTCCTTAGCATTAGAGCTGTGTGCCCTCATGCGATAGGGTAACGTCTTAATGCTTCTTGTCAATAAGTAGCAGTCCATTGGAGAAGGGACGGCCCCAGCCAATTTCTGGATATTTTTTATGCTTTCCCAAAAAGCATTTTTCTCTTTAGTTATCAATATCCCTCCTAGAATGTCACTGTGGCCACTGATATATTTGGTGCTGCTGTGCATGACTATATCTGCTCCAAGAGCAAGCCCTTGTTGGAAAATAGGAGTGGCAAAGGTGCTGTCACATGCTACAATAAGTTGATGTTTTTTGGCAATTGAGGCCAGAGACTTAATGTCCGAGATCTTCAGCAAAGGGTTTGAAGGAGTCTCGATCCATAGAAGTTTAGTGTTTGGTTTTATTACTTCTTTGACTTTTTCCGGCTGGGTTAGGTCAATGAAGTCTACCTCTATTTTTCCGGCGTATACAGTTTTAAGTAGCATTTTCATCCCATGATACATGTCATCAGGTGCGATGATGTGTGATCCGGCAGGAAGGGCTTGAAAAACAGCGTTTCCTGCTGCATTTCCTGAAGAAAATGCAGCAGCATCTGCTCCCCCTTCGAGTGATGATAAAACTGTTTCCAGAGATTTCCTGTTGGGGTTTTCCAGTCGTGTGTACAACATGGTGCCTTCCTGATGCTCAAAAGTGGTAGACAAAGTAATGGGTTGGATAACTGGTTTTAATAAGTCAGTAACTACATTCCCACCATGTACGGCAATAGTTTCAATTTTCATATTGGCTCTTGTATTGCGTTTTTTACCTTATTTACTACTTGATACAGCTGGCTTATTAACTCATCGGATTCTATCTACCGAGCGAATCAGCATCTCATCTTTTCTGATAAACCTATTGGCAACCAAATTCAATATTAGACCAAATACTATGCTGTAAAAACCTATTAAAAAGGTACCTCCTACAGCAGGGTTAAAGGTTTCATTGGCTTTATAGCTAGTATAGACCGCTGTACCTAATGTTAGCCCCATCAAAAGGGCATTGATCATATTAAGGAGCAATTGTTTTTTCCTGTTTTTATATTGTAACAGACTGAAAATGGCGATTGCGGCCGTCAATAGGGCCAATATTCCGATATAAATATTTCCGGTCTCAGAAATGATGTTTTCCTCTGGGATATCTTTGACAGTGGTATACCAGGCTGTCATTTCCATAGATTGGGTCTGCATTGGGTCTACTTGTAACCATATTGGTGACAAGGTGGAGGTAACCATTGCAATGGCTACCAATAGCAGAAATACACTTTGAACTCTTTGAATCATATTTTAATCTTTTGACAAAGAAAATGGGTTATTTGAATTTTCGCAAGGAATATTCAAAATCGAACCTGAAATTAGGGTATATTTTTATCTTTGCAGTTGAAATGAATGAATCCCTCCGCTATTTTGTAGAACTTTCTTATGATGGTAGTAACTATCATGGCTGGCAAAAACAAACAAATGCTATTTCTGTTCAAGAAGAATTGGAAAAAGCTTTGTCCACCCTTTTTCGTCAACCTATTGGTATAATGGGGAGTGGTCGTACGGATGCCGGTGTGCATGCTTTGCAACAATTTGCCCATTTTGATTTAGACATAGAATTCACAAGTGAATACTTTCTCAAAAGAATCAATGGGCTATTGCCCCCAGATATTGCTATTTTCGATGTTTTCCAGGTAAATGAAAAGGCCCATGCTAGATTCAATGCAACCTTTCGAAGATACGAGTACCACATTACTTTTAGAAAAGACCCCTTTATGACAGGAAAAGCCTGGCATTGTTATTATGACCTGGATCTTGAAGCCATGTCTAAGGCTGCTTCATTACTCCTTGGCAAACAGGATTTTGAGTGCTTTAGTAGGAGGAAAACGAATGTAAAAACATTCATTTGTGAAATTAATAATGCTTATTGGGAACAAACAAGTAACGGTTTGGTCTTTCATATACAGGCCAACCGATTCTTAAGGGGAATGGTGAGGGCGATAGTAGGGACTTTGGTTAAAGTAGGCAGAGGACACCTTGATAGTGCTGGGGTCACAGACATAATAGTCAATAAAGACCGGAATCTAGCAGGAACTTCTGCACCTCCTCAAGGATTGTTTCTGAGTAAGGTGAATTATACAGACCAAATTAATAAGTAAACTTTTAGCATATTGGGACTTGACAAAGAAAATGTAAAAAGTGGTGATATAATTGACACCAAAGTTTTAAGGAAGCTTTACAGTTTTGTGACGCCTTATAAACAAAGGTTCTATATCTTGGTGTCACTTACTTTTCTATTAGCAATATTGGCTCCCACACGGCCTTTGTTGATTCAGATGGCCATTGATGATTACGTTACACTCGGTGACGCTCCTGGGCTGTTAAAGATGATGTACTTGCTAATAGGATTATTGGTGATACATGCGGTGGTTCAATTTGGTCATACGTATCTCTCAGGGTGGATAGGTCAGGTTATCATCCGGGACATTAGGGTGAAGTTATACAAGCATTTGTTGAAAATGCGTCTAAAATATTTCGATAATACACCAATAGGTAGGTTGGTGACCAGGAATATTTCTGATGTGGAAACCCTTTCAGATGTTTTCAGTCAGGGACTGGCTGAGATTATTGGCGATCTGTTGCAATTGGTCGCTATTTTAGCTGTGATGTTCTGGGTAGATTGGAAACTTACATTGGTGAGTTTATGTACTTTGCCTCTGCTCATTATTTCCACGTATATTTTCAAAGAAAAAGTAAAAGTTTCCTTTAATGATGTAAGAAACGCTGTTTCGAACCTCAATTCTTTCTTGCAAGAGCACATTACAGGGATGAATATTATTCAAGTGTTCAATAGGGAACAAAGGGAATACGAAAAATTTCAGTCCATCAATAAGGAACATAGAAAGGCGCATCTAAAGTCCGTTATGTATTATTCCATTTATTACCCGGTTTCTGAAATAATTCAGGCAATGGGTATCGGTTTGGTAGTTTGGTATGGCGCCACTGGTGTTTTTGATATGGAAATCAAAGTTGGGGTACTTATATCATTTATAATGTACTTGCAGTTGTTCTTTAGGCCCATAAGGATGATCGCAGATAGATTTAACACCCTTCAAATGGGGGTGGTCAGCTCATCTAGGATTTTCAGTATTCTTGAGAATAATGATCAAATTTCCGATGAAGGAAATATTTCTCCTGAGAAAGTGAAAGGGGATATTGTATTTGATAAAGTTTGGTTTGCCTACAATGATGAAGAGTGGGTGTTGAAGGACATTTGTTTTGATGTCAAACATGGAACGACTGTAGCGCTGGTAGGTGCTACAGGAGCGGGTAAATCATCTGTCATTAACCTTATCAGTAGGTTTTATGATATCAATAAAGGATCAATTACCATTGATGGAAGTCCAGTAAAGGATTATGATTTGGCGACCTTGCGCAAGCATGTTGGCGTTGTATTGCAGGATGTGTTTTTGTTTTCAGATACTATTTTCCAAAACATAACACTGGGAAATCCAGACATTACAAAGGAACAAGTGCTGTATGCGGCAGAACTCGTAGGGGCAAGAAAATTTATAGAGCGACTCCCAGGTGGATTGGAGTATGATGTGAAGGAAAGAGGAGGGACATTGTCTGTAGGTCAACGGCAATTGATCTCTTTTGTCAGAGCCATGGTGTATAATCCAGAGATTATTATCCTGGATGAAGCAACTTCATCAGTGGATACAGAAACGGAAGAACTGATTCAGGGAGCAATAGAGAAAATGATGCATGGAAGAACTTCAATTATCATTGCCCATAGATTGTCGACCATTCAAAAAGCGGATAAAATCATCGTTTTGAATAGAGGAGAGATAGTTGAGCAGGGTACACATGAAGTTTTGCTAAAGAAAGAAGGCTACTATTCTCAGTTACATCAAATGCAATTGAAATCCGTTGTAGTGGACTGATTATGAAAGTGTAAAGGTTGTTTTTTACCTTAAATTCGTAAAAAAGAGCTTTGGTAATGAGTGGTCATCAGTGGTAAGGACGAGTGAAAAGATAAGGTTTTAATACTAGGTTTTTCACAAGCTTAACTTTGCCTTGTTACCTAGCTTAAATACTAACTGGTCTGATGCTCATAAGATTTGATCAATTGTTTCAAATCCTTTTGTATAATACAGGCTAAACTGTAACTTAATTCCTTAAATCAGCGTTTGTAAGACATCATTAAAACCAGATTACACAATAGCATTTGTACTTGCTTGTCCCGGTTTTTTTTTAGGAAATCAGGCCATGATAAATAGTTTGGCATTGCAAATTTAGGCTTAAAGTAATTCAAAATTAGTTACAGGACATGAAATACGCATTATCATTACTTTTAATATTGTTTTCATTTGCTTCCTATGCCCAGCAGCATCAATTAGGAATCAGAATTGGAGATCCTTACGGGATTACGTACAAAACACCTGTAAAAGACAAGTTTTCATTTGAGGCTATTTTGGGTAGAGGAAGTCAGAATAGCAGTCAATATTATAGGAGGACTTTTGAAAACAATCGACCTGTTAGCTCTGCCCGTTATTTTGGACATCAGGTATCTGGTGCATTTTCTCTTCATGCCCGCGGGATATATGAGGAGTCATTTAGCGATGATTTTAATATCTCTGAAGGGGATCTTACTGTGTATGCCGGTTTAGGCTTACAGTTTCGATCTGTTAATATAGATTACTTTTATACCACACCAAATGCAACACCCAATACACCTGAAGCAATAGAAAGTCGTACAAATATGGATTTCGGTCCTGAAGTTTTGCTGGGGACGGCATATTATTTTGAGGATTTACCAATTAGTGTTTTTTTAGAAGTGGGGTTTATGACTGAAATTGTAGATAGGCTTCATTTAAAAGCCCAAGGTGCCATAGGTGCCAGGTATTTATTTGGAAATTAATGATGAAGGCGAAAATTATTTTACCGTTTTTAGGTGCCTCAGTACTTGCTCTTATTTCTGTTTATTTTTATTTGGGAGGCTTCAAGCCCATTGAGTTAAAGCTGGACAATTGTTCGGATTTGAACTTAGTAGGAGTGGATTATAGGGGCATTCCTCAAGATGATACAATAGGAGAATATTTTCGAGAAGTGGAGGCTGCACGAAAAAACAAACCTTTGCATACTATTTACTATATAGAACCTGAAGGAAAAAGAGATTCCTTACATGTTTTTATTGGTTATGAGTCAGAGGTGATGGATCAAAATGGAACTACTCCGTGGACACGGCAATCGGTAGAATGTCAACAAGTGATTGTTGCCACTTTGAAAATGAATCGTTTTGTTATGCCTGGGCCGGATAAGACGAAGAAGGCTATTCAAGCGTTTGCTCAAGAAAATGATTTAACCCTTAATGGTATCTTCATTGATAAAATAATATCGAGTAATCATGTGGAGGTTTGGGCTCCTGTTGGTTCTTAAATCCTCCTTCCAGGATGGGTTTTCCTTACCATTATTGAGGCGTGATTTATAGGCTTATGCTTATGTTTATTGGTTTATAATGCATGTAATAAGCATGAAGTGAAAGGCTTGATCAGAATGACATGTTCATAGATCTTTAGTTAATGATAAACATGAAAAAGTAACAGTTGAATATATGCTAAATTGATTTTTCTATAGAATAAAAGATTTGGTATGGTTTTGGTTTCCATAAAAAAAATGGAGCAATTAAATTAGAAATTATGAATAGATACAATCGTTTATTAAGCATGAAGTCAGTTTTGGTTTTCGCTGCAGCCTTTGTTATGTTGGGCTGTGAAGGACCTGTAGGGCCTACGGGAGCAACAGGTGCAGATGGAACTTATATCGTGGGTGAAGTTTTTGAAATAGAGGGGAATTTTAACCAAGCTGGAAATTTTGGAATAAGTGGCGAATACGGATTTGACATACTGGAATCTGATAAAGTGCTGATTTATAGATTGGCAGATTATGATCAGGATGGAAATGATATATGGAGACTAATACCTCAGGTAGTATTTCACACCAATGGTATTTTTACTTATGACTATGATTTCACTTTTTACGATTATTCCATATTCTTGACTGGAGACTTTGATCTTAACTCTTTAGAATCAGGCTATACTGCCGATCAGATTTTCAGGGTTTTAATATTGCCAGCCGATCGGATAGACTTGAGAATGGATTATTCAGATCACGAAGCAGTTTTGGAAATGATGGGAGTAGATGAAAAAGATATCCAACGAAAGCGCTTGAATTAAAACCAGTTGAAACATACTGTTAACATACTTAAACAGTTTACTTCCCAGTAGGCTGTTTTTTTATGTTTTGTTGTAATTAGGGATTTTACACATTATCTTTCATAAAATGCATGGTGTAATTTATAAGAAAAATAAAATTTTATGAGAAAAATTGTATACCTATTTGCAATGGTAGCCATAATGGTGTTGCCAGCATGTGAAGGTCCTGCAGGACCAGAAGGACCTCCTGGAGTTGCAGGAGTTGATGGAGAGGACGGGGAAACTGGCCTTTCATTATTAAATTTAGTTGTAGAGGCGGAGGTCGACTTCACTGAAGAGAATAATTTTGCAGCTGGATTTGACTTTGAAATTGGAGACGCTGATAACTTACTTGTATTCATGCTATGGAATGTTATCGAAGACAAACCACTTTGGAGACCACTTCCAAACACTGTTTTTTTAGAAGATGGTATTACTTTAAGCTATAACTATCAATATACGGCCGATTTTTTCAGTGTATTTATGACTGGAAATACTGATTTAACTCAGATTTCAGAAGATTGGACTTTAAATCACTATTTAAGAATCGTGTATTTGCCTGGAGATTTTCTACAAAGCAATGCTAAAATAGACCTTAATGATTATGAAGCAGTTACAAATGCTTTAGGCGTAAGTGAAGCGGATGTTTTAAAATTGGATTAAGAATAACAAACAATTATTGTTTTATAGATTTTAAGGCCATTTCTGTGTTTTCAGAAATGGCCTTCATTGTTTAAGTCGTGTTTTTCTTTTTTGTGGTAAGTTGGATTATATTTGCGGTATGCAAATAAAGAATGATTTACTTTTACGAGTCATCAAGGGAGAGAAAGTAGAAAGAACTCCAGTATGGCTGATGCGTCAGGCAGGACGTATATTACCAGAATACAGAGCTGTTCGAGAGAGTGTAAGTGGTTTTATTGAGTTGGCTCAAACGCCTGAATTGGCTGCCGAGGTTACCATCCAGCCAGTGGACCTTTTGGGGGTGGATGCAGCGATTATTTTCTCAGATATTTTGGTTGTTCCTGAAGCCATGGGATTACCGTATGAAATGATCGAGAAGAAGGGGCCATGGTTTCCTGACACCATTGGATCGGCCAAAGATTTAAAACGTTTGCAAATAGCAGATCCAGCTGAATCTTTAAATTACGTATTGGAAGCCATTAGATTGGCCAAAAAAGGATTAAATGGCAGAGTGCCATTAATAGGTTTTGCAGGTGCTCCCTGGACTATTTTCGCCTATATGGTAGAAGGATCTGGAAGTAAGACCTTCTCCAAAGCAAGGGCAATGTTGTACCAAAATCCAGTTTTGGCACATCAACTTTTAGAAATGATTACTCAAACCACAATCAAATACCTGAAGGCTCAGGTGCAAGCAGGAGCGAACGTGATTCAGGTATTCGACAGTTGGGCAGGTGTTTTGCCTCCTTATCAATACCGTGAGTTTTCCATGAAATACATCAGGCGTATTTGTGAAGCCATTACAGAGGCTCCGGTTACCGTGTTTGCAAAAGGCGCTTATTTTGCCATGGAAGACATAAAGGACCTTCCATGTGAAGTGGTAGGCCTTGATTGGAATATGGACATCGCCACTGTTAGTAAGCAGTTGAATGGAGAGAAGGTTTTGCAGGGAAATCTTGATCCGGCGGCTTTATATGCAGCGGATGATGTCTTGGTTGCACAGACGAAGAAGATGCTTGATCAGTTCCAGGGGGATAGACATATAGCCAATTTGGGGCATGGTGTATATCCTGATATTTCTCCAGATAAAGTGAAGCTTTTTATACAAACAGTAAAAGACTATTCAAGGACAAAAAATAAGGCATAAAGTGTAAAAGCAGCATTTTTTTATAAAATTGAGGTTCGCCGGATTTAATTCCTTGGCGGACCTTTTTTTATATTTGATAACCTAACTGGCTGATTATAAATCCGTCAAAATGTTTGTTAATTTCATATATGCTGAATATATTTGCTTTATTGTATTTTAAATACAGTAAAACGATTTATAGTTTTTAGATAGGTGATTCACAGTTCATTATAATGGAGAGATTTTTACAAAAAAGCGATGAGCCTGAATTTTTATCAAATAGACTCAGCGGTTATATTACTCCTGAGGGAAAAATCTTCCTAAGTGATAATTTTAATTTGATGGTTAAGAGGGGTTTTGACATGATCTTTTCTTTACTGTTTATCGCTTTTATAATGCCCTGGTTGTTTCCATTAATAGCCATACTAATTAGGCTTGACTCGAAAGGTCCTATAATTTATAGGCAATTGAGGCATGGTAGAGGGAATAAGACCTTTAGGTGTTATAAATTCAGGACAATGATTAAAAATCTAGAATCCGACACCAAACAAGCTTCGAGAAATGACAAGCGGGTTACAAGGGTTGGGAAATTTTTAAGGAAATCTAGTTTAGATGAAATACCTCAGTTTTTCAATGTATTGTTAGGAAACATGTCGGTTATAGGGCCAAGGCCACACGCTGTACCAATGAATTATATGTTTTCTACCGACATTAATAATTACATGTTTAGGCATGCTGTAAAACCAGGTATTTCTGGATTGGCTCAAATAAGAGGTTTTAGAGGAGAAATTTTGAGCTTTTATGATATTTATGGCAGGATTAAGTTAGATCACTTTTATGTCAAAAATTGGTCTTTGGCTTTAGATTTCAAAATACTGTTCTGGACCGCAGGTGCAATTTTTAGTAAGAATGGAGCTGGCTACTAGTCTCCAGCTTTCTCAATTTTGATTTTATCCCAAAATAACTTTTAATAGGCATCAAAAATATTTTTTGATGGATGACGTATATATATTCTTCATTATGATCATATTAAATTCAATGGTTTTTTCAAACCAATTAATCGTTATGGGCGAGTTAAATACTTTTAGAGCTATAAAAATGAATTTTAAATACAAAAAAAGGACTTTTAATTAATTTTTTTCTCTCAAAACCTTGCATTGTGAAAAATGCTGTATATATTTGTAAAAATGTATTTCAGATATACATAAATGTTTTTTAGATAGGTAATAAGGTTTTGGAGAGGATTCGTAAAGATTGTTAGAGATGGAAAATGTTTTAGTAGACCAAAAATTTGGTCGAACCCTAGAAGAGAAAAATTTTGTTAATGAGCAGCAGGCGAGAGAAATCAATATTCTCTATGGTCAAAATGGTGATTCCAGTAAAAAATTACTGAAAAGGATTTTTGACTTAGCGTTTTCTTTTTTCACGCTAGTATTTGTAGTGTCCTGGTTGTTCCCAATCATTGCTATCCTTATTAAATTGGATTCCAAAGGCAGTGTGTTTTTTAAGCAATTAAGACACGGTAAAGACAATCAATTGTTCTATTGTTATAAATTTAGAACAATGGTCAAAAACGACGATGCAGATATCAAGCAGGCTACCGTTAATGATTCAAGGATTACTCGAGTAGGTAAATTCTTAAGAAAGTCTAGCTTAGATGAGTTGCCTCAGATTTTCAACGTGATTTTGGGTGATATGTCAATTGTAGGTCCAAGACCTCAGGCTGTACCTATGAATATAGAATTTGCAAAAGAAATTGATAACTTCATGGCTCGTCATCAGGTAAAACCTGGTATCACAGGTCTTGCTCAAAGCAAAGGTTTTAGAGGTGAGATCTCTAGTTATCATGAATTACACTCCAGGTTCAGATTGGACTACTTTTATGTGGGTAAATGGTGTCTTATATTTGATATAAAGATTATCATTGACACGGCAGTTTCATTGATGACCAAGAGTGATAAAGCCTATTAGGTTCTTTTTAAATTTAGTGATAGGATCCGACAGCTTCAGTCCTAAACTGTATTTTATCAATTGAGTTAGCCGTTTTAAATTTTAATTTTGAGTTTTTTTTACTAATAAAATTTCTCCGAAATCATTGAAGAAGAGGTTTTAACCTCAAACAGACAAAATGCATTTTAATGGGTTTTATCTGTTTATAAATTGATTGTATCTTAAAATACATCGATGTTGATGAACTGAAAAGGTAAGAAATTCAGTGTTTTTTTAAAGCGTCAGGTAGGTGTTTGGTTCAATGCAACCAAATTTTATTCAATTAAATTTATTCATCTCAGTTCTTATTGTTCTGATAATTAAGTAACTTGCGGGGTGTTTAAAGAAATATTGAACAATAATAATTTTTACTTTTTTCCCAAATTGATCATTCAGCAGGTTAAATCGATTAAACAGTTTTATTTAAAATGAAAAACAATAAATTATTCTATAGTTTGGCTATTATTTTGCTCTTTTCAGGATTGTTTGGATGTGCGAAAAGAAACCTGGTATATTTTAGTGATATAGAGTCAGGTAGCAGTTATACTACGGATATTAGTCAAGTAGAAGAACCAGTTATCCAATCAGGGGATTTAATCAAAATCGTTGTTAGTACACAAAGTCCAGAATCCAATTTACTTTTTAATTCGGGGGTGATTTCTAATGATTCTCAGAATAAAATGATGACCCAGCAATTACCTGTAAATGAAGGATACCTTGTGGATAAAAGTGGACAAATCAATTTTCCTGTTGTAGGTAAAATTGATATTGCAGGCTTCACCAGAGAAGAGGCCAATAATAAAATGACTGAGATACTTGAAGAGTATGTCAAGGATCCAATTATCAATATTCAATATTTGAATTTTAAAATCACCGTAATTGGGGAAGTTACTAATCCAAATACTTTTACGCTCTCAACTGACAGAATCAGTGTCCTGGAGGCTTTGGGGCTTGCAGGAGACATGACTCAATATGGCAAAAGAGAGAATGTATTATTGATTCGAGACCAAAATGGCACCAGGAAAGCTGTAAGATTGAACTTAAATGACAAGGCAATTTTGAATTCACCCTATTTCATGTTGCAACAAAACGATGTTTTGTATGTAGAGCCTGATAAAATCAAGTCTGTTCAGGCCAGTACTAATCAGCGATCGCTGACAGTTTTGAGTATTTTAGTATCATTCGGCGTTTCATTGATGTTCAATTTGCGTTATATTTTTAACGAGTAGAAAGAGTGAACAAAGCTTGAATGAGCTTTTTTAATAGAATAATTAAATTAGTTAACCTGGTTATAAACCATTGGTTCAAATAATGAACCTTATGAAAAAATCTGATATTTTATCTGACCTATTACTGGATGGATTTATAGACCAAGACGCAAGACCTATGGATTTTAAATTAATAATTTTAAGCTATGTGAAATTTTGGTGGTTATTTGTGCTATCCATTATTTTATTTCTGGGTTTGGCTTTCGCTTACATATTTTTTTCCACCCCATTGTACAGTGTTTCCAGCTCAATCCTTATTAAGGTAGATGGAGGCTCTGATTTTGCTCAAAACACTGTTTATAGCGAGTTGGAAGCATATGAATCCAATAAACTTGTGGAAAATGAGATGGAGATTCTTGGCTCTTACAGTTTGATGAGAGATGCAATAGAGGAATTGCCATTAGACTATTTCTATTATACAGAGGATAAGTATTCCCGGATGAAGGAATTGTATGGCGAAGATGTGCCTGTATCTGTAAAAACATTACTAAAGAAGCCAAATGTTGGCCAATATCCTGAGGAGGTTAGAGTTACCGTTAAATTATTTGACGATTACCTTATTTTGCTTCAGAAAAATGACAATGAAAAGGTATACAAGTACGGAGAACTTATTGACAACTGGTATGGCGAGATCAAAATTGATAAAGCTGAATCATATGTAGGCGAAATGCCGGAACTACTTCATATTTATTTTAAAAATAAAGACCAGGTAGCAGGAATGTATAGAGGGAGGATTCAAGTAAATCTTTCACAAAGGTTTGCCTCTGTGTTCAATATTTCATTGGTTGATGCAGTGCCGAAAAAAGGAGAAGAGATCCTTAATAAGTTAATAGAAGAGTATAACCTTGCGGCAGTAAAAGAAAAGAACGTTACTGCTAGTAATACGATTGATTTCATTAATTCCCAGTTAGACACCTTAATGAGGGATTTGAATAATACCGAGAGAAAGGTTGAGGAATATAGGAGATTGAATAATATCTCAGATATGGGAACAGAAAATTCCCTTATGGTTCAAACCAGTAAGGACATTGAAACCCAGATTTCTGAAATTAAGACGCAGACAGAGGTGTTGGATTATCTTGAAGATTACTTGCAAGATCCAGCAAGTACGGGTATTGAAGTAGCTTCTAACCTATCAATCATCGATGAAACGCTAACAGGTCTGGTAGATGAATTCAACCGTCTTCAGAACGAAAGACAGCGTTTATTAAGAACTGTTCAGCCTAACAACCCAGTGGTGGCAACGATCATCGGACAGCTAGAGTCTTTAAAAGACAATATAGGAACCAATATAGCCAATATTAAAAATGGGCTGAAAATTGAAAGTCAAAACCTGAAAAGTGATCTGGCACAAATAAATGCTAGAATTTCTAATGTTCCCGAAATTGAGAGAGGACTCCTCGAGCTAACGAGAGAACAAAACAGAAAGCAAGAACAATATAACTATTTGCAATCCAAAAAGGAAGAATCCAATCTATCTCTGGCCACTACAACGGTGTCTAACGCTAGAGTTATAGACAAAGCAGCTTCAAGTGGTTCCCCAGTGAAACCCAACAAAATGGTGATTATTGGAATGGCAATGATTGTAGGTTTTATCTGTCCATTCGGGTTTATTTATATAAAGAATACACTTAATAGTAAAATTATACATAAGTCTCAAGTACAGGATATCACGCAAATACCGATTTTGTCAGAAATAAGTAACTACCCAAATGGAGGTGAATTATTAGCTATTTCTGAAAAAAGAAGGACACCGATAGCGGAGCAATTTCGTCTTTTAAGAACCAATTTAAAGTTTGTTTCGGAAGGAAAAGATGATAGGGTTCTTATGGTTACTTCAAGTATTAGTGGAGAAGGTAAAACCTTCTTTAGCCTTAACCTTGGGGCTAGCCTAAGTATAGCCAAGAAGAAAGTGGTGGTTTTGGAGTTTGACCTCCGTAAGCCTGCCCTTCTTAAGAGTGTAAAGATGAAAACCAGTCTGGGGATAGCAGATTTCTTGTCTAGTGATGATGTGAAAATTGATGACATTATCCTTGACTTCAAAAAGGTAGACGGGCTGTATTTAATAGGCTGTGGTAATATTCCCGAAGATCCAGCAGAGTTGACCTTAGGAGATAAGGTTAAGGTGCTTATTGATGAGTTAAAAGAGCGATTTGATTACGTAATCATTGATACAGCCCCTGTAGGTACGGTTACAGATGCTTTTAATCTAGCACCGTATTGTGATCGGACATTGTTTTTGATTCGATACAATTATACCAAAAAGGAAAACCTATTGTTTATGGAGGATATTGATATCAAAAATAAGCTCAAAAATACGTCGTTGGTAATGAATGACGCAAAACAAACAAATGGGTATTACGGTTATTCTTATGGTTACTATGGCACAGACAAAAAGTCTTCTAAAAGCACTGCTTAATCATTTTTAGCCTGTTATTTATATTTTTCCAAAACAAATGAATAAATTGTTTTCGCCCATTTATCAGTATTTTAAGAAGCACCTTATTAAAGGTAACGCAAGAACAGTTCTTGCGAAAAAGAATATTGTTGGTTCAATTTTTATCAAAGGGGGTAGCATTGCGGTTAGTTTGGTAATGGTCCCTTTGACCATCGACTATATAAATCCGACACGCTATGGTATATGGTTGGCATTAAGCTCTATAGTAGGCTGGTTTAGCTTTTTCAATGTTGGAATGACGCATGGTTTGAGAAACAAATTTGCTGAAGCCAGAACCAGAGGTGACAATGAGGCTGCAAGAATGTACATCAGTACGACATATGCTGTCCTGACAATTGTCTTTTCAGCGGTGTGGCTTGTCTTTTTGTTTGTTAACCCATTTTTAGATTGGGTAAATATTTTAAATGCATCCTCCGAGATGAGAATGGAATTGTCCATTCTTGCGATCATCGTATTTACGTATTTTTGTCTTCAGTTTGTGTTGAAAATAATCCACACATTAGTTACTGCAGACCAACAGCCGGCTAAAGCATCACTTATTAATTTTGTAGGCCAAATTATTTCTCTATTGGTCATTGTGGTTTTGGTTAAAACCACTGATGGTTCGCTCATCAATCTTGGTTTGGCCCTATGTGTTGCGCCTGTAGCTGTATTGATAATAGCTAATATTTACTTTTTCGGAACAAGCTATAAAGATTTAAAACCCTCCATTTCACATGTTAACTTTTCCCAATCCAAAAACCTGTTTAGTTTGGGCTTGGTGTTCTTTGTTATTCAAATAGCAAGTTTGGTTCAATACCAAACCTCAAATATTATTATTGCACAAAGCTTTGGGCCCTATCAGGTAACTACTTATAACGTAGTTTATAAATACTTTAACGTATTGGGAATGGGGTTTGGAATATTTTTGACGCCCTTTTGGTCGGCTTCTACAGATGCCTTTTTTAAAAAATGATATAGGTTGGATAAAAAAGGCTACAAAAAAATACCTTCAGATAGGACTTTTATTTGTGCTAGCAGGTGTCGTAATGCTATTTATTTCGGATACCGTTTATAAGTATTGGCTTAAAGGACAAGTGGACATTGATTTCACTTTGTCAATCTGGGGCCTGGTGTTTTTCTCGTCCTTTATGTTTGCTAGTATTTTTGTGAACTTCCTAAATGGCATTAGTGCACTGAAAATTCAATTTTGGGCAAGTTTAATAAGTCCAGTCATTTTTGTTGCATCTGCGTATTTATTAATAGATTATTATGGCATGGGGGTACATGCACTCTTTATTTCTTCCTTAATTGCCAGCTTTAATGGAATAATTATTGCCCCACTTCAATATTATTTCATCATTTACAAGAAAAAGAAAGGGATATGGATCAGGTAGACGGTAATAAGGCTATTGAAAATTCGGATCAATTGTTTAACGGTGAGAAAAAGAAACGGGTAGTTCATTTGCAATATGGCTCTAGTCCTTCTGGGAATTATGTATTGCGGTACCATGAAGCTTTTTTGGAACGTGGCCTTGACTCTTGTGTACTTTCATTGACCTCTAATGTTAAAGGTGATCCGAAAATTCAGAAGATAGGTAAAAAAGGGGTCCTTATTAGAAAAGTGAATCAAAGAATCCAAGATTTTTATACCAGGAAAATGGATAAAAATGCCGGTGGTTTTGCGCTATCACTTTTTGGAAGTGATGTGACGACTCATGAATGGATTCAAAATGCAGACTTCATTTATGTACACTGGATTTTAGGTGGGTTTTTAAGCATAGACGGTTTAGAAAAAATCGCTAAACTAAACAAGCCAATGATATTGGTCATGCATGACATGTGGACCATTACCGGGGGCTGTTTTCATAGCTTTGATTGTCAAAAATTTTTAAGTCACTGTGGAAATTGTCCAATGTTTCCAGAGGATAAAGAAAAGGACCTCTCCTATAAACAGTTTGAAGAAAAGTTTAAATTTTATCATGGTTACAATAATTTATTTTTCGTAGCACCGAGTAAATGGTTATTTAACCTTGCCAATGAAGGAACATTGCTTAAGGATAAGCCTGTATTTCGAATTCCTAATCCATTAGACACCAGTTTATTTAAGCCATTTGATAAAAAAGTAGCCAAGAAAATTCTGAATATTGATAAATATCAACATGTTATTTCTTTTGGTGCCAATAAAATTACCAGCCCTTATAAAGGGTGGAAATACCTTATGGAAGCACTCAAAGATTTGAAAGAGAATTATCAGGACCTTGATGTTTGTCTTCTAATTTTCGGTAGTGGTCCAAATAAAGAGATTCAGGAATCTATTCCGTTCCCTTGTAAATTTATGGGTTTCATCACGGATGATTATACCACCAACTTGGTTTACAATGCATCGGATGTTTTTGTCGCCCCATCACTTGCCGACAACCTTCCGACCACCATTCTTGAAAGCCTTGCATGCGGGACGGCTGTTGTCGGTTTCGATGTAGGAGGGATCCCTGATATGATCGATCACCTTAAAAATGGGTATTTGGCGAAATACAAAGATGAAAAAGACCTTTCTAAAGGTTTGAATTATTGTCTATCAAATAAATTGGAAGGGTACTTGCTACCTGAATTTCAAAAAAGTGAAATTATAAACCAGCACCTGGCCTTAATGAAAGAAGCCACCAAGGATTGATTTGTGGGAAAAGTAGAGAAATATAATGCTTCATTAAAGCAGTTTTTACATTATGACAGGTATGAACTGATAGCTATAAATGTGTTTTGGCTAGGTTTTATTGCCTACATAGCTAGTTCTACGATCCTTTCTACGAAAGAGATGCCTTTTATGCTATTTCAGCCCCTGCAATTATTGGGACTTGTAGCCATATTTGCTTCATCGGCCTATTTGCTAAAGCCTAAATTTGAATCTGAATACCTTAAAATATTCTTCTTCCTATTTGCTTTATGGGCACTTGTGATTTTATTCAGAGGTTTCTCCTTCAATAAGGATGTGTTAAAGTTGATCTTTCTAAACCCTTGGTTTGGAGGGATGTTCTATTTGGTTCCGCTCGTATTATTGTTTAGAAAGAGCTTTTTGCTCTATAAAAAGCTCTTTTCAGCTATAATTTTGCTCAGTGTTATTTTTCTTCTGTTCAGTATAATGTTTCAAGGTATATTGACAGAAGTAATACCTGATGATCTTAATAGGAGTGTTGTAGAGTATTTTACAAAATCTTTGGGAATAACCGCGTTGTTTATTCTTTTTACCCATATGTATCACTCCAAAACAAAAAATCTATTTGCTTTTGTTGTGACGGTGGTTATTTTAATATTGGGTGTGATCCGAGCCAGAAGAGGCCTTTTACTAATGGCTGGGTTAGGCTTGGTAATTGCAGCTTATATTTACTTTATAAGTGCAAAATCAAAGTTATTGTCTGGAGCAATCCTTTTAGGCGTGATTTTTATCGCGGTAATTGGTGGTGTATATGTCTTTTTGAATGTGGAAATTGAAGCACTGTATTATCTTCAAGACCGTGGTGTTACCGATACTCGTTCAGGTATAGAGGCCTATTTTTACAAAGACATGCAAGGCCTTGACTGGATTGTAGGAAGAGGAATGAGGGGAGAGTATTATTGTCCAACGATGGAATCTGGTAACTATAGAGGGACAGTGGAAACGGATTACCTTAATATGATACTGAAAGGAGGGGTTGTAAACCTTGTACTGTTGTTAGTGATTTTGGTGCCTGCCGTATTCTTAGGATTTTTCAATTCTAAAAATTATTTAACTAAAGCATTTGCTTTATGGATATTATTTTGGCTTATAAATACACATCCATCTACTGTTCAGGTTTTTACTATGAATTATTTTTTGGTGTGGTTTGGAGTAGGGGTCTGTTATTCCCCTTTTATTCGAAGTATTCCTGAGGAAACAATGAAATCTTATTTTAAGCCTTCAGAATAATCCCAAGGTGTTAAGACAAAAAGTAACGTTTTTACGATGAAAAAGATAGCGATAGTTACCAAACCTAATTATTCAAGTCCTCGAATTTTGGCCAACTGCCTTCACAGTTTTTTTTCCCAAGCTGAAGGGGTTCAGTCAGAGGTTTTTCATGAATTATTCGTGTTTAAAAGATTATTGAGTTATGCTAAAGTAGCGAAGAATTACAATTATTTTTCTTGGAAAAGTTATCAATTGATTCATTATATTCAGGATCAGTTGTTTCTGAGGAAATTGAAAAAATACGATGCCGTAGTCGTTGTTGAATGTAGCCCAAAGGCCTTTTTGAATAATTCTTTTGACTTTGTGAAATTGAAAGGAATATTAAAGGATATACCGCTTATTTTTCATGAGGTATATTATTTGGGGAATGGCCCAACCATGGTCACCTATTTGGCTGAAGGTGGACACCACCAAGAGGATATATTTGATTGGCATTTGTCCGTATCTGAAGTTACAGAAATTAGGAGTAAACCTAAAGCGCCCTGGAGTCAAATAGGACTCTATTTGAAAAGTACTGGTTTGGTACCTGTACCCAAAAAAGAGCACCTTGCGGTGATTGATTTTTATAGGGAAGGATATGAGGAAGAGCGAAATGTTCAAATAAAGGCACTTGAAGCGGTAGGAATTCCTTATATTGAGTTATCAGGATCTTATACCTTCGATGAAATTAGGGATGTTTATAAAAAAGCGACTTTTTATTTTCTTCAATTTCCAGAGTCTTTTGGTCTACCTATTGCTGAGTGTATGAGTTGTGGGGCTTACGTTTTTACTCCTGACACCTCTTGGGCCATGGCTTGGAGGTTGGATGATGAAGTACAGATACATGGTCCTGGAAAGCTTGCAGATTGTTTTGTGGTTTATGATGGCCAAAAGGGTTTAGAGGAAAAGTTGATCCAATACAAATCTGAATATGACCTTCAAGAATCACCGAAAAAGGTTTTTCAGATTTTTATGGACAATTATTCCGACTATTACGAAGGCAATAAGCCCGAGTTGGATAACTTCCTAAACAAATTACAAAGCGGTGAGCTTTAAACATTGAAAACACATTTATTATTTTTAATCAGTTGATCATTTTATGCCTTTTCCTAAAGTATTAATTCTTAACCAACCATTTAATAATGTTTCCGGCGGTGGGATAACATTGTCAAATCTATTCAAAGGTTGGAAAAAGGATCACCTGGCTGTTGTTTGCTTAGGTAATCTTTTTAATGAAAAAACGCAATTGGATATTTGTGATAAATACTATCAATTGGGACATAAAGAGCATGTCTGGAAGTTTCCACTGAGTTTAATGAAAAGGAAATACCCTTCAGGCACTATAAAAATTGATAAGAAGAAGGAAAATATTGAAACCATTAAGAAATCGCCTCTTCGTGTTACCCTGCTTAATGAATACATTAATCCAGCATTAAACTGGATGGGTGTTTTGAACTGGGCTTCGACGATACAGCTCTCCCCTGAGCTTAAAGTTTGGCTTGATGAATACAATCCTGATGTCATCTATGCTCAGGCACAAAGAAGAGAAGCGGTAATCTTTTGTACACTCGTTCAACGTTACCTTAAGAAACCAATGGTGTTTCACATGATGGATGATTGGTTGGAAGTATTGCCAGGATCGGGTCTTATAGGAGGATACTGGCATAAAGTGGTAGATAGAGAATTTAGGGAAATGTTGGCTACTTGTGCCAGGCATTTTAGTATAAGTGAGCCGATGGCAGTGGCTTATAAAGAGCGGTATGGCTTTACTTTCTCCACCTATCATAATCCCATTGAACTTTCATTTTGGAGTAAAAGTCAACGCCGAACATATGATTTAGGAGATAAAATTCAAATCCTGTACGCAGGGCGAATGGGGCTAGGCATAGAAAGTTCTCTAGAAACGATGGCCAAATGTTTGGATGAATTGAACAAAGAGTTGACCACTCCTATAGAATTGGTGCTTCAGGTAGGTAAGAAGCCAGATTGGATTGAAAAATACAATTGCATTGTTCACAGAGGGTTTGTCCCCTATGAAGATTTGCCAAGTCGTTTTGCCGAGGCGGATATGTTATTTCTTCCTTATGACTTCACGCCATCTGCCAATGCATTCATAAAATATTCTATGCCTACAAAAGCATCTGAATACATGATTTGTGGTACGCCCATCCTGGTATTTGCACCTGAGGATACCGCTTTGGTAACTTATGCGCAGGATCACCATTGGGCACAGGTTGTGACAAAAAATGAAGTTAAGGCATTGAAAAATGGTTTAATGGAATTGATCAACAATAAAGACTTGCGGAAGAAAATATCGGAGTCAGCCATAAAATTGGCGGAAGAGAGACATGATGCCAGCAAAGTGAGAAAGCAATTTAAAGATGAGCTGTCTGAATTAGTAGCACTAGACAATAAAGTAAAAACATCCTAAAATGGCAGCAATTTTTTTATATCCAAAAATAGATAAGGTAATAGGATCTCCCAATCCCTATGTTTTCAATTTCCAGGAAGCATTGTCTAAGAAGCATTTGGTAGTTAATGCCAAGGCACCTAATCGTGGAATCCTTAGTTTCTTTACGCATTTTTTCAAAGCTGATTTGTTCATTCTTAATTGGCCAGAAACGATACCAGAGAAAAAGTTTGGAGGCATTCAGAAAGCACTTTTTAGTGTGTTTTTGGGGATGACGAAATTGTTTTCAAAAAAGATTTTATGGGTTTTGCACAACAAAGGTTCTCATCACAAGGGTGAAAATGCAGTCACTCGAGACATGTTCAATAAACTGATGAGCCATTCAGATTATATTATTACCCATTCTCATGCAGGGAAGGATTTTGTTGCAGTGGCTTATCCGAATTTTTTAGCGAAAGTTCATGTAATTCCCCATCCATTTACAGAGAAGTTGGGGGATTACCGTGAAGGAGAGAAGAAATATGATTTTCTTATTTGGGGAAGTATTTTCCCGTATAAGGGAATAGATAATTTTTTGTCTTACCTACAAAAAACACCTGAGCTCAAAGATGCAAAAGTACTAATAATCGGAAGATGTACGGATCAGGAATATAAAAGTAAAATTCTTTCTATATTGCCTGAAAGTGCTGATTATAAGGATGAATTGCTAAGTCTGGAGGAGATCGCTGTTTATTCTGATCAATCTCGATTCACTTTATTTACTTATAAGTCACAAACCGTAATAAGCTCGGGTTCTTTGGTGGATAGCATCCGAATGGGTGCCGTTGTTTTGGGTCCAGATCACGGCGCATTTAAAGACATGGAGGACCTGGCTTTTATGCATACGTACAAAGATTTTAATGAAATACCCAAGATAATATCCGAATTTGACCCAGCTGATGCACGAATAGAAGCGGATAGAAATACTTTTATGAAGCAAAACACCTGGCATAATTTTGTAGAGAAAATAGAAAAAATCACAGGTATCTAAACATTATTTAATTTATTCTTTAAAGCAATGAAACAAGTAATTCAAAATTTTAAGACTGGAGAGCTTTATGTGGACGAGGTTCCTGTACCAGCAATTTCTGAGGGTATGGTATTGGTTGAAAACGAATATTCACTGATTAGTGCTGGTACTGAAAGAAGTACAGTAAAAGTAGCCCAGGCAAGTCTAATAGGAAAAGCCAAACAAAGACCTGACTTGGTTGCTCAGGTGATTCAAAATATCAGGAAAGAAGGTTTTAAAGCCACAATGGAAAAGGTTAAGACCAAACTTGATTCATTAAAGGCTTTAGGGTATAGTACTTCTGGAAAGGTTATCGCATCTATGGATAATAATGGCACTTTTAAACCCGGTGATAGGGTTGCCTGTGCTGGTGCTGATTATGCTTCCCATTCAGAAGTGATTTCTGTGCCTCAAAATCTAGTTACAAAAATACCAGATAATGTTAGCTCTGATGAAGCTGCATTTACCACTTTGGGTGCAATCGCTCTTCAAGGGGTGAGGCAAGCAGATCCAAAATTGGGTGAAAAAGTTTGTGTTATAGGCTTAGGACTTCTTGGGCAAATAACTGTTCAACTTTTGAAAGCCAATGGCTGTGCTGTCTTTGGAATAGACATGTCTGAGAAGCTTATCGCCCTTGCAAAAGAGTCTGGTGCTGGGCAATCCATGCATAGAAATGACTCAAATTTGATTGCTGCTTGCCAGAACTTTACTAATGGTAGAGGATTTGATTCAATTATCATTACTGCTGCAACACCCACAAATGATCCTATCGTACTATCTACTGAAATTGCCCGTAAGAAAGGTACAATTATCGTAGTAGGTGCAGTGAAGATGGACATTCCTCGTGAGCCTTATTTCTACAAAAATGAGTTGGAACTAAAAATCTCATGTTCCTATGGACCAGGTAGGTATGATGTCGATTATGAGGAATTAGGGAAAGATTATCCTTTTGCCTATGTCCGCTGGACGGAGCAAAGGAATATGGAAGCCTTTTTAGACCTTATTGCTGCCAAGGCTATTAACATCAAACCTTTGATTACTCACTTGTTCGATATTGATGAAGCTGAAAAGGCTTACGATATCGTCATGGGTAAGGTTCAAGAGCCACACATCGGGATACTCCTTAAATACCAGGAATCAGCTACCAAATTCCAATCTATAACGAAGGTTAATAACGAGCCTTTAAATGAGATAAATGCAGGATTTATTGGTGCTGGGAGTTTCGCTCAAAGTTACCTGATACCAAATGTGAAATCGTGGGGTGGTTCTTTAGATGGAGTAGTTACCTCCAAAGGAATAACCGCTAAAAGTGTTTCAGATAAATTCAAATTCAATTTCTGCTCCTCAGACGCAAAGGATATTTTCAATAAAAAGGAAATTAATACCGTCTTTATAGCTACTCCCCATGTGTCTCATGCACCGTATGTGATAGACAGCCTTAAAGCGGGTAAAAATGTTTTTGTAGAAAAACCTTTGGCTATGAATATGGAACAGCTGAAGGAAGTCGTTCATGCCAAAAAGAATGCCGATAAGTCATTGATGGTAGGATTTAACAGACGCTTTGCTCCAATTTCTGAAGAGTTGAAGAAAGAATTTGCAAATACAGGAGAGCCTCTTGTCATTAATATAAGAGTGAACGCTGGATTTATCCCTAAGGATCATTGGTCCCAGATACCAGAAATTGGAGGAGGACGTATTGTAGGAGAAATTTGCCACTTTATTGACTTAATGCAATATTTCACTGATTCAGATCCTGTTAAAGTGTATGCAGAATCGATCAATACTTCGAATGAGCAAATAACTTCTGCCGATAATATGGCTGTAACCATCAAATTCAGTGATGGCTCTGTAGGTAATCTTACTTACGTAGGCAATGGTGATAAGTCTCTTCCAAAAGAGAATATTGAAGTGTTCTCTGGAGGAAAAGTAGGAATCATTCAGGATTTCAGAGCAGGAACCTTACACAAAGAGAACAAGCCAATCAAGCTGAAATCTAGTGGAAAAGGGCATTTAGAAGAGGTTCATCACTTTTTGAACAATGTGAAAGAAGGTAAAGAAAGTCCAATTTCTTTTGAATCGATTTGCTTGACTACCTTGACTACTTTTAAAATTCTAGACAGTCTTTCTACAGGTTTGCCTCAGGAAATTAAACTTGAAGAGGTGTATTCTTGAAGTAATAATATAATCGAAATAGAATAGCCATGCTTTTATAAAGCTTATGGTGGGTATTCATTTCAGACTTAAATTCATTTCAAAAAGTCAAAGGATGTGTCACCTATATGGGGGCACATCCATAGATTTTTGAGGTTTTAATTAAAAATAAAAGATATTCGCTCGAATTTTGAGTTGGGGTTTGTCGTCGTATTTACTGACTTTTCTCAGGAAGTGTTTTCATTACAGAATTGAGTGGGAATAGCTTATTTCGGGTTAAATTTTCTAAATTAGGTCAAACCGTGAGTTGCTAAGTGTGGGGGTGAGGTTACAAATGCCTTTAATTTAGTGCGCTTATAAGTAACATAATTGTAAAACGGTTGAATTTTTTTAGAAGAAAATAATAACTAGATCAATGGAATTTATTGTTTATACCAACACAGAATGGGACGGACCGCCTCGATCGAGACACCAATTGGCCCATGCACTTGCAAAAAGATTTAAGGTTACCTTTGTGTCATCAAATACCATAGGGATCCCTGGATTGAAAAGCACCCAGGTAAATGATAACTTCGAATTGCTTACGCCTTCTTTCCCAGCAAGTTTTAGGCTAAGGTATAGGATGCCTGTCTTGAATGAGGCCTATCAGGTGTGGTTATTCACAAAACTTAAAAACAATTTAAGGGCAGGGATGTGATTTTTATTTGCACCGAATTCGGTGGACACCTTGTTGGTAAATATTTTGAGAAATTTATTTACATGGCCAATGATGATTTTATAAACAACGTCAAAGTGCCAGGATGGATGAAAGCATACGCGACTTTTACCCAGACACGGTTGATTAAGACTTCTACCTTTTCATTGGCTACTGCAAAGAAATTAGTGGATAACTTTAGTAAGATTAATCCTAAATCTTATGAGTTGCCTCTTGGAGCTCCTGAATTCCCAAAAGTGGATGCATCCCATTTAACACTGAATAAGCGGGATGGCAAGATAAAAGTGGTTTTACTCGGCTTTATTGATAAGAAAAAGACACCTCTGGCACTGATTAATAAAATATTGGAGATCGAAAATGTGGAATTGCATTTGATTGGGCCAATTAAAGATGATTTCTTGGATCATTTGCCTTTGTCAAACAAAGTGGTTGCCCACGGGATAATGACTGGAGATCCTTTGAGTCTCAAATTATTAGAAATGGATGTGGCCATTGCTCCTTATTATATGGATGATCCAAATACTGGGAGAACACCAAATAAAATGTGGCAATACCTGGCAACAGGTAGACCTGCAGTAATAACAAATCTACCGAATGTGAGGCATTGGGAATTCCCTGAAGGAACGGTATATAAAGCCAATAATGACAATGAGTTTGTGTCTTTTGTGAAAAAGGCATTTGAAGACAACAATGAAGGGTTGATCAAAGAACGGATCGCAATTGCTGCAAATAATTCTTGGAGCAAAAGGGTGGATCAACTATTAGGGTATATAGAGAAGTATTATTAATAATTTGTATAAAGCAGCGCTTAAGGTGTTGTGGATGTCCCTGGATTATTACTAAGCTGAGTGTTTTGCCATTTTATGGAATCAATTGTTTGCCAACGGCAATTGGGATGGCCATATTTTACTCATTATACCTCTTTTATGCTTTTGATGTTGAGGGTTTTTCCAAACCTTTTTATTCATTTGTCTCCATTGACTTGATTGAGATGGATTCATTATTAAGGTTGATTTGTACTTCATACCATTACTCAGACAGTAGCACTGTTTTTAGGAAATTGCCAATTGAAATAAATATATAAATGCCATCAAACAAAGTAAAAATGAGTCAAGCAACCGATTTTTTTAGTTCCTTTGAGCAATTGGCCGCTTTTTGTTCGCAGGAGGAATACAAGGGATATGATCCCTATGACAGCTTAAATAGTAAACTGTTTCAGTCCATCCCCTTGCTATCAAAATCTCGTATTGCTAAACTGGCCTGGACCCAGTTTTTCAAGCGAGCACCTATGAACCTTAGGCCTCTTGTTGGGGTTCCTAAAGAATTTAATCCCAAGGCATTGGGCTTGTTTTTGACTAGCTATTGTAACCTATACGGAATTGATCCACAGTCTGAATATCTGGAGAAGATCAATTTCTTCGGTGATAAAATATTGGGACTCCAAACCAAAGGGTGGAGTGGAAGTTGTTGGGGATACAATTTTGACTGGCAAGCTAGGGCGTTTTTTCAACCCAAGTATACGCCTACAGTTGTTGCCACCACATTCATAGCTTGCGCCTTACTTGATGCTTATGCTATCACCAAGCGAGAGGAGTTTTACATTGCTGCAAGAAGTGCTTGTGACTTTGTCTTAAAGGACCTTTACCGTACTTATGATGACAAGGGTGATTTTTCTTTTTCTTATTCTCCCTTAGATAAAAGTGTTGTGTTTAATGCTTCACTTTTGGGAGCCCGCTTATTGGGCAGGGTTTATTCTATCTCAAAGGAGGAAGAGTTGTTTGACGAGGCCAAGAAAGCAGTCAATTTTGCCTGTGGATACCAGAAGGAGAATGGCGCCTGGAGTTATGGCACCTTACCTTTTCATCATTGGATTGATAATTTTCATACAGGCTATAACCTTGAGTGTTTATCAGACTATGCTCGCTATACGGGTGACCATTCCTTTGATGATTATATGAATAAGGGATTTGATTATTATATCAAGACTTTTTTCACTTCAGAAGGCATTTCAAAGTATTATAACAATAGTACTTTTCCAGTTGATATTCATGCTCCAACCCAGTTATTAATTACGCTCGATAAGTTGGGGAAATTTGATACTCACAAAGAAATGGCTGTGAAAGTGATGGAGTGGACCATAGAAAACATGCAGTCCCCAAAAGGGTATTTTTATTATCAAATCAATAAACATTTCACATCTAAAATACCTTATATGCGTTGGGCTCAAGCATGGATGTTTTTATCATTTACTGTCTTATTTAAAAAGGAGACTGGATTTTATAAAAACGCCAATCCTAAGAAGGGATCCTGACGTGCTTATCGATAGTTGGTTTTAGGGGGTGATATCGATGATAATAAATAAAAGAATAACTTGTTAAGTATACATAAAGAGCAACCTGATGAAAGAGGTAAAAAGAATTAGTATTTGTAATGTACCTGTAGACTCCTTGACTATGGAAGAAACAGTAGCATTAATAGATCAAAGCATAAAGAGAAATGAGAATTTACACCATGTGGTAGTAAATGCAGCAAAACTAGTAAATGCACAAAAAGACGCGGAGTTAAAGGCTTCTATAGTTGAGTGTGATATAATTAATGCCGATGGACAATCTATCGTCTGGGCAGCACGTTTCCTTGGAGAGGACTTACCTGAAAGAGTGGCAGGGATTGACCTTATGGATAATCTGGTTGGTTTAGCTGCCAGGGAAAAGTATAAAATATTTTTTCTTGGAGCAAAAGAAGATGTGGTAAACAAGGTTGTACAAATTTATTCAGAAAAATACAATCCTAATATTATAGCAGGGTATAGAAATGGTTATTTCGGAAAAGAGGAAGAGCTAGGGATCGCCGAACAAATAAAAGCATCAAAAGCTGATATTCTATTTGTTGCCATGAGTTCACCTAAAAAGGAGATCTTCCTGAATAAGTACAAAGGAGTAATGGATGTTCCCTTTATAATGGGAGTGGGAGGTAGCTTCGATGTGGTGTCCGGTAAAGTGAAGAGAGCACCTGTTTGGATGCAGAACATTTGTCTCGAGTGGTTTTATAGAACGATGCAGGAGCCTGGTAGAATGTGGAAGCGTTACCTTACGACAAATATTGCATTTGTGAAGTTGCTATTTACTGAAAGGTTTTTCCCTAGTAATAGAAGAAAAACCTAATTTAACCTAACATTTAAAATTTTGGAAAAGAAGGGAAAACCAAGGTTACTATTGGTTAACAATTATAGCATGGAGAATGCCTATACGCTTTGGGAACAGGGCAAAAGTGGTAGTCACCATGTGTGGGGTAAAGTGGAGCTGGAAGCTAGAGGTAAGGTAGAAGTTAAAATTTTTCAACACGAAAAATACCCTTTTGTTAACCGCATAGGTAATTTGTTTAAAGTTAAACACCTGGACCAACAGTTGAGATTATTGAATTATGGCAAGCATTTTGACATCTTGTATGCTCCTTATTCTTGGTCAAATACAAGGCTCTTAATAATGTTAAAAATGCTGGGTCTATATAGAAAACCCATTTTAGTGACCATTCATCAACCTTTTATGAAAATGAATTCTTCAAATTCATTTTTAAGGTGGATTAGTAAGCTGTTTTTATTTCAATACGACGGTATTGTTTTTCTAAGTGAGGAACTGAAAGAGCACACTATAAAGGCACTAAAGGTCACAAAAAAGAGAGACTTGGATAAAATTGATACGGCACAATGGGGGCCGGATACCAGGTTTTATGATAAAATAATAAGTAACAAAGAAGATTCTTTGTCTTATTTTATAAGTGCGGGACATACTGCCAGAGATTATGTAACATTAATTGAGGCATTTAGAAAAATGGACCACCAACTTAAAATATTTTGTACACCGAGGTCAAAACCAGATGTAAAGGACTTGCCAGCAAATGTTACCATTAATGCATCCTTTATACCCTATGAGGAATTACTTAAGTTTTACAAGGAATCTATTGCTATATTAATTCCTCTTAAGTATCCTGATAGCCAGGAGGGTTGCCAAGGTATGACAAGCTTACAAGATGTGGTAGCTTTAGGAAAGCCTACGGTAATTACAGAAAACCCAATGATTAATATTGATGCTGCTAAAGAGGGTTTTGGAATTACAGTTGGTAAAGGAGATGTAAATGGTTGGGTGGATGCCGTTGAGTTATTAGCCAAAGACAAACAATTGTTTCGCCAAATGAGTGACCAAGCAAGTCGAATATACCTGGAAAAGTTTAATTCAGAATTATTTGGGGAAAAATTAGAAAAGGCTGTGTTTAAAATCCGTTTAAGATAGCTATATTGAGTTAATCTTTTGATTTTTTAAATCTATTTATCATTTTATACTATTAAATATATATTTAAAATATGAAATTATTTGGTCTCACCAATGTATCAATGGAGGACAAATCAGATTATAGATTTGAGGAGTTGAATGAATCGAAGTTCATTAAGAAAGTAATTGATGAATTAAGAGGTGTTTTGCTTCAAAGGTTTGATGAATTCGAATTCTTCATTTATTCTAACCACCGGGTGAATAAGAAGGATCCTGATTCTGGTACCGATATTATGCCACCCAGTGGAGACTATAAGTCAAACAAGAAGAAAATTTTGCTATATTTTTCAGATGAAAGGGCCTTAGACCCTAGTGTTTTTTCTGATAAATACTTCGCTATTTTTAAATCTTATATTGGCATGAAAGCCGTAGCAAGCAATGTTTTCCCGATGGCTTTGGGTTATGTAAATGCAGTTCCTGAATTCCCAAACAAACCAATCAATAAAAGAAAATACAATGTTTTTTTAGGGGTAACCTTAACATGAACAGAATTAATTTTTACCGTGTATTTTCAAAATGGGGTTTTATTTTGCCCTCTGAAAACCTTTTAACACACGATTATTATCGCAAATTTTTGTTGAAACTTGGAAGTGATTTCAGCTCATTTTTCTCGAAATCCATTGTCATCTTTAACAACGGTTTTAAGGCAGGTTTCTCTCCCGAAAAATATGGGGAAGTACTTTCAGACTCTAAAATAGTATTGTGTCCAAAGGGCTATTTTATGACGGAATGTTTCAGGCATTTTGAAGCCATGAGAGCAGGATGTGTCATTATTTCGGAACCATTACCAGATACCCCTTTTTATGCTAATTCTCCCTTGATTCAGATTGAAGACTGGGAAGAAGGGTGTGAAGTTGCCCGGGAGCTATTAAAGGATGAAAAAAAGCTTGAAGAAATACATCAAAAAACACTTTTATGGTGGGAAGAAAAATGCTCCGAAAGGGCTACTGCCCAATATATTGTGACCAAGATTGAAGAATTGGAGCTTACTTAATTTGAATTATATTCATGGAGAAAAAGATCAAAATACTTTTAATCAACTCCTATTCCTTTGATAAAATCTACGACAACTGGAAAAAGGGGACCAATCCGAGCCATTATCTTATGGGGAAGATTGAATTGGAAAAATCAGGTGATTTTATTGTGGATATCCACACACACCAGAAGCACGAGTGGCTTGACAAAATTGGTAAATTCCTTAAAATTTCATTCCTGGATCAACAGGTAAGATCACTGGCCATTTTGAAAAATTATGACTTGGTGTACATGCCTTATCCTGTCTCTACCAATAGGTTATTGACACTATTGAGTATGATTGGGGTAGTTAAAATTCCTCTTGTTGGCTTGGCGCATCAAAATTTCATTTATTATAAAAATAAGGATTCTATTCTAAATAAATTAGGGATAAAGCAGCTCCGACAATTTGATGCTTTTGCATTTTTCTCAAAGAATTTGATGAAAAAAACCCAAAGGGATTTGAATTATAATCAGGAAGAAAAAGACAATAAGTGTTTTTCAGTTAGTTGGGGGGCAGATGTAGCCTTTTATGAAGGCTTGAAAGCGGATGAGAATAGTGAAGAGTTACCTTATGCTGTTTGCGCAGGTACTGCCGACCGAGATTATGATATACTTATAAAGGCTTTCGAAGGGTTGCCGTATAATTTAAAAATTTACTGCACCCCTAAAACGATTCCTGCATCGGTAAATTTACCCTCAAATGTGTCTGTGGATACTACATGGGTTCCCTATGATCAGCTTTTGAAGGCCTATGTGAATTCCGCATTTATAATCATCCCATTAAAGGAGGAGATTAGAGAGAAAGGCAACACTTATGGATTGACTGTTTTATTAGATGCAATGGCTGTCGGTAAACCGGTATTGATGACGCAACATTCCTTTTTAGATATCGATATTGAGGAAGAAAAAATAGGACTTTGGGTAAATGACAATACGGCTGATGGGTGGAATAAAAAACTGAAGCAAATGATAAGTGGGGATATAAACCTTGACGAAATGGGTAAAACATCCAAAAGACTCCATTTGGAAAAATACAATATTCAAAATTTCGCTAATCAAATGGCAGAGGTATTTAAGACAGTTCTGAAAAGAAAATAATTTTTACCTGGTGGTTTGACTTAATACAGAGTTGGTATTATTACATACCCTTAATCTCTATGTACAGCTTATTTCTTGCTACTTTATTTCCATTTAATTGAGTATTCACATCTTTTGCCTATAATTACGCGGTTTTTTTATCTTGCCTATAAATGAAAAAAGGTCTCTGAATTAATTTCAGAGACCTTTTTAATGGAAATCGCTTTATTAAGGATTGACGATTAGCCTTTGTTTATTGATGATGGTTTGCTCATTGGTAACACTTACTAGGTAGACACCTTGAGAAAGATTGTCAAGTGGGATGTTAAACTGGTTGTTTGAAGTTTGGATCCCGCCTAGATCGAAATGGCTAACCAACTGACCGTTCATGTTGTGGATAAGTACTCTTCCTTGTCCAATCTCCGCATTAAGCTCTAAAGTTGCTCTTCCTTTAGCAGGGTTAGGGAATATACGGATCTCATCAGAAGTAACTGTTTCTGTGTAGACATCCATTTCTTTGTAACCCCTTTTGTACATCTCTTTGTAGCCTCTGTTAAATGAAGCAGTTCTTAAATTTGCTGCGATATCTCCTCCTTTGGCATCACTTCCTACGATGGCGATTCCAGAGATGCTTGCATTATTTGCGATTGCATTTAATTCCAAGGTTAAAACACCATTAGTTACTTCGATATTTTCGAAGGATAGTAAAGTAGGTGCGTTGTTGTTTTCAACATAAAGGTCGAATTTACTTTTTAGTACATTCCCTTGAATAGCGATGTCGTAAACCCTTCTTCCAGCCCTGGCAGCAGCTCCATCATGTCCATACCAAAGTTCGTGGTGCATGGTGAAAACGGTGTAGGTTCCATTAGGCACTGGAATACTGTACTTCATGTTTTTCCCACTTCTTTCTGTTTGGAATAACTCATCGACAGCTATCTTATTGTTTTCATAGCTGTTGGTGCCATTGTTGTAATATTGATCAGTGCTGTTTTCCGCCAGGTAGTTGATTCCGTTCAATGTAGCACTTGAAGTACTGCCAGTATTCAAAAAGTAAAGATGTTCTGAACCAGGTGTTTGAGGCGCTTCATTTAATTCCTGAATAATTGAAAGTCCAGAGATAGAAGCATTGTTTGCACTGGCGATCAAGTCTAAGTCTATAACACCATCTTTCACTTCAACACCCTCGAAAGTAAGAACCGTCTGTTGGTTGTTGTTGTAAGTATAGATGTCAAAATTATCCATGACCACATTTTCTTCTAGTAGGATATCGAATACCCTTCTACCTGCTCTTGCTTCTGAGCCACCTTTTCCATAATACAACTCATTGTGGTAGGTTTTTACAGTATAAGTCCCATTCTCAACAGGTATAGAGAAATTTATAGTAGAAGAATACCTTTCTCCCTGAAATATTTTATCGTTACTAGCATTTGTATTGGTAGCAGTGTTGGCGTTTGAAGACGTGATGTAGTCGCTTCCTGATACGTGAACATTGTTCTGGAAGTTGATACTTTCCTTATAACCAGTGTTAAGGTACATAACAACACCTTCTGTTTGATTATTTGGCTCTACAGGATCTTTAACGACTACCGGTTCTTCAATAACTACTGGAGTTTCAGCTACCATTGGCACTATTGCAATTCCAGAGATGAGGCTGTTGTTTGAAGATGCATTGAGTTCAAGGCTAAGAACTCCATCTTTAATCTCAATGGTATTAAAAGTTAGCGTAGTCTCTTGGTTTTTGTTTTCAACATAGATGTCAAAATCTTTCTTAACAACATTTCCTTCAATCAAGATATCAAATACCCTTAGTCCAGCACGTTCGTATTTTCCATTGTTTCCAAAATACATTTCGTTATGGTAGGTTTTGATTGTATAGGTTCCATTTTCTAATGGAATTTCAAAGTTTAAGATTTTATTAAACATCTCAGTTTGAAATAAAACCTCATCACTACCAGACTCTTTTGTAGCGACATTTACTCCGGATGATTTGATGTATTCCTTGTTGATCGCTTCGAATTGTTGGCCTTCATGATCCACCGTGCCATTGTAGCCAATGTGGTAATAAGTTCCTTCTAATGCTTCACTAGGGGTGTTTTCAACAGGCGTTTTTTCGATAACTTCTATAGGTTTGCTACTAGCAGTAAATCCTATTTCTTCAGAAGTACTTACGTTTCCATTTTTATCTGTTACTGAAGCCCAAACATAAGTTTCTCCTGCTTCGATTTCATCGATGACAGCCAAATAAGGTTTTACTTCGCAAGAACCTACCAATTTTAAACCACAGTAGAAGTCTACTTTAGCTATGTTGTTGTCCAGGTTGGTGACTTCACTGGTCATTGTAATTTTGTCTCCTTCGATAATTCGGCTAAGATCTTCTTGAACTGACAATTCGATACTTGGTGTTTTGATGATTTCAGGTGCTTGCTCGCTTCCTTTTGCAACACGGATTAGCACTATAGATCCATAAGCAGGTATGGTAACTTGTCCTGAGAATTTCTCTAATTTGGCATTTACATACTCGCCAGACAAAGCAATTGTTTTGCTGCTTTTAGTAGGGTTATATTCAAATAGTATTTCTTCTTCAGGGTTAATAAATGAAGCTTCTACTTCTACAAATTCCAAATCATCCATCCAATAGGTGAAGTTGGACTCAGTCGTAGTGATCAAAAGTGATACTTCATTCACATCTGCATATGGAGTAACAAGTACTTCAAAGCCATTAAGGCTGGTGTTTACTTCAAATGTAGTCATAGCAGATAATTTCTCCCATGGGGTGCCAGTATATCTTAAATAAGTTGAAATGTTACCGACCTTATTTGATAAGGCATTGAATTTCAATAAATAAGTTTTGTCTTTCTTCATTTGACCTAAATTGATCTTCACTGCATTAGATCCTGAACCGCTAACTTTAAGCGAGCCACCATTTGTTTTGCTGTTGGTTTCCCATTCTTGTTTGCAATCGCTGCAGTATACACCACTTACATTTTTGTCGAAAGAAGAATTGGCGTAAAGGCTAGTTCCGATTGTCTTAGTAATGGTATAAGTAGAGATGTCTACTGAATTACTAACTGAGTTTTTATCTTTACCGAATTTATCACTCCACTGTTCAAGATTGTCTATGGCTGCTTCTTTTTTGCCATTGTTTACGTATTCGTTTTCAATACTGAACTCATCTCCAAGAGGTCTGAAAAAATGGTTTTTATCAAAATCACCAAATGAATTAATGTCATTTTTGTATGTTTTGATAGAGTATGAGTTTTGATCAGATGTTTGTGCGAAAAACTGGTTGCTGGAGATACTAATGTCTCTGGTGTCTTCTCCGATAACACTGTTTCCCATAGTAATAGAAGAATGTGAGTTGAAGAACGTATTGTTCGATACTGTAATATTGTTTGAGTTAGACATTTTCAAACCACTGTTTTCAGTATTACCAATTGTATTACCACTGATAATTATATTGTTCGAGTTGTCATCCAAAAAGATACCTTCAGCCAATGGTTTGTAGTTAACCCCCTTGTCAGGAATACCACCTTTACTTCCGATACTGTTTACAACGATGTTACCTTCAATTTTTCTACCTCTATAACTTTGGTATTGTACACCGCCAAAAGTATAAATTCCGCCGCCATCACCTTTGATCTGACAGAATGTATCTACAAAGTTATTTTTAACAACTGTATAATTACCATTAAATTGAATGCCGTTAAAGCCTGAATTGACAATTGCATTGTTTTGAACCAACACGTTTTCTCCATAAGCGAAGATTGCAATTCCTGACGCATCTTCATTTTGTGTTCTACCAGCTACCAGAGCCGTGTTTTTGATTTCGTTGTCTCTAATAATAGCGTTATCATTGCCATATCTAAGGTACAAACTGTTATTATAGATGTTGCTGATGTTTGTTCTTTCGATTATCAAGTCAATCACACTTAAAGCAAGAATGCCATTCTCGCCTGAAAAGGTGACTTCAGAATCACTTATTCTTATATTTCTGCCTCCTTCTATTTTGATGGCATCCTGATTAGCTCCTTTAAACTGAATGTTTTCTACTGTGATGTTTTCGTCTCTGTAGTCTTTGATCAATAAGTTCTCCAAGGTGCTGACCTCTACTTTCATGGAAGAAGGATTGCTATTGCCGAAATAGACGTTTATTTTTTAGTGGAAGGATTGAAATACCATTCTCCAAAAGTATCAAGTGTTTTAATGTGGTTTTGAATAAAAAATCCATACTCCTTTTCAGCAGTATAAGCACTTGTAGATCCATTGTAACGAATTTGATTTCCACTATGTGAAGAGATTTGGTGGGTGTCAATAATCCATTGATTCTTTTTAATGACAACCTCTCCGCCAGTCCAGCTAGAAGAGCCACTCAAGTCGCTACTGGAAATCAGGTAATTACCACTTGTCTCTTCGATGTTTAAGTAACCTTCATTTGCAATATCACTGTTAGGATATCTTCCCATCTCATGAATCTCTCCATTGATCAAAAGGACCTTAACAGTATTGGTGTTAAGGGAAGAAGTACTTTCATAAACACCGTTTCCTATAGACTTCCAACCATCCACGGTTTTCAAAGAAGTAATTACTGGTTTTGATCCAGAACCGTATGCTCCGATTTTAATAGGAGAGGTGGTAGACCCTGAAGCTTGAATGTGTAAGGTGCCATAAAAAATTTCACCTCTATTAAAAAATACAGCATCACCAGCCTTTAAGTAATGGAATAGTGAATTGATTTTATCAATTGATTTCCATGGTGTGGCAGGATTTTGTGCCTCTGCCAATGAACGTGAGTCATTTCCAGATTCTTGAGAAACATAGTAATTTGTAGCATAGCCTTGCGTAATAGATAATGCTAAGGAAATCAGAAAGGAAATGGAGAAAAATAACGCTTTCATTTTATTCTATTTTAAAGTTTATATTCTTTTCAATTTTCGAACCCACCTTATTCTTCAGGTGTTTGTTAATTTTGTCCTACTTTTTTTGATTTATGAAGTCTTAAAACGGCATTTCGATTAAAAGAATCTTGTTTTTTGATTTTCATATATATCAAAATGAAATTCTAAATATGAATCTCATTTCAATAATAAACGGTATAAAATTCTTAAATACAAACTTTACACCTTTTCGAAAAACTTCTGGAGCAAAGGATATATTGAATAATTTCAATAGGTGAAATGAATATTGCTTTTGGAATTCTAAATTTTGTCGATGATCTAAAAAATGGAAGCGGAAATTTTTTTTAGTTATTTTTCACTTCTTTAAATTATTTTCAATAATGGATGTGAATTAGAGAAAATCCTCCTAAATCCTAAAGTGAGAATGAAGGAATTAAAAAATGTAAGTGGAAAGTAATGAGCATTTAATAAAAGTTTCGACCTGTTGGAGTAAGCAATAGAGGCGTAAGTCCTTTAAAAAGAGGGTGTAAGTAATGGGTGGGAATTCAAGAAGGTAATTGAGTATCTGCCTTACAGTGCAATAGCCTTTCGGTATTTGGGTTGGCATGAAATGCGTAGATCGAAAGGATTATTCCGTTGATGGCCTTATACGGTACTTGTTGGTAAACGGAACAAATGTTTTTGCATTTTGTCCAGCCTGAAAAAAATAGTCAAAAAAAAAGGCCTTGAATTTTTCAAGGCCTTTTAAGTAATAAAGCGTTTTTTAAGGTGTTACCGCGAGTCTCATTCTCTCCAGCACTTTGCTTTCTGATGAAAGGGTTACAATATAAACACCTTGCTTAAGCTGGTGGACAGGTATTTCATATTTGCCTTCCGTATTTATAAGTATATCAGAATCAAAGTAATCAATTAATTGACCATTGAGGTTATGAATGCTAACATAGAACCTACCCAGATCTTGTCCGATTTCTAGTGTAGTAGAGGTGACAGCTGGATTAGGATACAGTTTGGTCTCGTAGGATTCAGTGGTAATGCCGCTTTCCCGCAGCTCACTTAGTGTGGAAATTTCTTCAGTTTCGCTTACGATCTGTCTCAAATTCAAGTTGCCTAGATTTTCCTTGGCACTTGGGAATATTGCAATCCCTGATAGCAAAGCATTGTTTTTGATGCCATTGACGTTAAGGTTTAAAACACCATCCGATACATTGATGTTTTCAAACCGAAGTGCAACTGGTCGGTTCGAATTTTCTATGTAGAGGTCAACATTACCTTTTACTTTAACGCTTTCTATATAGATGTCAAATACCCTATTGTTTGGACCTGTACTATTTGAAACCTCTCCGAAATAATTCTCATTGTGATAGGTGACCACCGTATAAGTTCCGTTTGAAACCGGGAATTTATAGTCTAACGCCTTCCCGTAGCGATTAGATTGGTAAAGTTGGTCTGAACTAGATGCAGGTACATTGTATGAGGAGGATTTTGAAGGTATCTGAGTAACACTGTTTTCGGAAATAAAATCAATCCCTTTGTATTGGGTGTCCGACTCACTACCTACATTAATGAAGTAAGAATCATCCTTAAGGTCATCATTAAATTCACTCATTGGGATGATCGCTAGCCCAGACAATAGCACGTTGTTTACAGAGGCTTTCATTTCAATCTTAAGTATTCCATTCGTTACTACGATTTCTTCAAAAACCAGAACCGTTTCCTGGTTGCCACTTCTTGCATAAAGGTCAAGATCATTTTTGACCAATTGGTTTTGCATGAAGATGTCAAATACCCTCAAGCCTGCTCTGCCATCAGGGTGAGTGACGCCAAAGTAATTTTCTATGTGGTAAGTCTTAACTCTATAAATGCCATTTTCTACTGGTATAGTATAGATTAGATCTTCCGAAAATCTATTGGACTGGAAAATAGGTTCTTTATTAGCAGCTTCGTTCTCGTATATTCCTGAAGAAGAGAAGAGTTTGTCAGTGTAGTCGGAGATGAATAAATCCCCGTTGTATTCCTCATCATTAAGACTACCTACATTAATGAATCTAGCGCCTTCAGTGGATTGGACTGGTGCTTGAATGCCTTTTTCTACAATTGAGATTCCTGAAATAATTGCATTGTTAGCGGAAGCAATTAGATTAAGGTTCAGAATTCCATCCTTTACCTCAATGTTATCGTGCGTTAAAACTACTTTTTGATTTTTATTTAAAGCATATAAATCCAAGTCTTTGTATTTGATTTCATTTTCTACTATGATATCAAAAACTCTTTTACCATTAGATCCAGTGACTCCGTTAAGACCAAAATGTACTTCTTGGTGAAAGGTTTGTATTGTGTAGATTCCGTTAGGTACGGGGATTCGATATTCAAGGTCTTCATTAAATGAGATTGATTCAAAGATGGTCCCAGCCGAACTATTGTCAATTTCTAATGAATTGGATCTGCCCGTTAATACCTTTGCTTCACTTAATGTTACATATGTATTTCCTTCATAAGTTTTGGCATCACTTGACCCAATATTAATGTGTAAAGAAAAAGCGTCTCCTGTAGGGTAATCAATTACAGGGTCAGGGGCTATACTGTTGATCTTAATACCAATTGCGGACGAAGTAGCAGTGGTATTGTTACTGTTGTCGAGGATAAGGGCTTTTACTTGATGGTCTCCCGCTTCTCCATTTCCCCAAGTTAGCTTAAATGGTTGCGTTGTAGCATTTCCAATAATTTGATCACCATTATAGAAAACCACCTTGCTAATATTATCTACATTAGGGGTGACTTCAGCTAGCAACTCTATTTTTTCACCTACTTGATAAGTATTATTGCCACTAGGAGATGTTATTTCTACCACTTGTTCAATAGTTGGTTCAGGTGGTGCTGCAGGTGGTGGTGTTGCTGTAGATGTTCTTACTAGAAGAGCTGAAGAATAGGGTGCGATATCAAAATTTCCAGAATAAGACTTGCCCGTTGCATCTTCATAAACGCCATTTAATGCAATCGATTTTTTAGATTTTGAAGCATTGTATTCAAAAAGGAATACGTCATCTGGATTGGTGATATTCACATTAGCCTCTCTAATTTCCAAATCGTCAATCCAGTATTCCCAGTTTCCAATATCAGAAATAAACATTATTACTGGGGATGCTACATTATCATAGGGTTGAAGAAGGATCGAATATTCTTTTACACCAGTACCTAATTCTATCGCTGTACTTGGAGATATGATTTCCCAAGGAGTTCCAGCATATCTAAGTGCCACTCTTAACGAACCTGTTTTATTACTTTTAGCCTTAAATTTGGCTATATAGCTTTTATTCTTGTCTACACTTCCTATTCGAGCCAAAGCGGATGAGGGGCCAGGACTCTTGACTTTTATGGACCCACTTAAAATACCATTGGAATCCCAGGATTGTGTACAATCATTACAATTGAAATCATCTATTCCTTTTAGGAAGGATAAATTATCGTAGAGTAAGCCGCCTAAAAATCCCAGGAGGGAGAATGGTTCAAACTCATCTTGTTGATAGGTGACAGAAGTTAAGTCTTTGTTAAAAGATGATTTCCAAGCATTCAGGTCTTTGGTTTCATCGTGCCTTTTACTGTTTTTGTAGTAAGAAAGGTAAATACTATGGTTGTCTCCTAGTGGCCTTGTAAAGTAGTTGCTTTCAAAAGTACCAAAACTTGATATATCATCTTTATAAGAGTCGATACGGTAAGCATATTGATCAGCGTGTTTTGAAAAGAATACATTGTTTGAAAAATTCAGATTTCTAGCATCTGTACCTCTCTCACTGTTGCCAATCAGGGCCTGGGTGTAAGAATTATAAAAAGTATTGCCCTTAACTGTAACATTAAAGTTATTTGAAGCCTTGATTCCTGAGTATTCTGTGTTGGCGATGGTATTGTTGATTACCGATACTCCATTTACATTGTCATCAAGAAAGATACCACTGCCCTGCGGGTGGTGGTTTTGAGAGGAATGATAAGGCGTACCATTATTTGTAGAGAGACCATCTATTATTATATTGTTTTCAATGACCCTGTTACTGAAATTGGTAACGTCTTGTCCGCCAAAAGTGTAGATTCCACCACAATCATTTTTCAAAAGGCAAAACTGCTGTATTAAATTGTTTTTGATAGTAATGTCGTTGCCAATAAAGTGAATACCATTAAAACCTACTTGTTTGACAGTATTATTCTCTATTCGGACATTGTTACCAGATACTAATATTCCATTGCCATTATTGTCCTCGTTATTGCCTCCTCCTTGAAAAGGGAAACTGTTTTCTACAATATTGTCAGTAATAACAGCATTGTCGTTCCCGTATCTTAGATTCAATCCCGTATTCATGGAATAGTTAATTCTACAGTTCTTTATTACTAAGTCTTTTATGTTTAAGGAAGTAATGCCATTTTCTCCTGAAAATTCTATTTCTGAGTTGTTAAGGACAATGTCCTTTCCTTCACCAATATAGATTGCATCCTTGTTTGCTCCTTTAAAATGAAGGCTTTGTATCAAAATATGATCTACATTGTATGATTTTACAAGTAAATTTTCTAATGTGCTTACTAAAACCTGATGGTTATTTGGATTTGAGTTTCCAAAATACACATTAATCTTCCTGCTATTGTTGTAGAACCACTCACCAAATTTATCTAGGGTAGAAAGGTGGTTTTGTATGAAAAAACCAAATTCTTTAGTAGGACTGTAAGCGCCAGTTCCATTATAATTTACCGTTCCTCCTGAATTTGATTTAATGAGGTGTCTGTCTATAATCCATTGGTTTTTTCTGATTACAACTTCACCATTACTGTAATCTGCGGCACCTGACATCTCATTGCTGCTAACAGAGGAGTTTCCGGAAAAAGAGGAAACTGATAAATACCCACCGTTTGAGGCATCACTGTTTGGGTACCTTCCCTTTTCATAGATTTGTTCGTCTACTGAAACTATGTTTGATTCGTAACTAGAAAAAGTGTTTGTACTCTCGTACCTACCATTACCTATAGATTTCCATCCTGTTACTTTTTCGAAGGAGGTAATTACAGGCTTAGCTCCTGACCCATAAGCGTCTAACTTAATGGGGCTACCGGCAGAACCTCCTGTATTTACTTTGATCGTACCATAGAAAACCTCACCTCTTTTAAAATAAATACCGTCACCAGGCTTTAAACTAGAGAAGATGGCATTTAATTTGTTAATAGTTTTCCATGGAGTGTCGGGGTTTTGCGCTTCTGTTGAACTTCTGGAGTCATTTCCGGTTTGATTTGAAAAATAATAGTTTGTAGCATTGGCCATTATGCTCAGGAGGAAAAGGCCGAAACACAGAATTAGCTTTGGTAAAGTGTTATTCATTAGTACTCGTATTTAGTTGGTGGTTGGTTAATATATAAGCAACTTAGGTTTGAAAACACATGTAAATATTCACCCTAAATCCTAAGATCCGGGCAGATTGTTCAAATGGAGTATAATAGTTGGCCTCCTCCACACATGAATCCTCTCTTCTAACTTGATTATTCTCGCACTTTCATTGCCTTCGCTTGGGTAATTAATTGTTTGCGATGGCATGATTGTGCAATGAAATTTCGTACCAAAAATTTACTTTTGGTTTAATGTCTAAATAAAATAATCGTAAATACTGTTTTTAGTGAAGTAATTCCGCTTAAAATTAATTTCACATCTATATTAAAGCATGTAATACTAATAAAAATGCATTTAGTATGCAATTAATAATGTTTGATTATTTTAGATATTTTTTTATTACTGATAAGTTGGGCAATTTTATTTTCAAGTATGTGGGGGTAGTTCCCACAAAGTGTTTATTTCCTCAACAAGTTTATGAAATTATTGGTTAAAGAATAAACATTTGATAGAAATTTATACTACAAATTTTTATTTTGTAGAAATAAGATGTTAGTTTAATAGATCTGGTGTTAAACAAATATATTCAGTGAATAAATTGAGAATTATTTACTGAGATGGTTAAATAAATATTATTAATAGTTGATATTTAATTAGAATAGAAATAAGCAATCGGTTCTGGTGATACATATGTACTCTATGAAAAGGAAAATGCTCCTTTTTTAGCTATTGACTCCTATGATTTTGTGAGAATTGAAATGATTGAACATTTATGTCCTAGACATTAAATAATTTCTTAATGTTAGGTCAATTAACTGTTAATCAGTATTTTGGGTGGGTTTCTCCTGTCTCCAGGACTGGGGTGTATTGTTTTAACTCTTTCAGGATTTTTTGAGATTCCAGACGCTAATATCGTGATAAGAAAATTCTTAATTTAAAAAGTCAAGATTAAATACTTAAGGTATTTAATCTTGACTTTTGGCTTCTGGTCCAATGAAAGGAACTACAAAGTAAGCTATATTATTTTTAAGTATCCTTAAACAACTCGGTTTGTCTTACATTTTGTTCTGTCTAAAGAGTCTTTAGGTAAATTGAAACCTAATTATCTAATTCTGAATTATTATTTTCTGTTGTAGTATTTGAAAGTGTTTCTATTTTAAGCTTTTGTTTATTTTCATTTCTAAGATACAAAGTACGTGTAGGGAACGCTATAGAAATACCCATGGACTGGAATTTGTCAAATATTTCAAAGTTGACCTGTTGTTGAATGTCCATGTAAACATTGTAGGCAGCGTCTTCTACATAATAAACCACTTCAAAATTAAGACTTGAATCGCCAAACTCTTTGAAATGAGCCCTGTCAAAGGTTACGGGTTTTTGTTGGCTAACAATTTCTTTAAGGATTTGTGGTATCCTTTTTAGATCTTCTGTTGATGTTTCATAACTAACCCCTACTGCAAAGAGAATTCTTCGTCTTTGCATTTTTTTGTAATTGTGTATTCGTGAACTTGTTAAGTCACTGTTGGCGACGACAAGTTGTTCACCTGAAAGTGTTTTGATTCGAGTAGTTTTAATACCTATTTTTTCAACTACTCCATTTTTATCGTCAATAACAATGAAATCACCAATCTCTATTGGTCGGTCGAAAAAGATTACAAAATAATTGAATAAATCACCTAGAATATTCTGTGCTGCCAGGGCTACAGCGATACCACCAATACCCATACCTGTTACAATGGCTGTAACGTCGTACCCTAAATTGTCGAATAAGAATAAAAAACCAATTCCCCAAATCAACATGTTGATAATGAGTATTATTCCTCCTATTTGTTTGACTTTTTCTTCCCCATTCTCTTGCTCTTTAACCCAGGTTTTTAATAACAATATCAATACTTGAGAAATAAGCCTTATAATAAAGTAGGCAAGAACAACGGTATGCGTATTAGAAATAATATTCCTAAAATTGTCCGAAATTGTGAGGGTTTTTATCCCGAAAAATACGATGGAAATATAGAGGGCAGGAATAACAAACTTTTCAATCGCTTCAACTAAGTAATCATCGAAATGGGTATCCGTTCTTTTAGTCAGCTTCTTGATTTTTGTTAATAGCGTTTTTTTAAATACCCTGACAATCAAAATACCAATAACAATAAAGCCTATTGCTATTAAATAATCCTTTGTCGTGTTGTTCCAGAATTCTTGTGTCAGGTATTTGTCTAACATGTGGATGGTGGTTTGGTTGTTTATGGAATTTTAAAGCATTATAACCGTATTTTCCGTAGGAATGGTTCAAAAAAAAGCGCTTTAAATATGGCTGACTAATCTATGAATAGTGATCTCAGCCCCATCAAAATAAAAGGAGTCACAATTATAGTGACTCCTTTTTCAATTTTACAATGATTTTCCTGAATTATACAGGACTTACGGCTTCTGTTTTTTTAGAGTTTTTCTGCCAAAAGAAGAAGATTGTAAAGAGAACGATTAGTATTATGGGGAAGAAAGCCATGTTTTGGAGCGTGGCTTGACCGGCCGCCAATTCTAGTGCATCTCCTGATAAACCTTCAGCGCTTTTTGTCGCTCTGGCTGAATCAATCCATCCACCGATTACTCCTTGGAAAATCGCAGAAGAAAACATTCCGATACCACCAATGATGGACAATCCCAATGCGCCACTTAGTGGGACCCTTTGGGCTACCGCACCTACCATAACAGGCCAGAAATAAGCCACTCCAAGGGCAAATATTACCGCTACGAAATAAGCAGCAGGGCCAGTTACTATACTGAACAAGTAAATGCCTATTGTTGCTAATATTGCTCCTAATAATAAAACACCAGTTTGACCAAGTTTAGCTACAACAGGTCCTGCAAAGAACCTTGCTACCGCCATTACTCCAGTCGTCAATGCCAATATGATCATGGCATTAGCACCACTGTTGGCCAAAATGATATTTACCCACTGTTGTGGTCCAAATTCTGAAATGGCGGTAAGTGCCATACAAACGAATAGGAACAAGAAAACTGGGCTAAATAAAGCCTTAAAGTTATTGAGTAGTGAAGTTGAACCTTCCACTTTCGCTTTTGGAAAAGCTTTTCCAAAGAATAAATAAGCATAAATAACTGTAGGTACCATGGTAATCCACATTTGGGCTTCCCATCCTAAGTTCAATCCCGTCATAAAGGTTGAAATTAGGGCACCTATCATAATACCACCTGGGAACCACATGTGGAACCTGTTCAGCATTTTATTCATTTTCACACCAGAATACATGTCGGCAATCATAGGATTACATGCAGCTTCCGTACAGCCGTTTCCAAAGCCTATGAATAGCGTGGAAATCAATAAGGTGGTATAACCACCAGCATAAATGGTTAATAGAATACCAAGAGTATGGGCTACAAATGCCACTCTCATTATGTTTTTTGGTCCAAAAGAGTGGTAAACAATACCACCAATAATCATTGAAATAGGAAAACCCAAAAACCACATTGAATTAATAAATCCTAATTGAGTTGCGGATAGTCCGAATTCTTCACCAAGCTCAGGCAGGATACCAGCTCGGATACTGAAAGTGAAAGCTGTGGTGATCAGCGCAAAGCAACTCCCGTTAAAGAGTGCGCTTTTGTTAATGTTTTCGTTCATTGAATTTGGGTTTAGAAGTTTATATACTTTGTTTTTGAAATGGTTGTTCAAATTAATTGGACAATATAAAAAAAATTGAATCTACCTTCTGTCCTTTTATATAAATTATCATTTAAATTTTGCTTAATAAGTATTTAATCGCTTGAACGTATGTGTTTTACGTGTTTCATAATCTTTTTTTCTATTGTAAAACCTATTCGGCGATAGATATTTCTGACACTATTGCAGAAGTGTTTCACCTTATTGTGGTGAGTTGAGGCATTTTTTGGTCTTTGGATGCTAAGCTTTATTTTTCATTATAGGTCATTCTTTATCCGTTTTTCATTCATGTTATACTTGTAAATCAGAGTACAAGGGAAATCCTTTACCGAATAGTTTTTGGATTATTAACTTATTTTTTTAAATTTGAAATGATATCAAATTAATATCTAAATAGTATGGAAAAGACAATTAAACCCCAATCTGGATACTTTATGGTATTCCTGGCCTTCTGCGTACTGGCCCTCCTTGTATTTGCATTCATTGGTAAAATCCCCTTTCTTTTTGTGCCGGGTGTAATCGTAATTGTTTTTGTTATACCAGGTTTTTTATTGTAGAGCCAAATAAGGCAATGGTACTTCTTCTTTTTGGATCCTATAAGGGGACGGTAAAAAGCGATGGGTTTTTCTGGGTAATTCCCTTCATGACAAAAAAGAAAATTTCATTAAGGGTTCGAAATTTTGAAAACAAACCATTAAAAGTGAATGATAAAATTGGTAATCCTGTAATGGTGGGAACCATCGTGGTGTGGCAAGTCGCTGACACCTTCAAGGCCTCTTTTGATGTTGATGATTATGAGAATTTCGTCCACTTGCAAGCAGACGCAGCTGTTCGAAAAATGGCAGGAACTTATCCCTACGATAATTTTGAAGATGAACATGCAGAAGTAACCCTTCGTTCAGGAGTTGAAGATGTTAACAAATCCCTTGAAGATGAGATAAGTGCCAGGCTACAGCATGCCGGTATAAAGGTTATTGAGGCAAGGATTTCTCATTTGGCCTACTCATCCGAAATTGCTTCAGCCATGTTGCAACGTCAGCAGGCAACAGCGATTGTGGCTGCAAGAAGGATGATTGTTGACGGAGCAGTGGGCATGGTGGAGATGGCACTGGAGGACCTTAAGATAAAAGGAATCATCGATTTTGAGGATGAAAAGAAGGCAGCAATGGTAAGTAACCTGATGGTCGTTTTGTGTTCGGATAAAAATGCAAGTCCCGTTGTAAATGTAGGTACATTAAATCAGTAGGTATGGTATACAATGAGTCGCAAGCATTGAAAGACACTTGGTTTGTCCCTTTATTCTTTGGTGTCCATCTGTTGGTAACCATCGTGGCTTTACTAAATGGCCAGATAGCGGCAGGAGATTCCTCAACTTATATGGTATTAGCGATTGTCTTGTTTGCTTCTTTTCTTATCGGTTGGTTGATAGTTAGTATGAAGCTTGTGATCAGGTTGGACGCTACTGGGCTTTCTTATAAAAGTCCTCCTTTCATTAATACTTGTAGAAAATACAAGTGGGAGGAGATAAAGGATATTCAACATATAAAGAAAGCATCAATATGGTCTGGTGGAGGATTGGGCTTTCATTATGATTTAAAAGGCGAGTGGAAATACTTATTCAGTACTGCACATGTAGTGAGGATTTCAGTGAAAGATAGTAGTTTTGTATGGAGTACCCGTAATCCGGATAAAATTCTGGAGGCTTGGGAAGAATGGAGACGTGAAAGGTAATATTTATGGCACAGAAAAAACCTTTTGCACTGCGTATAGATGAACGGCTGATGAAAGCCATGGAAAAATGGGCTACAGACGAATTCAGAAGCACTAATGGACAATTGGAATGGTTGATTCATGACGCTTTAAAAAAAGCAGGCAGGTTACCGAAATCAAAAGAAGAGGACGAGTAAAATCGAAAGGTTTTACATATAAAAAAGTAATTTGAAATAAGTATGATTTTTTATCCACTTGCAGTATTAGTGTTGGTTGTTTCATCGCATAATGAAATCACAGATTGCAGTGGAGGAGAAAGGTCGCTTGGGTTGCTTGAATAATGAACGAATTATTACACATATATGGAAAGTTTTGAAAAAAACAATATTGATAAATTAATAGACAACCTACTTGATAAAGCCAAGGAAGAGCCCATGAAATATGGCGATCAGCTGGTTAGAATTGGTGGGAGTGAAGTACATGAGAAGTTGCTTCATGTGTTAAAAACCGGCGATATGGATGACGCTTTCCTGGCCACAAGGGTGCTTGCCATGATGGACAATAAACCAGCTACATTGGATGCCCTTTTCGAAGTGATTCACCTTCCTGCAAATCAGCAAAACAATGGTGGTCTGGTTTCTTTGGTAGAAGAATTTGATATCATTGATAAGTTTGTAGACCTATTTCGCATTTACATTTTTGGAAATTTTAAATCCTCATCACTTGCAAAGGTGCACCTGGACTATGCGGAATTTGACATTACCCCAAGAACCTTGAAAAAAGCAGAGAAGCATTGGAATCATTTTCTTAATAATGCTTCAAAAAATGATGGATTTGAATTGATAAAAGCCGAAGCTGGAACTATCTTGGAAGAATTGAAGGAAATCCTGGAAGAAGAAGAGTAGTTACATCCCCATCCTTCTAAGTATTTAAGCTTTAACTGTCAGTGAAGCTTAAATACTTATTGTGAATTTTGACTTAATTTAGAGAATAATGAGCCCAAAGAAAACCAAGAATTATCTTTTTTTGATTTTATTTTTACTAGTATTTCAAGTATCCTTTGCACAGCAAAATTGGAAGGATATTACAACGGTAAAAGATTTATACCAATCTTACCCTGAGACCGTAAAAGGAATATTTGATCATTTGAATTTAGACCATAAAGGTTTAGAGAAAGTAAAAGAAGCAAGCGCTAAAGGAGATTGGGAGCAAGCCGCAAATGAATTATTGGCGTATTATAAAACATCTCAGAATGCGCTTGGCTTGCGCAGAGCCTTGCCTGAAGTTACCTCTAATAGTATAGCTGATGCTGATACTATTTTAAATGATGTATTTACAATTCAAAATGTAAAGGGAAAAGTACCCTTACTTGAAAATGGACATAGGGACTGGTATTATAAAGGACCGAACAATGACAAAGAATGGGCCTGGCTTTCAAATCGCCACAGCCAACTTTCCAATGTGATGGGGGCGTACTTTAAAACAGGGAACCCAAAGTATGCCGAATACATGGACCTGTTTTTAAGAGATTTTATTTTAGCCAGCATGCCCTATCCGGCAGAAAAAGGAGGGGAATCTATTTGGCGAGGACTCGAGGTCGCCGCACGAGTAAAGAACTGGTCAAGGGTTTTTTATGGAATGCTAGAGAGTGACTATATCTCGCCAGCTACCAGGTTGTTAATTTTAAGTAGCCTTCCTGACCACGCTCATTACAATAGAAATTTCCATGGAGGGAACAATTGGTTGACGATGGAAATATCATCTCTCGCTACCGTCGTTGCTTACTTCCCCGAGTACAAAGCTTCTTCTGAGTGGATGGACTATGCGGTAGAAACCATGACCGAAAGTATGAGGGGGCAGGTTTACCCAGACGGTGTTCAAACAGAACTTTCTTCTCATTATCACAATGTGTCAATGGTTAGTTTTGAATTATTTAAGACCCTGTGTGATGAAGCAGGAAGGGAACTACCGGAATACTTTAACCAAACCATTGAAGACATGTACTGGTACATTGCCAGAGCAATTAGGCCAGATGGACACAGGATTTTGAATAACGATGGTGACAGAGGTAGTGATCGGGCAACTATCTTGAGAGCTGCTAATAAGTACAATCACCCGGAATGGGCCTATCTGGCAAGTAATGGAAGTCAAGGAGAAAAACCTTTGGAGGGGCCCTCTTATGTTTTGCCATGGGCAGGTCAGCTAATTTCTAGGAGTGACTATGATTCAATGGCTCATTGGTCCTTTTTTGACATAGGCCCTTGGGGCAGTGGTCACCAGCACAATGATAAATTGCATTTGTCGGTAACAGCTTTTGGAAAAGATTTCCTTGTAGATGCAGGAAGGTTTGCCTATACAGGTGAAGTTGCGACTAAGTTCCGTCCTTATGCCAAAAGCAGTAAAGGTCATAATTTAGTTTTAATTGACGGAAAGGGTCAAGAGGATGGTCCTCGATTGGCGGAAAAGCCAATTGAAAGCAATACAGTAAAAATCACCAATGATTATGATTTCGCCTCTTCTTCCTTTGGTGAATTCATCGATTTGAAAGGGCAAGCAAACCATAATAGAAGTCTTTTTTATGTCAGAGGGGAATTTTGGGTAGTGGTAGATAAAATCGCTACAGACCAAGCAAGGTCGATCAGTACTTTGTGGCATTGGCATCCCGATGCGGAAGTCAATCAGTATGGAAATTCAGTAGTGGGAAGTTATGCTGAAGGTAGTCTTGAAGTGATGCCTGTTGGTAATTCCTCATTTGACATACAGATGGTCAAAGGTCAGGAAAAACCCGAAATTCAAGGCTGGTATAGCCCTGAATACAACCTGTACGAACCAAATATTGCTAGTATTTATACAAGTGATATAGCTGACAGTTCAACTTTCGTGTGGTTATTAATTCCTTCACCTGGAAATGCTGATAGAATTGTAACACGTGCAAAAATTGTAGGGGAAACCAAAAGTGGGGTGAAAATAGAAGTGAATTTTAAAGGAGATACCTGGGACCTCACTGTTCCTTTTGAGGAGAGTGAAAATATTAGGTTTAAGAAACGATAAGCATTGACTCGCTAGAAGAATTGCTTTTACCTCATAAAAGGGGAGACATCATTCGAAAAATAAAAGGCTTGTTTCCCTAAAAGAAACAAGCCTTTTTGCTTTTATAGCCATTGCTTGATTTATAAACGATTTAGGCTTTATAGCGCATAAAAAAGCTTGCTAGAAATCAAGAGATCAAAGTCATTTGAAACTTTAATCTAATATACGCTGGATTAAAGTCCTGTATAATTAAATGGAGTTATGTTCTTTAATTCCGCTTTTATTTCTTCCGAAACATCAAGTCCACCAATGAATTCGCTAATTGAATTTTGTGTGATCTTTTCGTGGGTTCGTGTAAGTGCTTTCAATGCCTCATAAGGTTTAGGAAACCCTTCTCTTCTGAGAACGGTTTGAATCGCTTCGGCCACTACCGCCCAGTTTTCATCCAGGTCTTTTTCTATGGCCGCCTGGTTCAGTTCCAACTTGCCTATCCCTTTATCCAAAGATAGGAAAGCAATTTGCATGTGTGCCAATGGAACACCTATTACCCGTAAAACAGTGCTGTCTGTTAAGTCTCTTTGCAGGCGACTGATAGGGAGTTTAGCAGATAAGTGTTCTAACAAAGCATTGGCTATACCTAAGTTGCCTTCTGCATTTTCAAAATCTATAGGATTTACCTTATGCGGCATTGCTGATGAGCCTACCTCTCCAGCTTTTATTTTTTGCTTGAAGTAATTCATGGCAACATATTGCCAAATATCTTTACTAAAATCAAGAAGTATGGTGTTGATCCTTTTCAGTCCATCAAAGTGCGCAGCAAAATGATCATAGTGTTCGATCTGAGTAGTTGGATAGCTTCTGCTCAGTCCCAAATTTTTTGAAACCAAGTCGTTTGCAAAGCTATTCCAGTCAATTTCAGGAAAAGCGACGTGGTGCGCATTCATATTACCGGTTGCTCCACCAAATTTCGCTGCGAAAGGAATGGCTTTTAGCAATTCCAATTGCGCAGAAAGGCGGCTAACAAATACTTCAAATTCCTTGCCCAGTCGGGTAGGGGATGCTGGTTGACCATGTGTTTTGGCCAACATCGGTACAGCTTTCCATTCTTCAGCTCGCGCTTGGATCTTTTCTTGAACTTGTAGCAATGCAGGCATTATGACATCCTTAACGCCATCCCTGTACATCATTGGCACTGCCGTATTGTTGATGTCTTGTGAAGTCAAACCAAAATGGATAAACTCTACTACACCCTCCAGACCCAAGGCTGTAAATTTATCCTTCAAAAAATACTCTACTGCCTTGACATCATGATTGGTTATTTTTTCAATGTCCTTGATAGCCTGCGCATCAGCTTCATTAAATTCCTTTTCAATAGATCTGATTAGCTCAAATTGTTCAGGTTTTACACTACTTAGCTGAGGAAGAGGTAATTCACAAAGTGCTATAAAATATTCAATCTCTACTTTTACCCTGTACCGAATCAATGCATATTCAGAAAAATAGGCCATTAATGGGCTGGTTTTAGAGGCATATCTGCCATCTATTGAAGAGATTGCGGTAAGTGGATTGAGTTTCATAATACGTGTATAATTCAATTGAGGCACAAAAATAATTGTTATTATTCAAAAGACGAGGCCAACATTGAAATAATATAAAATAAAAGGGACTTCTGTCTCCAGAAGCCCCTTAATTCGAGTTATGCAATAGAATAGCTATTTCATATTTCGAGTTGAAATAAGCATTATTGTATTTAATTAATAATTGGGATAGTTTCGTATCAATTGAATTCGAAGTGCCTCAGCTGAATTGCTGGCTGCCTGAACTTTCCCTCTAACAACAAGGGTGTAAATTCTTCCTTCCCTCAAGTTTACATCATTTAGACGTACGAGTTCATTCTGGTCATCCCCAGGAGATTTTAGGATAAGGTCTGTGTCTCCAGGATCAACATTGACAAAATCAGTGATTTCCATGTAGGGAAGACTTTCTATGATAGCATTTTCTTTGTCTCTTTGGTATAGCGCTACTTCCGGCCCATCTGAGGCCAAATGGACAAGCCTAATAAGTGCTTTTCCGCTAACAGGCAAATCCAGACTGTCTTCTACAAATAACGTAGTAAATTCATCTTCTTTTTCTGCAATGAAAAAGGAGTATACCTTTTCTACTTCAAGATTCACTGCAGTATCCAAAACTGATTGGCCTGATTCAGTGTCAATAAATGAAAAATTTCGGTCACCGGTAAAAAAATACCAATAGTCTATATAGTTACCGAAATCAAATGGTTTTCTGTCATAAACCGTACTGTCTACCTCGATTTGGATATCAGTATCTGCATTGGTTCCATTGTAGAAGGAAACGTATGCGGTTGGGGTATTCGGTGATTGATTGAGGTCATCATCGTTCACGTCCAGGCAAGAAAAAGTAAACGGAATCATCAACAACATTAAGAATTGTTTTCCCTTTAACCTTGGCCATTTCTTCAAATTATTAATTTGTGCATTCATACTGTTATAGTTGTTTAGTCTTATAATGCCAATACGAGAAGAAGCATTCAAGTGCTACACCTTGCTAATAAAAATGTTCAGGATAATAGGGGTAATAAATTACCTGCAATCATTGAGGAGTTAAACTTGACCAAGCAAAGGGGTTCTTTGGATTAGGTAGGTGAAGGCAATCATTGACTGATTTTGATTGTATTAAACATGATTAAGATCAGCTATTGCCTTTTTCAAGTTAAAGTTTGCTAACTATTTTTTCTCCTAATAGGTAATTGGAAAAGAGAATGTTAATTTTGCATGAATTGCTTTACAAACTATTCCGATTATTATAATGCTGTTTAAACTCTTCAAAAATAAAAAAAATGATCTCGAAAAAGACGATCATTACCTTACTCTAAGAATTAGAGAAACTGTTCAAGAAACATCTGATACGGTAACCATCTATTTTGATCAGCCGGATCCTATCATGGAATACCTTCCAGGTCAATTTCTTACCCTGATCGTTGAAATTAATGGGAAACAGGAGAGGAGATCATACAGTCTATCTACTTCACCTTTTATTGATCCGTTTCCTGGGATAACTGTTAAAAGGCTGGAGGGAGGTTTGGTCTCGAATTTTGTCAATGACACCTTTGTGCCAGGCAAAAGGGTCACGGTAATGAAGCCTTTAGGTCATTTTGTGTCAGATTACCATTCTCAAAACAACAGAAAATATGGGATGTTCGCTGGGGGAAGTGGAATTACGCCTGTTATGGGGATAATTAAATCGATTCTGGTCAATGAACCAAAATCTACAGTACACCTATTGTATTGCAGTCGGTCACAGGACATGATTATTTTTGATAAGGAATTAAAGGCACTTGCTGAAAAATATCCAGAGAAACTCTATGTGACTCACAATCTCACGCAGCCTCAACCAGGATGGGAAGGTGCTAAAGGAAGGCTAGATCAAGCCAAAGTGAATGAATTTTTCACTTCCCATTTTAATTCTTTTTCTGAGAATCAGCGCTTTTTTATCTGTGGACCAGAAGGGATGATGAAAACTGCTCAGGAAAGTTTGAGTGAACTTGAGGTGAAAAAGGAGTTTATACACAGTGAAAATTTCCACTTGGATAAAGTTGAAAACATAGAGGAGGAATCTCTTCAGGGTGTAATAGATAGACCTATCAAAATAGTATTGGAAGGTGAAGAATATACCTTTGATGTAGCTCCTGGAAAAACCATTTTAGAAGCGGGATTAGATGAAGGATTAAATATGCCTTATTCTTGTCAGAGTGGGCTTTGTACCGCCTGTCGTGGAAAATTGCTTTCCGGTGAAGTGAAAATGGATGAGGATGCGGGATTAAGTGAAAATGAAATCAAAGAAGGTTATATCCTTTGCTGTTCAGCCAAACCAACCAATTCTGAGGTAAAGATTCAAATCGACTAATGGATTCAGAAAATCAAGTTGAATTAATGAAAAAAGACTTTCGTGTTTTAGAGCGCAATGTCTTATTATTGATTGCTATTCCTTTGCCAATATTTGCTTTTGCCTATATGTATGTCACAAGTGGGAACCTGGAATTTAATTTACCGGAGCTTCCACAAGTGTTTAATTATGTAATTCTAGGGCTTGTTAGTGCGGTACTTGTGATGCAGCAAATTGCTTATACCAAAAGAATTAGGGTTATTAGGGGAAATACAGATGATCTCAATCAGAAAATAAAGGGCTATGCCAGGGCTATCTTTTTGAGGTATTGGCACTTGTTCTGGGTAGGTATTTTAAGTGCTTTTGGTTTATTTTTTATGAAAATCAAGGGTTCACAATTGCTTATGCGGTAACCTTAGTATTTGTTTCCTTGTCTAAACCCATGCCCAATAGGGTAGTAAGTGCTTTGCATTTAAAAGGAGACGAAAAAGAAATGGTGATGGAAATCCAAAAAAGGGATGAACTGGACTGAAAAATAAAATCGACAATCTTTCGTGATTGCTATCACGAAAGATTGTCGATTGCCTAATTATAGTTGTTGAATAGAAATATTACCTGATCCTACCTTTCCGCTAATCGTTGTGCTTTTTCCATTTTGAATATGGATAGCCTTATTGCCTGAGCGATTTCCTACCTTAATGTTCCCACTTCCGGCTCTCATCTCAAAGTTATAATCATTGATATCACTTGTGGTAGTGATTTGGATGTTGCCCGATGATCCATCCATACTTGTAGTCGTTCCAAGTCCGGCATGATCTGCCCTTATGTTGCCTGAAGTTATTTCCAGTCTACCGAGCTCTCCTATTTGATTCAATTTCATGTTGCCAGATGTGAGCTTTGCATTAAGCAATCCGGAAATTGCATTGGCCTTTAACTGCCCGCTAGTAGCTTTGAAATTCACGTTACCCTTAACATCTTCTATTGAAGCATTGCCAGAAGAAATCTTGCAATCCACATTACCCCTTAAATGGGCCAATTGAATATTCCCAGAAGAAGCTTTCAAAAGTAAATCGCCCTTAACATTAAAAATCTTTACTTGTCCTGAACTGGCTTCGATTTGATGGGAGGGTCCATCTACCCCGGATATTACTACTGAACCCGAGCTTGATTTAACAGACAGTTGCATGCTTGCTGGCCCATTTAATTTGATGTACCTTTTGTTACCTCGGTGTTCATTGGAGCCATTGTATGCAATTTTCAAAGTGTTACCAACTGTTATCATGACCAGATTTTTGTCTGCATTTTCTTCTTGACCTAGAAATGCTTCAAGATCAAGTTGTACAGCATCTTCCTTTCCTTCATATTGAATTTCAATGGATCCGGATTTTATTTCAAGTTTTTGAATTCCTGAAAAGGATTTATTAATGATCTCCTGACCTTTAGAAGATTCAATACCTACAAACAGTAAAGTAATGAGTAGGTAATAATATTTAGTGTATGACTTCATGGTGATTTGGGTTGTAGGTGATTAAAATACTAGTCCAAAGCTAAAAGGATGAAGATTTGGGTTTAAAGGTTGTTGAAATAAGGGGTTAAAGTCATAGGTGCTAAAGAAAGTAATGCTTCTAAAGCCAATCTCACCTCTGATCCCAAACCTGACATTATTTAAATAGCTTCCTGCTGAAGTTTTGTCTTTTTTTCTACCTGATCCACCAAGTTCTCTGTAGACGAATTTGCTTCTTCCACCCAGTCTGTATCCGGCATAAGGGCCAATGGCTACTCTTAGGCCGTCTCGACCACTATCGTTTAATTTCCCAAAGTCTAACCTGTACATGGTAAGTACGTTTAGATAAGAAGCCGACACCTTACTCTTGAAGCCATTGACATCTGTTCGATTGACAAAAGCTACACCGTCTTCTGTTCCTAATATTTGATAATTGGGATTGTCAAGTTTGAAATTGTACCAGCTTAGTCCCAAGCCAAAATCCCAGTACCTGCCTTTGGATAACTTTTGACTGGCCATCCAGTTCCAACCAATGTTCCAGCTGCCCCAGCCTTTTGGGCTATAAGCATTTCCATCTCCCGGGATATTTCCATTCTCAAATAAAGTATTGATACCTATATCAGTATTTATATAGGTTCGGAAGTCAGGATCTTTTCTTTTTTAGGACCAGTGATTAATTTTACTTTGGTGCGGTTACCCGTTTCATCTACTATTACCTTGTATCTTCCGACAGTTACTTCGGTCTCGTCAATGTCTTCATAGATGGTGACAATTTCTCTGTGCCCGTCTTTTTGCTTAATCTCTACAACTGTGAGCTCACCATCTTTCGTGGAAGTTGGCAAATCAAGCTCTTTTATTATTTGGTTGATGTCCATGTTTTTTAACCTTTCAAAATCGTCTGGGTTATCAATTACAAAAACCATTTTACCAGATTGACCAAATTCAACAATGATACTATCATTTAGGGGTTTGTCATCTGGCATTATCGGAGCAGCGAAAGCCACCTGAACCAATGCGATAAGTATTAAAGACATTAAATATTTTTTCATAGCTAGTTAGTTTTTCTTTTTATCACGTTTTGTTGTAAGAGAAGCGAATAGATTGTTCTTGGCATCCTGTAAACCTCCAAATCCTTCATCGACTTTTGTGAAAAAGCCACCTATTTTATTCTCAAGCCCTTCGACTAGTTTTTCTTTTTCTGGCTGTATAGCATAGCCATTAGATACTATTTTCACGCTATAATCGCCGTTGGTATCCTTTTTCTCTTCTTCCATCAAAGCAATGGTTGGATCAAAAGCATGTTGATTAATAGTAGGAGTTGTTAAGACATCCCTTTTTGGTGTGTCAATGTCTTCCAAAACCTGATGTCGTTGCTCCCGAGTACGTTCAGCTTTTGGTTCTGCCATTTTTTCTACAGCAAATGGTTCTGCTTTTTTGGTAGTGGGATTGTTCGGCGTTTCTATTTTTTTTGAACCTGTATGTGAATTTGCATCTGGTAATTTGTCCATTCCTTTTCCCATGATTTTGCGTGTCGGAGGAACACTGAAAGGTGTTTTTTCAATAAACTTAGTGTCACCTACTGATAAAGAAGCGATGTTTTTTAAGGTTTGATCTGTAGGTTGGTACATTAACCAACATGAAATTATAACCACAGCCGCAGCGGCTACCCATTTCCACCAAACGAGGATTACAGGCTTTTCTTTATTGTCCAGGCGATTAGACAATTTATCCCAAACGGCTGGTTCAGGTGTAACAGCATGATTGGCTAAGGTGCTTTTAAACAATTTGTCCAAATTATTTATTTTATCTGCCATTGCTTTTTATTTTAAATGAACTGGGTGCTATTTGCTTTTGTAGAAGTGACCTGGCTCTGCTGAGTTGAGACTTTGAGGTGTTTTCTGCGATCCCTAATAACTCGCTAATTTCTTTATGTGAATAGCCTTCTATGGCATAAAGGTTGAAAACTGTTCTATAGCCAACAGGAAGGGAAGCTACTAGTTTTAACAACTCCTGAGCTTCTATATTGCCAAAAAATTAGATTTGGAGAAACGATAGGGTCTTGACCCTCCCAATCTACTTCCATAAGCAACTTCTTGTTTTTTCTAAGGGTAAGCAAGGCTTGTGTTACCATAATTCTTTTCATCCACCCCTCAAAACTTCCCTCATGCCTATAGGTATTTAAACTTTGAAATATTTTCATAAAACCCTCAACCAGAACATCCTGAGCCAAATCAGGGTCTTTAATGTAGCGCAAACAAATGCTTAGAAATTTTCCAGAAAACTGATCATACAAACCTCGCTGACTTTTTCTGTCTCCTTTAAGGCAACCTTTGATCAGAGCGATCTCTTTATCTTTAAAGTTTTCTTTGGACGACATTTTTTATAGCTTTCAATAAGGTAGATACCTTTGAGCCAAAAAAGGTTGCATGCCAAAGGTGAAAAAATTAACAAAAATTAATGCATTTAAGTTTTATATATGTAAGAAATTGATATTCAGTAAATTGAATTTTAAAAGGAAGCTTTATAATCTATGATTATTTCAACATTACTCCATTCGTTTTCTTTCACAATTACTGGGTGAATGTAACTGTCAAGGTCAAAAATACTAGCGAAATATCCCTTCTCTTCTACGGTGAAAATGGAATATTTGCCTGGCGGAAGTTTTACTGAGAATTCACCCTCATTGTTCGTTTCTACCGAGGCTACTAGAGGAGTCTCAATGTTTCCAAAAAGATAATCACCTAAACTGGCCTCATTAATGTGCGTAAGTTGATGGATTTGGATTGTTCTTTTGACAGGCTTCTTAGCCGCTGGAGAAAAAGAGGTAGATGTGTCACCTGTAGCCTGAGGCATTTGATTTCCCTCTACCCAATATATTTGCCCTTTAATTCCCTGAGTACTTATTTTATTGGTTTTACATGAACTGAATAAAAAAGTAAAAGTATACAGCCGTATATTAAATTAGAATATTTATTCATCAGGAATTAGTTAAAATTAGTTTACCATTGTACCAATGGAAACCTTATCGCTAAATACCTGAAAATAAAACAAAGGACTCCAGGTATTCTGGACTTATGGTGTTCCAATCAAACTTTTCTTTCAAAATTCCGGCCAATTCTTCACGGGCCTTAGGCTCACCATGTATTAAGAAGGTAAATTTAGGTTTTGCAATGAAATTGTCACACCAATCTACCAACTCCTTTTGGTCAGCGTGTGCCGACAATCCATCTATGAAATAAGTTTTTGCTTTCACGGGAACGGCAATTCCATAGATCCAGCATGTTTCGTCTCCTTCCAGGATTTTACGGCCTCTTGTCCCTTCTGCTTGATAGCCTACAAAGATTACACTGTCTTCTTTGTTGGGTAAACGGTGATAAAGGTGGTGCAAAATCCTGCCTCCAGTAGCCATTCCACTGGCTGAAATGATTATAGCATGGCTTTTAATATTGTTTAAGCTTATTGAAGACTCCTGATCCCTGTAATAGTGGAGGTTTTTGTGATGAAAAGGATTGGATTCATAATTTTCTAATGAGGGTGCCAAATGATGGTATTCGGGAAATTTCTTGTATAACCCTGTGACGTCAATGGCCATAGGACTGTCAACATAGATAGGGATCTGAGGTATAAGTCCTTTTTGCTGCAAACGGTGGAGGTAAAACAGCACCATTTGAGTTCTACCAACAGCAAAAGAAGGGATAATTGAAACGCCACCATTGTTGCAAGTGTCGCGAATTACCTTTCCAAATTGCCTGTCTATTTCAATTGATTCATTGACCCTATCACCATAAGTGGACTCTAAAAAGAGCACATCAGCCAAGGGGATTTCTGCAGGAGGATTTAAAATTGGATCCTTGGATCTTCCGAGATCGCCCGAAAACACAATGCTCTTTTCTTGGTTGTCTCCTTTGATTTGTAATTTCAATATGGCAGCGCCAAGTATATGCCCGGCATTATAGGCTACCAAACTCAAGCGTTCATCGATTTTAACTTCCTGATTGAATGATATGGGACGCAAATTTGGAAAAACTTTTTCCGCATCTTCTCTTGTGAATAATGGCTCGGGATTTTCATGTTTGGAATAACCCTTTTTTCTCGCAAACCTGGCTTCTTCTTCCTGCAATTTTCCTGCATCCAATAACAGGATCTTTACCAATTCGAGGGAAGCTTCAGTAAGGTAGATTGGGCCATTAAAGCCTTCCTTAATAAGCTTGGGTAAATATCCTGAATGGTCAATATGTGCGTGAGTTAATAATACTACGTCTATTGAATCTGGAGTTATGGGGAATGTTTCCCAATTTCTTAATCTGTTCTCTTTTACGCCTTGAAACAAACCACAATCCACGAGAACTCTGAGAGCGCCTATTTCCAGGAAGAACCTGGAACCAGTTACTGTACCTGCAGCTCCTAGAAATTTTACTTTTACATCCATAGCTTTCACATTTTGAAACTTTTGTCAGCCTTTACCAATTTATGGATTTAGACTTTGTTCCATATGTAAAATATAGTTTTATTCCCTTCAAACCTAGGTTTTCAAGGAAAAGTTACTAGTGCTTTTCCTTTAATTGATAATTAAAGGAGTGTAGGTGTTAATGTCTATCAATATGACTAGATGTAACCCCAAATTGATTAATGAACATTTTGGTTTTAGCGGCTAATTTATCATGAGTAAGATCCTTGTCCCTTGGGTTGATATGAACATGTGGTGAGTTTCTTACCTCTTCATAAAATGATCCGGCTTACAAATTTTAAGGTTTACCTTTTCACGTCAATTTACCTTAACCATTAGCTGAATTTCTATTTTTCCATAAAATAACTATCCTTATAAATGGCACGAGAGAGACTGTCTGCTGACGATTGCTTATGGTCATTGATACAGTTTAAGCAAAGAAGTCCGTTTTCATTGAACACCCAATAGTTTCGGTTGTTAACGTCTCTGCTTTTGTACCCATCCTGTCCAAAGCTGTATTTTATTATTGACAGTAGTTTTCGATCAATAACAAAAGCTTTGTTTTGAGGAATGAACAAGGTTTGATCCAAACGCTGCATCCTGAATTTAGTTGAGTCAGGAAATGAAAGGCTTTTGTCAAAAACAAGGACACTGTCTGTAAGGGCTAATTCATAAGATACTTTGGAAGCATTCTCAATGGCATCCTTATTGTTAGCGCCTTTTGAAATAAATTTCTGACTGACAATCATTTCATTCTTTTCATTGCCTTTTAGCTGAAGTTTTACGAGGCCAAGTTCACCTTCATCGATTCCACTCCTATCCGCAGTCAATACCAGGATTCCCTCAGGCGTATCCATGGTTTGGTCTACAGTGAAACTTCCTTCCGATTTAAACTGGCCTATTATTTTGGGTGCTTGAAAAGCCCCTGCTAGAATACACATGATCCAAATACCAAAGATCACCAAGCCAAACCTACCATCTATCAGGTTCCTTTTAATCAATACACTTATCCCTAATAGCACCAACACGATACTGGGAATAAACACAATTATGGATAAGGCTATGGCCAACCATACAGGAAGTAGTTCGGCAATGGTATTAATCGGAAACCCTTCAAACATCCCCGACCAATCGTTGTTTGAAAGCATCTCTGTATAAAGGCCCAAAAAAGCCAGTGGGACAATAAGTATGACCATTCCAAATGTGAAAATGATAAGGCCGAAAATCACCCTAACAATGGCCAGTAGAAAAGAGCCAAATGGTCCAAGGGCTTTTCCCAATAGATTAATTGCGCTACCTAAAAACCGAAAAGGAGCGAGCAATAGTTTTTTTTGAAGTGGATTCTTCTTTTGTGTTTTCAGTGGATAGATTTTGCTGAATGGTGGTTTCGATATTACTCAAAGTTATCGCACCACCCTTCATTTCAATCCTTTCTGTGATGGACTTGGCCATGGGCGTGATAATCCAAAGTATAAAGTAAAGAACGAAACCAGATCCGCCTGCAAAGGTTAGCCCGACAAATGCCAAGCGAACCCAAATTACATCGATATCGAAATAGGCAGATAAACCGCTACCCACACCTCCTAAGACCCTGTCATCTGGGTTTCTGTACAGCTTTTTGATGTTTTTGTCTTCCGGTTTATCATAGGAAACAGGGAGTATGATCCATAATAAGATATAAGCTATTATTGTCCACCAACCAATTGCTGTGTCTATTTCAAATCCTTCCGAAAAAAATGGAAGATGAAGTCCATTAAAATGTAAGCCTCCGCTAAACAACAATAATATTGTGATGAGCCTTGCCCATAATGGGTCGATGGAGAAGTAGTGCGCAAATCCGGCGCAAACGCCACCCAGAATCTTGCCGTTGACAAGCCTAGTTAATTTTTTATAACCCTTGCCCGCATTTTGTTCAGGTGGAGTTACATACTTATAAAAATCATTGCCCGATTCCTCAGTTTGTGGCTCTTCTGTACCCATGTCTTGTTCAATAGCTTTGAAATCTGCTATTGTACCCATTTTCTGGATAAGATTGGAGACGTTATCTGCTGTGATTACTTGCTTGTTGTTTTTTAGGTTACTGAGAAAAATTTCTGCGATCCTATTTTCAATATCGGTAATGATTTCTTGATTACCCTCATAATGAGAAAAATGTTGGTTGATTGCATCTAAATAATTCTTTAATGCAGTATATCCATCTTCTTCAATATGGAAAAGAATGCCACTGATATTTATGCTTATTGTCTTTTTCATGATTTAAATGACTAAGGTCAAGAAAATAAATTATAATAGCTTGATAGAAGCTACTCCTTTTTAGCTTTCGTTGTAATTTGATTGACGGAGGTATCAAGATCTTTCCATGTTTTATGAAGATCATTTAAAAACTCCAACCCTTCGGGTGTAATAGAATAATATTTTCGAGGAGGACCTAAATCAGATTCCACCCATTTGTAGGATGCCAGGTTGCTGTTTTTGAGCCTATTTAATACGGGGTATAATGTTCCTTCTACAATCAACATTTGAGCAGTCTTTAGCTCTTCTATCAAATCAGTGGCATAGACTTCTCCTCGAGAGATGATATGTAAAATGCAGAATTCCAATATCCCTTTCCGCATCTGGGTTTGGGTGTTTGAAGCTTTCATGTTTTTTATTAAAAGAAATGTTTTTATTAAAGTCACTTTTTTGATAATTATTAATTCCAGTTAGAAAAATAATACCAACTTCTTATTGACTAGTGGGTAATACCAAATTCCATAGTAATCAGAGGTCATTCTAAAGCCTGTAATTGTGTCAAAATGCGTTATTTTTCGTTTTAAAAGCAGATTACAGTAGAATTAATTAAAGTGGTAATTATTTCCTTTTTTTTCAATTTCAAAAGGACCGTCATAAATTCCGCCGTGAATGTGATGGCATCGAACAGTTTATTGTTCACAATTGGACAATCCCGAACAAAACCTTCAATAATTTTTCAATTTCAAAATATTTACAATGGTTTTTTCTTTTTACTTTGCGAAAGAATTATTATTTAAACTCATGTTTAGTAGGGCAAATTTTTGTGTGTTGGTGGGGATTTTGCTGTCTGGAGCTGTAGGAGCCCAGGGAATTGCTCCCAAATATTCCAACGAATTCATGAACATTGGAATTGGGGCCAGGGCCCTAGGAATGGCAGGTGCCCAAGTGTCTGCCGTGAACGATGTCACAGCCGCGTATTGGAATCCTGCCGGCTTATTGGGCATCAAGCATGAACACGAATTTTCTTTAATGCATGCAGAATATTTTGCAGGAATTGCAAAATTTGATTTTGCAGGTTACTCTACAAATATTCAGGAAGACAATCAGATAGCTGTTTCTTTAATTAGGTTTGGTGTAGATGATATTCCCGACACGAGGTTTTTATACGATGCCAATGGTGCATTGAATTATGATAATATACAGTTTTTTAATGCTGCTGATTATGCTTTGGTACTTTCTTTTGCACGCGATATAAGTGATTATTTTAAAATGGGGGTTAATGCCAAGGTGATTCACCGGAATGTCGGCAAATTTGCCAAGGCTTGGGGCTTTGGTTTAGATTTTGGCGCCATTTATATAGAAAATGGTTGGCGAGTTGGTTTAATGGCCAGAGATATTACCACCACCTTTAATGCCTGGTCTCACAATGCTGAATTGGTGAGGGAAATATACGCTCAAACACAAAATGAAATACCTATAAATAGTATTGAGCTAACTCTGCCCAGGGCTACTTTAAGCCTATCTCGGAGTTTTGAGCTTACTAGCGAGGTTGATTTATTGGCCGTACTGGATTTGGATCTTACTTTTGATGGACAAAGAAATACCTTGTATGGTAGCGACCTCTTTAATTTGTCACCTAAGTTTGGAATGGAACTGGATTATCGACAATCTGCTTTTTTTAGAGTTGGGGTTGGGAATATGCAATCCCTGAGAGATTTTGATGGCTCTAAATATACTTCGGTCCAACCTGGATTTGGTCTAGGGTTCAGGGTTAGTGAGGCCGTTTTGGTGGACTATGCACTTACCGATATTGGAAGTATATCAGAAACCCCCTATTCTCATGTTTTCAGTGTAAAAGTTTCTCTTAATCCGTTAAAGTCTGGTTTTAGGTTATATGATGGCTTGTAGAAAAAACAAAACCAGGATATTCCGTACTGCCTTATTGGTGGCAGGTATGTTTGTGCATTTTTTTGTAAATGGTCAGTCTAGCCAATGGTTGAATTATGACCGTGACTATTATAAAATCCCCACTTATGCTGATGGTGTTTACAGGTTGAGTTATACGACACTTTCTGCATCAGGAGTTTCAATGGATGGTTTGGACCCTCGAGAAATTAAAGTTTTTCATAGGGGTGAGGAAGTAGCGGTCTATGTTAGTGGTCAGCAAGACGGCTCTTTTGATCAAAATGATTATTTGGAATTTGTTGGCAAAAGGAATGACGGAACCTTAGATAAATTATTGTATGAGGATGAATCCTGGATGACTAACCCTCATTATAATACCTATAATGACACTACGGCTTATTTTCTTACTATCGCCCCTGGGACAGTGGGGAAACGCATGGCTTCACCATCCGCTGGTGAAGGATTGGAGCAAGTAAGTACTTACAAATTAGTGGCATTGCAACAGTTTTCAGAGGATTATACGATGGGAAGAGAGTATTTTCCAGGTGTTCGATTGTCTAAATATGACCTAGGCCAAGGTTGGACTTCATCAAGTATTTCCAAAGGACGAAGTAGAACTTTAATATTCGATGGACTTGGGCAAGTCGTAAGTGGTGGTGTGGCCCCAGAGCTAACCCTTAGTTTGGTAGGGCGGTCAGAGACCTCTCATAAGGCTTCTGTTGCCATTGGCCCTACAGCGAATAGCTTGAGAGAGATAGGACAATTTACTTTTGAGGAATATGAAAATCTAGTAGTGAGTGAAGCGCTTCTATTAACTGATTTTTCAGAGGCCGGTGATTTTTTCATTAAAGTAACCGCCATGGGAGTAGACAATGGTCTGGATAACATTTCCATCAACTATGCTCAAATAGATTATAACTCAGCGAATGTTTCGGGAGACTTTGAATTGAAAACATTTGAGTTTAATGAAGCCAATAAGGCTTTGGTTATAAAAGAAGTGAATGAGGATTATAATGCATACAATATTGCAGACTTTAATAATCCTGTAAGGTTAGAAATTAAGAAGTCAGGCAATGAATTATATGTTCCTACCGGTGATGGGGCAAGCGAAGTTTTGGTTCAAAATCAAAGTAATGTAATCGAGTTAAATGTTTTAGAGAAGGTGAGGTTTAGAGATTTGCTCAATCAACAAGCCAACTTCATTATTATTTCACATGAGCTATTGAGGGAGCCGGCGGACAATTATGGCGATCCGGTAGGTGCCTATGCCGCTTATAGAGCTACTCCGTTGGGGGGAGGTTTTGACACGCTTACCGTTAATGTCCAGGATTTATATGATCAGTTTTCCTTTGGGGAAAAGTCTCCCCTAGGAATTCGCCGTTTTTTAGAGCTTTATCAACAGCAATTTGTTCCCGAAAACGTTTTGTTAATTGGGAGAGCTTATGGGATGATAAATACACGAAGGACTTCTGGAGTCACGTATTTTTATAGGAATAACCCCTCCGTTTTTACTTTTCAAGAGCTAGTTCCAACTTTTGGGTTCCCTTACTCTGACAATCGTTTTGTGATAGGCTTGGATCCCTCGAAACCTCTGGAGAGAAAAATAAGTGTTGGGCGTATACCTGCCCGAACACCCAATGATGTTGGGGCCTATTTGGATAAAATAAAAGAAAAAGACGCATTGGGAGTTTCTGAACCTTGGCAAAAAAATCTGATGCACCTCAGTGGCGGAAGGTCAGCTTTTGAACTCGAGAGGTTTTATAATTTTCTCAATGGTTTCAAAGTGACCGCTGAGGATGTTTATTTAGGAGGGAATGTGGAGACCATTAGAAAAAGGTCAAATGCTACCACAGAATTGATTAACGTTTCAGATGAGGTGAATGATGGGGTCAGTCTGGTGACTTTCTTCGGGCATGCAGCTCCTTCTACCACAGATATAGACATTGGCTTTGCAAGCGTAAATGAAATGGGGTATAGGAATAAGGGCAAATACCCTGTTTTGCTTCTAAATGGTTGCGATGCAGGAAATGCATTTGGAGACGCATATACTTTTGGAGAGGATTGGATCATTACGCCAGACCGCGGAGCTTCTAATTTTTTAGCACATGCAGATATCGGTATAGATGTTTATTTGAGGAGGTATAGCGAATCATTTTACAATACCGCATTTGCAGATTCAAGCATGATTTATCAGAATTTAGGTAAAGTTAAGCTCAAAGCAGAAGAATTATTTTACTCAAGGTATGGATCATCAGAAGTTAACCAATCCCACGCCAATCAGATTATAATGTTGGGGGATCCTGCTGCTAGAATTTTCCCAGCAAATAAAGCTGACTATGCCATTTATGCAGACGACATAGAATTGGGTGGAGTCAATGATCAAGTCCTGAATTCTCTTTCTGATACCTTGGAGTTGACCATTCCAATTAGAAATTTAGGAATCGTTGATTTGGGTGAAGTGGATATTGACGTCAGGCGTCAGTTGCCTGATGGTACGGTTATAACCCTGCCTATAAATTCTATAGAGCCTATATTTAGGCTCGATACCTTGATTCTTGCTATACCCAATTCTGGTATAAATTCATTCGGAGACAATGTGTTCACTATTACGGTGAATAAAAGTCGTGAGATTGAAGAAATGACTTATGCCAACAACGCTGTTTCGGTGACGTTTTTTGTACCGTTGAGCGGGACCTTAAACCTGTACCCTCATGATTTTGGCATTGTTAATGAGACTAATTTAGAATTAATTGCTCAAATACCAGGTCTGGCAACTGAGCAAAGAAACCTTATAATTCAACTTGATACTGCATCGGACTTTTCCAGCCCAAAGAGACAAGAGGTTAGAGTAACTACAAATAACCTGGCCAGATGGGATGTGAATTTATTTGAAGGTATTCCAAAAGTAGATTCACTTACTTATTATTGGCGTACAAAATTTTCAGCACCTAGAGAAGGCGAAGATGTTTCGTGGAAAGAAAGTAGCTTCTCCTATATTGAAGAGGGCCCGGAAGGGTGGACTCAAAGGAAGTTGCCACAGTTTTTGGACAATCAACTTTCGAATATAAATATTTCTCTTTCGGATCAAAATTGGCAGTTTCAAGATACAGCCTTAAATATTGATATTTTTACCTTTGGATCAGAGAATGAGGGCTACAGAGTGGAAAACACCCAAATAATGCTCGATGGGGTAGCCTATATTTTGGACACTTTTAATCGTTTTTGCCCTAATGGTACGCTTGGATTAATGGCTTTTGATCACAGGACATTAGAGCCCTACTTACCTGTTCCTTTGGTTACCGTAGATGTTTTGGATTCTCGATCTTGTGGAAGGGTGCCACAAGTTATTCAAAGTATTTCCAATATAAACATTACGGGAGAGGGGAGAACAATGCTTCTTGATTTTGTAGATGGTGTGAATGAAGATGATTATGTCGTTATCTTTTCTGTTGGACGGGTGACATTTTCAGATTGGCCAGATGAAGCCTATTTTAAACTTAAGGAGTTAGGCGCAAATGAAGCTACTTTGAGGAATTTAGAAACTGGTGATCCCTATATACTTTTTGGAAGAAAGGGGATGAAAGCTGGAGAGGCGATTGAGGTTGTTCCGACGGTTGATGATGATGTCTCACGAGATGCTCAGGTAATTTCATTTGAGACAGATATTCAAGGATATTTCCCTACAGGTAGTATTTTATCACCAAAAGTTGGCCCAGCATCAGATTGGGTAAGCTTTTTTAATGAAGTAAAAAGTAAGGACTTGTTTGATCCGTCACTAAGTGCTATGGATGTGGTAGGTGTGACTCCAGATGGTGGGGAAGTGTCTTTGCTGCAAGATGTTGATGTCGAAACAGTTGATCTTTCTAGCTTTGATGCCTTAAGCTATCCCTTCCTTAGGTTACGCTATTCTTTAGAAGACTTACCTGACAAGAGATTACCTCAATTGTCCAAATGGCAGGTTGCCTATACCGGAGTTGCCGAAGGAGTATTGATTCTAAAAGATCAACGCAAAGAAGTGATTTTAAATGAAGGGGAGCAGGATCAGTTAGCATTTGAATTTATCAATATTTCTAAACATGATTTTTTTGATTCTATACAGGTAGACTATTCTTTTTATAATATTGACCAGCGAAAGATAACCCGAGAGACAACAAAAATACCTGCAGTGAAAGCTGGAGAGTCATCGGTTTTCACGATTGATTTTGATTCGAAAGGTAAGTCAGGTGATAATTCATTGAACGTATTTGTCAACCCCAGAATATTAACAGAGCAAATTTATACGAATAATGTAATGGATTTGCCCAAGTATTTTAAGGTGAAAGGTGACGATTTAAATCCTGTTTTAGACGTGAACTTTGATGGGAAATATATAATGAATGGAGACATTGTATCCCCAACAGTGATTATTTCTACTAAGGTAAAGGATGAGAACAAAATTGCCTTGAAACAAGATACTTTGGGTATGGAATTAATGCTTCGGGAGCCTTGTGAAGCCTGCGATTTTGAGAGAGTAAGTTTCAGTAATGCCAGGGTTAAATGGTTTGAGGCAACAGAAAATGCAGATTTTACGATAGAATTTCAGCCTGGGCCATTAGAAGATGGTATTTATACGCTGAGAATTAATGCCAGTGATGGAGCAGGGAATAGTGCTGGCACAGTGCCATATGAAGTTAGTTTTGAGGTGATTAATGAAAGCCAAATCACTAATTTTTACCCCTATCCAAATCCCTTTAGTAGTAGTGTGAGGTTCGTATTTACCCTTACTGGAGCAGAAATCCCTGATGAAATTAAAATTCAAATCATGACCATAACTGGTAAAGTGGTGAAAGAAATCTTTCAGGATGAACTTGGTCCAATTACTATCGGGAACAATATTACAACCTATGCTTGGGATGGAAAAGATGAATTCGGGGATCAATTGGCAAATGGGGTCTATATATATAGGGTTTTGGTAAGGAAAAATGGCCAATTTATGGAGCATAGAAACACTTCAGCAGATAAAGCATTTAAGAAGGGCTATGGTAAAATGTACCTACTTCGCTGATTTATCCAGATAAAAAGTTACCATGTCATTCTCTGTAACCGAACTGACCTGAGGGGAATTGCTAAGCTCTTTTTTAAGACTGTCCGTATGAAAAAGAACTATAATTGCAGAACCATTTAACAGGGATGCAATGTTTTTTTGGAGTTCTGCTTTCGTCTCGGATTTATTGAGTGGGTAATTCTTCCCTTCAACAAAACGATTTTTGGGCGCTATTTGGAAAACGTCCATCGTTGAAAAAGAAAGCATGATTTTTTCAGGAGCGTCTGTGATAATCTGTCGCTGTAACCCCAATATCGCCTCAATCGATTTTTTTTCACTACTTCTATCAAATTTTTTCCGCTAAGAAAAGAGAGGATACATCGTTTCTCTGCCATATCATATAGTGGCCTACCGAAGTATGGGCAGTAATGAAAAAGGCAAAAATGACTATTGTATTTCTTTTATGATTTTGAATCAGATACATCCAAAAAGCAAATGAGAGAACAAGAAGATGCGGGAATAAGGTCCTAAAGTTAATTTCTTTGTAGCCAATGTATTGCTGAAAACTGATGAAAAACAGACTGTAAATAAGGCTGATTAATAGGAGCTTGAAAATAGGGTTTTCAAAACTTTTACGAAATTTTGTTAAGTAAAATGATTGTAAAAAATGCTTAAACAGCCAAATGAAAATGCGATTGGTAATGGTATATATTGGGTAACAAGATCAGAGAAAAGGATTCCAATACTCACCTGAAAAAAAGAAGATATATTTTCATAAAGTAGAACTGCTGGCGAAACTTGATCGGGTTGAAGAAGTACTTGGTTAGATAGGTGTAGGTCTAATATATTATCAGGGAGCATCCATCTGTAGCTGAGCCAAGAAATAATTATTGCCCCAATGACATAGGTCCACTTTTTTTCTTTGCTTATTAATACCCAGAGGGTCAGCAGTGGAATTAGAAACAATGTGTTCAATTTCACCCAAACCATTAATGCGGACAGGCAACTGATTAATATAAAGTATCTTTTGCTTCTCTCTTCTTTCCAAACAAAAAGATATACCCAAAGTAATAACATAATATAAAAATGGCTGTCAGCATGTGCCCTGCCCAAAACTCTAAAAGACCACCAAGAGAGTATCGTTATTCCGAATGCAAGCAAATAATTTGTTTTGTTTTGTTCGGATTTATTGGAGATTTTGAAGATTAAGTAAAATGCCAATAAAAACATTAGGATTCCAGATACCATTATTCGGTCAAAAGCAGACAGAAGTGAGAATGGAAACAAAGAAAGGATAAAACCATAAAATGGGGACAAGGTGGTCAAATCAGTGCCTTTCCCTTGGATCATGTTAAAGTATCCAATGGTATCTGGCGTTATATAAGACCCATATTTCCAAAAGTCAAGAACAGCACCGGTGAGAATAGCTGAAAAAAGTAGTAATAAAGGGTAAAGAGTACTTTTGGATAGTTTTTTTTCCACATTCGGTTCTATTTCACACATAATTAACTTTTTGATGAAATGAGGTTTTGTGAAATTTTGACGCAGATCAATTTTAGATGTCGCCTATTTTTATCATGATGAAGACAAATATTGTTATATCTCTCGATTTTTAGTCATTTCACCACAAAATTGAAAGTTCATTTATCAATTCACATTAAAGTTATCAATATTAATTAGGTGGATGAAAAAAATAAGTTTTTAAATTCAACTGCTACTTTGCTAAACTTAATTGCAGGGTTGGGTGGGGATTAAAAAGGGTATTGTAGCATCGGCTAGAAAGTGAAAAAATGTTATTTCATTCATTTTTTATAGCATTACGTTTTAGGCATGCGTTCTGCTCATCTTTTTCCTACTATTTGTGATATATTTTTGTAGTTTTAGGAGGCCTTTTCAGGTCGAAAGCACTTTTCTATATTGTAATTTGAAAAGCCCCATCAATTAAGAAACAAATAAATGGAAAATAATAGAAGAAATGTACTCAAAACATTGGGATTGGGATCTTTGGCTGCCATCCACCCTGTTTCAACTTTCGCAGCACCTAAAAAGAAGGGGAAATTTACATTTTGTTTAAACACCAGCACTATTAGAGGTCAGGATCCTGGATTGGCCAAGTACATAGAAATAGCCGCGGAAGCTGGGTATGATGGGATTGAAATTTGGATTCAGGATTTAAAAAAATACCTTGCTGAAGGGAATAGTACCGCTACTTTAGCTTCTATGATTAAGGACAGTGGTTTAAAAGTTGAAAATGCCATTGGATTTGCCACTTGGATGGCGGCAGATGAAGAGAAAAGCAGGCAGGGATTTCTGCAGATGGAGGAAGAGATGAATTTGTTGGCAGCCATTGGCTGTCATCGGGTTGCTGCACCTGGTTTTGGAGCTGAGGCACCTGTGGATTTGGTTTTAGCAGGAAATAGGTTTAAGGATTTGTTGGATTTAGGTCGTAAAACAGGAGTGATGCCTCAGTTGGAGTTTTGGGGTGCATTTAAGCCTTTCTATCATTTAGGGCAAATACTTATGGTGGCAGCTGTAGCCAATGATGCTGACGCCCGTTTGTTGCCGGATATTTATCATCTATTCAGAGGAGGTTCGGGATTTGATGGACTGAAATTAATTAATGGCAATGCCATAGAGATTTTTCATATGAATGACTTTCAAGGGGGTATTCCAAGGGAAGAACAAGAAGACAAAGACCGCGTTTATCCAGGTGACGGGATAGGTCCATTGGTTCAGGTGGTAAAAGACCTTAGAGATATGGGAGGAGATAAAGTGTTGTCGCTTGAGCTTTTCAACAGAGAATATTGGAAAGAAGATCCACTTCATGTAGCCAAAACTGGCCTGGCTAAAATGAAAGCCATTGTCAAAGCAGCATCCTAACTATTAGAGCGATTATAATTAAAAAAGGCAGCTTATTTCTTAAGCTGCCTTTTTTAATTTATTGTTTTGACCCTGATTATTTAATAGGGTTCTTATTCGCTTGTCCTGACGTTTCTCAGGAAGTGATTTCATCACAAAATAAACTTTCTATTGGGGATTGTCATTTTTATATGTGATTCAACGACAATTTTTACATGTTAATTGCCTCTAGAAGATCTACTGGATCTCGTAGTAGTGGTGCTCCCCGTACTTCTTGTGGTACTTTTTGGAGTAGTTCTTGTTTGAGAACGACTGCTATTACTACTATTTGATTTAACCCTTGCATTAGATCTCTGAGGCGTACTTTGAACCCTATTACTACTCCTTGTTGTAGGAGTCACTTTTTGAGTGTTAGAATTACTTCGGGTAGGTGTGCTTTTTATCACCTGCCTTTGAGTAGGCGTACTTTGTCTTGTCTCCCTTTTCTGAGTACTTACCCCGCTGTTTCTCTGAGAAGGTGTTGTAGTAGTCCTTCTGTTTTGTTGATAGTTTGGAGTAACGCTACGTGATTCATTTCTTGAAGGTGTGGTCGTTGGCCTTCTTTGAATAACGTTATTATTCGGGCTTGCACTACTATTTGACCTAGTGTTCGTTGAAGGTGAAACGCTTCTCTGTTGTGTGTTGCTTCTGCCTGTATTAGCATTTACAGCACTTCTCGCTGAACGTGTTGCAGGCGTATTGCTATTTCTAAGTGCTTCAGATCGTACGTTCGAACTTCTTGGAGAAGCAACGGTTGATGATCTACTATTAGATGGTCTAGCCACTGTAGATCGGGTCTTACTATAGTCTTTAGCACTCATGTATTTGTTGGGTCTAGAACTAACCTCATTTCTTGATGAGGACCTTGAAGAGACCTGAGGCCTGTAGACATTAATGCTATTTCTGCCTAAAGAGGTTCTTCCAGGTCTTCTTCCTTGTGTCACCTCAAAAACTGGAACATTACCCCTTGTTACCTGTTGTAATTCAGAACGACTAGGGCCAGAAATGTACCTATTGTTGTTTTGAACATAAGTATTATTAATTATTGTGGTCTGATTATAAATCACATTGGCATTTCTACCATGCATATAGTACCTGTTAATCCTTCTACTCAATAACCTTCTTCTAGGTACAAATACCCAATGGGAATGGTTATAATAGCCTGCGGTACTATAGAAATAAGTTTGAGGCCCAAGTGGCATCCAGCCATAATACCCTCTACCTGATCTCCAATTGACCCAAGCAGGTCCCCAGTCATAGCCTGGGATCCATGCCCATCCGTAAAAATCACTGAAAAACCATCTTCCGTAATGAAATGGTGCCCAACCCCAATCATATTGAGAGACCCATGTGTTTCCATAAGTAGACATTACCCAATGTCCGTTTGTCCTATATGGTTGAAAAGATTGGTCTACATATGGAGCCCAAATAAATCCATAATTTGGATCTTCTATCCAGTCCCCATATGGGCTTAACTCATCATAGAAAACCTGAAATGAAACAGAGATAGGTGCAGCATTAACATTTTGCTTACTGCCCACAATGAACATTAACAAACCTAAGGTTATAATTTTAAATGAAGCTGAAAATGGTGTCCGGTTACTTTTTGTATTTTTCATGGCACATCATTATTGGTGATAACAAGTATACATTGGCAATAAGTGTTCCAAGTTTTAATTAAGGAAATCTATATAAGTGTTATATGCCAGTGTAAAAAATAAATAATACCAATTAATAGTGTGTATTGTGTTGAAAATGAAGTATTATTTTGAGTATGGGTAATTAAGGGATTTTTAATGCGTCTATTTTTTTGCTATTTCTTCTGCTTCAGCCATTAAATTGTCCGAAAGCTTCCGATCGTGATGGGAGGCTTTATGTGCTTTTTCCAAGCAGGATTTATATTGTTCCTGAAGCTTTTCAAGTGGTGATTTCTTTTTAAATAGGCCAAACATAATTTTTTATTTACCTAACCTTATAAATACTGAATTGTTTTTTATTTAATTGAAATCTTGAAACAGGTCACTTACTTCAGGAGCATCATCAGCCAAAACCTCATCATTTTCAAATTTCAATATATCTTCTAGGTTGCCTGATCGGGTGTAATATTTCCAAGAACCTTCTTTTTTACCTTCTTTCATGTTTCCCTCAGAGGCCAGTCTACCATTGTCATGGTAATATTTCCATATACCATCAGGTTTGCCCGACTGGTAATTTCCCTCTGATTCCTTTGCCCCATTAACGTAATAGGTGATTCTGGTACCATTTCCATCCTTAAGGGTACCTGAATTTAATGTCTTGGTTCCATCGAAATTGCTGTACGCACTTACATTTATTAGTCTGCCAAAATCCCAGGTTTCTTCTTGAGTAAGTTGTTTGTTGTCATAAAAGAGCCCCCACATGCCGTCTTCCTGACCAAGTAAATAACTTCCCACTGATTTCAATTGACCACCATCATAGTAATAAAACCATTGACCTTGTTCATTGCCGAGTTGGTAGCTCCCTTCAGCTATCAATATTCCTATTTTGTTGAAATATTTCCACAAGCCTGATTTCAAATCATTCTTATATTCTCCTAGCGAATAAATATTGCCCTCTGGGTAATAACTTTTCCAAACTCCAGATCTAAAGCCATTGTCGTATTGCCCTCTCACAGAAGGTTTTCCGTTGATATGGTTTTCAATGTAATCTCCTACTGGGACACCCAAATCATAAATCACTTGTTTGGATACAGATTTATCAGTGAAAAACTCTTCCCATTTTCCAACAGGAATATCGTTCTCGTAGCGCTCAATTCTCGCCATTCTTCTGTTTTCGTAATAATAATTCCAAGTGCCAGATTTATGACCTGATTCATCGTAGAGCTTTTCCGATTCTGTAATATTAGAGTCGGGGAAATAACTTACCCATTTGCCTACTCTTCGGCCGGAACTGTATTCTCCTGTTTCTTGAATTCGTCCTGAAGAAGAATATCTATTAAACTCCCCGTCCGGCTGGTTATTAGAATAATTTGCATCTACGATTAACTGACCAAAAGGATCGTATTCTTTGTAGGAGCCTTCTTTTAAGCCTTCTTTGTAATTTATTTCTACAGCAGTTTTCCCATTATCAAAGTAAAAAATCCATTTTCCAGTTTTTTTACCATTCAAATAATCCCCTTCGGTCTTTACTTGTTTAGGATTGGCATAACCTGAATTGCCTTGATTGCCATAATATTCTTTATAGGGGCCTACTAAAACGCTGTCCTGGTAGACTGCATTTTTTATTAAAGCTCCGCCCAAATCATATTCTAAAAATGAGCCGTTTCTTTTGTTGTCTTTATAATCAGCGACAATGTGTTTTTGTTTGTTGGAGAAATAAATAATCCATTGCCCGTCTTTTAAGCCGTTTTTAAAATTTCCCTGCTGGATTAAACTATTGGTTTTAGGGTTGATGAACTTCCATAACCCATCCATTTTATTGTTGAGCATTACACCATTGCCCATCAGAGTGGAATCATTGTTGTAAAGGTTCACCACTTGGCCTTGTCCAAAAGAGGAAGACACATAAAAAATCATCAAAAGCCAGGAAAATGTATATTTCATGAGTATTTTATCAATTTTATAAAGACATACGGAATGCACACAATCTTGGTTCCAATTTACATTATATAGTTAAAAAATTATATTTAGTTAGGGGAAAGTTTAATAATATTTCTAATAGTGGCATTAAAGCATGAATTAACCTTAAAAGGAATTGTTTTTCAAATTCATCCAATTTAATACTTTTTCAACCTCTTTTCCTAAGTGTTTTTCGAGAGATAACTTGTCCTTTACAGGGATTTCTTTGATAATCTGGAAAGGTTTGCCGCTACTCAGGTGATCTATTAATTGCTTCAGTTCGAGTTTTTCGCTCGATACAATTTGACCTTCATCAATGATTTGCTTGTAGTCGAACAGTTTGGTGTTGGTTAGATCGTAGGAATTATTCTTAATCCATTGTAGCAAACGATATGGAACTTGAAGCATTGGGTGATCAGTCCCAAGGTAAACCAACAAATAGGCTCCTCGTCCCCACCAATGTAAGGCCCTAATATTTAATCCAAGATTAATGTCAAAATCACGAACAATATCAAGTACCTGATATGGGCAATTCTGTAATTCATTGCCTTGACTGATTTTTATACCTTTGTGGTTTTCGTGAATTCCATCAAGTTTATCATAAGTAACACCATTGCCTACTAAAGATAAAATCGCGACAAATTCTTTTTTGGCCTGGCTTATGTTTTGGAATATTTCCCGGTCTTTAGTAAGTTTTAAGAGTTGGTCAAAAGGAGCTTTATTTTTATCGTTTACTACCACTTCATAAGAGCAGAAGCCCATGAAAACCCGCTTCCAAAAGCTGCCAGACAAACAAGGTCACCTTTCTTAATTCTGTTTTGTTGAAGCGATTCGCTTATCGCAATTGGGATGGTTGCGGCAGTGGTATTCCCATAATACATTATATTGTTAAATACCTGGTCGTCCCTAAGCCCCATTTTATTTTGAATGTATTGACTTATCCTTAGGTTGGCTTGGTGAGGGATAAGCAAATCAATGTCTTTGCTCTCAACATTGTTGGCAACCAAAGCTTCTTCGATTACTTCTTTAAACCTTAAAACAGCATGTTTAAAAACAGTGTTGCCATTCATCGATAAATTGAAAGAACCACTTTCTATAAGTTCTTGAGAAAGCCTTACCTCTCTACTACTTCCAGGATCCTTTACGTAAAGTTCTTCAGCAAAATCTCCATCCGCATGCAAATGGGTAGACAAAATACCTCTATTTTCATCTTCAGAAGCGCTACAAACCACAGCACCTGCTCCATCGGCAAAAATAACAGCGCTTGATCTTCCCTCATCATTCTTGTTTAAGGCAGAAGATTGAATTTCAGCACCTACAACCAATATGTTTTTGTACATACCGGTTTTAATAAATTGATCGGCTATTGAGAGGGCATAGATGAAGCCCGAACAAGCATTTCTAACATCTAAAGCGCCTATTCCTTGAAGACCAAGTTCTCTTTGAAGCAATACGCCATTACCAGGAATGAAATAATCAGGAGTAACAGTGGCAAAAATGATAAAATCAATTGCCTTGGTTTCTATTCCTGCATTTTTAATCGCCATAATGGAGGCGTTCTTAGCCATACTTGTGACGGTATCAACTCCAGGAGTAAACCACCTTCTTTCGTGTATTCCAGTCCTTTCTACAATCCATTCGTCATTGGTATTCATCATCTCCGAAAGATCATCGTTGGTTACAATCCTTTCCGGTAAATAATGTCCAGCACCTGCTATAATTGATTTCAGCATTTTGTAAGTGATATTAATTGGTAAGCAAATATGTTGATTTTAATTGAAAAATCAATTTTGGATCTGATAACTGAGCCCAAAAAGCTTAAATCCTACCTTCGGATTTCAATTTCCAATACCTCATTAATCCACTTACTGACATCCAGCTAGGGTTAGCATATTCATAGAGGGATTGGAGGTCTTTGCTTGCACCCTGGCTTTTCATCTGTTGTGATGTGTAATGCATGAAGTCCGGAGTTATTTCTGCCGGATTTCGGTCATTGTCAAATTGCACTTTCATCCAGTTTGCCCAGTCGTCAAGCATTTTTACTAGTTGACTTAGATGTTCTTCAGGATTATCTATTTGGCCAAAATGAGTTAGGTATAATTTTTTGGGATGCTGGTCCAGTATTTTTTTAATAGATGATTTCCATGCCTCGATGTTGATGTCTGGTGGAGGGCAAGGTGGTACCACCGGCCCATTGTCGATTTTAACGCCTCCTACATCACCAGTAAATATAACCTCTCCTAATTTCCATGCAATGTGATGAATCGCATGTCCGGGACTATGAATGGCTGTAAAAGTCAGATCGCCAATTGTTATTGTTTTACCATCATCTAAAGGTACCAGCAAGCTTTCATCGATCGTTTCCATTGGCCCCCATAATTGGTCCATTTGGTCATCACCGTAAATTTTAGCGGCCGATTTCCAGAGCCTTTCTGGGTTTGCTAAATGGGGTAGCCCCATGGGGTGGAGGTAAACTTTTACTCCCTCTTTTGCAAATTCCCATGCTGCACCAGCATGATCAAAGTGGATGTGAGTAAGAAGCACTGCGCCTAGATCACTCGGTTTTATACCTAATCTACCTAGGCTGCCCTTTAGCTCATCCCAAGTACTGTGCGGGCCTGTTTCCACCAATACTGGTTTCCCTTTTCCCCTGATAAGGAAGCTTGCAATTGTTTTTTCAGCTTGCTGAAATTTTAAATCAATGATTTCAATAGAATACATTATCCAAAAAGAGTATAGTTGCCAAATTGATCCATAGGTAGCGTTTTTCTGATTACAAAAGGACTGTCATTTGCCACTTGATTGACCATCGGAGAAACAGTGTACTTGGTCATTTGCTCGTCAGGATATGGGGTTAGCATACTTAAAAGTTCGGCTTCACTGCTGTTTAGATTAAGCCATCTTTCCTCATTTTCTTTTGTAAGTATAACGGGCATTCTATCATGTATTTCAGAAGTCAAAAGATTAGGGCGAGTCGTAAGTATGGTAAATGTATGCGCTATCTCTCCTTTTTCTGTTTCAAATTCCTCCCATATCCCAGCAAATGAGAACAAAGATTCATTTAGAAAGACAAACCTGTAGGGAACTTTGGTTTTTTTACCCACCTTTTTCCATTCATAGAAACCATCTGCCGGCACAAGACACCGGTTCTTTTTAAAAGAATTTTTGAAGGATATTTTTTCTGTAATACTTTCTGACCGGGCATTAATAAGCTTATTGGCTACTGGCTTATTTTTTGCAAACGAGGGAGTGATTCCCCAATAGAAATGGGAAAAACCTTTCGGACTATCCGAAGTGATTACAGGGACTAATTGCGAAGGGGCAATATTGTACCTTGGCTTGAAATCTTCCAGCATTTCTGCCTGAAATCTGTCTTCAAGTTCAATTTTTGATTTTGCGAGCGAATATCTTCCACACATAATAATGATTTCAAAATCTTAGTTTATATTTTCTCTTTGGATAAACTCTAATGCTCTGGTTTCGGACCAAAATCTCTCTTGTCCTGATCTCGGGCTAAAGCCTACATGTCCGCCATGTTTTGGGTATTCCAAAAATAAATTTTCAGAATACGCATCTATCATTGATGGAAAACAAGAATTACTCAAAAATGGGTCATTCTGAGCGTTTAATATCAACGTAGGATGATTTATTTTTGACAAATAATGAAGCGCTGAGCATCGGTTATAATAGTCATCGGCATCAATAAAACCATGAAGCGGAGCCGTATATTCATTGTCAAAAGCCCTGATACTTCTAATATGGGAAAGTTTTTTGGTCGGAAATTTATCAGGAAAGACCAGTGCTTTTTGCCTTATTTTTTGCTTTAAGGAATGTAAGAAGTTAACAGCATACAATTTATTTCTAAGGCCATCTATCTTATCGCATGATCCCCCTAAGTCCATTGGTACAGAAATTGCGATTGCTTTTTTTATTTTTAGCTTACTTTTCCAAAATGGTTCACCTAAGTATTTCAGTGTAATGTTCGCGCCTAAACTAAATCCCACAAGATTGATAGAAGTATATTTTTTAGCGGCATGTGAAATTACAGAATCTAAATCATAGGTAGCTCCTGAGTGGTAAAAAATAGGTTTTTTGTTTATTGATTCACTACATCCCCTTAAATTCCAATTTAAAACATCATATCCTGAGTCAAAAAAGACTTTGGCCATACCTGTCATGTAGGGTCGTTGGCTATTGCCTTCAAGCCCATGACTTATAATGACCAAACTTTTACTGTCCCTTTTAAGCCAATCTAGATCTAGAAAATCATCATCTGGAGTTTTAATTCTTTCTCTTTTAAAGGGTAAAATAACTTTTTTTCTAAAAAGAGCAGGGTATATGGTTTGAAGGTGACCATTGAAAAGGAGCTGGTTACGGTTGTAATTGGATGTTTTAACTACTGGCATTCTATGGTTTTACTCAATCTAAAAATCTATCTTACGTGAAAATACTATTATTAAATTTGAATAAACATATTTTAAGAACTATTTTTGGATTGCTGAAAATATGAATTCGAATAATTTAACTTATGGCCGAAATAATACGAATGCCCAAAATGAGCGATACCATGGAAGAAGGGGTAATCGCACAATGGTTGAAAAAGGTAGGTGATAAAGTAAAACCCGGAGATATTCTGGCAGAAGTGGAGACTGATAAAGCGACCATGGAACTAGAATCTTACGATGAAGGTACCTTGCTCTTTATTGGGGTTAAGGAAAAAGATGCCGTACCTGTCAATGGAGTCATTGCTATATTGGGTGAAGAAGGCGAAAATATAGATGCTCTTTTAAAGGATATAGAATCCGGAGGAAGTGGAGAAAGTGCACCGAATGATAAAAGTGATGAGGGATCTAAAGGTGATACCAAGGATAAACCTGAAGAAAAACCTAAAGATGCTGCTGCTGATATAGACGTTTCAGGAATTGCTGCTACAGTAATTACTATGCCGAAAATGAGTGACACCATGCAGGAAGGAACTATCTCCAGCTGGTTGAAGAAAGAAGGTGACGTAGTTAAGTCTGGTGATGTTCTGGCAGAAGTGGAGACTGATAAAGCCACCATGGAATTAGAATCCTATGATGATGGTACTTTGCTTTATATAGGAGTAGCCGAAGGCGATGCTGTTGAAGTGAATGGTGTAATCGCTATCATTGGTGAGAAAGGTGCTGATTTTGAAACCTTGCTCAAAGCTCATCAACAAAAATCAACTTCTAGTGGAGAAGCTGAAGTGGCTGATGCTCCGAAAGAAGAGAAAGCTACCCCTAAAGTAGAAGAAGGTAAAAAGAAAGTGCATCCACTAACACGAATGCTCATTCTGCTGATAATGGACGAATAAAAGCTTCTCCTCTTGCTAAAAAGATGGCGAGTGAGAAAGGTATAGATATTTCACAGGTTCAAGGATCAGGCGATAGCGGTAGAATTATTAAAAAAGACATAGAGAACTTTGTTCCGTCTAAAGTTTCTACTGAAACAGCTCCAAGTAGTGGAGTGGCCATTGGTCAAGAGTCTTACACCGATGTGAAAGTCTCTCAAATGAGAAAGGTAATTGCGAAGAGACTTGCGGAAAGTAAATTTACGGCGCCGCATTTCTACCTGACCATGGAAATCAACATGGACAGTGCAATACAGGCTAGAAAAAGCATGAATGAAGTGGCTCCGGTCAAAATCTCATTCAATGATATGGTCATTAAAGCAGCTGCAGCATCACTTAAACAACATCCTGCTGTGAATTCTGCATGGATGGGAGACAAGATCAGGTACAATGATCATGTTCATATCGGTATGGCCGTTGCAATAGATGATGGGTTATTGGTTCCAGTAATTCGCTTCACAGACAGCAAATCACTTTCTCAGATTTCTACAGAGGCCAAATCTTTGGCTGGAAAAGCCAAGAATAAAGAATTGCAACCTAAGGACTGGGAAGGAAATACCTTTACCGTTTCTAATCTTGGTATGTTTGGGATAGAGGAGTTTACTGCTATTATTAATCCACCTGATGCCTGTATTTTGGCAATTGGAGGAATCAAACAAACTCCAATAGTTAAGGATGGTGAAATCAAGATAGGAAATATCATGAAAGTTACCCTTTCTTGCGATCATAGGGTTGTAGATGGCGTTGTTGGATCATCATTCCTCAAAACGTTAAAAAGTTTACTTGAAGAGCCAGTTAGATTGTTAATCTGACATTTCTGATTAATATAATATGTCAAAAAGTCCTAGAAATAGGACTTTTTGTTTTTAGTACGGTTATTGAGAAATACTTTAAAAACTAAAATGGGAAAAATAAAATCGACCACAGTGGTCGCAATAAAGCACAATGGCAAAGTGGCTATAGGGGCTGATGGTCAAGCTACGATGGGGAATACAATAGCAAAGAGCAGTGTCAATAAAATCAGAAAATTACAGGGCGGGAAAATTGTCACTGGATTTGCTGGATCTACTGCAGATGCATTTACCCTGTTAGAAAAATTTGAAGAAAAGTTGGGCGCCTACAGTAATAATATGAAAAGAGCCGCTGTGGAATTGGCTAAGGAATGGCGTACCGATAGAATGCTAAGCAAATTGGAGGCCATGATGATAGTGGCAGATGCTGAAGATATCCTTATCATTTCAGGTACTGGAGATGTTTTAGAGCCTGATCTGGGAATAGCCACTATTGGATCGGGAAGCATGTATGCACAGTCTTCGGCAAGAGCATTAAAGAAATTCGCCCCAAATTTAACAGCAGAGGAAATGGTCAAAGAAAGCTTGACGATTGCTGCGGATATTTGTATTTACACCAACCACAATTTGATAATTGAGAAAGTGACAAATTAAAAAAAAGAAGGGAGGACTTCTTAAAGTCAAGAGACCCTCCCTTCTTTTATACTTCGAAATCGTAGATTTTAACAGAGGCCCATTTGTCCTTGTGGTCTTCGATAAATTGAAGATGGATAGGATCCACTTGATAGTCGTCATGGTCTTCGATACTATCAAAATTAACCATTAATGCGATATCGTAACTGTCATCGATCACTTCACGCTTCTCAGTGGCGGCAGCTTTACCTATCGAATGGCTTTTTACACTTTTGGTTAGCGCTATTTTTTTGCAGCCGTCTAATACAGCGTTCAAATCTTTTTCTGGCTGGTGAAGCCAAAAATATACTTGGTGTACTATCATAATGTTTTTTTGTTTGAATAGGGTAATATTTCAAGTTGCTAACTAAAATAACCTCATAGAATTATGAGGTATTTGCAAGCAATTTGATATAGCATTGAATAATATTAATAAAGATAAATATATAAGTTTAAAAAATACAGCAACTGAGGAATTATGAAATACAGAAAACTTGGTAAAACTGAAATGGAAGTGTCTGAAGTTTCACTTGGAACCTGGCAAGTAGGAGGTGGATGGGGAGGTCGATTTGATCATAATCAGGCTTATAAAATTCTCAATGAGGCAATTGACCAAGGGGTTAATTTTATAGATACTGCGGATGTGTATGATGGCGGTCTAAGTGAGCAGGCAGTAGGGAAGGTGGTGAAAGAAAGAACTGAGAATGTTTTTGTGGCAACAAAATGTGGACGTCAAATTCAACCCCACACCAATGAAGGGTATACTCCAGAAGTTTTAAGAACGTTTGTAGAGACAAGTTTACGAAATTTAAGATTAGAGGCTCTTGATCTGATCCAATTGCACTGCCCGCCTACAATGGTTTTTGAAAGGCCAGAAATTTTCGGCCTATTTGAGGACTTGAAAACGGAGGGAAAAATAAAGCACCTTGGAGTAAGTGTAGAAAAGGTTGCTGAAGCCATAAGGGCAATGGAATATTCCAACGTAGCAACAATCCAGGTAATCTTTAATATGTTTAGGTTAAAACCTGCTGAAGAATTATTTGACCTGGCCCTTCAAAATAATTGTGGGGTCATTGCAAGGGTGCCTTTGGCAAGTGGTTTATTGTCAGGGAAGATCACATCCGAAACGGTGTTTCATCCGGAGGACCATAGGACTTTTAACAGAGCTGGAGAGGCTTTTGATAAAGGAGAGACCTTTTCCGGTGTTCCATTACACAAAGGTATTGAAGCCGTTGAGGAATTAAAGGCGCTATTGGGAGTCAATAGGGATTTAGCCTCACTGGGGATTAAATGGGTTTTGATGTTCGGTGCCATTTCTACTGTTATACCAGGAGCTTCAAAGGTAGATCAGGTCAGATCAAATGTTTCGGCCTCTGCATTACCGGAATTCACTGTGGAAGAAATGGAGGGAGTTAAAGCTATTTATGACAAATACCTTCGGTCTGAGGTTCATGGGCAATGGTAAAATTGAATGCTGGAAAAGGATTTTTGGGTGCACTTAAATAAGCCAATCAATTAGTATAACCCAAAATATACAATAGAATGTCTAATGTATATTTTGGGTTTTAAAACTTTTCAGGATTGGGGTTTGTCCCGCATAAGCAATACATCAGTGATCTGTACCTCTGTGATGTACTTTTTTTGACCGTCTTTGTCCTCATAAGAGCGGTTGACTAGTTTTCCTTGTATGCATATTTCGGATCCTTTGTCGGTGTATTTATGGATGATTTCAGCAGGTCTTCCGAAGGCCACTAAGTTGTGCCAATAAGTGTCTTCAATTTTTTCCCCTTTATTGTTTTTATACACTTCATTGGTTGCAAGATTTAATTTTACCATCGGGGTGTCACCTTTTACTGTTTTGTAATCTGCTTTGGCGCCTAGTCTACCGATCAATTGTACGTTGTTTCTGATACTGTTCATGATTTTATTGTTTAGCGTTATTGTTAAAACATATCCCGAATTGGAACAGTACAAAGTTGGTGAACACGCTTAAATTTAGTCCGACGGTATTCGTTTATTTCCGTTTGTAAACGTTTGTAAACGATTACAAACGCTTTTTTAATCCTTTTTATGCTTATATTAAGTTTGTTTAAGCATATTTAAAAAGGATGTCGAATCAAAATCAGAATTGTGTTGACTGTGGAGCACCATTGAGTGGGAGATCAGACAAGCGCTTTTGCGATGATTATTGCCGGAATCACTACAACAATAAAATGAAGTCAGGTAGTAATAACCTGATTCGAAACATTAATAATGCCTTAAAAAAGAATAGGAATATTCTTGCCGGAATCCTCAATGAGGAGGATGACACGGTTAAAGTTTCAAGAGAAAAGCTTCTGGAAAGCGGGTTTTTATTTAAATATGGAACACATTCATACACCAATAAAAAAGGCAATGTTTATATTTATTGCTATGATTATGGTTATTTGAAATTAGATCAAGATATAATTTTGGTTGTAAGACTGAAAAGTGACCCATTGGACAAGCCTAATTTTATCAAAGGATAAAATTAGGCTTGTCCAATTTTTTGTCTATTCTATAAGCCGCATTAAGTAAGCCTACATGGCTGTACGTTTGCGGGAAATTTCCCCATTGGCTACCAGTGTGCTGGTCTACATCTTCTGAAAAGAGTTGTAAATGATTGCAGTATTTGCTTAGCGTTTCAAAGCCTTCCATCGCTTCATCAAGACGATTGACACAAGCCAATGCTTCTATGTACCAGAATGCACAAATCAGGAAAGTTGTTTCTGGCTCACCAAAGTCATCCTGATGTTTGTACCTGTAGAATAAAAAGTTTTTGGCCAGCAAGTCCTCTTCCAAAGCCTTGAGGTGATCGTTGGCCTTTTCAATGTCATCTCCGAAATAACCCATAGTAATCAGTTGCAGAGTACTCGCGTCCATGTGTGTGGTACCAATGGCTTGTGCGTAGGCCTTTCTTTCGGGAATGTAGCAGGCTTCGATTTTCTGAATGGCTTTGTTTTTAAGCTCTAAGGCTTTGTCCCTCATTTCTGTATCCCCCATTCTTTCTGCAATTTTGATGGCCGCACATGAGCCAGCCCAGTGGAAAAGAAAGGTGTAACAATGCTCTTGTTTTAAATTTCTGAATTCCCATAGTCCAGCATCCTTTTCATCCATGGTTTCCTCTATTTTGCTAAGAAGGTTATGGATAAAAGGTTTAGAATGGCTTTTTTCAGACTCTACAAATCTTTTGTCTGCATAAAGCGGGAGCAGGCTCACCAATACTTGTCCGTATAAATCATTCTGGATATGCGTGTAGGCATCGTTGCCAAACCGAACAGGTTTTTCTCCTCTATAGCCATCTAGGTCAGATATAACCTCGACAAGTTTGGACGAACCCGAGATGGCATACAATGGCTGGTACCTTCCTCGTTTGTCCGTAGGGAGATTTTGCAAATATTCAAAATACCTTTCCAGTTCCTCAAAGTGACCAAGGTGGTTAAACACATTCAGCGTGTAATAGGCGTCTCTCATCCAACAATACCTGTAATCCCAATTTCTTGTTGATCCTGGAGATTCTGGTAAACTAGATGTGGAGGAAGCTATGATTCCTCCCGTATCCTCAAATTGATGAATTTTTAAAACTAAAGAAGAGCGGACGACCAATCGCTGATGGAAATTAGGTATGCTGGTGGATTTAACCCAGTTTCTCCAGTATTTGAGAGTAGCGATTAAAAAGTTTTCGACAGTGCTTTCTATTGGTGCTTCCAAAGGACTACCGTAGGTAAGTACCAGGTAAATTGTTTTTTGAAGGTGAAAAGCCTGCTCCTCCATAATATATGTTATGGAGCAATTTGAGGTAAGTCTTACTTCTTGATCCCTTCCTGAAAATTGTATGTGATTGCTCTCTGGAATGGCTTTTAACTTATTTTTACCATAATCGGATACGGGTTGGCAATTGATTTTGATTTTGGGTTCTCCCTTTAGCGGTTGAATTTTCCTGATTAACATTGAAGGTTTGAAATACCTGTCATAGTTAAAAAACCTGGGGGCAAAATCCGTGACTTTGTAAGCTTCGCCTTCCGCAGTCTCTATATACGTGTCCAGAACATTTGAATTTTCTTGGTATTCTTGCCTGGAGGTATAGTTATCGTGAGGAGGCAATACCGTAAATTCTCCTCCACGATTTTTATCGAGCATACTACCAAATAAAAAATCACTGTCAAACCTAGGCATACAAAGCCAGCTTATATTTGTGTTTTTCTCAATATGAGCGATGTAGCTGCAATTGCCAATAAGTCCGGTGCCATATGTATGCTTTTCCATAAAAATGCGGTATGTTTTAAAATGATCGGATTAACGAATTTTTTAACGAAATGAAATTAAAAACCCCATTAGATGAGACAAGTTATTAAAAATATTGTATTTTTTTTAGTGATGTGGTAATATATTGTTAGATGATTTCTAAATATTTCCTTGGGACGTTCACGAGAACACTTTGGTTAATACTCGGAATTCTGATGATAAAATAATCCTGATTAGACTTTTTTATACATTCTCCCTGAAAACCTTGCAAAGGCCCTCCGAGTATTTTTACCATTTCACCTTTCTCAATAGTATCGGTATCGACTTCCACCGAAACCCCAGTTTCAATAATCCTCTGAATGGTATCAATCTCCTCTTGGTGGATGAAAGAATGTTCTCCAGAAAAGTTGATGAACTTGACAGCACCAGTTACTTGTAAGGATTCCCATAGCCTTTCCTTACTTGTATGTACGAAAATATAGCCATTAAATAATGGTCTTTGGATTTTTTTCTTTCGGTCACTCCATTGCCTGATCTCCTCTATTAGGGGTAGGTATACTTCGGTACCCTTCTCTTGGAGCCTAAGAGCTACTTTTTTTTCTGCTCTTGGGGCGGTATACATAACATACCAATTAAGCTTTTCGGTCATACTTTGAGGGTTAAAATTCGAAAGTACCGAAATTATCGGGCATAGTTCAACTATACATTTATAAAAATATTGAATTTTTTAAATAAACACCAGTGATGTAAGTTTTGAACCCTTTTAAATGGTTTTTGATTGATAAAAAATGTGATTTATATTATATTTTACACTCTTGATTTTTTTATTTACTTTTGTGACATAATTTAAAAGAACATTGTTTTATTTGGTATTTTTATTGCTACCACCTATTTTTGAAAAAGATTAAAGAACCAATATTTAGTTTTAATAGATTATATTTTGTGGACAGACAGATGAATAGGTCATGTTCTGCCAATAACAGCCAAAATGCAAATAAATGAAAGTCGTTAATGTGGTATTATCGGGAGGTGTAGGCAGTCGATTGTGGCCCCTATCCCGAAAGAGTAGACCAAAACAATATTTACCAATTTTTGAAGGGCAGTCACTTTTTGAGAAGACTGTTGTTAGAAATTCAGAGGTCTGTAACCAGGTAATGGTTGTAGGGGGAGTAGATAATTATAAGCTTTCTCGAGAAATTTTGAAAAATACAGGCACTTCTGATTATATTGAGCTTGTGGAGGCTGCTCCAAGAAATACAGCTGCAGCTATAGCTTTTGCAGCTTTGTCTCTTCCTGAAGATGCGATAATGTTGGTGACACCTTCCGATCATTTGATTGGAGATCAAGAAATATACAATGATTCGCTCACCCAGGCGGTAAATATGGCTAAGAATGGGTTTTTGGTAACGTTTGGATTGATTCCAAGTAAGCCGGAAACAGGTTTTGGTTATATTGAGCATGATGGGAATAATGTACTTGGTTTCAGAGAAAAACCTGAACTAGAGCAGGCTCAAGCCTATTTGGACCAAGGTAACTTTTTATGGAACAGTGGGATGTTTTGTTTTGCAGCAGGTACCTACTTAAGTGAGTTGGGAAAATATGAGCCTGAGGTGCTAAAGGCTTCAAAGTTGGCAGTTGAAAATGCTGACAATGGGTTCTTGCCACTTGATTTAAGTATGAAAATACCCTCGATAAGTGTAGATTATGCTGTAATGGAGCGTTCTGACAAGATAAAAGTTGTACCTTCAAGTTTCTCATGGTCTGATATGGGGTCTTTCGAAGCACTATTTGATTATTATCCCGTTGGGAGCAAAGAAAGAATAGGTGAAAACCTTGTGTTGGGTTCTGACAAACACGTTGAATTTGTAGGCGTGGAGGATATCGTCTTGGTAGAGACCAAAGATGCTATTCTTGTACTGAACAGGAGCAATGCCCAAGACGTTAAGAAGGTTTACGAACGATTAGAAAAAGAAAATCCAAGCTTACTAAATTAAGGAAATGGTAGATAAGAATGCTAAAATTTATATTGCTGGGCACCGAGGTATGGTAGGCTCTGCAATTCAAAGGTCTCTTGAAAGCAAAGGCTATAAAAATTTGATTGGTTTCAGTAGCAAGGAATTGGATTTAACAGACCAGTTATCTGTAAAAGGCTTTTTTGAAAAGGAAAAACCTGAAATAGTTATTGATGCTGCTGCCAGGGTAGGAGGTATTTTAGCCAATAATAATTATCCATATACCTTTCTTATGGATAATATGTTGATTCAGAACAACCTTATTAATTATTCCCATCAATTTGGGGTTGATAAATTCATTTTTCTGGGAAGTTCTTGTATTTACCCTAAATTAGCACCGCAGCCATTAAAAGAGGAAAGTTTGCTTACCTCTTCACTGGAGCCTACGAATGAATGGTATGCCTTGGCTAAAATTACTGGTGTTAAAGCCTGTGATGCTATCAGGAAGCAATTTGGTAAGGATTTTATTAGTCTTATGCCTACTAATCTTTATGGCCCTTCTGATAACTTTGATTTAGAAACTTCTCATGTAATGCCTGCGATGATTAGGAAATTTCATGAAGCCAAAGAAAATGGGAATTCCCCAGTTACCCTTTGGGGCACTGGTTCTCCTATGCGTGAGTTTTTACATGTAAATGATATGGCTGAAGCTGTTGTTTTTGCAGTTGAAAATAGCTTTAAAGATAACCTGTACAATGTGGGTACCGGGAAAGATATGACCATCAAAGCCCTTGCTGAATTGATCCAAAAAATCACTGGTCATAAAGGTGAAATTAACTGGGATAGTGACAAGCCTGATGGAACTCCAAGAAAACTTATGGATGTAAGTAAAATGGCAGTTGCAGGCTGGGAAGCTAAAATTGGGCTTGAGGATGGTATCAAAGAAACCTATGAATGGTTTTTAAAGAATATTGATCAGTACAAACAGGTCAAACTATAACTATAAAATATATTTTTAACAGCTCATTAATTTAGATGTCTATGAAAACGGCGTTAATTACAGGTATTACCGGACAAGATGGTGCTTATCTTGCGGAATTATTATTGTCAAAAGGATATATTGTCCACGGTATAAAAAGAAGAGCTTCTTTATTTAATACCGCTCGGATTGATCACTTGTATCAAGATCCACATGAAGAAAACAAACGTTTATTTCTTCACTATGGTGACCTTACAGATTCAATGAATTTGACAAGGATTATACAGGAAACCAAACCTGACGAAATATATAATTTGGCTGCAATGAGCCACGTTAAAGTGAGTTTTGATACTCCTGAGTATACCGCAAATGCCGATGGGATTGGTACTTTGAGGATTTTGGAAGCTGTGAGACTTTTAGGGATGGAAAAAACCACCAAAATCTATCAGGCTTCTACTTCTGAGTTATATGGTTTGGTGCAGGCGGTACCTCAATCCGAAACTACTCCATTCTATCCAAGATCCCCTTACGCTGTAGCGAAAATATATGGTTATTGGATTACTGTAAACTACAGAGAAGCTTACGGAATGTATGCTTGTAATGGTATCCTTTTCAATCATGAGTCCCCTCTAAGAGGTGAAACTTTTGTTACTAGGAAAATCACTAGAGCTGTAGCCAAAATAGCCCTAGGTTTCCAGAAAGACCTATTTATGGGGAATTTGGATGCCAAAAGAGATTGGGGACATGCCAAAGATTATGTTGATGCCATGTGGAGAATTCTCCAACAAGACGAGCCAGAAGATTATGTGATTGCTACCGGTGTAACTACAAAGGTTAGGGATTTCATAAAAATGGCTTTTGAGCTAGTTGGTTTTACCTTGAAATTTCAAGGAGAAGGTTTAGAAGAAAAAGGTATTCTTGAGTCGATTGATAAAGACAAAGCTTTTGAAGTGCTAGGTACTTCAGACTTTAAAGTGAAAGTAGGTGACATTATAGTTAATGTTGATCCTGCTTACTTTAGACCAACTGAAGTAGATTTGCTAATTGGTGATCCAAACAAAGCAATGACAAAACTAAACTGGAAACCAAAGTATGACCTGAAGATGTTGGTAGAAGACATGGTGCTTTCAGATGTAGGGTTATTCAAGCGAGACGTTCACCTTATGAAAGGTGGCCACAAAATATTAAACCAGGCTGAATAGTCTTTTATTAGGCTAAGTATTCTGTGAATTTAATGAGCAAAGCATTTATTGTTTTGCTCATTTTTTTTGAAATTTCAGCTCCATTTTTCCTCTTCGTTTCATTTCCCACAAATAGGTAATAAGTATTCTATTTTCGTATTGCAATAAAAGATTCTCTAGAGAGTATTCGGAAAGGTTTTTTGATTTTTTTTATCCCTGAAAATCTTACCCGTAAAATGGTTATTAGGCACTCTTAACGCTTTTATTAACCTAGCACAGGTATTATTTTAGAAAACCATAGTTTAAATTCAGCATTGAGATTCAATTTACATGACTATGGATTTAAAAATTGCTTGTTATGTTAATTCCATAGGTATTGCTTACTTTTGTGGTATAAATTGAATAGGCCTAACTATTTGTTCAATTAGGCAGTTTCATTTAACGGATGCTCTATTACTTCATGTAACTGAGGTGGCGAAGCTGTATGTTTTTGGTGATAGATATCGCTTTTATAGTCAGCCATATTTCCCCTCGTTTTAAATAAAAGATTCTTCAAGATGATCAGAAAATTCATCCAAAATTTAAAATTTGCACCGATAGTATTTTGTCTTTTTATTGGCTCTATAGGTTTTAGTCAGTCTATCCAAAACATTCAAAATCTCAAAGTAGATGAACTGTCCGATGCTCAAATTGAGCAACTGATAACACGGGCAGAGTCATCTGGGATGAATGAACTTCAATTGGAAGCTATGGCCAGAGAGAAGGGGATGCCTGCTTCAGAAATCAATAAGTTGAGAATACGTATTGCGGCTTTAAAATCTGGGAACAGTGAAGAGGTTGGTAAGAATAGCACAAGTAGAATGAACCAGAGGGAAGTTGTAGGAGATAGGATGCAAAGTGATGTTTTTGACAGCTTAAGGAATTCAGACCCCTATTATAATCTCAGTCCACAGCAAAAGAAAATTTATGGGTATACCTTGTTTCACAACCGTGAATTAAACTTTAATCCAAATTTAAATCTCCCCACTCCTGAAAGTTATGTTTTGGGTACAGGTGATCAGGTCTTGGTAGACGTTTATGGCGCTTCTCAAGCCGCTTTTGACTTGACGGTCACTCCCGAAGGTAAGGTTATGGTGCCTAATGTAGGTCCTGTGAATATTGGCGGGGCTACGGTTGAAAGTGCTAGATCAAGGATTAAATCTTCTCTAGGGCAAATATATTCTGGATTAAATGGTCAAAATCCCAATACATTTTTGCAGTTGAGAGTAGGGAATATTCGAAGTATTCAGGTAACGATGGCAGGAGAATTGAACCAACCGGGAACCTATACTTTGCCGTCTTTTGCTAACGTATTTAATGCACTTTACTTAGCAGGAGGCCCAAATGAAACAGGTTCTTTTAGAAACATCCAAGTATATAGAAATAGTAAACTAATAGGACAAGCAGATATCTACGAATTTTTAGCTAGAGGAAATGAAAAGGGCAATATTATTTTGCAGGACAATGACGTCGTGATTGTTCCACCTGTTCAAATCAGAGTAGAGATTGAAGGTCCTGTTCGCCGGCCAGGTTTATTTGAAATAAAAAATAATGAGAGTATTCAGGAGCTTATAAGCTTTGCTGGAGGCTTTAAAAGCGACGCTTACAAGGAGCTTCTTGTTGTAAAGAGAGCTACAGATAAAGACTTGAGAGTAGATAATGTCTACAGCAAAGATTTCGAAACCTTCGCAGTCAAAGATGGAGATTTATTTACGGTAGGTGGGATTCTTGATCGCTATGACAATCGTGCTCAAGTTTCAGGTGCCGTCTTCAGGCCAGGTGAATTTGCTATTTCTGAGGGCATGACGGTTAAGGCGCTTATTGAAATTGCAGGAGGTTTAAGAGGTGATGCTTTTTCTAACAGAGGAACATTGTATAGAACCAATCCTGATTTCACAATGGAAGTGCTAACCCTGGACTTGGGGGATATTATTTCTGGAAAAGCTGAAGACGTAGTTCTGATGCGTGAAGATATTCTTAATGTGCCCAGTAAATACGACCTTAAAGAAGAATATTATGTACAGGTATCTGGTGAAGTAAATAGAACCGGAGTGTTTCAGTTCGGAGAGAATATGACCGTGGCTGATTTGATAACCAAAGCCCGAGGGTTTAAGGAATCGGCATCCAATGCCAATATTGAAATAGCTAGAAGAGTAAAGGATGAAATAGGAGGTCAAATTGCTGAAATTTTAACCATTTCTATCGATGAAAATTTGAGAATAAGTGAGGAGGAAAAAGAAATTATTTTAGCGCCGTTTGATCATGTGTTCGTTAGGAAAAGTCCTGGTTTCCAAGTGGAAAAAGTTGCCTATGTTGAAGGTGAGGTTTTTTATCCTGGTGGGTTTACACTTGAAAAAAGAGATGAAAGAATTTCAGATGTGCTCAAAAGGGCTGGAGGTTTAAATAATTATGCTTATCCGAAAGGAGCTACTTTGATTAGGCGAACTGAATTTTATAAAACCAAAACGGAAGAAAATATAAAACTTGACCAATTAGAGTCATTGTATAAAAACACGATCCGTGAGGGAGATATTGAAAATGCGGAAGCAGAAGGCAAGCTTTTAGAAAGACTTGAAGATAGGATGGAATTGCTTAGTCAAGAGGAAATGAAGAGGAATAAAAATGCCTCTAAAGCGGAAAGTTTTTCTGAAGATCGCTACCAGTTTCTTGAGGAGGCAGACAGCACTGTAATGGAAGTCGCAACAAGGGACAAAGAACTGATTGGTATTGAATTGGGGAAGATTCTTTCACAACCTGGTTCTAAATACGATTTAATATTACAGGATGGAGATATTATTAGTATACCTAAGGAGCTACAAACAGTAAGGATGAGAGGAGAGGTCTTGTATCCTACTACAGCAAGGTTTGATGCATCAAGAGGTTTTAGAAATTACATTTCAAGGTCTGGGGGCTTTACAGAGCAAGCTAGGAAGTCACGTTCTTATGTGGTGTATGCTAATGGAGACGTTCACAGAACAAATAAATTTTGTTTTTCAACTTTTTCCCAAAGATAGAACCGGGAGCAGAAATAATTGTCCCTCAGAAGCCTAAACGTGAACCTATGTCAGTTCAGGCTTGGATAGGTATTGCTTCCAGTCTTGCTACATTAGGAATTTTGATAGATAGACTATCTCGTTAGGTTTAGTTAAAAATGTCATAAGTAGCTGATTAATAAATGTTTATTAAGGTAAACGCCGCTTTTTTTCTTACACTGAGGATTTTTTATCATAAGGAATTTCTGGACAGTTTTGACAGGTGACAAACCAGGGTCAGGATATTTAGTGATCTATGATGGTTTTTCTTTTAGAATAATATATAATTCTTATCTAACAAGTAGTATGAAGAACTCTCAGGTTTAGTCAAATCTGAGAGTCTCTCTTTAATGTATATTAAGCTATTCAAAAATTCTAGGCTGCACAATATGTAAGATTGATATAGAAGGCTTACCTAGATTTAATTCGCACTTAATTATATTCTTATTCTGATAAAGATTGGTGGAGATCGCTTTTAAATCTTCACACTACTTAGTTTGTTTTTCTAAAAAGGATGTTGTTTTTATAAAGAGTAGACTAAGAAAATGATAAAGAAAGATTTAGGGAATAGTGAGGAGAATGAAATTATTGTTTCAGTAGTTATCCCCACTTACAGAGATTGGAATAGACTGAGCCTTTGTTTATTGGCATTGGAAAAACAAAGCTTCCCTTCTAGGAACTTCGAAGTTATAATAATAAATAATGACCCTAATGATCCTGTACCGAATGATTTACCCATCAATGGATGGGTGATGTTAGCAGAGGGGAAGCCAGGCTCCTATGCTGCTAGAAATGCAGGTATAGCGACAGCTAAAGGGAGTATTCTAGCGTTCACTGATTCGGATTGTATTCCAGATAAAGATTGGCTTCTCGAAGGTTTAAAGGAATTAGAAAGATCTGGAACTTCCAGGGTTGGGGGAAAGATAGATTTGTTTCAACCTATGAATGGTAGCCAATCGGCATTTATTTACGAAAAGTATTTTGCCTTTCAGCAGGAACGAAATGTCAAAGTGTTTAAGAAATCAGTAACAGGCAATTTCTTTGCGGAAAAGTTTCTTTTTGATAAATATGGAGCTTTTGATGAAGGGTTAATGTCCGGTGGAGATTTCTTCTGGAATTTGAAGGTCAGTGAGAAAGGGGAGAAAATTGGTTTTGCTGAATTGGCAATAATTAATCATCCGTCCAGAAACTCTATTAAAAAGATAACAAGCAAAAAGAAGCGAACAATTACTGGATATTACAAAGAAACCTATTCAAAATTGAAATATGGAAAGCAGTTTCTTGTGCTATTTAAACGTTTAATACCTCCAATGTTTAGGATAAGATATATTAAATTTGAATCTACTTCAGATTATTTTCAAGTGCTGATGATTCGTTGGTACGTTGAATTGGTTGGAGTCAAACATTTAGTTGAGTTGCAGTGGGCAGATAAAAACAATAAAACCAAGCAAAATTGCGTCTAATGAAAAAAAATATTTCCCACATGGACCGGTTTATCAAGAAGTCTCTCCATGAAGAAGAAATCCTAATAAAGGATTTGATCAATGAAATCATTGCTTTTAAAAAGTGGATTATTGTCGTGGCCTTGATTGTGTTCACTTTAGGTTTGACTTACATTCTGACCTCTTCGGATGAATATACAACCACTTCTAAACTATTAATGGAGCAATCAAATGGGATAAATTCCAAAGCGCTGGGAGGACTGGCATCAATAACTGGTTTGGGCAATCTAGGGATAGGAAATCAGAATACTGAAGCCTTGCCTCCGGAATTAATACCAGAGCTCGTTATGGAAAGTGATTTTTTAAAGCTGCTTTTGTATGAAAAAGTTTATTTGGAAGAGGTGAATGATAGTATTTCTTTAGTTCATTTCGTTAACGAATATGAAAAACATAATTTTTACTACCACTTGGTAAGGTTTCCAAACAAATTGAAATCGATTTTTTCTTCTAAAGTGAATACAGAAGTTGAAAATAATGGAGATCCAATTTCTCACGAAAATGAAGCTATTTTAGCATTCGATGTGAGGGAAAGAAAAACCATAGCGCAACTCAAAACGAGGATTGAGGTAGAAAAAGAAGAGCGACTGTTGGTTATAAAAACAAAGATGCCAGAGCCATTAGCCAGCGCCCAGCTTAATGAGATTTTAAGTAGATTTCTCAAAGAATATTTAACTAAGATAATACTGGATAAGGATGTTAAGAATTTTGAGTTTATAGAAGAAAGAACAAAAGAAGCAAAAAACAGAGTGGAACAAACCCAGAAGAAATTAGCAAACTTCAGGGATGGAAATAGAGGTATAAATTCACAATTATTGAAAACGGAAGAAGACAGACTTTTGGCAGATTTTAACTTGGAATTTAGTCTTTATAATTCCTTGGCTCAGCAAATGGAACAAACAAGGATTAAGGTACAAAATGCGACCCCTTTAATGACTGTTTTTCAAAAACCTCAATTACCTACCGTTCCTAGTGAACCAAAGTTTTTGTTATTGAGCATTGTCTTTCTTGTATTAGGAGGAATTATTGGGGTTTTGTTCTTTTTTGGGCTCTTGGTTGTAAGAATGCTAATAATTCATTTCTCGCATGTTTAGCGTAATAATCCCTATTTATAATAAAGCTCCTCATTTAGATCGAACCATAACTTCAGTTTTGAACCAAAAATTCGAAGAGTGGGAATTGATATTAGTAGACGATGGGTCTACTGATGGAAGTTATGAGAAAGCAAAATCATATTCAGATAGTCGGATACAGTTGTTCACAAGAAATGAACCTGGTCCTGGAGGGTATGCAGCTAGAAACTTGGGTATAAAAAAGGCTAAATACGAGTGGGTTGCATTCTTGGATGCGGATGATGAATGGATGGACAATCACTTGTCAACCTTTCTGGAATTGATTGAGATACAACCTGAAACTAACATCGTATCCACTTCATGGACAGATAATTTTGAAGAAAATAAGGAAGGGAGATTTTTTCCAAATACTTATAATTTAAAGCACAAAACAAAAGGGATTCACGAAATAACACTCCCTGTTTTTTTACAGAATAGCATAAATGGAGCGCCACCATTTTGGACTGGAGCAGTTGGCTTTCGAGCGGACCTTCTCCGTGAAATCGAAGGGTTTCCTGAAGGAAGATGTAAAAGAGGTGGGGATGTGGATACCTGGTTAAGAGCTATTTATTATGGTGAACCAGCGATTTGGTCTCCAAAATTAACGGTGGTTTATCACCGTGATTCTGTAAATATGGTTACCAAATTACAGGGATTTGAGTTAGGTTGTGAATTCACCACTGTAAAGAAGCTAGCTGAAATGTCTAATGACAAGGAAGTAATTAAGCTTTTGTTCCAGTTTTTAAATGCTAGGGTGGTAAGCAGGTGGTTGCAAACGTTAAGAGTTGGACAAAATCCCGAATCTTTATGGGGCAAGGTAAAATGGAAATACCTCACCAAAAAAGGGGCAATTATAACCTTCTTTTCAATCCTTCCGTCGAGTATGGCCAGGCAACTTTATCGATTGACAAATAAAGGTAAGTACGACTAATTGGCAACCTATTGAAGTTTTCTCTTCCTGATAAAATTCCACTAAAAGAAATCCAGAAATGGGATTTTTTTTCTGTGTTATTAATGGCTCTGGTTTTTATGAGGGTTTTTATGGATAGGTCTGGTCTAGGTGCCATCGTTGGCATTGCCTTGCTCGGTGGGTTTTTCTTCCTTCTTGTTTTTAAATTGAAAATACCCAAATACTTACTACTTTATTCTTCCTTATTTTTTCTACTCGTAGGTTATGCATTTTTTAATGCTGTGGCTTTGCATGGTGAACCATTTTTCACCTTCAGAGGGGTTATAAGGTATTTTTCGTACTTCGCTATTTTTATATTAGCCTATTATAGCAAGGTTTCTTTTAAGCAAATCTTCAATCTATATACGCTTATAGTATTGATTCAGAGTTTATTGGCAATATATCAATTTTTGATTTTGGGAATGGCCAGACCAAGTGGAACATTTATTAACTCAAATCATTTCAGTTATTTTCTTGTCCCATATTTTTCGATTTTATTGATCGTGTATAAAAGGTACTTACCGGCACTCTTCGTGTTTCTTTTATCTGCTTTCTTGGGAGGAATGGGGGGTGTAATAAGTTTAATATTGGTAGTTTTTCTTTTTTATCCCATTATGCTAAACGATGGCAAAAGATTGTAGCCATATTCATGTTCCCCATTTTTATGGTGGGAGCAGGCTTTTTAATGCAGAATAGAGTAAAAGAATTAACTGATGTTACTTCCATTTCAGAAAGATTGGCAGAGAATCAAGCTGGGGGTGGTAGTTCATTGGTGTGGAGGATTGTGACTTGGAAATTAATGTATGATGAGCTTCTAGAAAAGGATGGACTGTACACGGGTATGGGTTTAGAGTACGCCTCCTTGGTTAGTCCTTATTTTTTGGAAAGTAGTATAAGAGAGCCCCACAATGATTACGTACGAATATTATTAGAATTTGGCTTGTTTGGATTTGGTCTGTTTTTATTTGCCTTATTTTATGGCTTGAATAGGGTGAAAAAGAATGCTGATAAACAGCAATCGCCTTTTTATTATGCCATTTACGCTGCATTAGCAGCTATATTTTTAGGTATGATTGTTGGTAACATTGTCGTGTTGAGTACACTATGGTGGTTATTATTGACTATAATTGCCATTATGCACAAAGAAGATAAGCTGAAGGAATCAAAAGTGATAGATTAAAATGAAAAGTAAACTTGCAATAGTAACACCGGCAAAAAATGAAGCCAAAAATATCCCCAATTTGATGAAGGGGATGGCCGGACAAACCAGAAAACCTGATCTTTGGGTATTTATAAATGATGGAAGTACCGATGATACTGTCAGCGTTTTCAAAGAAGAACAGCAAAAGTTTGAAGCAGACTTTGTTGATACGGAGATTCTTTTGGTAGATTATGAAGATGAGGATAAGTCTTACGCACTTGGCCCCAAGTACAGTAGGATTATTAAATTCGGACTAAACAAGATTTATGATCATGAGAAAGAGGAGAGATTTGATTATGTAGGCATTCTGGATGCCGACGTTGTTCCGGAGGTTGCATACTATAAAACAATACTTGATAAATTTGAAGGGAATCCTAAATTAGGTATCGCCTCTGCTGCTAAGCAACAAGAGGATTATGGTACTGAAATCATCACAAGTTATGTGAATAAAAGCTTTGCCCCTAGTGGATTCAGGGTATGGCGAAGAGCATGTCTAGATCAAACAGACTACACTATCTCTGTTTCCCAAGATTCAGTATCTGCTGCAAAAGCAATAATGATGGGTTGGAAGGTGCAATCTTTTCCAGAGCTGGAGGTGAGTCTTAGGCAACGTGGAGCTAAGTTTGGCTATGAGTATTATGGAAAGTCGGCTTACATGAGGCATGTGCCTTTTTTTTATGTATTAGCTGGGGCGGCAAGGATGTACCTTTCAGGCAAAAAAGCTGATGCAAGGCAATACATTAATGGATACAACGATTCGGCCAAGCAAAAAATCAATAGAATAGAAGATCCTTTGGCAATTAAATATTTTAAAAACAGGTTCTATTATAAAATTATGGGAAAATAATGAAACCGAAAGTGATACTGTTGATTTACGGTTCTGGCGGACATAGGACTCAAATGGAGAGGTTTTTGCATAAAATCGCTAATGAAAACATGGATTTAGATGTCAAGTTTATTGGGATTACAGAAAGTGGTGCATCCATAAATAATACCAAAATCGTAGAATCATTTGAGCAACCTGCTTTTAGAAACAAATATTTTTCGGTAATGAACCTGGTGAAAACCCCTAAAAGTACTTTAATTTTATTTCTTGTTTCTTTAAGATTAAGAAGAAATACGATGTCCTTTCCGTTATCTCTACCGGACCTGGGTTGGCGATTCCATTTTCATTTTTATTTAAAAGGGGACATTCAAAAATTGTTTTTATTGAAACCTGGTCTCGGTTTGAAACACAATCTTACGCAGGGAAGGTGATGTATAGGCTTGCTGACAAATTCTATATTCAAAATAAATCTCAAGTAAAATTTTACCCTAAAGCAATTTACTCAGGATTGTTATGAAGATTTTGGTCACAGTTGGGACGACTAGATTTGATTCCCTAATTAAGTATATTGACGAAACATTTGCTGATTCCGCAATTGAATTCACCTTTCAGATAGCCGATGGGAAATATGAACCAATTAATTTCCCGTTTTTACTTTTAACTCTGAAATTGACACCTATTATAATGAAAGTGATATAGTGGTGTGTCATGCTGGAGCGGGGACCATATATAAGTTGTTGGGGATCAATAAGAAAACGATAATTGTTCCTAACACTGAAAGGACTGATAATCATCAATTGGATATCGCTGATTATATGGGGACTCGTGGATACGCTATTACTGTGAAAGATTTTTCTTTATTGGCTGAGGCAATTAGAAAAGTTACAGAAACGGAATTAATTTCTTTTGAAAAACATGATTTTGATAAAACGAGGGAAATTATGTTGTTTAGTCTAGGTGAACTTGACAACTAATTAATCCAGTATTAATAAATTACAATGAAAAACCAATACCACTGCTGGCTGATTTTCTTGTTTATGTTTTTGGGCATGGAGCATTCTTTTTCTCAGAATTTAGCACCTGGGAGTCCTGTACTGGAAGAATTTGGAAGAAGGAAACAATTGCTTTCTGATGACATTGACTCTTTGAAACAAGCAGGATTAAGGCCTGATCTCTCAGTTACAAGCCTATTTTCTACCCCTGAGAAAAGTTCAAAAAAGAGCTATGAAATTTCGCTTTTACCAGTGCAATTTAACATGGGATACAATAGCAAGAGACCTTATGGATACGGAGGGTATGGCATGCCTAATGGGAGAGGATTCGAACAATACATTAGCACGGGGGTCTATGGTCGCTTAGGTTTTCTACACGTACAACTTCAGCCAGAGTATGTTTTTGCTCAAAACAAAAGTTACCAAGGCTTTGGAAGTGACCATTCCGATAAGGTTTTAAGGGATCGGTTTCACTATTGGAATAGAAATGATAGACCCGAATTGCTGGGGAATGGAAATTCCAGTAGAGCTTGGTGGGGACAATCCAGTATAACTGCAAAGTTTGGTGGTTTTGAAACAGGAGTTTCTACGCGTACCATCTGGTGGGGACCAGGTCAATGGAACGCCTTGACTTTTTCAGGAAATGCAGAAAGCTTTCCTCATCTGACACTAAACTCTCATCGCCCTTTAAAAACCTTTCTAGGACATTTTGAAGGCCAATTGATTGTAGGTAGACTAGAGAGTTCAGGTATGAATGCCTCACAAAATGAGACTCTCAATGAAAAATATTTCCTCCCCTTGGATGAGGATTGGAGGTACCTAAATGCAATTACCATAAATTATCAACCCAAGTGGGTACCTGGTTTATATTTAGGTTTTATTAGAACTTTTCAGCAATACAGTGCTAAGAGGGGAACTCAGTTCAGGGATTATTTACCCATTTTCGATGCTTTCCAGAAAATAGAATATTTCGAAGATGGCAACTCTGTGGCATTTGACAGTGAGGCAAGAGACCAGCAGGCGACACTTTTTCTTAAATTCCTTAATAAAAAAGCAAAATTTGAGATCTATGCTGAATACGGAAGAAGAGACCATGCCTTGAATTGGCGAGATGCAATTTTAAATCCAGAACACTCGAGAGCCTATTTAATGGGATTTCAAAAATTGTTCTCTTTAAACAAAGAGAACAGCTACCTTCAAATCCGAAGTGAAATTCTTCACCAACAGGAATCTGTGAACAGGTACATACGCTATGAAGCTCTAGGAGGAAGAACTTCCTGGGCGACCCATTACCAAGTAAGAGGTTTTACCAACAGAGGCAAAGCCCTTGGCTCAGGAATTGGAACTGGAAGTAATAGTCAGACTTTCGAAGTTGCTGTTGTTGAGGGTTTCAACAAATTGGGGATAATGGTGGAACGGATCGCCAATCATCAAGATTTTTATTATAGGGCATTTGGGCAGGATGAAGAAATGCTCCCTTGGGTCGATCTTACTATTGGCGTGTTGGCAAACAAACAATGGAAGAACTTTTTATTAGGTTCCCAATTTCAATTAGTGAATGGAACAAATTACCAGTGGCAAAGCGATCCCGCAAGCACTGCATCTTTCCCCAAAGGAAAAGACTTAATGTCTTTTCATGGAACAATTAATTTGGTGTATTTATTGGGTGTAAATAAGTAAGACACCCTTTTCTTAATTTTAATAACAAGAAAGTATAATGAGAATTTTGGTTACGGGGACCGCAGGTTTTATTGGCATGCATTTGGCGAAAAAGCTGTTGGACAGGGGTGACGAGGTTGTAGGCTTAGATAGTATTAACGATTATTACGATGTAAGTTTAAAGAATGATCGGTTAAGAGTGACTGGGATAGAGCCAAATAACATTAGTTATGGAAAACCTATTGTTAGTATAAAATACCCGAATTACACCTTCGTTCAGCTAAAACTTGAAGATAAAGAGGGTTTATTCCAACTATTTAAAGAACAAAAAATTGATAAAGTAGTCAATTTGGCAGCGCAGGCTGGGGTTCGGTATTCATTGACAAACCCTGATGTGTATATACAATCCAATATAGTTGGATTTGGCAATATTTTGGAAGCTTGCCGGCATCATGAAATCCAGCACCTGGCCTATGCTTCCTCCAGTTCCATTTATGGCCTGAATACCGACATGCCTTTTTCTACCAGTCAAAATGTAGATCATCCTGTTTCTGTTTACGCTGCGTCTAAGAAGTCAAATGAGTTAATGGCGCATACTTACAGTCATCTTTTTGGACTACCTACAACCGGATTACGTTTTTTTACAGTGTATGGTCCATGGGGTAGACCAGATATGGCACTATTTCTGTTTACTAAAGCTATAATTGAAGGGAAACCTATTCAGGTTTTTAATTATGGAGAGATGCGCCGGGACTTTACCTATGTAGGAGACATCGTAGATGGAGTATTGAATGTGTTGGATAATCCTCCAAAACCTAATTTGAATTGGAACTTGGAAACAGGGGATGTTAGTAAATCTAAAGCTCCTTATGCAATTTACAACATAGGAAACTCAAACCCTGTTCGATTAATGGATTTTATTAAGGAAATAGAGGATTGTTTGGGGTTAAAGGCAAATGTTAATTTGCTTCCATTACAACCGGGAGATGTGCCAGCTACTTACGCAGATACAACACCTCTTGAGGAAGAGCTTGGTTATAAGCCGAATACGCCTCTAAGCTATGGTGTTGGGCAATTTGTTGAATGGTATAGAAGTTATTATAAAGTTTAAGGATTTATGGTGTTTATGAAATTTTATCGCAAAATTTTAATATTGTAAGGTCCTAATGTGTATTTTTGTGAAAATCTTTTACCTATGAATATTTTTCTGGCAACAGTTACTTCATTTTTCTTTGGTTTTTTAATGACGCCAGTCCTGATTTTGATTCTTAAAAAAATCAAATTTACTGAGGCCCCTGGAGGAAGGAGAATCCATGCTGGAAGTATCCCTTCAATGGGTGGGATTGCCATAGTTTTCGCCACCTTTGTGGGCTTATTTGCTTGGCTTAGTTTTGATCAAATAGTTGAAACGCGCTATTTTTTAGTTGGACTTGCAATTATGTTTTCAGTAGGCTTAAGAGATGATCTTATCGAGTTAACGGCTCTTCAAAAACTGGTTGGACAATCAATTCCAGCTTTTTTTGTTATCGTTATGGCTGATATCAGGATTTCTAGCTTGTATGGTTTTATGGGCGTTTATGAAATCCCATACCTTATCAGTGTTGCGGTTACTTTCTTTGCAATTTTAGTGCTAACCAATTCATTTAACCTCATAGATGGAGCAGATGGATTAGCAGGATCCTTAAGTTTGGTTACCCTAAGTATTCTCGGCTTTTGGTTTTATACAGCAGGGATGATTTCCTATAGCCTAATCTCTTTCACTTTAGTAGGTGGGATTTTTAGCATTTTTAGTATTTAATTGGCACCCTGCAAAAATCTTTATGGGGGATACCGGGTCACTAAGTGTGGGGTTTAGCCTTACCGTATTAGTGATTTTATTTGTAGATAAAACTGGTTTGATGGCTCCTTGGGAAGGATTGAAATTAAACGCTCCCTTTTCTGCCGGACTTGCTTTTTTGATTGTTCCTGTATATGATACCGTTAGGATATTTATTAAGAGGACAATGAATGGTAGGTCTCCTCTTAAACCAGACAAAAGCCATGTTCATCACTTTTTAATTAGAATGGGTTTACATCATGACCAGGTTTCTTTGGTTTTGGTGGTTGTCAAACTGTCATTTATTTCCATTGTGTTTTTTGGATATTCACTTAGTGATCATATTTTGCTACCTACCATTGCTATCATTGCTACTGTGTTAGGTATATGGATGGACAGGAAGACCTTGGAAAAAGTGAAAATTAATTGTAAAAATTCTCCTTCAGTTTCTGGCAAAAATGCCGACCGGGTTAAGAGACGTCAAAACAAACGCAAACCATCTATTGCGAAAAATATGTTTTCCAATAATAAGATTAATATGAATTGAATCTGAAATTTGCTTTTAGACTGATTCAAAAAAAGGCGTTGAGTATTCAACGCCTTTTTTTGTGCATAAGCCTTAATGTTAGGTTCGAGACCTTAGATATGTGGAAATGATTGCTTCTGCAATAGCCCCTTTGTCTAACCCCGCGAATTAAATATCACATATTTCAACACCTTGCTTTAAAGATGCAATTTTATCCGTTCTTTTTGGGATAAATTCCTGACCGATAAAGCCAGTATATCCGGTGTCCAAAATTGCCTTCACAATTGCGGGATAGTATAATTCCTGACTCTCATCTATTTCATTTCGACCAGGTACTCCTCCTGTATGGTAATGGGAAATATATGGGTGGAATTCTTTTATCGTAGCTATTACATCGCCTTCCATAATTTGCATGTGGTAGATGTCATACAGTAATTTCAAGTTTTCAGAGCCGACAGCCTTACACAATTCAACTCCCCAAGCAGTGTGATCAGCCTGATAATCTTTGTGATTCACTTTACTATTGAGCAGTTCCATGCACATTATTATGCCATGTTCTTCTGCAATAGGCATGATCTTTTTCAAACCCATAGCGCAGTTGGTTATGCCAATATTATCGTTCAAACCATTCCTATTGCCTGAAAAGCAAATGATTTGCTTGTAACCAGCAGCAGCCACTTTCGGGATTTCTTCTGCATAACTTTGGATCAATTCATCATGTAGCTCTGGATTATTCCACCCTTTCTCTATGCCTAATCCGGCTCCCCAAGGCATGGCACAATAAAGTCCGTATTTGGATAAAATTGGCCATTCTTCAGGTCCCGCCAATTCTATGGATTTCAATCCAATCTCTACAGCAGCCTTACACAAATCTTCAAATTCAATGTCATTGTAACACCATCGACAAACGGAATGGTTTACATTTCCTTTTAATTCAACTGGTAAATGAGATTCTGCTGCAGATAGCCGGTGAGACAATGAAGGCACTAGCATACTTGCCAGTCCTGTTCCTGCAATTTTTTTCAACACCTTTCTTCTATTGTTAAGATTTTTCATTGCTTTTTGTTTAGAATAAGCCAACCATGATTTTTTTTGATTCAAGTCGATTTTGTCCGATTTTTTCTTTTTACTTTGAAGTATTTTCGATACTTAGCTGGCCTTCTTTAATGACATTAAATAGGCTACCAAGTCTACCAATTCCTGAGTACTCATCGATTTCTCTAAACCGGTTGGCATCATGGAATTTTCAATTTGTTTCATCGAAGACATGTCACTTGTTTTGATGGCCATAGTGCTGCCTCCGGGTAGTTTCAAATCAATATCAGTTTCTGTTTGACTGCTAATGATACCGCCCAAAGTACTTCCATCTTTCATATGGATAAGGTATCCCTCATAGCCAAAACTAATTCCAGCATCAGGATGGATAATAGAAATGAATTGAGCCTCTTTAGATAGTTTACTGCCAATTTCAGATAACTTAGGGCCGAAATCCATGCCTGTGCTTCCTACCTGATGGCAAACAGCGCAATTGTTTTTAAAAACAACAAGCCCTTTTTCTCCGCTTCCTTCCATAGCCATCAATTCGCTCATGGAAGGAAGTGGGTTGTCTTCATCTTTCGAGTTGTCTAAATAACTAGCCGCTTCAGACCTGATATTTCTCCTCCAGGCACGGCTTACTCCCGAAACAGCTGATGCGATTAGTTTTGTTGGTAGCTTGTCTTCCTTTAGTAATTCCAACACCCGATCTTCTCCGCTATAACTCCCGCCAATTGCAGAGGCAGCTTCTTTTCTGACATTAATGGGTAATTTAGAATTGAATGTGATCTCTTCCAAAATAGCAATCGATTCATTGTTTCCTATTCCTTTTAAGGACGTCAATGTCGGATATATCCTTTTTTCATCTTTGCTGTAAAGTTCCTTAAGGATTATCTCTTTTCCTCCTTGATTTAGAAGTAAACTAATTGCAGTTTTCCCCATGTTATTGTCATTTTCATTGATAGCCATTTCCAGTAAACGCTGATTCTCTGAAGAATCTTTGAATTTATGAACCAACTCTAAATAGGCTTCAGTGCCATAGGTTTCGTTCAATGTGTTTCTCAAAGCTTCTTGTGCAAGAGGTGATCCCTTTAAATAAGGAGAGGGGAGATGGGTCAAAACCAGTCTTGTTAATCGTTTATTCGATTCCTGACTTTCTTTAGCCAATTGTTCTTTTTCAAGCATTTTTAATAAAGCACTTGATTTCCTTTTTGGTCAGGATTAAAGTCAAAGGCCCTAAAGTACCTCAACCTGTCGTCCATTGCTATTTTAGCATCTGAAGCCAAAATAGCTAGTTCAGGAATTGCTTCTCCGGTTCTGGATCTCCAAATGATATCTTGGCCAGCTTTACTGTTAATTACTTCCTTCCCTGCTTTTTTTAGCCATGTAGTATAGTATTTATCCCAATTACCTGTAGCGCCTATCCCCAATGCTTCCAGGTTCCACCTGTCTTCCCCGTCATGTTGCATGGCCAAAGTGGTCCAAAAAGAAGCTGCCTGTTCCCCATTATAATTTCTCAAAGCTATCGCTACTTCTCTTCTTACTTGAGGGGCTTTATCAGTAACTAATTTTTGAATTACTGGCTCCAGGTCAATGTCAGTTTGCCTGGCTGCTCGGAAAGCAGTAATCCGAATGTTTGGATTGTCATTTTCGAGCGCTTTTTCTATATACTTCTTGCTGTTGTCCTCTATTTTAGTAAGTAACCACAATGCTCTGGCCTTGAGTCTTGGGTTTTTGTTTTCATTAAAGACTTGCTCTAAGGCTGGTGCAGCATCATTGCCCATGGCTTTTAAGTTTTTCCAACCCTGATAGCGCATAGATAGATTAGGGTTTAATAAAGCTTCAATTGCTCCTTCCAATGTGTTTAAGTCATAGGTAGGGACCTTATAAGCCTCGCCTGGGCTGGAAACTCTAAATATTCTTCCCCTGTTTAAATCACCAGCCTGATGTCCACCAACTCCTGGATCATACCAATCAGCCACCATTAAAGATCCATCGGGGGCCACACAGACATCTGAAGGTCTAAACCATTGGTCCTTGCCTCCTTCCATGATGTTTTCTATAGTGGCTTTATAGCCAGCGCCATCATTTTGTACAGGGTAAGCCCTTACCACGTTTGGCCCTGCATCAGTATGGATCATTTGGTCCCAAAATACCTCTGGTAAAGCCCTACCTTCATATACCACCATGCCTGTCGGAGAACCTGCTCCTGTTTGTAAAAGATTAGGCACTACTCCGGGGTCATTTAAATGCCAATGTTGTAAGGGGATTTCTTTTTCCAAATTGGTTCTGTTGGCTTGCCAGCCTGCATTGGTGATTTCATCCTTATAACCAAAATTGCCATATTCCATTACATAATTGATCCGTACACCTTTATTGCCATCGTCATCATTGTCCGACTGCCACATGGTGCCATAAGAGTCCACAGCTACTTCATAATTATTCCTGAAATTTTGACCAAGAACTTCTATCTCTGAAAAATCAGTATTACTCCTGAAGACAAGCCCTTGTTTATAATTTTCAGGATTTATAGCTTTGCCGTTTTTATCTTTTAAAATAGCACCATTTTTGTCAGTGATGGTTCCTCCGGCATTTCCGAAATTAAAGTAGAATTTCCCATCAGGCCCAAATACAAATGCATGCATGCCATGGTCATGTTGTTCTCCACCAATTCCCTTAAAAATCACCTCTTTTTTATCTGCTTTATCATCCCCATCCGTATCCGTTAGAAGCCATACGTAAGGACTTTGGGAAACAATTACCTGATTACCCATTACCCATATGCCCAAAGGCGCGTTTAATTCTGGAGATTGGTAGAAGACAGTGCTTTTGTCTGAAACACCATCTCCATCAGTATCTTCTAGGATCAATATTCGATCCCCTTCTGGTTTGGTTTCATTTCCTGTTAATGCAGGTCTGTAATTGTAAGCCTCACAAATCCACACCCGACCTTTATGGTCAATGTCAATATTTGTGGGATTCGTAAGCGTAGGCTCAGCAGCAAAGAGAGTAACCTCTAATTGTTCGTTCACTGTAATACCTAGCAGCGCATTTTCTGGGTTTCGTTTTTCTTCTTCTGTTAACAGATCGAAAGAATGGATTGATTCTGGTTCTTTTTGTTTTCCTTACAGGAAACCCCCAATAGGAGGAATAGAAACAGCCCTAATGATTTTATTTGGAGTTTTTTGGCTATCATTATCAAAGTGGGATTGTCTATTGTTAATTATAATCTTTTAATAAAAAGAAATTTACATTATTTACCCAATAATAACAGCAATTTTTTTGCAGTTGGTTTACCATTTACACAAAACGTTGTTTGGCTTTCAATTGTCTTTGTTATTTTTAAAATTGGATTATAAAATAGATTCCCAATTTACTGTATTGGCCTTTTGTAGGAAGTGATTTTATCAGGATGTAGTTTATCTACCGCCTATTTTAGGTTAAATTCTAAAGAACAAGATGGTTCGAACCTATATTTGAGGTTTTTTTTTAAAAATAAATATCCGGTTTCTTGAAATAGAGAGCCGTGTTTTAATCAATTAACATTTTACCCATTTCACTGTGAAAAGAAGAAAATTTATTCAACAAGCAGGTATTATAACAGGGTTGGCTGGGATTGCGCCAATCCATGCCTTTTCTAATGATTTATTAGTTGCTAAAAAAGTACGAATAGGAATAGTTGGCGGGAGATTCGGTGCCTCATTCTTTTTTCATGAGCAGCCTAACTGCATTGTAGAGGCTGTAAGTGACCTAAGGGAGGATCGTAGAAATCACCTTAAGAAAACCTACAAATGTGAAAAAAGCTATAATTCCCTGGATGAGTTATTAAAAGACCCTAAAATTGATGCTGTTTTTCTAGCAACACCAGCTCCTGATCATGCCAGACATACAATTGCAAGCTTAAAAGCAGGGAAACATGTGCTGTGTGCAGTTCCCTTAGGTATGACCATTGAGGAATGTCAGGAAATAAAGGAAACAGTATTGAAAACTGGGAAAAACTTTATGATGGCAGAAACCAGTGTCTACATGCAGGGGACAATTTCAGCCAGGAAGTTTTATAAGGAGGGTCGTTTTGGAGAAATCTTTAGCGCAGCAGCAGAATACAACCATCCTGGTTTAGAAGTACTTTGGTTTGAAGATGGAAAGCCTACATGGAGACATGGTCTGGCGCCGATGAATTATCCTACGCATTGCACGGCTTTGCTGATAAGTGTTACAGGTGAAAGGTTAAAGAAAGTAAGCTGTCTAGGTTATGGCAAAGGAGAGGGTTTGTTGAAAAATAATCCCTACAACAATCCATTTTGGAATGAAACAGCTTTTTTTCAAACAGACCGAGGTCATCCTTTTAGGGTAGAAGTCAACTGGAAAGGGGCATTAAGGAATGCTGAAAGAGGAGAATGGAGAGGAGAGAAGATGAGTTTCTACCTTCCTACAGGGCACTCCAGTGAGCCCACTTTGGTAACCAACGCATCTGAAATGGGAAAAGATGATGCTGGCTTTGAACATACAAGGAATAAGGTAGAGCCTTATGAGATTCCTGAATGGTGGCAAACGGATATGCTTCCCGAGTCTATGAGGCATAAAAGTGGACATGATGGATCCCATACTTTTATTACCCATGAATTTATCCAGTCAATTGTGGAGGAACGGATGCCGGAAGTGAATATTTATGAAGCGCTTGCCTATACGGTTCCAGGTATTGTTGCCCATCAATCCTCTTTGAAAGGTGGTGAATTATTAACGATTCCTGACTTTGATGATTGATTAAAAAAGGAGAAGGAAATGACTTGAAAATTCCTCGATGGTGGTAACCGGATAGGCTATGCCTAGCTGTTTGGCTGCCAATTGATAAATGGCTTCTTTTTTCATCCCGGCATTGCGCATTTGCTGAATGGAATAGCTCCCGTTGGATTTGGAAAGTTTTTTTCCTTCTTCTTTAAATAATTGGTGATGGTAAAATGAGCTGTTGCCGAAACTGTTTTCTTTTAACTTGTTTGAAAGGTATACCTGCGCTATTGAAGAGGGCAATAGGTCCATGCCTCTAACAACTAGGTCAACACCATAGCTTAAATCATCCATCAAGGAAGCCAATTGGTAGCTTGCAAAGCTATCTTTTTTTTGAAGCATGAAGAATTCCATCGCACCTGGTAAGTGATATGTTGTTTGGCCTTTTGAATAAAGGTTTAATGAGATTGAATCGTCCTTTTGGGTTACCAATCTTAATGAAGTATGATTTTTCTTAAAAGGTAAGTTGCGTTGAATACAGGTTCCTGTACACCATCTCTTTGGGTGTCTTTTTAACAGCGTTTTTCGAGAACAATCACAGGCGAAAACCAAGTTGTTCTCCTTTAATTCTTCGATAGCGGCGCTGTACAATGCCTGCCTATGAATTTGAGAATAGTCTTGTTTAAATTCCTTTAAATTTCTTGGGCCCTCGTCGTAAGGTATTTCTAAAAAATCGATGGTGTCAAAAATATCCTGTATGTATTCTGATTTGACACGTTTCTGATCTAAATCATCGATGCGGAGAAGTATTTTGGCCCCATGCTTTTTGGCCAGGCTAACTGTGATGAAAAAAGAAATAACATTTCCCAAGTGAAGGTAACCACTAGGAGTAGGAGCCAATCTGGTTTTATTGAATTCGGTTGGATCCCTATTCATGGGTTTCGTTTAAGTTAACAGGGATAAACCTCGCAAACAATTCTTCTTTATACCAGCCTTCATCCTTAACTTTTTTAACAACCTCTCTATGATCAGAGTTGTAGGCATAATTTTCCATTTGCTCGCGACTGTTCCAATAACTGAATGTGGCTTGTTCTATTATTGGCCATTCTCCTATACCTTTGGTATATATCAATCCCTTGGCTTTTTCTATGGCAAGACTCGTTTTAGGGACAAAATTTAAAAATCTGAAAACTTTTTTAAATTTTACCCGAGCTCTGGTAATCACCATTATTGGCCCATCAGTTGTTTCATTTGAGGGAGTAAATGGTTTGGCTCCATACCAGGTGCCATGGCTTTGAATGCAATGCATCCAATAAGTAAAATTGCTTGAACATTGCTGGTTAAATCTGAGGTAACTTTCAGACAAGCTAAAGTTTTTAGCTGCATCCAGATCTTCCCATACCATTAATAATGCATAAGTTGAAAGGTCCGGTTTTAATGAAAAGCCAAAACCTCCGCCTGTCCCCATCAATTTAAAGAACTTTTTACCCTTGGCTTTTTTTAAAGGAGAGAGGGCCAGTTGCATTTGATTAAATGCCCACCAGCGGTTTTTTTCAGGATATTGAAAAAAGGTAATGGATACGATTTCCTTTGGTGCATTCATGGCATGGATAGGTCGAATTAATTCGATGCTGCATTCATTTTTACAAGTATAATCAAGCACTTTTGCATAACCATAAGCATCAATCAAAAACTTTTTTAATAATAACCCTAATTAAAAGGATGGCCATGGCGATGGTGGTGCCTGCAATTACGAATTCCATGTTGCATTTTGGTTTTTAGGTCCGTGATGAGGTAGCAATTGAATTGCGTGAGTAGCGTCGCAGAAATCCAATGGGCAACCAATTAACTAATGTTGTAACCCCAAAATAGTAATTATGGTTTATTTAAAGCTTCACAAAAAGTTAAATTTGACCTTTGCAATTCATTCGGTTTCTATATTACCTTTGTGAATTATTTAGAATCCATGGTGCAATTAAAAACAAGAAGAATTTCAGCAGGCGCTTTCTTTTTCCTTACAGGATTATGCTTTTCATCCTGGGCGTCCAGGATTCCCGATTTTCAGCAAAAATTTTCTTTGAGTGAAGGACAACTTGGCTCAGTGCTATTGGGTCTTCCTCTTGGTTCTTTACTTGCCTTACCTCTCGCCGCATGGGCAGTAGTGAAATTTGGCAGCAGGTCGGTAGTGATGGTCGGCTTGTCCTTGTATATTTTGGTATTGGTTGGAATTGGATTTTCAATGGATGCCTTTTTTCTAAGTGTGATGGTGTTTATTTTTGGCATGATAGGTAACATGATGAATATATCATTGAATACCCAGGCCTTAAACCTGGAAAAGGATTATGGTAGAAATATTTTAGGATCCTTACACGGTTTATGGAGTTTGGCCGGTTTTGCTGGGGCAGGTATCGGTGGACTTATGGTTTATTTTAAATTGTCTCCATTTCATCACTATTCAATTGTTTCTTTGATAGGTGTTTTTGTGATTTTTACTTTTCGGAATGGGTTTGTGCCTGAAGTTCAGGATAAATCAAATTCAGTAAAGGGGATGGTTTGGAGAAAGCCAGATAAAACACTTCTTAGACTCGGTATGGTAGGGTTTTGCGGGATGATGTGTGAAGGGTGTATGTTTGATTGGTCTGGGGTCTACATGAACAAAGTGGTGATGGCGCCAGCCTATTTGGTCCCGACGGGATACATTGCTTACATGGGATCTATGGCCATTGGTAGATTTGCTGCAGATAAATTAGCCCATCGTTTTGGGATGATAAGTGTATTACAAGGTTCTGGAATTTTGATTTTCTCTGGACTGGTACTGTCTATAGCATACCCTTTTGTTTATACGGTTATAATAGGATTTTTAATGGTAGGGCTTGGGACAGCAGCCATAGTGCCGCTTTGTTTTAGTCTGGCAGCCAATTCTACTTCATTGCCGACTGGCATTGCCATAGCTATGGTTTCCACGATTTCTTTTTTGGGTTTTTGCTAGGTCCTCCATTGATTGGTTTCATTGCCGAGTTGACAGGTTTAAAGGCTTCTTTCGCCTTGATGTCTTTGGTAGGCTTAATGGTTTCAATTTTAGTTTATTTAAGCAAAAAAAGTTTTATGCCTAAAGCTGCCTTATAAGATCCTTTTATATTTAAAATTAAGGCTATTGCATTTTAGAATTTAATCACTATTTTTACCAAAATTTAATACCATACCAAATCGGTAGGTTTTGTAGAATAATAAAAACACCTGGCATGCAGGAATCCTTGATTTCAAAAAAACTTTATTCAAAGGAAGAGATAAAAGTCCTCAACGAAAAGTACCGGGATTTATCGGTAGAGGAGCGCGTGGTACAGTTATACAAAGATTTTGATGCTGGCGATGTGATGCTCACAAGCTCTTTTGCGGCTACTTCAGCATTGTTATTGAGTGTATTCTCTAAAGGCAATTCAGAGCAAAAGATTTATTTCATTGATACGGGGTACCATTTCTCTGAAACCCTCGAGTATCGAGAAAAATTAACAGAATTGTACGGTTTAAATGTGGAATCTGTCAGTGCTGGTAAAGAAGATCATGAATTTACAAGTAAGAATACTACATGGAAAACTGATCCGGAATTGTGTTGCTCTATTAATAAAGTGAAACCACTTGAATTAATTAAAAGTAGATTTTCAGTTTGGGTTTCTGGTTTAATGAGTTGGCAAAGTGACCACCGATCCACGTTGGATATCTTTGAAGAACGAGGAGGGATTCTTAAGTTTTATCCTTTATTGGATGTTACTGAAGAGGAAAGAGATGCTTACATTAAAAAGCATGATCTCCCCTTTCATCCACTAATCGCTTTTGGATATCACTCTATTGGGTGTAAACATTGTACCGTTCCAGGAGCAGATAGAAGTGGCCGATGGAACAATAGCCCGAAAACGGAATGTGGGCTTCACCTTTAAGTATCGGATTTTTAATAGCTTCTGTGTAATATTAATAAATGAGTTTTTTAAAACAAAGCCTATCTTAACTTTTGGATGGGCTTTGCTTTTTGTATAGTTTTGGCGCTATAATAAACTTTAAACCCAATGAAAAAATCCCTGTTCTTACTTTCCCTCGTGGTTGTCTTTTTTGCCTGTAAACCTGAAAAGAAGGTTGAAATTATAGAATCACAAACGTCTCCATCTTTAGACTCCCTGAGTCAAGCTTTAGGTTGGCCTGAAGATTTGGCCATTCAGTATTTTTCTGGTCCGGACATAACGCCAAGTCCAGCCTGTTTAGCCGTATCTCCTTATGGGGAAGTATATGTAGGAGTGGATGCCATTGGCTCTCTTGGTAAAACGCCAGGAAAAGGGAGTATCGTGAAATTAATAGACAGTGACAACGATGGTCAGGCCGATATACATACTGTTTTTGCGACCGTAGACAATCCAAGAGGGATTATTTCACTAGGTGATAAATTGTTTGTACTTCATACGGTGTTTTCAAAGCAAGACAGTTTAGCTACTGGTATGGACTTGGTAGTGTTTGAAGACAAAGATGGCGATGGAATTGCAGATGGTCCATCAAAACCTTTAATACAGCACATTAGCTCACCTAAATTCTTACAAAGCAGAGGGACAGATCATGCTACCAACGGAATTCGTCTTGGTATAGATGGATGGATTTATATTGCAGTTGGAGATTTTGGTTTTCATGGGGCAGTAGATAGGGATGGAACCGAATTAACCATGTTAGGTGGTGGCGTTTTAAGGGTTCGCCCTGATGGTACCGAAATGGAAGTATATACCCATGGGTTAAGGAACATATACGATGTTGCCATTGATCCCTACATGAATATGTTTACCCGAGGCAATACCAATGACGGGGGTGGCTGGAACATTCGTTTTATTCATCAAATCCAGTCAGGTGAATATGGATACCCTGTCTTGTTTAAAAATTTTACGGAAGAGATTATTCCAGCCCTTATAGATGTTGGAGGTGGTTCAGGTACAGGAGCTTTATATCTTCAGGATGATCACTGGCCTACCAAATACAACAATAACCCACTGATGGCAGATTGGGGCAGAAGTCAAGTGTTTATTCACAAAGTGACCGAAGATGGCCCTTCTTATACACAGGCTGAAGAACCATTTTTCAAATTGCCTCAGGTTACAGACCTGGACATTGATGGATCTGGTAGAATGTTTATGGCCGCTTGGGATGGAGCTGGATATTCAGGGAATGTTGGTAAAGGTTATGTGGTCAGGGTTGTTCCCAAGGTGTTGGAATACAGTGAAGTGCCAAACCTCCCTACTTTAGATATTGATGATTTAGTGGATTTGCTTAGAGAGAATAGTGCCACCCTTAGGATTTATGCCCAACAGGAGCTGATAAAAAGAGGTTCTGAAGGTGCAGCGAATGAGGTTTGGGAATTGGCTACAGATGAAGATGCTGCTGATTATTCCAGAGTAGCAGCCATGTATGCTTATACTCAGATCAAAGGAGTAGAGGCAGTTCCTCAGTTGTTGACTTTAATGAATGATGCTCAACTCAAAGAATATGTAATTAGAGCGATTACTGATCGCAAAGATTTTATAGAGAAGCTAACCATTGCTCCCTTTGTGGAGGCATTGGAAGATCCGTCTGTAAGGGTAAAAGCGGCAGCCATCATTGCCCTGGGCCGAATTGGAGACAAGGCTGCTATACCTCAATTGTTAGCCACACATGTTCCTGACTCCTTCCAGGCTCCCAAATATGGGGAAGAAGGGCCTCATGCCACACCTAATGCTGATATAATATTGCCGCATTTGGCCGTAAGGGCATTAGTTAATTTGGAGGCGGACGAAGAAAGTTTAGCGGCAGTAGGTTCAGGGAATTCTAAATTAGGACTATGGGCTTTGCGTTACCTGCATTCCAAGGCTGCTGTAACTGGTTTGATCGCCAAATTCAATGGTGCTGGCACGGAGGAGCTTGAATTGAAGCAAGGGATATTGACTACTTTGGCAAGACTGTATACTCAAGAAGCACCCTACAATGGTTCTTGGTGGTGGGGAACCAGGCCTGATACACATGGACCCTATTATAAATCAGTATTGTGGTCTGAGTCTGCACAAATTAAAGACCTATTCAAGAAGCTTTGGGACAATGGATCTCAAAGTGAAAAAGATTTGATTGCAATGCTCAACGAGAAAAACAGAATGGGAATCACTGAATTTGGGGGCGATTTTTCTGTCACTGAAATTATTGAGGAATCAGAGGTGGATTTAGAGAAAATCAAAAATCAAAAAGGGCAAGTTGGAGCATCCTCAATAGAGGACATTCTTTTGGCGATGCAAGAGGTGAAGGGAGAAGCCATTAAAGGAGAAGCAATCTTTCAACAACAAGGTTGTAAAGCCTGCCATAGTATTTCTGCTGATGAGCAAATGAAGGGGCCTTTTATGGGGCAAATTGGGAGTATCATGAGCAGAGAGCAAATCGCTGAATCCATTTTAAAACCCAATGCTTCAATTTCTCAAGGATTTGCGACCGTCATGATATCAACTAAGGATGATAAGTCTTATGTAGGCTTCGTAACTGCCGAAAGTGCAGCACGTATTGTTATCCGAAACATTGCAGGACAAGCGTTTACTATTTTGACGGATAATATAAAGGAACGCACGGAGCTTGAGAATTCTATGATGCCAGTGGGATTGGCCAATGCGCTTTCTTACGAAGAATTTGCTTCCTTGATAACCTATCTCTCAGAGCAGAAATAAAGCATACCCATAAGCTGGGAAAACATAAACCCAATCAAAATCCTGACTAAATTTTCAGGATTTTGATTGGGTTAAATTTTAATATTTTTCTGAAGAATATTAGACAGCTATAAAACTTCAGATTAAAATTTGTTCTTAATCTTAGAAAACCAAGAGGGTGAATTACTTTCCTTATCATTGAATTGATCATCTCCTAATAACATGCCTAGAGGTTGGAGTGGTTCGTAATGATCACACACCACCTTAAGCATCGCAGCGAAAGGAAGAAACAAGATCATACCAGCCACACCCCAGACAGAGGCACCTATTATTAAGCTCAAAATAGCTGCAAGGGCATTGATGTTAACACTATTCCCTACTACTTTTGGACTTAAGAAATTACTTTCGATGACCTGAATAAGCCAAAACATTATCGCGACAGCTAGAGGTACCCAAAGTTCGTCTTTGGACATAAATGCATAAAGAACTGGGATACTTGCTCCAATTGTAGTACCTACATATGGGATGATGGATAGTGAGGCCGCGAGAAAACCAAAGAGGAAGGGATTGTCAAGACCAATGATCCATAAGCCGGTACTATTGGCAAACCCAAGAATGATGATTAAGGTAAGCATTCCGGACAAATACTTTTGACCAACCAATTGGATTTTTTTAAGCATGTTGTGGAATTCTGATTTATGGTTTTCTGGAGCAAAACGCTTGAAAGCAGCCACTAACCCTTCTTTATAAATCAAGAATAAAAACGTGTAAATAATCGTGGTAAAAAGACCAGTGAAAAAACTAGTGGTACTGCTAAAAGTAGAACCTAACATTTCTGAAGCACCGTCTTTTGCCCAGGCTTTCGCGTCATCAAGAATTTTTTCTTTTTCAAGGTTTCCTAAAAAGCTCACGTTTTCATTAAGGTAACCTATTGAATCGGTAAATAACTTCATCAATTTGTCTCCGAAATTGGTCAATTCATCAGAAAGTGAAATGATTTCTGCAGAGAAAAACGTAAATACCCCAATTATCACCAGAAAGAAAGTAATCAGGACCAAAAATGCAGAAAGAATAATGGGTATTCCCTTGCGCATGAGTATATTATGCAAGGGATGGAGGATGAAAGAGAGCAAAAGGGCAAAACATAAAGATATTAAAACACTCTTTGCCAACACCATGGCAAATAAAAGGAGGAAAACGAAAGCAAGCGGATAAAAGGCTTTTTGAAAGGAGAGTTGCATAAGTATCTTTATTACAATTTAAAGTTAAATAGTTTATATTTGTAATGAGAAAGAATTTAAAACTGAAAAAATATTTTTTCAGTTATTATATTTCGTGAAATCGACACATTTACTTAAGTTTACTTCTAATTGAAAGGATAACAAGAGTGTACGCTATTATTTTAGCTCGAAATTTGAAATTAGTCATGTAATTCTATTACTTAGGTTTCAAACGGATATCTAAGAAGTTTAAATATCATCTTAATTTCTTTATTCAAAGCCTCTTGTTTGCCATCTAAGGGTACAACCATTTTAAATTTTTAAGACTTTTTAGCTGAACTTTAATCAAAATGTTATTTAATTCTTTTGAATTTCTTTTAGGATTTTTACCAATTACCCTATTTGTATTTTATTTCTTTGGCCCAAAACTAAAGCCCCCTTTTACAGGTCTTTGGTTACTGCTATGTTCCCTCTTTTTTTATGGTTGGTGGAATCCTGCCTACCTGGCATTGATTCTATTTTCAATAGGCTTCAATTATTTCATTTCTAAAAGAATTTACCCGGGAAAGAAGAAAACACTTATCTTAGGTATAACTGTCAACTTACTAGGCATTGTATTTTTCAAATACACCGACTTTGTCATTTATAACCTAAACTTTATACCTGATCTTTCCTTAGGTTACCTTAACCTGGTACTTCCTCTGGGAATATCTTTTTATACTTTCCAACAAATTGCCTACCTGGTAGACAGTTATAAAGGGACACAGAAAGAGAAAAATTTATTTTCATATGGATTATTCGTATCCTTCTTTCCCCAATTAATAGCCGGCCCTATTGTTCATCATTCTGAAATGATGGGGCAGTTCCGAAAGCCAAACCTTACCAAGCTTAATTACGACCACCTTTCAAGAGGTTTGTTCATATTCATGATGGGCTTGGCCAAGAAAATAATTATAGCAGATAGTTTTGCTATAATAGCTAACAAAGGATATGCCAATATTAACTCTTTGGGTTCAGCAGAAGCCTGGGCTTCCTCTCTGGCTTATTCCCTGCAGCTTTATTTTGATTTTAGCGGGTATTCCGCTATGGCTATCGGGCTTGGACTTTTGTTTAATATTAAGCTTCCCCAAAATTTTAATTCTCCATACAAGTCCTTAAGCATAAAGGAGTTTTGGAGAAATTGGCACATGACTTTAAGTAGGTTTTTAAGGGATTATGTATACATCCCCCTAGGAGGAAACAAGAAAGGGAATTTTAGAACGGGCTTAAACCTTATGGCTACATTTCTCCTGGGAGGTATTTGGCATGGAGCCGGATGGACTTTTGTTTTCTGGGGATTCCTGCATGGGGCAGCATTGGTAATTCATAGAGAATGGTCGAAATTGGGTTTGAATTTACCCAAAGTTTTAGCGCTTTTTCTGACCTTTTTATTTGTGAACATTACTTGGGTATTTTTCAGAGCTGACTCCTGGGGTGGTTCATTAGAGATGTTACAAAGGATGTTTTATATTGTTCCAGCAAGAGAAGATTTTTTCTTGGTGAGTAATTTTTACGACCTGCCAGTTTGGATAGCAGGAGTAATATTGCTTTTTATGCCCAATGCCATCGAATTTGGAAGAAGGCTGAAGCCTACTTTTACTTATCTGGTGTTAAATCTCCTGTTATTTTTGATCAATGTGATTTATCTCAATTCCATTGTTAAGAATGACTTTTTATATTTTGACTTTTAGTCTATGGAAAAACAATTCAAAAAATATTTTCAGGTTTTACTCCTAGGTTTCGCTGGCATTTTACTGGTTTTTGGTTTTCTAAACTTTTTCTTGGATGTTTTTGGCTTGTTTGGTTTTAAGGACAAAGACAAAGTAAGGGTATATGGAGAAGAAAGGTTTTCGAAATACCTGATGACATTTGAATATGTTCCTCAAAACTTTGAAGGCATGATCTTGGGCCCGTCCCTATCTGCTAACCTAAACCCCAGTCATATTCAGGATAAAAATTATTTTAATGTAAGCCTTATGGGAGCCAGAATGGATAATATTCTGGCCTTAGCTTCCAATGTTATTGAAAACAATGGTACAATTAAGGAAGCGATTGTTTGTATTCATCCTTACGTTACGACCAATACAGGTGAGGAAGACTCGGACTTAATGAGCCCTGATACTTACTGGAAAGCGTTGGGTTCGGTAAATCTGCTAAGGGTATATGGCTTGGGAATTATTAGGAATTTCAACCTTTGGCCCAACAAATATCCAAAAAATCAGTATAACACAAATGGAAGCAATTCCTTTGAAGCATTATTCAGAGTAGCAGATGTGGCGGATAGAATAACGAAAGAAGTAAACAATGTGGATGTAAGCGAGTTTGAGATAGGTATCAGTCAAAGAAAGGATTTCGAGAAATTAATGACCTTGTTTCAAACAAATAACATCCGCACTTTCGTTTATTATCACCCGGTACCTTATCCCATTTACAAAGCTCATAGTGAGAGTATGGATAAATATTGGGAGGATATCCTCTCTGGGGTTAACAGCGACGGAGAGGGAATGTTGCGTTTTTATAATTTCAATAACCCTGAATTTTTGGTTTTCTAAAGAAGTAACCAATTACATTGACCACGGTCATTTAAGTAAAAAAGGTCAAGCGTTGTTGATTCAGGAAATCATGGTCAAGTGGGGGCAATTGGATTAAAAAGTAAACGTTTTAGTATTTATAAACCCATTGCCAGATTAATACAACTTTCCCAAAATGCAAAACATTGAGAATGGCAATTGCTATCCTTAATTTCTAAAGTATACATTTAAACAAAAAATAAAAAATGAAACGATTATCCAATATACTTTTTGCCCTATTTGTCTTTACTATGGTAGGTTGTACAACGGCAGATGTGAATAAGTTCTTGGCAGCAGCCAGTGAGTCCTCGGCTGCACTTACAGAAAGTGAAGTCGGAAATGGGTTAAAGGAAGCTTTGATAAAAGGAGTGACCGAAGGAGCAAATCTAGCATCAACCGAAGATGGGTTTTTTAAAAATGACCTGATAAGAATAGCGCTTCCTGAAGATGTTCAACGGGTAGAGTCTACGTTGAGAAATATTGGCCTTGGGTCTGAAGTAGACAAGGTGATTATGACGATCAATAGGGGTGCGGAAAGTGCTGCCAAGGAGGCAAAACCTATCTTTATTGCAGCGATCAAGCAGATGACCATTACGGATGCCTGGAATATATTGAAAGGGCAAGATGATGCTGCAACCCAATACTTACAAAGAACAACTACAGAGAAATTAACGGCCTTGTTTCAGCCACATGTTCAGGAATCCCTGGATCAGGTAGGTGCCACTAAATATTATGGAGACCTGGTAGGTAGGTACAATTCCTTTCCTACTACCTCCAAGAAATTAGATCCGGATTTGAATGCCTATGTTACGCAGATGGCTATTAATGGCCTTTTCCAGCTTGTGGCCCAGGAAGAAAAAGCCATACGTGAAAACCCTGCAGAAAGAACTACTGCATTGCTTAAGAGAGTATTCTCTGCCCAAGACAGTGCTGGGGAGTAAATGTAAACGAGTTAGAAGCGATCTCGCTTTTCAAGTAATCAGGGGTATCAATGCTGTTTAAACAACATTGATACCCCTGATTGTTTTTGGAGGCCAAAAATAGATTGGCAAGAGCTTTAAAAGAAGTAATTTAATTATTCCAGCTTACTAAACCGGTCATCTAAGAGTTTTAACCTTGTTATAGTTTTATCCCCATACTCATGGATTTTCGATTCAAAAGTGATCTTGCCCCAGTTGGCATCGATATGCTTCACAATTGAAGTGTATTGTCTACCGCCCTCCCAGGCAATCTGTAACTCTCCACTGTTATTGTCAAATGCCCAATTCCCATATAATTTGGTACTGGCTTTTCCATTGATAAGCGCATAGACTTTTCCGTCTGGCCTAAACTGAAAATCAATATAGCTTCCATACCTACTTTGCCAGTAGAAATTCGTTGCTGTTAATTTGGATTCAAAACTTTCCAATTGCTCTGAAGACAGGTTACTTGACCCATTGCAAGCCATTGTTGCAAATAGTATCAAAAAAAGGCAAAATGTACTTAGGTCTTTCATGCTTTAATTTTATTTAAATGATACAGGAATCATTCCGTTTGCAATATTGAAAGAAAATCATGAAACATCCTTTATGTGAGCTTAAAATTTGATGGGCCGGTAGTTGGGGTTTAGGTTGTCTTGTTAGTAGCGATGTCTTTGTGATCTTAGAGAACTTATGTATTGATGGTACTTTTGTATTAATTAGGAATACTAATTTTGTTATAAATAAGCGACTATCTTATACAAGTCACTTTTTGGTTTTTTTTAAATGTTTTAATGTCACAGTTTAAAATTGTAATGAAATATGAGATTTTTAAAGAATTGACTGAATTTGTGTAAAATTAGAATATTTTTGTTTGAAAATAAAAGGAACACCTTTAGCTAAAACTGAAATAAATGGGATCTTTAACAAGAGAGGACGTAATAAATCGTATTAATTCGCATTCACGTCCAGTAAATTTTAATGGATTGAACTTAGTCAGACTTGATCTAGAAAAGCTGAATTTTAAAGAAGCGGATTTGAGATGCGTGGATTTATGGCGAGCAATACTAAACGAAGCAGATTTAGAGGGAGCAGATTTAAGAAAAGCACACCTAAGAGAGGCGGATATGAGGAGTGTGGATTTACAAGATGCAGATTTACAAGATGCAGATTTAGGATTAGTGAATTTAGAGAAAGGGATTTTAGTAGGTGCTAAATTAATTGGTGCAGATTTAAGAGGGGCTAAGTTAATTGGTGCCAATCTTTCAGGAGCCAATTTAAGCGGAGCTAAATTATGTGGAGCAGATTTAAGCAATGCGAATTTAAATGATACCAATTTAGAAGATGTGGATTTGCGAGGTGCAATTTTGGAGAATGCAAGCTTAATAAGAGCAAATTTAAGGGGAGCAAACTTGGAGCTGGCAAAGTTGAAATCCGCGGATCTTAGAAAAACGAATTTAGAGAACTCTAACTTTTCAGGTTCAGATTTATCTTTTGTTAAGTTAATGAGGTCAAATGTAAAAGGGGCTAACTTCAAGAGAGCCAATTTAGAATCAGCTGAATTAGAAACAGTGGAGTATTTAAATACAGTCAATTTTGAGGGGGTATATTTGAGATGGGCAAAACTAAAAGGAATGAATTTGAGTGGTGTAAATATGTGTAAAGCAAATTTGGAGTCGGCAAATTTAATGAATACGATTTTATTGAAAGCTAACTTAGAAGGTGCATTTTTGAAACAAGCCAATTTGACTGGTGCAAATTTAAAAGGCGCTAATCTAAAAAGCGCCGACCTGAGGGCTGCTGATTTAGATAATGTAGACCTAACGGATGCTAATTTGGAGGGGGTTCAGAAATAGTATTTATATCTTTACGTCAACAGTACACAGCACGCTACCCGTAGAAAAGCGTCTCAGGGTGTGCCTTTTGCTTTTATAAGGGTTTTGTCTTATTTTTTAATCATGTTTTATAAAAGACTCACTACTTTAGAAAAAAAGCTGGCTTGGCTTAGAATGATATAAGACCATATCGCTTCTAGCTTTTAATTAGGATTGGATGATTTGGGTTTAACACTTTTGGATACAGAAGATGGAAAAAGAAGATGTGAGAAATGTATGGGGCGGATATGGAAAGTGTAACTAATAAAATGAACCAAGTGTTAACGACTTAACATTTGACTGTATATTTGTAATATGTATTATAGAAGAAAAATAGGGCTTTCAATTCTCGAACTATTTGGGGATCAACTGGAAAAGCTTCAGTTACAAAAGTTGCTATTTATTTTGTCCCAAAAACAAAATGAGCCAAGTTATTACTTCGTCCCTTATAAGTTTGGGTGCTTTTCGTTTCAAGCAAATGCCGATTTAGGCACTTTGAAAAAATATGGGTTGGTCACCGAAACAGAGAAAAATTGGAAGAATACGTCTGCCAAAAGTTATTTGAATGAACTCAAAAAAGAAGATTATGTAAACCTTTTTAAATTAAAGAAAGAGTTTGAAGGTAAAAGCTCAAGTGAATTGATACGTTATACCTATTTAAATTTTCCTTATTTCGCTACCAAGAGTCAAGTAGCCGGGACACACTTAAATCTTGATGAAGTATCAATTGTAAATTCCTATAAACCCACTTCGAATAAAAAGGGCCTTTTCACTATCGGTTATGAAGGTATATCTTTGGAGGAATACCTCAATAAACTCTTGATTGAAGATGTTAAGGTGCTTTGTGATGTTCGTAAAAATTCCAGAAGCATGAAGTTTGGTTTTAGCAAAAATCAATTAAAATCAGCTTGTGAAGGGTTGGGGATTCAGTTTATACATATTCCGGAAGTTGGTATTAATTCTGACAAACGAAAAGAACTTCATGTTCAGGCTGATTATGATGCCCTTTTTGAAGAATATAATCAAACTGTCATTCAAGAAACATTTGAGCAGCAAGATTTTTTAATTGATCTGATTCATAAAAACCAACGAGTGGCAATAACATGTTTTGAGGCAGATATATGCCAATGCCATAGATTGCACTTGGCAAATGCAGTGATGGCGAGACCTGAAGTAGATTTTGATCTTTTTCATATTTAATATTTTTCGACATGCCTAGAGAACGGATTTTATTAACAGTCACTACCTATCCGCTTCCCTCTAAAAGCTATGATGAACTAGTATGCACAGCTGGATTGCGGGAAGATGGCTCTTGGATCAGGGTTTATCCTATGCCCTTGAGTTTTCTCAAAGGACTTAAAAGCACAGGAAAAGTAAAATCAAGAAAATATACCTGGATAGAACTGAATTTGGACAAAAGATTGGATGATTTTCGCCCGGAAAGCCATTCGCTTACAGATTATGGGTTTAAGGACTTGAAAGTTGGAGAATCGCTTGATACAAAGCTTAATTGGGCTAAAAGAAAGGCGTTTGTTTAAAAAAAGTCTATACGAATCTAAACCGGTTGATAGAAGATTCTAAAGCTCCAAAAAATCTTTCCTTAGCTACTTTTAAACCCACTAAAATAAGACGATTAATTATAGAAAAAGATGAGGCAGATTGGAAGCCTATTTGGAAAGCCCTACAAGATCAGATAGATCTATTTCACGAACCGAATGAAGAGGCCAAAGAAATGTTTCCCAAAGTGCCCTGGAAATTCAAATATGAATTTGAAGATGATGAGGGTAGAGTTTCCAAGCTTATGATTGAAGACTGGGAGATTGGACAGCTGTATTGGAACTGTCTAAGAGATGCTAATGGAAACCCAGAGATAGCCAAGGAAAAAGTGAGAATGAAATATGAAACCGACTTTCTAGCAAATAAAGATATTTATTTTTTTATGGGGACGACCAAAGAATGGCATATGAGAAGAGCTAAAAATCCATTTGTAATTATTGGAGTTTTTTATCCGAAGCTTGAAATCCAAATATCACTTTTTGGATAATTATGTCAGATAACCCAAAAGAAATGCTTTATATAAAAGAATACCTTTTCTTGCAATTTGCTGGTTCAATAAATTGGTTTTCAGATTATCACTGTAGGAAACTAAGGCTTTGATCTGTAGATTGATTCTACATATTTTATTTTGTTAAATGGGATTGTTTTATATATAAAATTTTCTGCTACTGATATGTGTCAGTGGGTCAAATAAGATAAGGAATATTGATACTATCTTATTTTTTAAAAAAAAAATTGAATAGTAACACTTCTGAATAGACTTAAATCTAAACTTTATCTAAATCTGGGTAAATAATTAATTTATAATTGATTACGACGAATTGACCAAGAGTCAACATTTGGTATGGTTTATTAGTTTCGAACTTTCAATATTTAGAAAAAATCACCAACTTTACAGAGTTGGAAGGTCTAACAGAGAAAAGCCGATATTATATATCGGCTTTTCAAAAATCATCTATTTAAAATCATTATTTATGCTAGACACGATAATAAAAGTGTCCGAATGGTTTTTCTTATTAATTGGGACAATTTACCACATCATCCAATTAATACGATCACCCAAAGATTAACAGATGAAATCCTGCCTGCTTTGCTGGCAGGATTTTACTTTTCAAAGGTATCTTCTTTTGATTTTACTTCAAATAGAATTATAGTATTTTTTCTTATAAAGACAATTTTTTTCTTAAAACACTTGTAACTACGTTTCGTTTTGTTTGATTTATTTTGTGGTTCTGGAGGATTATAATTAATGGTATTGGTGTTTTATGTCATTGCATTTGCTTGACGGCAGGTTGACCAGTTCCGCCACCTGGCATTTGTCTTACGCCCAAAAGGGAACTCATAATAGATATTTTTGAATTTCTTGATTTCTCCAGACCGCAGAAAGCTACTATTTAAAAACGGTTTACCAAAAAACGCAAAAACCCCTTCAGATTTGCATCTAAAGGGGTTTTGTGTACCCAGGGCCGGAATCGAACCGGCACGCCCGAAGGCATTGGTGTTTGAGACCAACGCGTCTACCAGTTCCGCCACCTGGGCATTTCCATTCCTTGCTGAATGGGATGCAAATATGTGCAAAGAATTTTTCACAAACAAATATTTTACCTGCTTGCAACCGTGATTTTTTCGCTTTTTTATAGCCTGTCTTGGCTACCTGCTGATTTTTAAAGGTTTAATTAATCAGAAATTAGAAAAATTAAACTTCAAAATTGATCAAAATAGGACTGTCATACCGCATCCCTAATAAATCTGCCCCATGGCCATGGTTAATTCCAATTTCCAATAAACCCAAACTATTGAAGAATGCCCAGCAATCCCCAGGTTCTACTTCATTGTAATTGGTTTGGAGTTTTTGGACGGATTCTCTGCCAAAAACGATCTCAAATTTTCCGGGATTTAATTTTTCAAAGACTTCCTTAGGAATGTTGGTGATCAAATTGCCGTAAATGTCTACCCGAAGAACATAACCCACGATTTGTTTTTTACTAGCTTTGAAGTGGCGCCCCATCATTTTTTTAATGGCCTGCAAAGGACCTCCGAAATCATGTATGGCTGCTCCACTGGCCACTTTAGCAGCTATTGGCGCAAGAATATCTTTGGCAGGAAAGGAACTGTTCTTAACGTGGATGTCCGAAAATTTCACAATTATCCCCGGGTCATGGTCGGCCAACATACTTAGCACCCCATTGTTAGGTCCTATGAATATATGTTCGTTAAGCTTGATGCCTATATAACCATCAGTAATACTACTAGTGGTATTTAGTGCAACAAGGTGAACAGTTCCCTTGGGGAAATCGTTAAAGGTAGAGCGAAGTAAAAATGCAGCATGCGCAATGTCGTATAAGGCAATTTCATGACTTATGTCTACAATTGACAATTGGGGATTAATGGATAGCATTTTAGCCTTGACTACTGGTACATAGTAGTCTGAGTTTCCAAAATCCGAAATGAATGTTACCAAAGCCATATAAGTAAGTCAATTAAAAATTCGTACTTTTGCGTTAAGGATGCACAAAAATAGGTATTTTTAATTTGTTATTAGAATTAGCTAAACAGAAGAAAATATATTGGTAGAAAAAGTCATAACATTGGAAAATATTTCCCTCCTGGACTTCTTAGGATCGGAAAATGAAAATATCAGGCAGATTTCTGCGGCCTTTCCCCAAAGTAAAATTGTTTCCCGGGGCAATGAAATAAGAATCAAAGGTCGAGCACCTGAGATTCTTAAAATTAACGACATCTTAAACATGCTCCTGGAGCATTTTAGCCGTTATGGTCAAGTCACTCCTGAGAATGTAAAAGAATACATTGAACTAGAAGGTAACCCTCAAGTTAAGGCTGAAAGCAATAACTCCATCATTCTCTACGGAAACAAAGGAGTGATCGTTAGGCCGAAATCACCCAATCAGAAAAAACTTGTAGACTCCTCTTTTAAAAATGATCTTGTCTTTGCGCTAGGACCTGCAGGAACAGGTAAAACCTATATTGCTGTGGCGCTAGCTGTCAGGGCATTGAAAAATAGAGAGGTGAAGCGTATTATTATCACCAGACCTGCTGTAGAAGCTGGGGAAAACCTTGGGTTTCTTCCTGGTGATCTGCAGGAAAAACTTGATCCTTACTTAAGACCCATCTATGATGCCTTAGCAGATATGGTGCCTACTGAGAAGCTTAGGTTTTACCAGGAAAACAGGGTGATTGAAATAGCACCATTGGCTTATATGAGAGGAAGGACGCTTCATGATGCCTTCGTTCTGTTGGATGAAGCGCAGAATACTACTTCGGAACAAATTAAGATGTTCTTGACCAGAATGGGGCCTAATTCCAAGGTGATTATCACAGGAGATCAATCGCAAGTGGATTTACCTTCACGTCAAAAATCAGGTCTTCGGGAATCGCTTAGGATTCTTAAAGGGGTGAAAGGCATAGGTGTGGTGAATCTTTCAGGCAATGATGTGGTAAGGCATAAGCTTGTGAAGTCTATCATTGAAGCTTACGAGAAAAATGAGGTCGAAGTACAGCCTTCCAAATGAGTTTAACAGTCAGCAAAATCAATGATGCGCTTTCCTTAGAGAAAGCCTTTTATATCCGTGAACAGGTTTTTGTAAAAGAACAAAATGTAGTGGCGGAGGAGGAGTATGATGAATTTGAAACCATAGCTACCCACTTTATTGTTCAGGATGCTGAGCAGGGAGTGGGGACAGCCAGGTGGAGGTTTACAAATTCTGGCATTAAACTTGAAAGGTTTGCTGTATTAAAGACCTACAGAAGTCATGGTGTTGGTAGTATGTTAGTGAAAGCTGTACTAGAAGATGTTTTGTCCAACCCTTCAAATAAAATAAAACGATATATTTGCATGGTCAAGTTACTGCGCTAGGCTTGTATGAGAAATTTGGATTTGAGAAAAAGGGCGAACTTTTTGTAGAATGCAACATCGAGCATTACCTGATGCAGTATAAATCAGGAGAGAAATTTTAAACAGAGTTATTTACTTTTAAGCAAACAGTTTTTTTATGAAAAATTTTATAGGTGCGCTGATATTGGTAGTGATTGTAGGTTTGGGCAGTTTTCAAGCCAAGGCACAGTCAATTGAAGACCCGGTAATTCCAGAAAATGAAGTGAAATTAAACATTTTTAATACTATTTTTATTGGCTCTCTGGAGCTAGGGTACGAGCATTTTCTGGATAGAAATCAATCCATTGGTTTCGGGATGACTTTTATGGATCGATTTGCTTATGTTTCTGATACAGGAGATGGACAGGATTTTAAATCGACAAGTGCTACGATAGCATACAATTACTATTTTGTCACAGAATCGAATCCTTCAGGATTTTATGTTTTTCCTTTTTTAAAATATAGAACCGGTTCATTTACTGAGGTGTTTGATAATGATCAAATTATTGAAACATCTCTAAATAGTTTTATTATTGGTTTTGGTGGTGGTTATAAATGGGTTCACAATGATAAATTTGCGTTGGGACCTTATGTTAGCATTGCCAGAGGATTTAATAGTGAAGTGTCTGACAGATTTGACCCTGTTGAGTTCAATGCTGGGTTTACAGTTGGATTCAGGTTTTAATTAGTTGATTTTCAGGTGTCAAACGCCTGATTTTTTTTGTTTCGTTGATTTTATGATCAAAGTTGGTTAAATTAATTTCTGATTCCTTGGGTTGAATTTTTTGATCAAGGTGAAGGGGAGTGGCAAGTACAATTGTTTTTTTGTCCCTGTTGTCACAAATAGTGCCAACGATTTAACCAAAATTGTACTGTTTTCAATTGCTTCCAATGGATTTGGTCCTATTATACCCCACCCTTAATTAGGGCAGGTAGATAGGTAGGGTTTCTGAATTGGTGTTTCAGAGGAAATTGTATGCAGTAGGGTTTTAAGCAGTTTTGGTTTTCAATCATGAAATTCAATGAATTCCCCTTTATTAGGTATACTGTCTTTTTCGTTTTGGGGGTTCTTCTATATCCTTTAACGAAGGAGTTTTTGAGTGCTTTGCTTTTGCCAGGTTTGTTGTTTTGCTTGGGAGCATATTTCATTTTAGCAATTGTTTACAGCCCGGAAAGAAAGTGGTTTTTTCAAGTTTCGCTTCCTGTTTTAGCTTACTTAAGTTTGATTTTTTCAGGCATGTTTGTGGCCTCTTCCAGAGATGTCGACTTAATGCCTGAGCACTTGGTTCATTTTCCTAAAATAAAAACTATTTAGCAGAAGTGCAGGAGGCTGATCAAATCAAGCCAAATAGCAAGGGGAATTTGGTTTTTGTATATGCCATAGAAAATAGTGAGGGTTGGAAGCCCGCCAGTGGTCAAGTTCAAATTTATCATCAATCCTCAAAACCACTACTACCAGGGACGACCATTCTAATAAAAGGGGCACCACAATTAATTCCGACGCCCACTAATCCATCTATGTTTGATTATTCGACTTATATGGAAAGAAAAGGAGTGTATTTCACCCATTTTATTGGAGAGAAGTTCAGCGTTTTATCAACGCCCCAAAAGGCTTCCTGGTCGTCAACAGTGATAGCCTGGAGACAATACCTGGCAGATAAAATTGGTACCTATATTGAAAATCCCCATGCTGTTCAGATTTCAACAGCCTTGTTGCTCGGGCAAAAAAATGACATGGATACCAATTTAAAGGATGCCTATGCTACTGCTGGCGCCATGCATATTTTAGCCGTTTCTGGTTTGCATGTAGGGATTATTTATGGTTTTTTCTTCCTCATTTTTAAGCCAAGTCAAAAGAAAGGATTTAAAAGAGTATTCTATTTAAGTTTGATAATGGTGATTATCTGGTTTTATGCGATTCTGACCGGGCTTTCACCCTCAGTGCTAAGATCTGCCACCATGTTCACTTTTATCTGCTTCGCACAAATGAAGTCCCGAAGCCCTTCCATATTCAATCCTTTGGCCCTGTCGGCTTTGGTATTGTTGCTTTATGACCCCTTTTTGATTTACGCTGTAGGGTTCCAATTAAGTTATGCAGCCTTAATGGGGATATTGCTGTTTCAGCCTCTGATTAGGAAACTATGGCATCCTGAAAAGAAATGGCTAAGGTATCTTTGGGACATTACCAGTGTTGGTCTAGCGGCTCAGTTAACCACTTTCCCTCTTGCGGTGTATTATTTCCACATTTTCCCTACCTATTTTATCCTTACCAATTTACTGGCCATACCTGCCGCATTTGTTATCATGTCTATTGGTGTTCCTTTTTTGTTGTTTGCTGCTATACCCTATTTGGCTTCAATCCTGGGTTGGCTGATGGAGATGGCTATTCGCCTATTGAATTATGGGATTTTTGGACTGCAAGCGCTTCCCTTCGCTAAAATGGATAATCTTTACTTGTACTTGCCTGAAATGATCCTGTTTTGGAGCTTTCTCTTCTTTCTTTTTCATTGGATAGATGGAAGGAAAAGTATCAGCTGACAGCTATGATTGTTTTGGTTTTTGCATTCGGGATTTATAGACTTTATGTTGGGATTGAAAGGGTTTCTAAAGATTATTTGATCATTTACAACCTTAAAAAAGGGGGTGTTTTCGATTACCTTCACAAAGGGCAATTGTTTGCAATGGAAAGTGAGGTTGATGCTGCTGAATTAAAGTACAGTATTACTCCCCACAGAATCAAGGAAATGGGGATGCCTGTAAATCGTCTTGCTTTTTCGGAAGAGACTGGAAATTATAAAATTGCCCTACCAGGAAGAAGGGATGTCCTTTTAGATAAAAAGACTTTTCTTCCTGTTGATTTATCAGGGATTGAATTGCTTTTTTGGAAAGATGGAAAGTGGTGGCGCAAGGAAGAATTTCCTTTGCAAGGTGCTATTTCTGAGGGAGCCATTAAAATAACTTTCAACAATAAGGAATCCCCCTTGTGATTGGGTCTGATGAAGCGTAATTTGGATAAAAATTACATTCATGCTAAAGGACTCATTGCCACAATATGGATAAGCTAGATACTTCAGCACTGGCAATTTTAAAAAAGTATTTTGGGTACCAAGACTTTCGTCCCCTTCAAGGGGAGATAGTTGACGCTATCGCGGAAGGAAAGGATGCCTTGGTTTTGCTGCCTACTGGTGGAGGGAAATCCATTTGTTTTCAGGTTCCAGCCTTGATGAAAGAAGGTTTGTGTCTGGTGATAAGTCCTTTGATTGCCTTAATGAAAGATCAGGTTGACCAGTTGAAAGGCAGGGGAATTAAAGCCATGGCAATTCATTCTGGCCTTAGAAAAAGGGAAATAGATACCCTTCTTGACAATTGCGTTTATGGTGATTATAAATTTTTATATGTTTCTCCTGAAAGGCTTAAAACTGAAATTTTTTTAGAACGGTTTAAAAAAATGAATATTAACCTCATAGCGGTGGATGAAGCCCATTGCATTTCTCAATGGGGATATGATTTCAGGCCGTCCTATTTGGAAATAGTTGCCATTAGAGCAATTTTCCCAAAGGTGCCCGTGGTTGCATTAACTGCTTCTGCTACAATGAATGTGAGAACAGATATAATCGAAAAACTTGAGCTTAAAGAACCTTCCGTTTTTGTTAAATCATTTAGGAGAGATAATTTATCTTATGCGGTTAGGTGGGTTGAAAATAAATTAGAGAAAGCAGTCGAGATTCTTCAAAAGGTGCCTGGGAGTGCTATTATTTACACCAGAAGTAGAAAGGGAACTAAAGAAACTGCCCAGTACCTACAACAACTAGGAGTGTCAGCGACCTACTATCATGCGGGTTTGGATCAGAATATCAGGAATGAGCGCCAAATGGATTGGATAAGGGGAGAGGTAAGAGTAATGGTCGCCACCAATGCATTTGGAATGGGGATAGATAAGTCCGATGTGCGAGCAGTGATCCACCTTGACCTTCCTGAAAACCTTGAAAATTACTATCAGGAAGCTGGAAGAGCAGGGCGAGATGGGATCAAGGCTTTTGCTGTACTCTTGGTAAGGGAACAAGACTGTATAACATTGGAAGAAATGGCCGAGATAGCCTATCCGCCAGAGGAGATGCTGAAAAAGGTTTATCAATGCCTGGCAAATTATTACAGGTTAGCTGTGGGTAGCGCTCAAATGACAAGTTTTGATTTTGACTTTCTGGATTTTACCAGGTCGTATAATTTGGCTATTCCTCTCACTTACAATTCCATAAAAGTACTGCAGGAAGAAGCCTTTCTTCTTTTTTCAGAAAGCGTATTTCTTCCTTCTTCTTTACATTTTTTGGTTTCGCAAAGCAAATTGTATGAAGCGCAAATTGCTTATGCAAAGTTAGACCCTTTGATAAAGCTATTGCTAAGATTGCATGGAGGAGAATTGTTTGTGAGTTATATCAGAATCAAGGAAAGCAAGATTGCACAATTGTTAAATACCTCTGAGAAAGAAGTGGTTGGCATGTTGAAGAAAATGGATGAACTTGGCTTGGTGGATTTTTCCGGAAAAAAGGACCAGCCCCAAATTACCTTTATTACACCAAGACTTGACGCAGGATCTTTACCATTAAATAAAAAGAGAATTAAAGAAAGAAGACTACAAGCAATTGGAAAAGCTCAGAAAATAATTGAATATGCTAAAAATAATAAAATTTGCCGAACGCTTCAGATTGTAAATTATTTTGGAGAAGAAAGTGATTTTTACTGTGGTATTTGTGACAATTGCATTCAAAACAAAAAGAAAATAATAGAGCGATAATTAGTAAAAATCTCATTCAAAAAATACTTAAAACTTTAGAACAGGGAGAGGCGTTTTCATTAGAGGAATTGTTTTGTGAGATCGATGAAACTTTAGATGATTTTTCTGTAGGTTTGATTAGAGAAATGGAAGATGAAGGTTTGATTTCCAGCGAAAAGAATGGCGTAATCAAAAAGAAATGAAATTTATTGACAACTTATTAGATAAACTATTCACAGGTAATAGCAATCGGGCAGTTATCAGGGAGAATTTTACCCGCTCAGAAAGTGAAGAGCAGGAGGTGTCCTTGTGGTTGACTGGAGAAGAGGGTGAGGAAGTTTTGAAAATGATTTACGACAACTATCATTTTAAACGTGCTGGAATTAATAAAGACCCCGAAGTTCACGTATACCATACTTCCTATGCCAATGGTTTTGCGGTTACCTATTCACAGCCATTCAATACGGATACTTTCACTAAACTCTTTTTGGTTTAGGCCAGCAGATGCTTGGGATGGGCTATAGAATGGTAAGTATGGACCGTAAAATTGATGAAATAAATGACCAGGTAAGAACTACTGAAAAGTTGTATTTTAAACCGCTAATTTCAGTGGATGACTTATCAGATAAAATAAATCAGCTATTTGGCAATGTAAGTATAGAGAAGATTTCCCTTGACAATAAACCCAACTATCTTAAAGTTCTGGTTACATTGTATTCCGACAGGCAATACCATGAAGCCAAATCTTTTGACCAGTTTATGGATAAATTATTCAAAGCAGATTAGTATATGGACAGAGAAAATCTAAAGTGCTTGATAGAGAATTACAGGACACCATTTGAGGAAGAAAAAGCCATGGTGCCTGCCTTTTTGGATCTTTTAAATGACCCTGACGCATTTAAAAGAGAAAGAATTAATGGGCATTTTACGGCCTCAGCATGGATAGTCAATAAACGACGCACCCATACCTTGTTAACCTTGCATAAGAAACTTCAGCGTTGGTTACAGTTGGGAGGGCATGCAGACGGAAATGAAAACCTTGTTGAAGTGGCACTTAAAGAAGCCGAGGAAGAAAGTGGCTTGCAGTCCATTCGATTGGTGGACAAGTCTATTTTTGACCTGGACAGGCACGTAATCCCAGCAAGTAAGAAAGATGAAAGACATTTTCATTATGACGTTAGGTTTCTTATCGAGGCAGAAATGGATGAGCCTCTTATTATAAGCCCTGAAAGTAAGGACCTTGCTTGGGTAGGGTTTGACCTGACGGCAGAATTAGTAGGTTTTAATGAATCGATATTAAGAATGTTAGAAAAGACCAGTAAATCTGAAATCCTCATTTAGGATACTCGGATGTACTTGTATTTTGTTCAATCCTTATGTGGGTTGTGGTCTAAGTAATTCTTATCTTTGCAAAAAAAATGAAATGTATAAAAATATATGGAGTAGCATCATAGCCCTGTTTTTACTTGTTTCCTGTCAGCCATCTTCAGAAGAATTGTTTGAAGCTGGTATAGGAGCTTTAGATAAACAGGATTTTGATACCGCAATTGAGCATCTTAATAGACTAGTAGAAAAAGATACGGCACATGCACCTGCATGGAATGCCAGAGGAGTGATTTTTTTCCAAACAGGTAAATTAGATGATGCTGTTGAGTCCTTTTCCCGCTCTATCGAAGTGGATGAAAACAATTACAAGCCCTTTTTTAACAGGGGGAATGTATACATGGAAAAGGAGGAATACAAAAAAGCACTAATTGATTATAATCGTGCCAATGGACTCGATTTCAATCAGATGGATATTTATTACAATCGTGGACTGGCTCTTTTGGGACTGGAAATGTACGATGATGCCCTGATCGATTTTGATAAAGCATTGCATGCTGACCCTCAGCAACCGCAAGTATTGTTCAACAAGGCCAAAGCGCTTCTTGGGAACAATGACCCTTTAAATGCCATAGCAACACTTGAGGCATTAACGACTATCGATACTCGAAACGGAGCGGCCTTTTACCTTCTGGGTGTAACGGAAATGAGCGCTTTGGGTAAAAAAGCTGAAGGTTGTGAACACCTTCAAACGGCACTTTCCTTAGGGTATACCCAAGCGAAAGATTGGTTGGACGAATTCTGTGCTGAATAATGGCTGAGATAGGAAAAGATATTATAAAATCGGCAGCATTATTGACATCGGGGGAACTCGTAGCCATACCTACCGAAACAGTCTATGGATTAGCAGGAAATGCACTGGACGAAAAAGCAGTATTGCAAATTTTTAAGTCTAAAAACAGGCCGAGTTTTGACCCTTTAATTGTACATCTGGCAGGAATTGATCAGGTGTATGATTATGTCGAATTTATACCTGATGAGTTAAAAGCCCTGGCAGATGCGTTTTGGCCTGGAGCACTTACTTTATTGCTTCCTAAAAAAGATATAATTCCCGATTTGGTAACCAGCGGATTGGGAAGAGTAGGGGTTAGGGTGCCAAACCATCCTCTCACCAGGAGTCTGTTGGAATTATTGGACTTTCCTTTGGCTGCGCCAAGTGCCAACCCATTCGGATACATTAGTCCCACCAGCGCCAGCCATGTTCAGCACCACCTTGGGAAGGAATTGGCTTATATTTTGGATGGAGGACTTTGTGAAGTTGGCCTGGAAAGTACCATTGTAGGTATGGAGCAAGGTCAGGTTATCATTTATCGTTTAGGAGGAGTTTCCGTTGGTGCGATTGAAGAGGTTGTTGGGAAAGTTTTAATTTTGCCACAATCAAGTAGTAATCCCCAATCTCCCGGAATGCTAAAAAGTCATTATGCACCTAGGAAGCCAATGGTTTTAGGGGATTTGGATGAACTGATGCAGCAGTATCAGCATGAAAAAGAAGGGGTTGCTATCCTTTCCTTCAGGCGTTCTTTCCCCGATATACCCGCATCCAATCAAGTAGCATTAAGTAGTTCTGGAGATTATGATGAGGCAGCCAGGAATCTTTTTTCTGCCATGCGCGAATTGGATGAAACCAATGCCACCTTAATTTTAGCTGAAGAATTACCAGAAATACATTTGGGAAAAGCAATAAATGATAGGCTAAGGCGGGCTGCTGCCAAATAAAATGTTTATTTTTGACGCATATATTAAACCTACAACGCATGAACAATCGGATCAAAACAGTAGATAACGTTGATTTTAGTGGTAAAAAAGCACTTGTGAGAGTGGATTTTAATGTGCCTCTGGACGATCAATACACAATAACTGACAATACTAGAATAGTAGCAGCATTGCCAACGATCAAAAAAATCCTTAAGGATGGTGGATCGGTAATTCTTATGTCTCACCTTGGAAGACCTAAATCTGGTCCAGAAGACAAGTTTTCGTTGAGACACATTGTCACTGAATTGAATAAAGAGCTAGATTTATCAGTGAAGTTTGCCAAGGATTGCATAGGAATTGAAGCAACACAGCTAGCTACAAGTTTAAATCCAGGTGAAGTTTTACTTTTAGAAAACCTTCGTTTTCACAAAGAAGAAGAAAAAGGAGACAAAGATTTTGCAGAAAAATTATCAAAACTAGGAGACATTTATGTCAATGATGCTTTTGGAACTGCCCACAGGGCGCATGCTTCCACTGCTATTGTTGCTGAATTCTTCAATGATAAAGTAGCTGGTTATTTGATGCAAGCAGAATTGGAAAATGCGGAGAAAGTATTGGGTTCACCAGAAAGGCCATTTACAGCCATTATGGGTGGAGCTAAGATTTCTGATAAAATCCTTCTTATAGACAAGTTGCTTGACAAAGTGGACAACCTGATTATCGGTGGTGGAATGTCTTACACCTTTGCGAAAGCACTGGGTGGCACTATAGGTGACTCCTTATTAGAGGAAGATAAAATGCCACTTGCACTAGAGCTTTTAGAGAAAGCCAAGCAAAAAAATGTTAATCTGATTTTGCCAGATGACACAATTATTTCCACTGATTTCGCCAACGATGCTGAGCAAAAAACAGCCAAAAAAGGACAAATTCCTGATGGTTGGATGGGCTTAGACATTGGACCTGAAACCTGTGTTAAATTTGCAAAAGTAATAAAAGATTCCAAAACTGTTCTATGGAATGGTCCAATGGGTGTTTTTGAAATGAGTAGCTTTGAGAAAGGTACCAAAGCAGTTGCAGAGGCAGTTGTTGAGGCTACTGAAAAGGGAACCTTTTCACTTATAGGTGGTGGTGATTCAGCTGCTGCTGTTAATAAATTTGGCTATGGCGAACAAGTTTCATTTGTATCTACAGGTGGAGGCGCATTGCTTGAATTGATGGAAGGTAAAGTCTTGCCTGGTGTAAAAGCTTTAGAGCCATAAGAAGTATTAAAATTATTCAGGAAGTACTTTTCTGAAAAAATTAATCCTGAAAGTAGAGGTTTTTTATGCTAAACCTTCACTTTCAGGATTATTGATATAATGTAATTAAAGCGACACCGTTACTACTTTAAATGGTGTCGGCTTTTTTATATTTCAGTCGTCTACTCGCATTTATTATTGCAGTTGCAATTGGAGTAATCACCTATCCATCCAAAAATGCCAACCTGTTTCAGGTATTGATAAGGTAGCACTGGAAGCATATAAGTAATTGTTGCCCTTTATAGGGTAATAATGCATGTTTCTGGCTTGATTTACATTTGAATTATGTCCATAGAAATTCATCATCTATCAAAACGTTTTGGGGACCAGCAAGTCCTCAATAATGTAAGCTTCCAGGCAAACCCCGGACAGGTGTTGGGTTTTTTGGGACCAAATGGTGCTGGGAAATCGACCACGATGAAAATCATAACTGGTTTTCTACAGGCTGATTCAGGTGAAGCCTTGGTCAACGGCATTTCGGTGAAGCAGCATCCCATAGCTATCAGCAAATTGATAGGGTATCTGCCTGAACACAATCCTTTGTATGATGAAATGTACATCCCCGAGTTTTTATCTTTTATAGGGGGGCTTTACCAGATGAAGAGAAGTCTGCGCATTGAAAGGGTGAAAGTTGTGATGGCACAGTGTGGGCTTACTGAAGAGCGACACAAAAGAATAGGTAACTTGTCTAAAGGTTACAAGCAAAGGGTTGGCTTGGCTAAAAGCCTGGTGCATGACCCTGAAATTATTATACTGGATGAGCCTACCACGGGCTTGGACCCAAATCAACTGGTAGAAATCAGGCAACTTATTAAAGATATTAGCAAAAATAAAACACTTGTTTTGAGCACCCATATCATGCAGGAAGTTGAAATTCTGTGTGACAAAGTAGTTATTATTAATAAAGGCAAGGTAGTGGCACAAGATTCTCTACAAAACCTTAAGGCATCCGCAGGAAAATCTGTAGTTTTATTAGAAACCGAGGAGACCCTGCCGGAGGAATGGTTAAATGGCCTTTCTTACAATACATTAGATAGGAAAGGACCAGGATTAATGGCTTTCTCATGTAAGGATCCTAAAAAATTAAGACTTGAGATTTTTGAAATGATTCAAAAGTATAACCTAAATTTGATAAGCATCAGGCAAGAAGAAAAAAACCTGGAATCAGTCTTTCACAGCTTGACCCAAAGTTAAAGATATGTACAGTCTGTTTATAAAAGAAGTCAATGCTTTTTTCAGCAATCTGTCTGCCTATCTGATTACTTCCATTTTTTTAATTTCATTGGGTTTGATAGTTTGGGTGTTTCCAGGCACTAGTGTTTTGGACTATGGCTATGCTGATCTAGATCCATTGTTTAGTTATACCCCTTTTGTTTTATTTTCTTGCTGCCAGCCATCACCATGAGAATGGTAGCTGAAGAGCGGAAAACGGGCACCTGGGAATTGCTAAAAACTTCCCCATTAAAAAATTACCAAATTGTTGTTGCCAAATACCTGGCCGCTTTGGTGCTTTTGTTCTTCTCATTGATTCCCACACTAGTCTATTATTTCAGTATCGTTCAATTGGGAGATACAATAGGGAATATTGACAGTGCAGGTTTTTTTGGTGCCTATATCGGTTTGTTCTTAGTCGGAGCATTGTTTGCTGCAGTGGGCTTGTTTAGTTCCTGCATTACCTCTAATCAAATCGTTTCCTTTGTTGTAGCAGTGTTTTTATCCTTCTTGCTTTATGGAGGGATAAGCGCTTTGGCGGTATTGGCTTCAGGCGATTTAGCAGTTTTATTAACTGGATTGGGTACAGATTTTCATTATGAACAAATGGGTAGAGGGGTTATTGTTTCTGAAAACATTTACTATTTTTTGGGAATGATACTTTCCTTTTGGTTTGTTCATGGATTTTGATCAATAGGGATGAATAGAAAATACAGCTCCCTATTATTTGGGATATTCGCTTTAGTGCTGATATGGTTTTTGGTTGCCAATCTAGAGAAATGGTGGTCCTTTAGACTGGACATGACCGAAGAAGGGAAATACAGCATAGGTCAGGCTAGTCTGGATGTGTTAGAGGACATGGATGGCCCATTGGAGATAGATGTCTTATTGGCTGGAGATCTCCCTCCTGGTATGGTTCGTTTTCAAAGAAATATAGAACAGATACTAAAAACTTTCCGCTCCTATAGCCGGGAGGAGATTATTATCAATTACCTGGATCCACTTCAAATAGCTTCTGACAGTAGTGAGCGATATATTCTAAAACTTGCGGACTATGGCATTAACCCCACCAATTTGCATAGTAATCAGAATGGGGCTCAGTCTACGCAGCTTATATTTCCAGGCGTTGTTTTGAGGTCTTCTACCAGAGAGATTGGTGTGCTGTTATTAAAAGGAGAATTGGGTATGGGACCCGAGGAAACCCTGAACTTATCCATAGAGAATCTTGAGTTTGAGATTGGGCAGGCGATAAAGCGTTTGTACACGAGGAACAAGCGGGCTATAGGGATAATTATCGGGCAGGGCGAGATGGATGAAGATGAGGGCTATGGTATGGTGGAAGCGCTGAACGAAGATTTTGAAGTGTATAAAGTACCATTTGACCAAGCCAAAAGTGTTGAAGACCTATTGACATTTGAGGTGTTGATCGTGGCAGGTCCCAAAAAAGCCTATGGAGTGAGAGAGAAATACCTGCTGGACCAATTTTTAATGTACGGTGGTAATGTCCTGTTTCTGATGGATGAGATGGCCGTAAACCTCGAAATGGCTGGAGGGAATGGTACAGTGGCCATGCCTTTCGACACAGGATTGGATGACTTGCTTTTTCGGTATGGCGTTAGGATCAATAAGGACCTTATTCAGGATTTAAATTTCGGATACTACCCAGTAGTTTCAGGAGAATATGGCAATCAACCTCAGATAGTGCCTTTGCCATGGCCTTTTTATGTACAGGCAGGAAAAATGGCGAACCATCCCATCACGAAAGGTTTGGACGTGGTTGAGTTTCGTTTTGTAAGTTCTATTGATACGGTTAAAGCGGATAATGTCATAAAAACTCCTTTGATTTTCTCAAGCGATTACACCAGAAGAGAAAGTGCACCGGCCAGAGTTGCCTTTAAAGACATGGCCGTTGAGCCCGATGTAAGAGCGTTCAATAGCGGAAGTCTCCCATTGGCTTATTTATTAGAAGGGAAGTTTACTTCCTTTTTCAAAAACCGTTTTGTACCAGATGAATTTGATAAAAATAAGTTTCTACCTGAAAGCAATGGAGGGAGGATTTTAATCACCGGAGACGCAGATGTTATTAAAAGTTGGATTCACCCCCAGGACGATCAGCCTTTGCCTTTGGGTAACAATCCATTTGCTGAAAGTAAAACGGCGAATAGAACTTTCTTACAGAATACCATAAATTACATGGTGGCCCCTAATGGGATAATTGCAAGTAAGTCCAAGAGTTTTGAAATCAGGCCGCTAAACAAAGTGAAAGTAAAACAGCAGAAATCGATGTGGCAGGTAATCAATGTTGTGGTTCCTGTGATTGTAGTTATACTGATTGGCTGGTTCAAACAGTTTCTTAGAAAAAGAAAATATGCTAAATGATGGGGATTCAAGCCGATTTTCAAAAATCAATTTAATTTTATCCTATCAAATCAAAACCTAATGAGGGCATTTGTGATTTTATTTATAACTTTACCCTGTTAAATCCATCGAAATTAAAATTTATGCCTTATTTGGTTATAAGCAATGACTAAAAACGCTAAATTTGTCGTTACTTAATTGTATCGTGGATTCTACGATAATTTTTAATGTGACTGAATTATAAAAAACATACATATGAAATTTATTGTTTCTTCTTCCTCACTTTTGAAGCATCTCTCCGCAATAAATGGGGTGGTAACAACAAACCCTGTTGTGCCAATTTTAGAGAACTTTCTTTTTGAAATATTGGATAGCAAGCTTACGGTAACGGCTTCTGATTTGCAAACATCAATGATGACCGAAATTGAGGTGGAGGCAAAGGAAGACGGCAATATTGCAGTTCCTGCAAAAATATTGATTGAAACACTTAAAAATCTCCCAGAACAACCTGTTACTTTTAGTATCGATAAGGAGACCTATAGTATAGAAATCAGTTCTGACAATGGGCGATATAAATTGGCTGGAGAAAACGCTACTGACTTTCCACGAATCCCGAGCGTAACCAATGCTTCTACTGTGGAAATGTCGACAGATGTTTTGAGCAGTGCGATTGCCAATACGATATTTGCGACAAGTAACGATGAGTTGAGACCTGCCATGACAGGGGTGTTTATTAACCTCAGCAGTACCAACACTACTTTTGTTGCCACGGATGGACATCGTTTGATTCGTTATAGAAGGGTTGATATCGCCTCCCCTGAGGCTACCAGTATCATTGTTCCAAGGAAAGCCTTAAACCTTCTTAAATCTACACTTCCAACTGAGAATGTACCAGTAAGTGTTGAGTTCAATGCGAGTAACGCCTATTTTAAGTTCAACAATATCAAGATGATTTGTAGACTAATTGATGAGCGTTTCCCAGATTATGAAAACGTAATTCCTGCGGACAATAACAATGACATGGTGATCAACAGACAAGAGTTTTTGGGCTCTTTAAGAAGGATCGCAATATATGCCAATAAGACTACGCACCAGGTAAGATTGAAACTTACAGGTAGTGAATTACAGATCTCAGCTGAAGACCTGGACTTTTCTAACGAAGCCAACGAAAGACTTTCCTGCGAACACGAAGGAGAGGATATAGAAATTGGTTTCAACGCTAAGTTTTTAGTAGAAATGCTAAACAATATTTCAGCGAAGGAAGTGACAATGAAATTTAGTGCGCCAAATAGAGCTGGTTTGATTTTGCCTTCTGATCTGAATGAAAATGAAGACATTCTGATGTTGGTTATGCCAGTGATGTTGAGTAACTACGTATAAAAATTCAATCTTTTTAAATATTGAAAGCCCGGTTTATCCGGGCTTTTTTTGTGCTTTTTTTTTATAAACTTGGGTGATTTATTACCAGGGATTTCAGCCACCTTCTCAATCACTTCTTCAGAAAAGCAGATTGAATTTCCATATCTCCTCTAACTCGTTGCGGAATAAAGCCGGCTAAAGTGTTGTTAGAGAATTTGACCTAGCCCAATAATACCTGGCCTAGTGTATCAATTCAGGGCATAGATCAATTTTATTCATCTCAAAAACCAACTCTAGCAAGTAAACTATTTTTCGTTTGGATAAGTCTAGCATGAAATTTGAACTTTTCCTTTGAATATTTGTCTGAAAACAAACCAACTATAGTTATGAATAATCTATCTGATAAAAAAATAGCTTTAATTACTGAAAATGGATTTGAAGAAATAGAGTTCACCTCTCCGAAAAAGGCCTTGGAAGATCAAGGGGCAATTGTGGAAGTCATTTCCCCAAATAAAGGAAGTGTTAAGTCATGGAAGGATGGAAATTGGGGAAGAGATTTTAAGGTTGATAAGACAATAGAAGAAGCCAATTCCGACGATTACCATGCTGTACTCATTCCTGGAGGAGTCCTGAATCCGGATAAATTGCGTACCAATAAAAAGGCCATTCAATTCATTAAAGGTTTTTTCGCCAAGGGTAAACCGGTTGCTTCCATTTGCCATGGGCCTCAGGTATTGATAGAGACAGGGGCATTGGCAGGTAGGAAAATGACTTCTTTTCCATCCATAAAACAAGACATCATCAATGCAGGAGCAGAGTGGATTGATCAGGATTGTGTTTGTGATCAAGCTTTGGTTACCTCAAGATCTCCAAAAGACCTGGAGGCATTTAATAAAAAGATGATAGAAGAAATTGGAGAAGGCAAACATGAAAGTCAGAAAACCCTATAAGCAACCTATTTCTAAGTTTAATTTAGAATTAGAAGGTAGATCATGTCTGTCTCTTGTATCAAACGCTTCAAATACTATGAAATCGAGCTATAACGGCTTTATTTGGTTGCTTGTGATAAGCTTGCTTCTTGGGTCCTGTCATACCGAAAAGCTTTTCAAGGGTAAAAATCCGTATGAGAATTATGCTGATGCCTTAAAAAACACAGGGCTTGAGGAGTATAAAATTATTCAACAATGGATGAGCAATGGGCAGGTAAATGCCGCAGGTAATTTAAAAACTCAAAATTTGCCTCACTCCGAAATGGTCTACTTCGATCCTGCTATGGCTGAGGCAGTGTTCTGGTTATATGAAGTAGAAGAGGGAAGCAAGGTCTCGATTAATGTGAATGCAATCGGGGATAGTAGCACTGTTTATTTTTTAGATGTGTTCAGAAATTCAATTAGTGGTTATTCATCCCATGTTTACTCAAAAGATCAACAAACGATAGCGTATACCGCACAGGAAAATGAAAATCATTTATTAAGAATTCAGCCTGAACTACTGGGAGGAGGGATGGTTGAGGTCAGTATCAATGTCTCAGGATCCATTGCTTTCCCTATTTCTAATATGGATGCGCGTCAGATTTCGAGTTTCTGGGGAGATGCAAGAGGAGGAAGCCGAAGGCATGAAGGAGTTGATATATTTGCTAAAAGAGGCACTCCCGTGCGTGCAGTGGTACCTGGAAGGGTGAATAGATCTAGTCAAAATCGATTGGGGGGAAAGGTGGTCTGGCTAAATGGTGGTAGTTATAATTACTATTATGCGCACCTTGATAGTCAGCTGGTAAGTATTGGACAAAGTGTAAAGGTGGGAGACACCTTGGGATTGGTAGGGAATACGGGCAATGCCATAACTACGGCTCCTCATTTACATTTCGGGATTTACAGGAAAGGAAGGGGCGCTAAAAATCCTTTGCCCTTTTTACAGTTGTCGAAAAAAACAGAAGAAATTATTGTCTCCGATACGGTATTATTGAAGAATTACGGGGTTTTTTCTGCGCAAGCTGGGAATTTACGTGCTTCTCCTGCACTTAATGCCAAAATTATTGGCACCTATTCAGAAAACACTTATTTCGATATCATGGGCAAAAGTGGTGCATGGTTTAGAATAAGATTGCCAGATCAGACAATCGGTTTTGCACACGAGACTATCCTTAGTATAGTTGAAAAAGATAGCCCTGAAATTGAGATTAAAGCCGTTGATTTGGTGTTTCAGGATTGGATGAAATCCTGGCCAATACCCACTGACTATTTTATCGGTAAGGGAAATGTATTGGGCTATTTTAAGGACATGGCCTATGTTCAATTAAAAACAGGCCCAAAAATATGGATGCCTGTAAAATAACGTTTATCCCTGGTTTTAATTGGTAATTAGTAATCGTAATCGCTTTGCGCATGAGCAGGGTTTTGCCTTCTAATGGGTGAAATATCCTGGGCCCTTCCATAGATTTATGGTAATCTAGGGAAGGGCCCAGTTTAGTCTTGTTAAATAGCTTAGTGGCTAAAAGGAAATCTTAATCTCTTTTACTTCTTATTTACTTCCACATTTGTAAACCAGATGATTTTTTCTCCATTTTTCATCCCATGATCAAGGGCTATTTTAATACCGCCAAAATCTTTCTCATTCTCCCAGGTGAAAGCTCGGCCTTCTGCAGCATTGCCTTTTCTGAAAACCCATTCTTTGATCATTTTATTGTCGTCCACATAGACGTCATAAGCATCTCCAGGTGTGTAGCCATCTTCATTGTTGTAAAGTATGGTGAGTTTGGTTGTCGTTTCGTTGTTGATAGGAGAGCTTTGTCCCTCAGTTATTTCTGTAGTAAAACCTTCATCCCATGCCAATTGAAAAGGGAATAAAAGCCAGTATTTGTCATTTATAAATTTATGATCAATGTCTTTATTTTGATCAGATTTTTCTGAAATAAGATACGTTGCGCTGGTGTCTGCATCTGAGTAGCTAACCTCTCCTTTTACAAGGTCCCACTTCCAGTCTCTAACCATCACAGTAGCACTGTCTCTTCTTACATTCCAGGTATAAGAAATCGATTGAACCTCATCCAATTGATCATAACCATAGGCTTGAGCGATTTGCATGGGAAGGGTGTCAGTGGCCACACTTTTGTCATTTTCACATCCTACTAGGACAATCATGGAGAACAATATTGAGTAAAGCGCCTTTTTCATTTTTTATTTGTTTTGGTCAGTATAGACTAATGTAAGCATAAAACACCAGCTACAATTAGCGGTAGTTCTTTTTATTGTTTATTGTGGAGCCATTGGTACTTTTTCCCAGGAAAAGCTTTAACAAAACCAAGGAATTCTAAATTGAGAAGCTTAACAGCCAGTGTACTAATGGGTAGATTTAAATCATGGCTTAGCCAATTTACTTCTACTTCTTTTTTGTCAAATATCCTTTCCAGGATTTTTGTCTCAAGTGGGTCGAGTAAAGAGGTGTCAGGGAAAACCTGCTGGGCCAATGATTCACCTGAATTTAAATTCCACGACAAGGAATCCACGATTTCTTTGGAGCTCATGTATATTCCAGCTTTCATATTTCTGATAAGGTCATTGCAACCTTCACTGTATTTAGACTGAAGGTTTCCCGGTACAGCAAAGACTTCTCGGTTATAACTGTAAGCTATTTCAGCCGTAATCAGAGCGCCTCCTTTTTTAGCTGCTTCCACTACAACTAGAGCATCCGCCAACCCAGCAATGATGCGGTTTCTTTGGGGAAAATTACCAGGACTCATTTCTGTTCCGAGTTTGTACTCGGTCAGTAAGCCCCCATTCTCTTTCATTTGTTCAGCTATTTTCTTATGAATCGACGGATAGATGGTGTTGAGGTCAGAACCCATGACGCCTATGGTAGGTAGATTTCTAGCTATGGCGGCTCTGTGTGCTTCTACATCTATTCCATAGGCAAGTCCACTGATGATGGTTGGTTGAAACCTCGACAGTTCTTCTGTAATTTGTTGCGTTACATTCTTGCCATATTTAGTGGCTTTCCTAGTGCCTACAATTCCCACTGTTCTTTCTGGGTTGAGGCTTAAATTACCTCTACTAAAAAGAATAGGAGGACTATCAGGAATGGCTTTTAACCGACCAGGGTAATTATCCTCCATGAAACAATGAATTTGAATTTCATGCTGGTTTGCGGCATCTATTATCTTTTCTGCCTCGGTAAGGTAGCTGGTTCTTTGTTTTCTGTAAGCAAGCAACTTGGGGCCAATGCCCTGAATTCTTTCTAGTTTGCCACGGGGTAAATTGAAAAATGCTTCTGCCGAGTCGCAGTGTAGGATGATTTTCTTGTAAATACTAGGACCTAGTTTGGGGATCAAACTGAGTGCTACCTGGTATAGGTAGTCCTTATTCTGTATGCTGTTCATTCAGATTATTTTTGATTTCTGTCAAAAAACCTCTGATTTCATTTAGCCTTTGGATCATTGCTGCTTTGTCCTGAACCTTATGCATATCCCTTTTAATAATCTCTTGGGCACCTGTGAGCGTGTAACCTTTTTCTTTTACCAGATGAAAAATCAACTGAATCTTTTCAATGTCGTCTATGGTAAATCTGCGGTTTCCTTTTTTGTCTTTTTTGGGTTTGATGATATCGAATTCCCCTTCCCAATACCTGATCAGTGAGGTAGCAACCTTAAATCTCTCAGCCACTTCGCCGATGGAATAATATTTTTTTTCGATATCTTTTTCTTTGTATGGCAATTCTTTGGTATTTTTTCAATCAAAAATATAAAAATTATCCCTTATATAGAAAACAATTGCCTCTAATAATTCTATAAAACCTACTAAACTTCTTTTATATCAAAAAAGCCCTTTCCCCAAATAGTGAGGAAAGGGCTTTTCTTATTGGTTTTAATGATTTATGAAAGCGATTGATTTTCTCTTGAGGCCAGTTCCAGAATTTTATCAAATTCGGTTGGTTCCAGGTCTTTAAAGAAGTAATTGACAGGATTGACGTATTTGCCCTCCTTCATTACTTCATAATGAACATGGGGAGCTGTTGAGGAGCCTGTATTGCCTACAGTACCTATTTTATCTCCTCTTTTAATTTTGTTCCCAACTTTCACATTGAAATCATTCATGTGTGCATACCTGGTTTTAAAACCAAAGCCATGATCTATAATGATAGACTTGCCATAGCCTCCAAATTCTGTTCTTACCTGTTCTACCACTCCATCTCCAGTAGAATAGATCGGAGTGCCTTTAGGTGCAGAAAAATCTATACCTGTGTGCATCTTCTTCACCTTAAGAATAGGATGTAGTCGTATGCCGTAGCCTGAAGCAAGCCTCTTTAGTTCTTCATTGTGAATTGGCTGAATAGCAGGGATAGAAGCCCAATACTCCTCCTTGTTGAGTGCCGTTTCAGACAATTCATTGTAGGATTCCCATTGAATGAAAAGCTGTTTTTTAATGTTTCTACCTTGTTGGCAACAGATATTATCATTTTGCCCTGATTAAGGCCTTTTTCTTTTATATCTATAAATCTATCAGAACCGCCATAACCCGCATTCCTGACAGAACTTGGAATGGGTTCAGATTCGAAAATAACGCGGTATAGGTTATCATCTCTTTCCTGAAGGTCACCCATCATGGTATTCAATTGAGCTACTTCCTTCTCAAGAAGTTCATAATAGAGGTTAAGCTCCTTGTTTTCCCTTTTCAGAATCAATTCTTTAGGACTGTCAAAATAATAATGGAAAACGATAAGTATTCCGACAGCTAATATTGAAGACAAGGATAAAAATCCTAATACACCCAGTGTTACATCCCATTTGCTCTTAACATACCTTTCGTATTTGCAGGTTTTGGGATCGTAATAATATTTTATTCTACTCATTTAACAAATAGTACGTTAAAACTTCTAATTTTGTAATCCGAAAAAACCCAGGAGATTAAGCTACTTTGTAGGGAAGTAGATAGTTGGGAGTTTGGTTACAAAGATAATTCAAAAACTTTAAATATTCCAAGTAATTCATTCTAAGGTAAATAAACATGAATTCCAAACAAATAAGAAGCCATTTCATTGATTTTTTTCAATCTAAAGCGCATCAGTTTGTTCCATCTGCTCCAATAGTTGTGAAAAACGATCCAACATTGATGTTTACCAATGCTGGAATGAATCAATTTAAGGATTATTTTTTAGGGAACGAAAACCCAGATCATATTCGGGTTACTAACAGTCAAAAGTGCCTTAGAGTTTCCGGAAAGCACAATGATTTGGAAGAAGTAGGTGTAGACACCTATCACCATACCATGTTCGAAATGATGGGCAATTGGTCCTTTGGTGATTATTTTAAAAAGGATGCGATCAATTGGGCATGGGAATTATTGACTGAAGTTTACCAATTGCCTAAAGATAGGTTGTACATCACTGTTTTTGGCGGTGATAAGGACGATAAGTTAGAAGAAGATAGAGAAGCTTTTGGCTATTGGGAAGAATTGGTAGACAAGGACAGTATTCTTTATTGTTCCAAAAAAGACAATTTCTGGGAAATGGGAGAGACCGGTCCTTGTGGGCCCTGCTCAGAAATTCATTTCGACATGCGGTCTTTGGAAGAAATTCAAAAGACACCTGGAAGGGAACTGGTCAATGAAGACCACCCTCAGGTTATAGAAATATGGAATTTGGTTTTCATGCAGTACAACCGATTTGCAGACGGACATTTAAAAGAATTGCCTGCAAAGCATGTTGATACTGGATTGGGCCTTGAAAGATTGGTGAGGGTAATCCAACAAAAGTCTTCCAACTACGACACTGATTTATTCGCACCATTTATAGCTAAAATGGAAAATATATCAGGCTTCACTTATGGGAATTCTGAGAAAATAGACATTGCATTTCGTGTAATTGTAGACCATATAAGAGCGATATCCTTTACCATTGCTGATGGACAGTTGCCATCTAATAACAAAGCAGGGTATGTGATCAGGAGGATTCTAAGAAGGGCTGTACGCTATGGCTATACTTTCCTGGACCTCAAAACACCATTCTTGTTTCAATTGGTGCCTGTATTGGCAGAGAAATTTGGGGAGTTTTACCCGGAAATAAATTTGCAGCAAGAATTTATCGGCAAAGTAATCCAGGAAGAGGAGTTGGCATTTTTGAGGACCTTGGATAAGGGACTGAAAAATCTTGAAAACATTCAAAAGTCATTGGCAACCAAAAATGAGAAAACCATTTCAGGAGAGGTGGCGTTTGAGTTGTATGATACGTACGGATTTCCATTGGACCTTACTTCATTGATCGCAAGGGAAAATGGCCTTAGCGTAGATGAAAAAGGCTTTTCAGTAGCGATGAAAGCTCAAAAGGACAGGTCGAGGTCAGCATCTAAACTTGAGACTGGTGATTGGATCAATGTGAATGATGAAGAGAGCTCTGTATTTGTAGGCTATGATACTTTGAGGGCGACGGCTCAAATTATAAAATACCGGAAGATCAAAGATAAAAACAAGGACAGGTTTCAGCTGGTCTTGACAGAAACCCCCTTCTATGCCGAAAGTGGTGGACAAGTAGGGGATACTGGGATCCTTTCAAATGAGGAAGAAAGCATTGTGGTTGTAGATACCACAAAAGAAAATGACCTGATTGTACACTGGGTAGAAGCATTACCTAAAAATCCAGAGGCAGACTTTACGGGAATAGTAGATGCTAAAAAGCGTGGTTTGATTAAAAGTAACCATACTGCAACCCACCTTTTACAGTCTGCATTGAAGCAGGTGGTCGGAGATCATGTGCAACAAAAAGGGTCGCTGGTAAATGATAAAGTTTTAAGGTTTGACTTTTCTCATTTTGCTAAATTAACACCAGAGGAAATACTTAAGGTGGAAGACATCGTTAATAGTAGAGTAAGGACAAATATCCTGCTGGACGAGAAAAGAAATGTGCCAATAGATGCAGCGAAAGCAATGGGTGCAACGGCACTTTTTGGAGAAAAATATGGAGAGCAGGTTCGGGTAATTACTTTTGACCCTTCCTTTTCTGTTGAATTGTGTGGGGGAACCCACGTAACTTCCACAGGCGAAATAGGAATGTTCAAAATTATTTCCGAAAGTTCAATTGCTGCAGGCGTTAGGAGGATAGAGGCGGTGACAGCTTCTGGAGCTGAAGAGTATGTTAGACGGCAGTTTGAGCTTTTAGAAAACATCCAGGAAACGCTAAAGCATCCCCGGGATATTGTGGCAGCTATAGAAGGATTAATGACTGAGAGGGCTTCTTTAAGGAAAGAAATCGAGGGATTGAACCTAAAAGCTACCGATGAAATAAAAGAAACGTTAAAAAGTGAGGTAAAATCCTTCAACGGTTACAACTTAATATTAGGATTGATTAAATTGCCTAATGCTGAGGCCTTAAAAAAGCTTTCTTTTGAATTGAAAAATGAAATTGAAAATTTAGTAGCTGTATTGGCAGCAGATATTAATGGCAAACCTCAATTAGCAATTGTGGTAAGCGATTTGCTTGTAAAAGACAAAGGTTTACATGCAGGCAAAATGGTGAAGGAATTAGCAATTGAGATCAAAGGTGGAGGAGGAGGTCAGCCCTTTTATGCAACAGCTGGAGGGAAAGATTCCTCAGGTTTGCCCAATGCTTTGGATAAAGCTGAAACGTTGCTTCACCAGGCCTTAAAATAATTTAGCGGAATTCAATTTTGTCATGGGCAATGCCCTGATATTTTGAAACGATAACTGTAATAATTTAAAGATGATTGAAGAGAAGTCCACTACCTTAACGGCAGAAAACCTCAAGAAAAAGTACGAGATGGTGATAGGGCTGGAAGTCCACGCACAGTTGCTTACCAAAAGTAAGATGTACACTTCTGATGCCAATAGCTATGGGAAGATGCCAAACACCAATATATCGGTGATTACATTGGGACACCCTGGTACCTTGCCTAAAGTAAATAGAAAAGCGGTAGAGTTTGCTGTGAAAATGGGATTGGCATGTAATTCTTCTATTACAAGGAGAAATGTATTTGCCCGTAAAAATTATTTTTACCCTGATTTACCAAAAGGATACCAATTGACACAGGATAAAAATCCTATCTGTGTAGGTGGTTTTGTCCCTATTACTTTGAGTAGTGGGGAGAAAAAAGAGGTGGCACTAACCCGAATCCATATGGAAGAAGATGCGGGTAAGTCCATGCACCTGGCAGGAGAAGTGGATACCCTCGTTGATTTCAACAGGGCTGGTGTACCATTGATAGAAATAGTGACAGAGCCTGATATGCGCTCTTCAGAAGAAGCCTACAATCTCCTTTCAGAGATTAAGAAATTGGTCGTCTATCTGGATGTCTGTGATGGTAACATGGAAGAAGGTTCTTTGAGATGTGATGCGAATGTTTCGGTGAGACTTAGAGGAGATAAAGAACTGGGTAAGAAGGTGGAAGTGAAAAACATGAACTCTTTCCGAAATGTGGTAAGGGCTGTTGAGCACGAATACGACAGGCAAATTGGATTACTTGAAAAAGGTGAAATTATAATTTCAGAGACCAGAACTTTTGATGCGACGACTGGACTTACAGCAAGCATGAGAACCAAGGAAGACCTTAACGATTACAGGTATTTCCCAGAGCCGGATTTGAGTCCGGTAGTTATTTCTGAAGAATGGTTGTCTTCAATTAAGGCTGAGCTTCCAGTTCTGCCCCGTCAATTATTTGACAAGTTTGTAAATACTTACGGACTTCCTGAATACGATGCAGGAGTATTGACCGACCAAAAGGAAATAGCTTTATGGTTTGAGTCGTTGTGTAAGGAAACCAATAACTTTAAAGCAGCTTCAAATTGGATGATGGGTCCAATTAAGTCGTATTTAAATGAATTGACATTAAAGATCGAAGATTTCCCTTTAAATGAATCACAAATCGCTGCATTGATAGCCTTGATCGATGAAGGGAAAGTAAGTTATACAGTAGCGTCTCAAAAAGTTTACCCTGAGTTAATCGCTCACCCGGATAAAACACCATTTGAGATAGCTAAGGAATTAAATTTAATTCAAGATAGTGATGAGGATTCGATAAGACCTTTGATCGAGGAGGTTTTAACCCAGAATGCAGCAAAAGTACAAGAGTACAGGTCTGGAAAAAAAGGGCTTATGGGCATGTTTATGGGGCAGGTAATGAAAAAGTCTCAGGGAAAAGCAGATCCCAAGGTTGCCAGCAAAATTTTAACAGAATTATTGGATAATTGATTTTATGAGATTCTTAACCAGAAGTGTATTTTCGATAATGTTGTCAACCATGCTGCTATATGCATGTGGAGAAGGAAAGCAAGAAGTATTTGACGGCAAAGTAACCATCTCCGGGAAATTGAAGAATATCCCAGAGGGAGATGTAATCCTATCCCAATATGATGTAGACAAAATCTCAGTCCTTGATACCTTAGAGATTGGTAAAGGTGGTACATTTAGCCATGAGCTTACTGTAGACAATCCTAATTTTTATGACCTTGATTTGTTTGGCGAAAAGACTATTCGATTGGCTTTATTTGAGGAGGATGTTGAAATAAAGTATGATTTTGAATCTGAGAAGCTTGATGTTACTGGTTCTAAAGACAGTGAGTTATTATTTAATATAGATGAGCTGACTGTAAAATATCAGGAAGAGACCAATGAGTTGAATTCCGCTTTTTACGAAGCAATGACAGCGAAAGACCAAGACAAAGTTCAGGAAATCCGTGAGCAGGCGATGGTTATGGGAATGAACCATGCGGAGAACGTAAAAGATATAATTTCAAAAACGGAAGGAAGTTTTGCTGCATTGGCAGGATTAGGAATGTTGGACCCTGGAGCAGATTTTAATTTTATGGACAGTGTGGTAGTTGCTCTTGGAGATAAATACCCTGACATGAAATTAATTAGTACATGGAAGCAGGAGTTGAATGAAATGAGAGCCCTTTCTATTGGTCAGCCGGCACCTGAGATTTCACTCCCCAACCCTGAAGGAAAAGTTGTAAACCTTTCTGATTTAAAGGGTAAATATGTGATGATTGATTTTTGGGCTGGATGGTGCAAACCTTGCCGTGATGAAAACCCAAATGTGTTAAGACTCTATAACCAATACAAAGAAGATGGATTTGAAGTGTTTGGTGTATCTCTTGACAGAACCAGAGACATGTGGACAAAAGCTATAGCAGAAGATGGTTTGACATGGACTCAAGTATCTGATTTGAAATATTTCAATTCAGAGGCAGCAGCCAAGTATCAAATTAATGCGATTCCTGCAACTTACTTGCTAGATCCGAACGGTAACATTATTGCCAAGGATTTAAGAGGTAAATCTTTGGAAAAGAAATTGTCTGAAATTTTCGATTAAATTGTGTAATTACCGTTAAAAAAAACTTTCATACATTACGATATATAATGATATATTAGCATTTTGTATGAATACATCATCAATTCATAACATTTTGTGCGTTTTAAGAAATTATTACCTATAATTGAGGATGTTTACTTAAAAAAGACAGATTGTTAATTTTGATAAATATAAATTGAAACCAACATTAGTGCCGTTCATTACTTAAATTGTGCAGATTAAAGAAAATCAAACTATCTTAAAAAAAACACTTAAATCAATCATCTACTACATCGTAAAAATCTTGGGAATTATGGGGCCATTTAAATTAAAACCCATCCTTATACAAGGTTTTTACAATTAACTTAAAAACCATTCAATTCATATGAAAAAAAGGAACCTAAAATTCCCCTTTACACGGTCATTGACTGTAATGCTATTTGTCTTATTAGCTATGGGAGCTTGTAAAAGCAAGAAAAAAGTGGTTGAGGCCCCGCCTGCACCTGTGCCAGTTGAAGAGCCTGCACCAGCCCCAAAACCAGCACCACAGCCATCAGCTGAAGAGGTAGCAGTTGGGAAATTAGAAAATTACTTCAATGCAGTAGCCAATGCTTCAAGTTTGCAAAGTGCTAACAATACAATAAGAGAAGCGTTAGGTATGTTTTCTAATCAAAATACGCCTGTTCTAATTGTGATTCATGAAGAATCCGGAAGGAAAGATTATGATGAGCCTACTACCATTGAAAGGTATCTTAACTATCTTAAAGACACCAAGAAGAACCTGAACTTTATCAGCGATATCAGAATGGATGGATCCGGAAAAGTTACCGAATTAGAATTAAGAAGAAGATAATTTAAAAAACTATAGAAAGTAAGTTATTATGAAAAAATATATTTTATCCCTGCTTATCTTTTTCCTGGCAACAAGTATTTCCGTTTTCGCACAGGATGAGAGCATCAGCCCACAAAGAAAGCAAGCAATTGACTCTCTTGCCTTAGAAAAAGTTAAAGATTTAAGTAAATACATCAGTATCATCGGAAGTAAAGAAACACAGTTTTCTGAAGCTACCAGGGTAATGGATAGAGCTGAAGAGCTTTTCGCTCCTGATGCTGAAATGGGTGTTTCATCTGTTAATACCAATGAGGTTGCTTATTACAAAATCAGAAGGTATTTTGAAAGACTAATGGCTTTGAATTACGACAGGGTGAACATCAGCTGGTATGATATTCATTATATCTCTGACTTGGAGAGACAGCCTGACGGAAGGTACGTAGGCGTTATTACGATCTACCAAAGGTTTGAAGGAACTTCACAAGAAGCAGGGTTGAACTACAGAGATACCACTAAAAAGGATATTACAATCTATGTAGAGAAAAAGCAGACTCAGATTTCAGGTAGAACCATTGAATTCTGGGATGTGTTGTTGGGAGATGTGAGAGTGACTGAAACATCAGCATGAGAATAGTATTTGTTACGTTAATTACCATAATCTTATCAAATTTTTTCCGCGCCGGGGCAGACTTTCAATAGCTCCGGCCGGATTGTTGATGATGGCAGGTTTGCTGCCGCTACCAAACAAGTCAACCAATTTTTCAGAAGATTTAATGCAGAGGAAAGCAAAGAAGGAGATGTAAGATATTACCCAGGAGATGAGAAATACCACGATCTCGCCCTGAGGAAGTCTTTTATTAATATTCTCTTCGATAATGAAACCTCTGGGATTAGCAATGACCTAAAAAGAGATTTTATAGGTTTTGTAACATCCGAAACCTACCCCCAATATCTCAACTTCCACAGAGGAGAATGGTTTGCAGAACTTAATTCTGTTTTCACTTATAATGGAAAAAGACAGGATGTGGTACTGTTTTTGAAGTTACAACCTCAAGGATTGGGATACGAGTGGGTCATAGAGAATGTAAACTTCCCTCCATTTAAAGCCGCGTTTGATAAACCCAAAGGCGACGAGAAAAAATTTCTTCACCCTTTAAGTCATGAATTGGGTTTTATGAACCTGAGGAGGGCTATCGTAGACAATCCTAAACCGGAGTCTTACACTCCGGATGGTTATGAACCAGATTACCTTACATTATTTCTATTTGAAATAAAAAGTAAAAGGCTGAAATTTGAAACAGTGAAAGATACCAAATTCCACTTTTTTCAAATTGATAAATGGTATTTTGAGTTAGGACAATTCAATAGACCTGGTTTTAATACTGGGTGGTTGATTGCCAATTTGATGAAATTGGAGGAAGGCGATAAAGAAATTATATTGAACTACATCTATGACAGGGATTAAAGTAAATGCATTTCTCCTGATTTTATTTTTTGTTATGCTCCAAAAATCCTGGCTCAGGATCTTGGAGGATACACCAAACAGGAGATTAAAGATTTTAGCCAGCAGGCAGAAGATCAAGTCCGTTTCTTACAATATTTTCTTAATACCGTCGGTAGTGGTGAAACCTCTGCCAGGGATAAAGATGTTATCATTAGGGAAAGCTATAAAAAAATCTTCCGGGATGAGAATGTACAGATAGAAGACGATTTGCTACTTGATAGGCAGGTTATTACCAATAAAAGTGTAGTAGCTTATTTAAAAGACATTGAGTTTTTCTTCAAAGATGCTGCTTTCGAGTTTAAGATAAAGGAGGTAAAACCAAAGGTAAATGATAACGACGATCTGTTTTTTGAGATATCGTTGGATAGAACACTTACTGGTTTGGGTCTCGAAAATGAAAGCATAGAAAACACTAAGCGCCGCTTTGTAGAAATCAATCTGGACAGGAATTCAAACGAACTGAAAATTGCGAGTATTTATACGACCAAGCTAAGTCGAGATGATGAGCTGTTGGAATGGTGGAGTGGCCTTTCTCTTGAATGGGAAACACTGCTAAGAGAGAAATTTGCTATTACTGATGATTCTGTTCAGCTTGATATGTTGTACAAAATATCGGCACTAGATACCCTTGATCTATCAGGCAATAAGTTGCTGGTAGATATAGCTCCTATACATGTGTTTAGGGATTTGACCTATGTAGACATTAGTCACACACAGATTCAGGAATTGAGCCCAATAAGCAATATTACATTTCTTTCTTATTTGGATATATCCAATACGCCAGCTGTTGATATTCAATTTATCAAATATTCAGATAAGCTGAAGTACCTTGATATCTCAGGTACAAAAGTGACCAATATCGATGAACTAACCAGTCTCAAAAACCTACAAACCTTTAAAGCCTCAAAGGCGCCATTAAGAGGGTTTGGGGTATTGGAAAGCTTTACCCAGCTTGAAACGCTGGACCTTGAGGAAAGTGGTTTCAATAATATCGAAAACTTAAAAAACTTATCTCAACTAAAGGAATTGAATATACGAGGAAACTACCTGATCAACTTTGGGTTTTTGTCTGAGTTGAAACAATTGGAGGAAATCAACCTTGAGGAGACTAATATTCTTGACCTGTCTCCTTTGGCTTCTTTACCTTCACTTTGGCGGGTAAATATCAACGGTACAGAAGTGAGTCAGCTAGACCCAATAAATGGATCTAAATCCGTAAAAAGGATATATGCAGACCGAACCAGTATTTCTGAAAATGCTGCAGATATATTTGCGAGAAACAATAGAGGCATTCTACTAATACATATGGTGGAAAACCTTCAGACCTGGTGGCAAACACTTCCTGATGGTTGGAACCAGGTTTTTGTAGAAAAATTACCAGCACTAGGACAAGGTAAACCCACAATTGAAGCCCTTTCTACTTTGGTGAACATGGACTCCTTGAATTTGGACAATAGCAAAGTGGTAAATTTAAGACCTGCACTAAAGTTTAAAAGTGTTACTTTCTTATCATTTGAAAACACCATGATAGAAGACCTTTCTCCATTGGCAGAAATGAAAAATTTGTTGCACATTAATGGAGATTTTAGCGCAGTTACCAACGTTAAAGCATTACAGGAATTAACGGGTCTAAAGCGGCTTTCTTTTCAAGGGACCAATATAGAATCCGTTGAGCCACTTAAAAGTCTTCCTTCTTTGGATTTTATTAATCTGGACAATACAAAAGTGCCAGAGTGGGATGTGCAAGAGCTTGCTGGTTTATTGCCACAAACCAATGTGATATTTAGAACGGAAGCTTTGTTATCCTGGTGGGAAAATTTGAATTCTGATTGGAAAAGCTTATTTTCAAGGTACTATGACCTGGAAGAGCATCCCGATACCTGGGCATTGCATCAAGCTACTTCTAGTGTTAAACTTGAAATTGGTGGGGATAACATTTTAAATTTAGAACCCCTTCTAGTCTTCTTTAATATAAGAGAATTACAAATTAATAATGTTCCGCTCCAAGATCCATCAGCCATTGCCAGGTTAGAAAAGCTTGAGGTACTTGAAATCACAGAGTCTCCTTTTAGAGATTTGACAGTTGTAACGCCTCTGTCAATGCTTGAGACACTAAATGTATCCAATACTGCTGTTAGTGAGCTTGAGCCTATAAGCAATCTTAAAAGGCTAAAGCATTTGAATTTGTCTGGGACCAATATATCGAATCTTAAAGGCCTTGAAATGCTGTATGACCTTCGAACATTGGATATTGCCAGTACTGGGGTGAGAAGTGTGAAGCAAATCACCCATCTTCTTAATTTGGAAAGATTGGTTTGTTTTAATACCAGGCTTAGTTCACGAAGTGTTGAGAAATTTCAAAACGAATTACCAAACTGTGAAGTGCGGTATTATTAGAGTATAAAAAACATATAGGC
>NZ_ATNM01000122.1 GCF_000427295.1 Cyclobacterium qasimii M12-11B | reverse complement strand
TAATGCCTGCTGTGTTAGGTACAATATCTCCTATTTCATAGCCGGCTAATGGTTTATTTTATAATTCACAAAACCATGACTATTAAGCTCATCAGTAGTTTCATCTGCTAAATTTATATTATAGAAATTCCATGTTAAATTATCAAAATCGCGCTCAATTCCATATGAATGACTTGCTCTTAACATTTGAAATGTTGTTTTATCTAATTTTTCATCTAAACTATTATTGATAGTTACATTTATGGCACTAGCAGTTCCAACGTTTTGAAACCTAATGGTATAATACAAATAATCGTCTTCCGTAAAGCTTACATGTTCAATTTCTGGTCCTTGTGATTCGCTAATATCATTAGGATCATAAGAACCAATAATGATTTCCGATAAGTTAGAGGTATTATTTTCAATAACAACATCATTTGCTGCTGTTGTATACTCTGCAACATTGGTAATCATATCTCCTAAATTAGCTGATGTGGCGACTAATGTTTCAATATAAATCACTTCACTTTCACCAGGTAATAAGTTTGTAAAATCTAAAGTAAAGCCATTAGGCGCTGGTGTAATGGAATTTCCTGCACTTAACCCTGACGCTCCGGTATAGGTTACTGACGGATCTGCAGTAAACGTTACAGTACCAGAACTGACTGTGGACTCTCCATAATTTCTTACAATTAACATGTTTCTGTACGTAAATCCGGGTCT
>NZ_ATNM01000121.1 GCF_000427295.1 Cyclobacterium qasimii M12-11B | reverse complement strand
GCCGGTCATACGGTGACAGTGCTTGATATGGCTGGCCCCGACCGCACCCAGTTCACCTATGTTGACCTCACCGATTATGGGCCAAGTGGTGGATGCGCTGGCCGGCATCAATGATCGTCATGAGGGTTTGGATGCCGTTGCCCACCTTGGGGCCATCCCTGCCCCTGGGCTGTGGTCGGATGTGGCAACTTTCCACAACAACATGAATGCCACGTTCAATGTGTTCCAGGCGTGCAAGCGGTTGGGTATCCGCACGATTGCGTATGCGTCGAGCGAGACGGTGCTGGGTTTGCCGTTCGAGACTCCCCCGCCCTACATCCCCCTCGATGAAGAGTATGAGACCCGCCCCGAGTCGACGTATTCGATGGTGAAGCACCTTGAGGAGCAGATGGCGCAAAAGTTTGTGCGCTGGGATCCTTCGCTCAGCATCAGCGCGCTGCGCTTCTCGAATGTGATGGACCCGGCCGACTACGCCGAGTTCCCGAGCTTCGATGCGGATGCGCGGCAACGGTCGTGGAACCTGTGGGGTTACATCGATGCCCGCGACGGCGCCAACGCCATTCGTTTAGCACTGGAAACCTCCCGCCCCGGCTATGACGTCTTCAACATCTTCGCCGCCGACACCGTCATGTCGCGGCCGAATGCTGAGCTGCTCGCCGAGGTGTTCCCCAACGTCGAGGTCCGTGGCGAGCTCGGGGTCAACACGTCACTCACGTCGACCGCCAAGGCTGAGCGGATGCTCGGATGGGTGCCTCAGCACAGCTGGCGGGACTAGCGGGCGCTGAGGCGCAGCGTTAGCCCAACCCGCCAACAGTGCCGAGTAACTCGTTCGCCAGCGGGAGCAGAAAGGCGATCACCGCGATA
>NZ_ATNM01000120.1 GCF_000427295.1 Cyclobacterium qasimii M12-11B | reverse complement strand
GGTCCAGATCCCCTACATGCATCGCGTCTCCGTGCCCGAGCCCCGTTGAGTACAGGCCGGTTCCGTCATGATCGACAGCCATTGCGCCGTATATGATTTCATCTTTTCCGTCTCCGTCGACGTCCGCCACGCTTAAACTGTGGTTCCCCTGTCCTGCGTACGCTTCATGTCCCGGATGGTTGGAGTCAAATACCCAGCGTTTTTTGAGCCTTCCGTTTCTGAAATCGTATGCCACGAGCACGGCTCTCGTATAGTAGCCGCGCGCCATAACAAGGCTCGGCCGCTCCCCATCCAAATAAGCGATCCCGGCGAGAAAACGGTCCATCCTGTTTCCATAGCCGTCTCCCCAATCCTCCAGCTTGCCGCGGGGTGGTTCATATTCCACGGTCGTGAGTTCCTCACCGGTTTCTCCTTTAAACACGGTCAAATATTCCGGACCGGACAAAATTCTGCCCTGTTCGTTTCTAAAATCGGCATGCTCATCACCGATGATATGTCCTTTCCCGTCTGTTGTGCCGTCAGCTGTTTTCA
>NZ_ATNM01000119.1 GCF_000427295.1 Cyclobacterium qasimii M12-11B | reverse complement strand
AAACGTGTAATCAGAATTGGCGATTGCATCCTTAGCCGTTTTATCAATGTTTGCAATTTTCTTGGAAAGTGATTTTACCATTAATTAGAAGCAGGCCGGAAGAAGTATCGACTGTATGATGAGTGAACTGAACTTTTGGAAGGTACATCTTAATAGAAAAACCCTTCTCATAAAGGGACTGACCCCATAAGATGAGACAAATAAAAACACCTTCAAGTTTGAATACGGATGATTGTTATCCGAAATTAGACTTGGAGGTGTTTTTTCTATGGGGACAAGAGTGAGTTATCCGGTTGAAGTGAAACAGAAGGCTGTAGAAATGAGATTGGCAGGCGTACCTATGAAAGAGATCATGCAGGAGTTGAATATCAAAAATAATACGCAGATTAAGACATGGGTCAGATGGTATAAGGCTGGTGATACACATCGATTTGAACAGCCTGTTGGTAAGCAATACACTTATGGAAAAGGTCCGGAGTATTCTTCCGAATTAGAGAAACTGCAGGCAGAGAATCGATATCTGAGACAACAGAATGAAGTGTTAAAAAAGTACAACGAATTGGAAAGGAAGTTGATAGCCAAACGTCAGTCGAACTTGTAGAAGAATTGCACAGCACAATGACCGTGCAGGATATCTGTATTCATTTAGGTATCTCTCGCTCGTCTTATTATCGTTGGAAGAAGAATCTGAAGAAAGATCATCCCAAGCGCCATTTAGAAAACAAATCGGCACGTTGTGCCGAGAGCACCAGTATCGATATGGATATCGAAAAATCACAGCTATATTAAAAAAGAGAATGTGTATTAACCATAAAACGGTTCAGCGTATTATGCAGAAAAATCAGTGGCAGTGCCGGGTTAAGGTGAAAAAGCGCAAGAAGAATGGGCAGCCATATGCCGTGGTCGACAATATATTAGATCGGAACTTTCAGTCTGATCATCCTCTTGAAAAACTAGTAACAGACATCACGTATTTGCCTTATGGACAGAAACAATTGTACCTTTCCAGTATATTGGATGTATATAATGGAGAAGTGATTGCTTTTACGATTGGAGATAAGCAGGACACAGACTTTGTCTTACACACACTTGATCAACTGCCAACACTGCCTGAGAACTGCGTGTTACATAGTGACCAAGGATCTGTGTATACATCTTACGAGTATCAGAAAGCTGTTAAAACAAAAGGCATTACCATGAGCATGTCCCGCAAAGGGACACCCGCTGATAATGCCTCCATCGAATCATTTCATTCCTCACTAAAGTCTGAAACGTTCTATCTTAACAGCATTGATCGAACCACGACCGCCATCGTAGAACGCACTGTCATAGAATACATTCATTATTATAACAATATTCGTATTCAAACGAAACTAAACAACCAATCACCGATAAATTATCGGCAATTGGCTGTTTAAAAGGTGTTTTGATCCCTGTCTCAAAAACGGGGGTCAGTCCCATCGCACTCGGGTTTTCTTTTTATATTTTGCCGCCTCTTCAATAATGGCAACAACCATTTCTGCCGTTTTAACGAGCTCTTCGATCGGCATTTTTTCATTTTTTGTATGGATTTGCTCATAACCGACAGCAAGATTGACCGTCGGGATGCCATGACCAGCGATTACGTTCGCGT
>NZ_ATNM01000118.1 GCF_000427295.1 Cyclobacterium qasimii M12-11B | reverse complement strand
AGATAAAAAATAAAATACTACGAACTGCCTAGTGAATTATTTAAAATACTAGAAAAGATAAAAAATATAATATCTATATCAGATAAAATTAATTTTTTTATTCCAATTAAAATTCGAGGAATTATTTATTCATTATGGACCAAAAAATCCAAAGAAAGTATAAAAGAAAAAGGATTGGTTGAGGTTATTAGACTTTCAACCTTTTACCCTACTGAGGAGATAAATGAATTGAATAAAATTAGTAATGATTATTTTGAAATTGTGATTGATACTGATTTAAGTGTATATAAAGAAAAAACCACTCAATAATATTAAGCTCAAATCTATTACCCAGAACTTTTCTATATGATAGATAAAAAATTGGAGGAGAACAAAATTCAAATAATGAAAATCGATCCCCGACTAGGTGTAGATTGCATCTACACCTTCCTATCCCCACTAGGTGTAGATTGCATCTACACCTCCCTATCTAATGGAGCGATCCTTCAGAAAGAGGACGAACTTTGGGGTTGGGATAGTTGAAAAGTCTGAAAATCACCTGTATTCCAGTGCGGAAAATTACGTTAGAAAAGAAGGCCTACTTGAAGTGGATTTTTGGTGATTTTGTTCTATTTTTCAATTGCGATTTGTTGAAGATATTTGGGTGTTTTGCAAACCATACCCAGTTCAGGACAATAATTTGACTAGTTCGAGGATATGACAAAATATTTGATATTCAATCCAAAGATATAATGGACTATAACGGTGAGACTGATTATTTTGATTCTTTAATCAAATAATATGAAAAAATTTGTAGGTATAGGGATATTGATTGGATTAATTGTTTCGACTATTATTTATTTTAATCTTTCATATTTTTATTACGACTTAATAAAATATGTATTTAATATTAGAAATAAGGATGAAATAGAATCAGTAAGCGAAAGTGAACTGGTTATAAACTATTTCCTTCAGGATTTAGAAAATACGGAATTGAAAAGTGATCAAGAAATTGATTCTCTAGCTTCGCTACATTTTTCAAATCAATTTGAAGATTTCAGAATTTTAAATTATCCAAATGATTCAAATAGTCTAGATATGATAATAGTACCTTTTGATAAAAATTTTAGTATCCTTTATATTGAGGATGGAAAAATATACAGTTATATAAATATAAAATTTAATCCAAAATAATTTAACTAGGGATGTTTTATTAAATTAATTGATCATTATCCACCACTAGGTGTAGATTGCATCTACACCTTCCTATCTAATGGAGCGGTGCGCATGAAAGAGTGCAAACTTTCGGATTGGAATAGTTGAAAAGTCTTAAAATGACCTGTATTCCAGAGCAATAGATTACGGTAAAAAACACGGCCTACTTGAAGTGGGTTTTTTGGTGATTTGGCTTTGTTTTTCAACTACGAACTGTTTTAAGGATATTAGGGCGTCTTGCAAACAACACCCAGTTCAAATCTATAAATTGGTTGTACTAATAGGACGGAAAATCCTCCTGCCATAGTGCCAGATTTTGTATTTAATTCTACACACTCAGACCAAATTTTAAATGTTTGCTCATTTGAAAAATTTTTAACCGGAACAGTCTTTAGGGTAAGTGTGGCATGATTATTTCTAAACACAAAGTATCACTAAACGACTAACAAAATGAAATTTATAGCCAAGGCAGTAGGTGCAGCACTAGTAGGGTTCGCTGCGAAAAAAGTAATTGATTCCATTGAAAATGGAACCGCTCAAAAATCGATCCTGGATCGCTTCGGTAGACCTCTGCGAGATGCTCATCTTGGGTTTAATAATACCGCATTCAAACTCGGGATAATCTCTGAAAGAAAAAAGGCAGAATTGAATAAGAATGTAGTGGAGAAGTACAATGCTGTCAGAGCAGTTCCTAACTCAAACCCAATACCTGCAAATGGTTCTGGCAACCCAAGCGATATTTCTGCCCCTCATTCACAGGGAGAGGTTCATTCTAAGTCTAAAGCTTCTCAAACGAGAATACCACCAAAAACTATGTAAACTTAAGACTGGTTAATAAGCCTTATCCCCCCCTTACTGGTCTAAGTTTAGCGAAGCGTAACTTAGACCTAAAATGATGAAAGTTTTCAACTTTCTTAACTAAGGCTCAGGTAATAAAACGGATAATAAACCCTATCCATTCATTAGTCCTGTAATAAATTACCGACTATATCCATACACCACCAGTAGGAAACACTATAAATAAAAAATGCCCGACAAATTTGCCGGGCATCCTTTTTAATTGCCTTTTTTTACTCTAATCCAAACTTATAAATCTTGTCATCAAAACCACAGATATAGATTTCCTGGTTTTGGTCCACTCCGAAGGAGGAGATTGGGAATTCTGTCTTGAATAATTCAGTGTTTACAGGGTTTTCAGGATCACTGAAATCCAAGCTCCAAATTCTTCCAGAAACGTAATCTGCATAGACATATAGTCCCTGTAGTTGTTCTATGGCATCGCCATGGTATACAAATCCGCCGGTGATGGAAATGTCTCCTTCATCCCTGTCATATTCCCAAATCGGTAATTCAAGGTTTTCCTGGTCACATTCATCTGCTTTGAAACAATGGAAACCTTCCATTGTATTCCAGCCATAATTTCCACCGTTTTTAACGATGTCAATTTCTTCATAACTGTTCTGACCTACATCAGCAACCCACAACTGATCGGTGGCGGTATCAAAGCTAAATCTCCAAGGATTTCGCAATCCATAAGCATAGATCTCTTCCCTGAATCCTTCGGTGTTGTCGACAAATGGATTGTCTTCCGGGATTGAATAATTCTTTGATCCATCCTGTTGATCAACATCTATTCTTAAAATATTCCCTAACAAAGTGGTTCGGTCTTGACCATTTCCATGGGGATCACCGCTTTTCCCACCATCACCAACTCCTATATATAAGAAGCCGTCCGCACCAAATGAAATTTGACCTCCATTGTGGTTGCCATAAGGCTGCTCATATTCCAACAATACCAGTTCACTGGATGGATCTGCCTCGTTTGGGTTTGTGGAGGAAAGATTAAAACGAGAAATTACAGAACGATCGGGACTAGAGGCGGTGTAGTTAACGTAGAAATAACCATTGCTCTCAAAGTTTGGATGAAAAGCCAGGCCAAGTAAACCTTCCTCATTGTCGGAATCTTCCACTCTGTCCTCGATTGTTAAAAAAGCTGCTTTGGCTGCTGTTTTTTCCTCATTCTCAAAAACGGAGATTACCCCCCTTTGTTCTAAAATAAATAGTCTATTTGAGTCATCTCCGGCATGCTGAAAATCAACAGGTCTGGTAAATGACAACTCTGGAAAGGCTTCAACAATTGTTAAAGTCCCTTCTGGCTCAGCCGTTTTTTCTTGTGTTTCCTTTGTACAAGCAGTGCTGATAAGCAAGGCCATGACTAGAAAAATGTTAAGTTGTTTTTTCATAATTATTTAATAGTTGTGATGGTTAAAGTAAGCGTTAATCCTTTTCAGAATGGAAATGAATGGTAAAATTGGGTCCTAAATTTCAATGAAACATTATAGACAATTCCAGCATTGAAAAATTAATTTAAGGTTTTTTCTTATTAAAGTGGCATTGCTGACAGGCACAATTTCATGTTTTAACAAAGGTGTACCTATTTAGTTCCTTTTATTTTGGTCTTAGGTTAGATTTTTCTCTATTCCATGGATTAAATATATGACTATGGATTGTGTCGTTTCTCAAACTTGTTAAACCAGGAAAAGTTAGTCAGAATTATACTAGATGATTTACAGGTTTATTTTCGAAGAACATTCTATCAGGTAAACCAATGACTATTCCGTACTGGGTTTAAATACCTATTTGGAGTTATAATAACTCAAAACCCTAATCCCTGACAACTCGTGAATACTAAAAGTCAGTTAATTAGCCACATTTGAAATAAGAAAAGGAATTTTAGGTAGCAATGATTTGAAGTTGGTAAAAAATTGTAGATTTGACATTACAATGAACCCAATAAGATTAAAACACCTCCTTTCATTAATAGTGGAAAACAATGATGAAAGGGCTTTTTCAGAATTTTTTGACCATTACCATACCAGGCTAATTAACCTGGCATTGCTGTATTTACCTAGATATGATCTTGCGGAAGATATCGTCTCAGAGGTCCTTCTAAAGCTATTACAGAAAAGAGAATCTTTATTGGCTATCAAAAATTTCGATGGTTACCTGTTTAAGATGGTCAAAAATAAATCACTCAATTTGTTGAAATCCAAAGAATTACTCAACAATATACCCATTGATGATATAAACGATTATTTGATTCCGGAGAGCACTGATCCGGAAAAAACCTTAATCAATGCCAGTTTGGGAGAAAAACTTGACAGTGTCATCCAAAAATTACCGCCCAAGAGAAGACTTGTTTTTAAGATGATTAAAGATGAGCATATGTCTTACCGTGAAGTCGCTGATATTCTTGGTATTTCCGAAAGAACGGTTGAGGTTCATTTAAAACTCGCATTGGAGAACCTTAGAACTGCCTTGAAGCAATTTTACGATGAACATCAAGGACACTTGTCAATATCAAAAAGTAGGTTTTTATCGATTTTTTTATAGGTGTGATACTATTTTTTTTAAAATTAATAAGTTGTTAATGAGTGTCTTAGGTGTTTTAATTCTCTGGTATTAAAATTAATTACTATTTCATTACGGGATTTTTCTGAGTTCAGTGTCTTTATTGCTACACGTAGGACCTATTCCTAAATGGACGAAAAAAAAGACATGAATTTGAGGCTGCTCCGCTATTTAGCAGGCAAAGCCAACCAAACTGAAAAAAATGAGGTGATGGACTGGGTAAAAGAAAACCCACTCCATCAATACCAATTTGATCAGCTTAAAAAATACTGGGAAGGGAGGACCAAGGATCCTCAATTGATCAGCCATGCGTTTCAGAAAGATAAGATATGGAAGCAATACCAGGATTCTCAAGGTACGGCAACGGTAAAAAACAAGCCCAAACCTATCGCCAGACCGTTTTACTGGGTTAGAGTTGCAGCAGCTATTTTATTATTGTTAGCAGCCACAATTGTTTACCTACAACGTGAAAATTTATTTCCTCCTGAGGAAATTGAGAATGCTTATACCTATATCGCAATAGAGAAATACAACCCCATAGGCCAGAAATCTCAAACCCAGTTACCAGATGGTTCCAAAGTATGGTTGAATGCAGACAGTAAAATCACATTTCCTGAAACATTTCCTGATTCTGTGAGGATTGTTCATTTAGAAGGAGAGGCCTTTTTTGATGTTTTGCATGATAGTTTACGTCCATTTAAAGTCATTGCTGAAAATGTGCAAGTCAAAGTATTGGGGACCAAGTTTAATGTCAATGCCTATAAGGGCCAGCAAGAAATTAATATTGCACTGTTGGAAGGATCCATTAACGTATCTGACGAACAGAATGAAAATGCTGTGTTGGTCCAACCTGATCATGGTGTTTCTTATTCAAAACAGCTACAGATTTTCAGGGAATTTTCAAGAGAAGACCACAGGGCAATGTTTGATAAAGCCATTTCCTGGAAAAATGGAAAACTCATTTTTGATAGCAACAACCTGGAAGATTTTGTAACAGAAATAAGTCGCTGGTATGGTGTTTCAGTAGAAATAAAAGGCGTCCCTCAAAATGACTGGAATTTGGTAGGGACATTTGAAAATGAATATTTAACCAATGTATTGGATGCAATCTCCTATAATAAAGAATTCAAATACGAATTAAAGGAAAAAAAGCTCACCCTAATATTTAACTGATGAAGTATTGATAAAATTTTAAAAAAAACCGTATTGATCCGCCAATCAATACGGTGTATTACGATTCATTGCCCTTAATAATTTAACAATAAACCTAACAAATTTATGAAAAAACGAGTACTAAAACTACTACTCATGGGAATGACCTATTCAGTATTTGGTCTTCTTTTGCAGGTTATATTTATAAATGTGCTTTCAGCCACTGAAATAAATGCACAAAATATAAAGAGTGTAAAAGATGTTCAAGTTAGCATTGGCTTTGAAAGTGAAAAACTTAGCCAACTCTTTTCCAAGTTGGAAGAGAAAACGCCTTTTGTGTTTGTGTACGACACAAAGGATTCATTTCTAGACAAACGATTTTCACTAGTCAAACAAACCCTCACCATGGAGGATCTTTTGCTAAAAATAGCAAAAGAAAACAAAGTGAAATTCAAACAGATCAATAATATCATCAGTGTAAGTTCTACAGCTACATTGGGAAATAATGTCGAAATATCGATTAAAGAGGTCTCAATAACTGGTACTGTAACTTCTCCTGATGGAAAAACCATTCCAGGAGCAACCGTCCTTCTCAAAGGAACAAATGTCGGGACTGTTACAGATTTAGATGGTAAATTTTCCCTGAATGTACCTGAAGAGGGTGCCATTTTAGTGGTTTCCTTTATCGGCTATTTAAACCAGGAGGTGCCAGTCGCAAATCGTTCAATACTGACTATTGTACTTCAAGAAGACATGCAGAGCCTGGACGAAGTAGTTGTGATAGGTTATGGTGTAGTGAAGAAAGAGGACTTAACCGGTTCTGTGGCTCAGGTAGAGATGGAAGAGGTGAGGGATATTCCTGCCAATTCAGTAGAAAGAGTACTTCAGGGACGGGCAGCGGGTTTGCAAATCATCAACCCATCCCAAGATCCTGGTGCAGGATCTACAGTGAGAATACGTGGAGGAAGTTCACTTAGAGGATCAAAACTCACCTTTAGTAGTGGTAAATGGCTTTCCTCTAGGTGATGCTGGAGAATTGAAACAAATAAACCCGGCAGACATAGCATCTGTTGAAGTTTTAAAGGATGCTTCTGCTTCGGCTATTTATGGTTCAAGAGGTGCCAATGGAGTCATTATTATCACTACAAAAAAAGCAAAGCAAGGAGAAACAACTTTTGGTATTCGGCAGCAAATGACCATTTCTGAGTTCACTTCAGAACTTAACCTTTGGAGAGACCCTACTTTATTGGCAGAGCTACACAATGAAGGAAGGGCAAATGGCGGATTTGAACCTATATTTATTGGTGAGGTTTCTCCATCAGGTATATACTACCCATCTATAGAAGAACTGTCAAGCGGAGAATGGCCTCACAATACACAATGGGATCAAATCGTATTCAGAGATGCTCCTATCTCTAACAATACTACGTTTTCTGTTGCCAGTAGCAATGAAAGGACCAATTTTAACCTTAGCGCTTCCTATTTTACTGACAAAGGGATTCAGATTGAAGATGATTATTCAAAAATCAACACAAACTTTAGCATCAGCCATCGCGTATTGGATAACCTGAAAATCACTTTCTCTAATATTCTGACCAAAGGCAAAAGAAATGCCAATGGAGATTTGGCCTTTTGGAGAAGTCCTATATGGCCCGTTTATGATGAAACAGGTGATTATTACCTTCTCAATAGCATGGATTTTGATCATCCTGTAGCAATTACAAAAAATCGAAAGAATGAATCCAAGACACTTGATTTACTCTCTTTTTTGGATGTTGAATGGGAAGTTATTCCTTCCGTTACAATTAATTCCCGGTTAAACTTCAAGTATGGAACAAGCATCAATGACGTGTATCAGCCTAAGCGCTATACCCAACCAGGAGAATTTAATAACGGAGCTGCCTATATCAACAACTGGCAGGGAAGTACTGTGGTTAGTGAGACATTTGCCAATTATAGAAAAGTTTTCGGAAAGCATGACTTTGGTTCTACTTTGGGATACTCTTATCAAAATGATGAATCAAGGACTTCTAATCTTGGCGCATTTGACTTTGTCAATGAAACACTCAACAATGAAAATTTAGGGGCAGGGAATCTGGAGCTAAATAGAGTAAGCAATGGATTGGTCGCATCTGAATTAGTGTCTGGGATCTTTAGGTTCAATTATACCTATGACGAAAAATACTTAATGACCTTTACTTCAAGAGCGGATGGTTCATCTAAATTTGGACAAAACAACAAATGGGCATTTTTTCCTTCAGGAGCATTAAGCTGGAAAGCCCACGAAGAGGGATTTGTGAGGGAAATGAATGTATTCGATCAACTGAAATTCAGATTGAGTTATGGTATTTCAGGTAACCAGGGGATCTCGCCTTATCAAACGCTAAGCAGATATGGCGTTAGCAATTATTTCAATAATGGAAATTGGATCACTTCAATAGGTCCGGGTATAGAAGTAGGCCGTACCGGACAGTCAGGAATTGAAGTGTTATGGGGCGGTATACCTAATCCAGACCTAAAATGGGAAACCACCGCTCAGATTGATGCGGGGGTTGATTTCTCACTTTTTGACAGCAAATTAAATGTCACTTTTGATTATTATCAAAAGAACACTGATGACTTGCTACAAGAAAGAATACTGGCGCTTTCTTCAGGATATGACAGAATGTGGATCAATAACGGCTCTATCATAAATAGAGGAATTGAGCTTACCGTTGGTAGTGATTTGATTCAAACCAAAGATCTCAATTTGAATGCTACCTTGATCTATTTCCAAAACAGAAATGAAGTGACAAGCCTCGGGAATCCACAGGAATCTGGACTTATCACTGACCCAAATACGGGGATGCAGTTCCAGTATTCAGGCAATAGTATTGAACAGTTCAGAGGGTTCCCAAATCTATTGGCGGTAGGCCAGCCTGTAAATGTTTTTTATGGTTACAAAGTTGATGGCATAATTCAATCGCTTGAGGAAGGCGTGCTTACTGGCCTGGACGGTGACCTTGCCCAGCCTGGAGAATTCAAATATGTGGACATTAATGGTGATGGGTCGGTGGATGAAAACGATCGGACGATCATTGGTAATCCTAATCCCGATTTCCTCGCCAGTTTAAACCTGGCTCTGACTTACAAAAAATTCGATATAAGCATATTTCTAAACGGCGTTTTTGGCAATGATGTCTTAAATACCCACGCGTTTGACCAGCCTAGTATTACCCCATTTAGATGGACTCTTGACAATCCGACCAACATGTATCCTAGTCTGAAAGACGGGAGACAGGTGAAATTCTCGGATTGGTGGATAGAAGATGGCTCTTTTGTAAGGATCCAAAACCTAAACATGGGTTATAATTTTGACCTACCTAAATCGATGCGTCTTCGAATTTCTATGAATGCATCCAATCTCTTTACCTTCTCCAAATTCAATGGATATGACCCTGAAGTAGGGACAGATGGTAGGTATTGGGGAGGTTATCCTCGATTAAGACAATGGACTGCTGGTTTGAATTTGACATTTTAAAAGAACTCACTCATGAAATTTCAAAAATATATACTCGTTCTATTTGGTCTGCTTACGATCAACGCATGCGACCTAAGTGAAGAACCCTATGGGTTCTATTCAGAGGATAACTTTTACAATACAGTCGAAGATGCAGAAGCTGCTATTACCTATGCTTATGATGCCTTAACCTTCTTAGAGTATTCTAGAACCGTGTTCCTACTTGGTGACATGCCTTCTGACGAATGTAATCCTAAGGCAGATGAAGGTGCAGATGCACAAGATCTGAGCAACTGGAAGGTTGCCAATTTCTCGACGAACAGAAGTTTGGTGAATTTCTTCAAATATGCCTATATCGCTATCAACAGAACCAACGCTATACTAGACGTAATTCCAAATTCAACAATTGAAGAATCGGCCAAAGGTAAATACCTGGGGGAAGCACACTTCTTAAGGGCCTGGAGTTATTTTAATCTGGTTCGGAATTTCGGAAAAGTGCCCCTGCATACCTCTTTTGTGGGAACGCTTGACCAAACTTCGGCCCCATTGGCTACTGATCTGGATCAGGTGTATGACCTTATATTAGCAGATTGCAAAAAAGCGATTGAATTATTGGAAGTGAACAGGGCTACAGGTAGGGCCGATAAAGTTGCTGCCCAGGCCTTGGCGGCAAAGGTTTACTTACACATGGCCTCTTCAAAGAACCATAATGTACCTCAATACAATAGTAGCCGTAGAGAGGTCAATACAATGTATGACAGTGCCGCTTATTTTGCCAATGAGGTGATTAGCAACCAGAATACTTATGCCTTTGATGATAATTTATTGGACATCTATGATGTGGATCAGCCTAGAGGCCCAGAGCACATCTTCTTAATGTCCATGGATAGAAGTGGGACTATCGAAGGGGATTACTCTAAAATCTCCAAACTTTTCATTCCTTATATCGCTGGTTCGGCTATTTATTTGGACAACGGCAATGGAACATTTACAGAATCCCATGATGGATGGAGCGTTTTTCAGACTAAGGAGTCCTTTTATGAAACCTTCGATGATTCTGATAAGCGTGGAAGTGAACTGCTGATTTCTGTTGTTTACGATAAATCTGGTGAGGAGATCGCCACATATCCAGGGGCTATTCCTTATCGGTTTACCAGGAAATATGTAGACCCACACTATATCCAGGACAAGACAAGTACCAAACCTTTTTTGATTAGGTTTTCTGAGGTAGCTATGATTTATGCCGAAGCTGCGGGACCAAATGCGAAAGCGTATGAAATGATTAATTTTATTCGAAACAGGGCTGGTTTAGGAGACTTAATCCCTGGACTTTCCAATGAAGACTTTAGGGAAGCAGTATGGAATGAGCGCAGCTGGGAACTGATGTACGAAGGCAACAGGATGTATGATTTGCGTAGGTTTAACAGGGTCAACAAATTAATTGATGAAGCTGCTGAATTGACGGATGAGCAAGTGGCCTTTTATCCACTGCCACAAATTGAAATTGACTTGAATCAAGCCTTGTAAAATTTTACCCAAAATGTCTTATACCATGAAACTATATATAAGTAAAATATTTCTGCTGGTGATAGTATTCACCCAGCTGTCCTGCGTGAAGAATCCTTTTGATGAGTTTGAAGAAGGCAATTGGAACAATGAAAGAAGCATCTTGACCATCAAATTTGAAAATCAGGTAGGGAAAGAACAAATAACCCGGGTAGACGACCAGATTGGTACCATCATGCTGGGAATTAACACGGGTGCTGTTGCTGATTTAAGCAGTGTGAAAATTAGCTCTTTGGTGCTTTCTTATGGTGCTGAAGCATCAGCAAAGTCAGGTGAAACCTTAAACTTTGAAAATGAAAGCAACAGCAGTACCATTACAGTAAATTCGCCAACAGGGAAATCCAGGGTTTATACTGTGATAGCAGAACCTTTTGAAGAAACGATTCTTGGAACCTATACTGTCAGCAATTTGATTGTCTATGGAGGTACGGGTCCAGAATATGGTGGTGGAGGAGTTACGGCTATGACTAATAAACCATGGGTATGGTTGCCTTCAGGAGGCCCTGAAGCAGAGCTTGACAATAGCATAACCCTCGCCCTTGATGGCTTCACTGATGATGGGAATAGCTTTGGTAAAATCACAAATGATGCAGGAGAAGACAATAGGTATGCCGATTTTCAACAAGTAGCTTTTGGCAATTATCCAGCGACTGACCTAAACGGTTTTTACAGAAAAATCCCAAAAGAAGAAGGTACATGGCTGCGAAATTATGCCACCGGAATAGTTACATTCACTTTTGCGGATGGGACTACTACAACTGGGCAATTTATTGAAGGCGCTATCACAGAAGATTTAGGAAATGGGACATCGAAAACTGTAGAAAACTATGCATTTGCTTTTAATTTGATTGGTACAGATGATTGGAATAGCATTTATAGTGATTACGATAAGTTTGTTAAACGTCCCAGGAGGTATTGGGTTGATTTGGAGAAAGTCGATTAACAATACAATAGGTTTTAAAGCACCAGTTATGCTTGAACCTGTTCTTTTAAACTAGTAATCTTTAAGGAAACTGATAATTTGTTTGAAATGAAATTACCGAAAATATTCTTAATTATACCCTTTGTTTTGAATACTGGTTGTACTTCTGTGGAGGATCCAGTAATCAAGCAACCGGGAACAAAACCGCCGGAAGAGGTGAAATTAACGCTGGTAGATAAAAATGCTACCGAGAAAACAAAAGCGCTGTATTCAAATCTTTGGGCACTCCAATCGAAAGGGTTTATGTTTGGACACCATGATGATTTGTTATATGGAAGGATGTGGTACACGGATTCAGGAGGATCTGACACCAAAGAAATAGTGGGGGACTTCCCTGGGGTTTATAGTTTGGATTTTGCGCAGATCATGGATGATAGACATGCCACAGATGACTTGAACGACGACCGTAAAAGGACGATTCTTGAAGCTAGAAGTAGGGGGGAAGTTATAACGGCCTGTGCTCACCTTAATAATCCCTTGACTGGTGGAGATTCATGGGACAATTCCAGCAATCAGGTGGTGAAGGAAATTTTAACTGAAGGCAGTGCCACTAATTCAAAATACAAAGGCTGGCTTGACAGGCTTGCTGCGTTTATGGTTGAATTAAAAGACGAAGAAGGCGACCTGATTCCAATTATTTTCAGGCCTTACCATGAACATACACAGACCTGGTCATGGTGGGGGAGTAGTGCTACTACCCAGGATGAGTTTATTGATTTTTGGAAGTTTACTGTTGATTACCTCATTCAGGACAAAGGAGTGCATAACCTAATATTTGCAATTTCTCCTCAATTAGACAGTCCATCCACGCTGGATAGACTTCTTTACCGATGGCCTGGAGATGATTATGTGGACTTTATTGGGATGGACAGCTACCATGGGACGAATACTGCCTCTCTGGCTACCAACGTGTCCAACCTTGAAAGCCTTGGTAAGCAAAAGATGAAGCCTGTAGGGATTACAGAAACAGGAATAGAAGGTGTTCGGGATGGTTCGGGGAATGAATATTCTAAATACTGGACAAAGGAGATGCTTACCCCCATCATTGGCAAAGACATATCAATGGTGATCATGTGGAGGAACAAGTACGATCCAACCCAACAGGGGCACCATTACTATGGCCCATGGGCACAGCACAGCTCTGCTGCTGACTTTAAGGAGTTTTATAATAGTTCATTTACTTTATTCAGCAAGGACTTACCTGATATGTATACCATGGCCGAGAACATCACAGTTAATTAACTTAGTGATTTCCTCTTGGAAGATCGATTCGAGAATTAATTTAAAAACCTGTGGAGAAATCTCCTCAGGTTTTTTTATGGTGCACCATTAAGAGATAAATGTACAAGTTAAGGTGCTGTCTAATTTTACTATCAAAATTGTCATAGGAAGGCCTTTGGCTACTGGAGTGCTGGGAGTAATGAGATTCTCTAACTAGGAGGGATTGCCATTGACTTTCCTAGCTCAGACTCATATAAAAGGGGTGTTCATTGAGAATTAGATGGTTTTTTAATTCAACCTAATCCTGCATTCTTATTTCAATGGGTTCAAATATTTCAGGCTTCTTTCTTCCTAAAATAAAACAAGCCTGGTCGCCAATTTTCTCCTTATTATAGTGATTGGCTTTTTTTCTAAAATCGGCCAATTCTTCTTTGCTAAACTCTTCTTCGATATTTGAACCCATCAAGGGCTTTCCTTTCTTATACAATGCTGTTCCCCAAAATTGACTGTCCATGCTGTCAAATGTGGTGTTGAATAGCTCTAGGCCAAACTTATCTCCCAAAATCTGCATGGATTTGGTGTTTGGAATAAATAAATGTCGAGGAGCATCAAGTTGAAACCAGTATTCTTTTTCCTCTTTCCAGACCTGTCCATCGGTGACAGGGACTCTGATCAACACCTCTCCACCAGGATTTAAAATTTTTGTCAGGTTTTCAAAAACTTCAATAGCATTGGGCAAATGCTCGAAAGAATGATGAAACATTATGAGATCATAGGTTTCTTCAATTTCAAAAAAATCTTTTTTCCTTATGGAGAACCTTTTAGCTATATAATTTTCTTCCACAAAAGGATCATAACCATGGAGTGATTTAAACCCACAATAGGACAGCTCGGCCAGAAGTTGCCCATTTCCACATCCAATATCCGCGATTTTACTGTTTTTGGTTAATTTAAGAGGTGAAAGCCAATCAAAATAAACGGGTGGACTAATAGATATACCGTATGTAAAGGCCTTGTACCTTAATTTTTTCAATAGGCCTAAAAATGGATTGCTACTATTGAACTCGCCAAAGGAATAATAATTGGAAGGATAGTATTTGCCAAGATCAGCAGGGGGATCCAATAAAAACAGAGATTTACAGGAATTACATTCTGCGTAAGTAAAAGTATCACTAGTGCCAAACATTCGTTCTTTGGCTTCAATAGAAGAAAAGTCATTGGATTGGCAAATCTCACATGTTGTCATAGAATTAATCATTCGGTATTCAAAGATCAAATTGAAGAATTGACAAAAGTAGAATAAAAATAGCCGACTTCAATAATACTGAAATCAGGAATCAGTGATGAAGTGGCTCTTTTAGAATGCTTCCTTCCATTTCAACCTGGTTGAGATAATGAAAGTAATTTGCTAAAACTACCTGGGCATTTCTGAGTGTTGAGAAGGTGGAACAATCCAAAAAACGGTCAATATCACCTTATGTTTTTGAGGTTTCGAGTCTCTTCTTGGTAAGAAAGCAAAAGGAATTTGAGGTTGGTTTTGATTAACGTTCCCCATAAACAATATTTCAATCAAATAAGCGAAGCTATTTTCTTCCGATTTGCAAGAATTAATTTGGGGGATAGGTGAAGCATGAAAACTTAGTTAAACCGGATCAATCTTTTAAAATAGATAAGGGACAGCTGGATTCGGATTTTATAATAGGGGCAACGAATAAGCGCATCAAAAGGAATTTATTCGCGGTGTTTATAATAGGATTCCCTTTTTATTATGTAGAAAGTGGCCTTCTTAAAGTTGACTTTTAGAAGTGATTTTATACAACCAAAGGGTTGATTAATAATCAGATAATATATATTTTGTTTGACTTTTGAAGGTGTTTCACCTAGTTCAGACTAAAAAATTAAGAGTTTTAATAGCCTTTAGAAACGTATTTTAGCTATTTTAGAGAAAGTTCACCTGTTTAATTTTTTTTTACCTATATTGTAGAATAGTGAACAAGGCCAATTTCAATGGATTAGCTTGCACCAAATGGATGTGTCGAGATGATTTGTAACAAATTCTTAGAAATTATAATGGATTCATTTGTAATTTGAGCCGAAAAAATTATAACTTTAAAATTCAAATTAAGATTAGAAACCGTTCAACCTTTAAATGTCTATTAAAAACTACACTATGAGAAAGTTAATCGCTTTGTTCATGCTTTTCGGAATGTTATTTGCTCCGATGATCACAAAAGCACAAGAAGAAACAGAATCAGAAGCTGAAGCTACTGAAGAGGCCGCACCGGTTCAAGCCGCGCCGGCTCCAACTCCAGTTATGACTGATGATGACCTAGTTGCTGAAGAGCAATCTTTTCATCAAGTTATAAAAGACAAGTTTATTGAAGGAGATCCTACTTACATGACACCAGTATTGTTATGTTTGATTTTGGGCTTAGCAGTAGCTTTGGAGAGAATTGTAACGCTAAACCTATCTACTACAAACACCAAGAAATTGTTGGCTAAAGTAGAAAGTGCTTTAGAAGAAGGTGGAATTGAAGCCGCTAAAGACGTTACTAAAGGAACTAGAGGACCTGTAGCATCTATCTTTACCCAAGGCCTTATGAGGTACTCTGAAGGTATTGAGATGGTTGAAAAATCCATCATTGCTTACGGATCTGTTGAAATGGGTCGTTTAGAAAAAGGTCTTGTTTGGATCTCTCTTTTCATCTCTTTGGCTCCAATGCTTGGTTTCATGGGTACTGTAATCGGTATGATTGGTGCATTTGATTCAATTGAAGCTGCTGGTGATATCTCTCCTTCACTTGTTGCGGGTGGTATTAAAATTGCCCTTTTGACCACAGTTGCTGGTTTGATCGTTGCGATTATCCTTCAGTTGTTTTACAACTACTGTGTGGCTAAAATCGATGGTATTGTAAATGATATGGAAGATGCTTCCATCAGCTTAGTAGACATTTTGGTTAAGCATAAATTGACTAGATAATCTAGTCAATTTAATGTTTTTCTAATAAATGAATTATTCACTTATATATTTAAGATAAAATGGATACTACTGATATATTCTTATATGCAGGGTACTTGCTGGTAATCATTGGTGTGATATTGTCTATCATAATGCCATTGATCAACTCCTTGGGAGATCCTAAGAGCCTTTTAAAGACACTCGTTGGAGTGGCTGTAATAGGTGTTGTATTTGGGGTAGCTTATTCTACCGCCAATGGTGACGTAGCTGCAAAATACATGGCTGACCCATTTAACATAACTCCAGAAGGAGCTAAAGTGGTCGGTGGTATATTGCTTACAGTTTACGCCCTGTTTTACTTGCAATTGTTGGGATTGTAATTACGGAAATTAATAAATTAATTAAATAATATGGCTAGCAAGAGAGGTAGAATGGCTCAGGAGGTAAATGCAGGATCGATGGCAGACATCGCCTTCTTGCTTCTTATCTTCTTTCTCGTGACTACGACAATTGCTTCGGATAAAGGGATAATGAACATCCTTCCTCCAAAGCAAGATCCTAATCAGCCCCCACCAGAAGTGGAATTGAATGAGCGGAATATTTTTAATATTCTGATCAATGCAAATGATGATCTTTTGATTGAAGGAGAGTTTAGAAACGATACCAAAGGGCTTTCAGAGGAAATTAAATCTTTCATTTTGAACTTCGGGAATCCTGATGAAGATGCAACGGCGCTATTCAATAGTTTGCCACCATCTTTAAAAGGTATTGCAGATCAAAGCCCTGAATCTTCTGATCATCCTATGTCGGGCGGCGCGGTAATCTCCATTAAAACAAATAGAGGTACCAGCTACGAGACTTACTTAGAGGTGCTTGATTTAATAAAACAGGCTTACTTCGAAATTTATGGAGAGCGTGTGGGACTTTCAGGTGAAGAATACAGAACCCTGTCAGGCCAGTCTGCTGCCGAAAAGGAGCTAATAGACCGTGGAAAAGAAAATATTCCAATGGCCATCTCCATTGCTGAACCTGATAAATCTGGAAGCTAATTATGTCAAAGTTTAAAAGAAAACCAAGGCGGAAACCAATATTCCTACTTCGGCATTACCCGATATTATCTTTATGTTGTTGTTTTTCTTTATGGTAACAACTGTATTGAGAGAACAAACCATATTGGTGGAACAAAAGATCCCCCAGGCTTCTCAATTGCAGAAGATTCAAAAGAAAACTTTGATTTCTTATCTTTATATTGGAAAGCCTAAAAATCCATCATTATACGGTTCTGAACCTAGGTTACAAGCCAATGATGTGTTGATTAATACTTCTGATATAGTGCTATGGGTAAACCAACAAAAAGATGCGCTTTCGGAAGCTGAAAGAGATCAAATTTGGATTTCGCTGAAAGCAGATAGAGATGTAAAAATGGGACCAATTAGTGATATTCAATTCGAACTTAGAGAAGCAGACGCTAGGAAACTTATGTATGCATCTGTAGGTAAAGTTGAAAACAACTAACTTAAGGATTTTATAAATTATTAAAAAAGCTGTTTCTTCGGAAACAGCTTTTTTTTTGCTCAAATTATTTTTCACTTCGTAAATCAGGTTCCCTAAAAATCCGATTTCTTTTTTATCACTGAGTCTTTTCAGAGCGAATGTGAATTTTGTTGCTTACTGATTTAAGTAAGATTTCACCAATCAATTAATTTTTTTGTTCAATGCGCTTTCTGCAAAGTAAGACTCCCCGTCGATGAGTGGGAAGGTCTGTTTTGGGAGTTATTACTCTTTTTGAACGGTTTAACCTGGACTTAATGTTCTAATGACAGCATCACCTTACTTGTGTGACTAATGTCATATTGTACCATAAATTTTACTCGTAGTTTTATGCTATCATTAAATGAACTGAAATCTACTATGAAAATAGAACAAATTTATACCGGTTGTTTAGCTCAAGGAGCGTATTATTTAGAATCTAATGGTGAAGCTGCTATTATAGACCCATTGAGAGAAGTCCAACCTTACATCGACAAAGCAGATAAGAACGGGGCAAAAATTAAATATATTTTTGAAACGCATTTTCACGCTGATTTTGTTTCCGGACATATTGACCTTGCAAAGAAAACCAATGCCTCAATTGTCTTTGGACCAACAGATATGGAATTGGGTTTTGAAGCTACAGTAGCAAAAGATCAACAAGAATTTATCCTTGGAAAAAGTAAAATCCGAGTAATACATACCCCTGGACATACCATGGAAAGTTCGGTCTTTCTTTTGATCAATGAGGAAGGGAAGTCAGAAGCATTGTTTACTGGTGATACCTTATTTATCGGGGATGTTGGTAGACCCGACCTCGCTCAAAAAGTAATAGCTGACCTTACCCAAGAAAAACTTGCGGGATATTTATATGACTCCTTAAGGGAGAAAATTTTACCCTTGCCAGATGATTTGATCATCTATCCTGCACATGGTGCTGGAAGTGCCTGTGGTAAAAATATGAGCAAAGAAACGCATGATACTTTGGGTAACCAGAAGAAAACAAACTATGCCTTACAAGAGATGTCTAAGGAATCCTTTACTGCTCAGGTATTAAATGGTCTTACTCCTCCTCCTGCCTATTTCCCCCAGAATGTAATGATGAATATAAAGGGATATGACAGCATAGACGAAGTTCTAGAAAGAGGACAGGAGGCACTTTCTCCTGAGGATTTCGAATATTTAGCCAACCAGACTGGAGCCATAGTTTTGGATACACGAAGCCCTGAAGTATTCGCAAAGAGTTTTATCCCTAATGCTATTAACATTGGTATTGATGGAAGCTTTGCAGTGTGGGTAGGAAGTCTCATTCCTGATGTCAAACAAGAACTGTTAATCGTAGCAGAAAAAGGCAGGGAAGAGGAAGTGATCACCAGGTTGGCTAGAGTTGGTTACGATCATGCCATTGGTTTTCTAAATGGTGGGATAGCTGCATGGATAGCAGCAGGTAAAGAAATAGACATTATACCATCCATAGATGTTGATGAACTCAAAGACCTTTCGATCACACATCCTGAGAATCTTGTCTTGGATGTTCGTAAAGCAAGTGAACACTTTAGTGAGCATGTTATTGGTTCTATTAATGCGCCCTTGGATTACATAAACGAAAGTATGAACCAAATTGATAAAGACAAAACCTATATGGTTCACTGTGCGGGTGGTTATCGTTCTATGGTTTTTTGTTCTGTATTGAGGGCCAGAGGCTATGATAACTTGATTAATGTGAAAGGTGGTTTTGATGCCATTAAATCCTCTGATAAGTTCAATATCAGTGAATATGCATGCCCTACAACGATGTTATAAGGTTGGGATTTGATCCTTTGTGGCAATAGTATTCTTGAACGATATATACTGTTAGTAAAATTAGGGTCCCGTTGGTATTTAGCGTTTACTTTCGGGGCTCTTGAACCTAATCAGACGTTTATTTTGTTCTCTTGGGAAATTTATTCTATGCCCCGAAAACCCATCTAATTGTATTGCTGAATAAAATCACTTTCTATCTTTCTTTAAGCTTTCTACGGTCATTGTCGATAGTCTAACTCTGTGTTCAACCTGATTATTCGATTGGTCTCGTATTAGCTTGCACTAGCCTTTATTCGGGAAGTGTTGTGGTTACTAGAAAGCTATTTCGTGATACATTATCATTTGTAAACAAAAAATAATTTATAATAATGAATGAATTCTTGAACTGGCTCAGTCAACCTTGGCCATGGTATATTGCTGGGCCTATGATAGGTCTTACAGTACCCATACTCTTATTATTGGGAAACAGGTCCTTTGGCATCTCATCTTCCTTAAGGCATATTTGTGCGGTCTGTGTACCTGCTAAAATCCCTTTCTTCCAATACAATTGGAAAGAAGAAGCCTGGAACTTAATGTTTGTGACAGGTATATTAATAGGGGGATTCATAGCTGCAATGTTTCTATCAAATCCTGAAACGATTGTAATTGCTGAAAGCACCCAAAGGGATTTGAATGCTTTGGGAATAACAAATTTTGAAAATTTATTACCAGCAGAGATATTTAGCTGGGATAATTTATTTACCCTCAAAGGCTTGTTTTTCTTTGTAATTGGTGGTTTTCTGGTTGGATTTGGCACCAGGTATGCAGGTGGATGTACCTCAGGTCATGCGATTATGGGAATAAGTAACCTTCAATGGCCATCAGTAGTAGCAACAATATTTTTTATGATTGGAGGATTAGTAATGACTCATTTGTTTTTACCCTTCATCATGAATTTGGTAGGCTTTTGATAAAATTAACGATTCAAATAAAAAAATATAAGCATGTTATTAAAAGAAAATGACGCCTTAGCGGCTGATGAAAATGCTATTTTAGCTGCTAAAGTAAAACAAGGAGAAACGGGTCTGTCTTTATTGAAATACCTTTTCGTAGGAATCGTATTCGGGATAATTTTTGTAAAAGGAGAAATTATTTCTTGGTTTAGGATTCAGGAAATGTTCAGGTTTCAATCCTTTTTTATGTATGGCGTAATTGGTTCTGCCATTCTTGTTGGAATGGTTTCCATACAGATAATCAAAAGGTTTTCAATTAAAACCATCAATGGTCAAGTCATAAAAATAGCGGATAAAAAATTCAATAAGGGACAGATTTATGGCGGTTTTATTTTTGGTTTGGGTTGGGCCATTACCGGCGCTTGTCCAGGTCCATTGTTTGCTCAAATAGGTACAGGTTTTACGGTGGTGATTGTTTCTTTTTTGAGCGCTGTCGCCGGAACTTGGGTTTATGGAAGGTTTGCTGATAAACTGCCAAAATAAGCCATAGGATTATTGCAATTCTTTATGCCTAAAAAGTAATTAATGAGGAGGATTATTCACTGCTTATTCTGGTGAAGCCTCCTCATCTACCAGCTCTCTCAAATCTACAGGTACAACTCTGGAAACTCCTGTTTCTATCATGGTAATGCCATAAATTATATCTGTACTTGCCATGGTTCGCTTATTATGAGTGACAATTATAAATTGGGACTCATTCGAGAACTTCTGAATGATTTGGTTGAATTTATCAATATTGGCATCATCTAAAGGTGCATCTACCTCATCGAAGATACAAAATGGTGCAGGTTTTAGCAGATAGATGGAAAACAATAAGGAAGTGGCAGTCAAAGTCTTTTCACCACCGGATAGTTGATTGATAGACAATGGACGTTTCCCTTTAGGCTTTGCGATGATTTCAATACTACTTTCCAAAGGCATGTCAGGGTCTGTCAGCTTTAGGTCGCAATCATCTTCTTCAGTAAACAAAGACCGAAAAACCTTAACGAAGTTGACTTTTATCTTTTCAAAAGCATCTGTGAAAGTTTCTTTTGCTACTTGATCAATTTCTTGAATGGTAGACATCAATGATTCTTTCGCTTTGATGAGGTCGTCTTTTTGAGTGGTAATAAAGGTATGACGCTCCTTAATTTCGTCATAAGCTTCCATTGCCATAGGGTTAATAGGGCCTATTTTTTCTAATTTTGATTTTGATTTTTGGACCTCTTCTCTCAAAGAGCTTTCAGTTTTAGAAGCGTGTTCATCTTCTAATTCCGGGTTTTCCTCCATGATCTTATCCAGGTCCAGCTCAAATTCTACACTCAATCTTTCTTTGATGGCATTAAGCTTTAGATTAATTTCATTTGCTGACTGCTTTAGATCCATTAATAAATTATCCGACTGCTCTTTTCTTCGTTGGATTTCTCTAATGGTTTTTTCTACTTCATCTATTCCCCCCTTGAAGCGTAATAGTCTTTTTCAGCTTCATTTACCCCGGATTCAATGCGCTCTTTCTCTCCGTAGAGTTCAATTAGCTCGTCATCCTTTACTTCATTGTTGTCAATTAGGGATTTTATTTCTTGTTCAGTTTGCCCCATTTCACCTTGAGCCTTTTCGATTCGCTGTTTGCTACTTTCGTAAGTACTTTGTTTGAAGGTGATTTCCTGAGCTATACTTTGAAGTTTGTTTAATTGTTGATGGTAAAGAATGTTCTCTTCATTGTATTGAGAGGATCTGTGTGAAAGTTCTTCTGAAGCTTCCTGTAAGTCAGAATTTATATTGTTTATTTCTTCCTCCAGGTATTCAAAAGCTTCTTTTTCCTCCTTTAATAAAGGCCCTAAGTTTTCCAGTTCCTCTGTAAGAGTGAAGATTTTTTCTTCGATGTCTTCTTTTTATTGGCATTTGAAGTTAGCATTTCAGCCAACTGCTCCTTCTTGGTTTTGATTGAAACAAAATCTTGATTCAATTCATTTACGATCGCTTGTTTTTCTTCAATCGCTTGTTTAAAATTAATTGCTTTTAATTTCGAAAGTTCAGCAGTTTTTTTATCCAGGTTAGCCCTGGTTTCATTCATCTTTTTCTGTAGAATTTTAATTTCTTTTTCCAGCTTTTCAAGATTCTTTGCCCTACCTATCCTTTTGCCCTCAAATAACCCAACTGAACCACCAGAAATGGTAAACTTTCGATCGATAAATTTCCCACTTTCTGTGATAAATATTCCTTCCTGCGTTTTTTGGAACCTGGTGAATGTCTCCTGCAAATATGTAGACATCGTCCAATAAATAAGCCACCAATGGCGCATATTTAGAATCATACTCTATAATTTCTGTCGCTGCTACAGCATCTGGAAAAAGCTTGTTTTGGCTTGCTCTAAATTTTTCAAATCTTTCCAGGACAAAGAAATGTGCTTTCCCTTTGCCCGAATCGCTTAAGAGTTTTACTGCAGCAATTGCTTCTGTGTCATTGTCAACTACATAATAATTCATGTAGTTTTCTAAAAAATTTTCTATGGTAACCCTATACTTTTCATCAGTAGTGATAATGTCTGAAAGCAATGGCATGTTTTTGCCCCACTGACTGTTTTTTCTCAGAAACTTAATGGCCTCTGGAAAACCCTCCAGGTTGTCAACTAGGGATTTTGTAAGTTGGAATTCATTGCTTTTCGCGTCCAGTTTACGGTTCACCTGCGTAAGCTCTTCCCTTATCAATTCCTGCATTCTGCTGGTTTCTTCCTGCTTTGCCAGGTGAGCAGCCTCTTCACTCTTTAGGCTTTCAAAGGCCTTGTTTTCTTTGTCTAATTGAGACTTGATTAGTTGAAGTTTGTCTTCAAATCCAGCAAGATTTTCTATTTGACTGTTGTCATCTGTAGCTGTTTTTTCCAACTCCTGCTTTATAGTAGTGAGTTGTATTTGTTTAATTTCCTGACTTTTAGATAGCTGGTACATTTCGTCTCGTTTGCGAGCGAAAGTACTTTGCATTACTTTTTGTTTTTCTAAAGAGGCATTGTGCATTGCCTTCTTTTCCTCGTAAACGGCTTTTAATTCATTTACAGTAATTTCTTTTTCATTGGTGAGTTTTTCCGAAATTCTTTGTTCTTGTTCGAGAGATTTTATACTGAACCCCGCTCTTTCATTGCTTTTCTTATCCTGTTCGATTTGCTCACGCAATTGATGGGATTTGTCCTGAAGGAACCTTAGCCTTTCATTTTTAATTTTTTATCACTTTCAAACTGACGAATTTTATTAACGTGTTCATTTAAGGCTTTTTGCCTACTTCCCAGTAGTTTTTCCTTGTTGATCATTTCTGTTTTAAGGTTTTCCAGAAATGCGTCTTTATTCGCTAATGTTGCGTTTAGTTGTACTTTTTGATCATTTTCGGCTTCCAGCTTATTGTTCAGGTTTATAAGGGAATCGCGTTGGTCGAAGACTCCTTTTTTTGCGAGAGCGATGCTGGCCGATTTGTAATCTTTCTTTATTTCAAAATATCTGGTCGCCTGTCTGGCTTGTTTTTCTAGGGACTTTAAGTTTTTTCTATTTCAAACAATAAGTCCTCGACCCTGTCGAGGTCTACATCTGTATCTCCTAGTTTTTTAAGTGTTTCTTTTTTTCTGGTTTTAAACTTAGAAATACCAGCTGCTTCCTCAAATAATTCTCTTCTGGAATTGTTTTTATCATTGAGCAATTCATCGATCATTTTTAATTCTATTATAGCATAGCTATTAGAATTAATCCCTGTGTCCATGAATAGGTTTGTAATGTCTTTTAAGCGACAGGTGATGTCATTCAATAAATATTCGCTTTCCCCTGAGCGGTAATAACGTCTGGTAATTGTGACATGCGTGTATTCTGTAGGCAGCAGGTTTTTGGTGTTTTCAAAGGTCAGAGAAACCTCAGCCATGTTGAGTTGCTTTCTATTTTTGGTGCCATTAAAAATGACATTTTCCATTTTGTCAGAACGCAACATTCTGGTTTTCTGCTCTCCAAGTACCCATCTGATGGCATCTACAACATTTGATTTCCCACAACCATTCGGGCCCACTATTCCAGTGATTCCTTTGTCAAAGTGGATCATCACTTTGTCGCCAAAACTTTTAAAACCTCTGATTTCTAATTTGGAGAGTTGCATGTAGTAGATTTAAACCTAAACAAATTTAACCTAATCCATTCAATTTTCAAATGGCTAAAATGGTAAGCTTTCAACGGCCTTTATTTACAATGGATTACATGGAGGCCTGATTGGTTTAAAATGGATATTTTGAAATACCCATCCCTTCATTCCGAAATCTTAAAAATTGCATGGATAGTGATTTGGTCTACTTAGAAAAGATTGTAAATAAACTTATGAAATTGATTTTAAATCCCTGAATTACAAACTTTTTTAAATTAAAAATTTTTGAAATTAAGGCTTAAAAATGTCGAAATAATTAATTTTTTAATTGAAAAAGGCTAATTATTGAGCTAAAGTGAGCGTATATAAATAATGGTAATTTAAAAAGGGTTACAAAAATTTGAACGGACGACAATTACAATTATTAGCAACTACCAAAATTGAATTGTAATCTAATGGCAAGTTTTGTTTATTTGCTTTTTGCATACCTGATTTTAATAGTCTAAATAAAAATTATTGATGATGACTCCTAAAAATACCGCGAAATTGACGATCCACCCTTTGGGTTTTGTTTCCTTTTTTTTGCGGGGATTTAGGGTGATGGGTGATGTGTCTACAGAAAATGACCTTAGGATAGAAGGCGTTATTCAAGGAAATATAAGGACCCGAAAAAAGGTTGTTATTGGAGAAACAGGACAAGTAATTGGGGATATAGAAGGAGCTGAGGTTGTGATTTTAGGGGAAGTTGTAGGTAAGGTAATAGGCTCTAAAACTATCGTCGTTGGGAGTAAAGGGCTACTTCATGGAACAGCCATCACAGATGATTTACACGTGGAGTTTGGGGCAGAAGTAGATGCAAGCATTCAAAAATACAGTGCGATTACCACAGAGGTACCTCTTGAACTGTCGAGTGTAACAAACAAGGGCACAGATGAAGCGAAAAAGATCATAAATCCCCAAGACAAGGAGCTGATTTCAACAATAGCGGTGCTCAATTAATTGTCATCGAAAAGAAGGTCCTTTATAAGGATGTATGTATTCAGTTTTTTACTTTATGCATAAAAAACCAGATCACTTTTGTCTGGAATGAATGTTCTTGATCCGTAAAAGCATATCATTAGCTACTTTTTGCTAGAACAATTTTTCCTTTAGCCTATATTCAATTGCTAGATATTGTTTTCCTAATTATGCGGTTAGCATTAATTTTCTAAGGAGTTAATTGAGTTTGCGAAATTCTGATCTGACAATACCATTTTGGAAGCCAACTCTACGATGCTTTCAAGATTCTTGCTTTTAATGTCATCGCCGTTAAGGATGTATTGCGTAATTCCTGATTTATCAATAAAATAAATAGGGTTATCAATTAATATCTCTTTTGAAAGCATTTCTTCCAGGTTTTTTTTCACCTCATTTTTTGGTAGGTAATAGATAGGGAAAACCAAGAAATCTTCCATGTGTGAATTGAGCCAGTTGACGGAAAATAAGTGTTCTTCAAAGGTGTTCTTATTAAACCCTATGAGATGAAAGTTTAATTTCTTGAGTTGTTTTAAGGCCAATTCAAACCTATTTCGACCTTCCTTGGTTTTAGGAATTAATTCAGAAGGATTAGTGCAAATAATAATTCTTTTGTTTTCGATTATAGACTTTAGGTTGACATTTTCCATAGCGTGTTTTTCACGATAACGTTAGGGAAAGCGATGTTTTTACTGCCTAGAGAATTGGTTATTGGATTCGTTTTCATGGTAGGGTCTGGTTTTGTAATAACTAAATGCTTTTGTTAAACAATACTATAATTTAAGCAAATTTAATTTAATTATTAATAGAAAAATTAAAAGTTTATCAGTATATGATTAAAATCATCTATTGAGTTAACTTTAATCTTGATTTTTATAATTTTGGTATTGAATCCCCATAAATCGGTCAATGGTATTCTTAGGAAAACCATTGAACCTTAATTATTGATACCCATCAAAAAAATACCCTCATACCGGATTATTTTTGTAAATTTATTTTTAAATCATCCGATAGGTTCATGGACAGTAGTACAGTATTCTATATTATTGCAGTAATCATTTATTTTATTTACACTTCATTTGCCAAAAAGAAAGCAGATAATGAAGGTCCAGAAATGGATGAAAATGACAATGTTCCTAATCAAGGGCCTTCTTTCGAGGAACTCTTGCGTGATATTCGAAATGAACAACATCAGGAAGTTCCAGAAGAAACGGAAGAGGAATGGGTTGAACCAATTCCTAGACGGGGATATCAAGAATTAAATAAGACCGAAGAATATGCTGAGGTAGAGAAACCTCCGGTAAAAGAAGGTGAGTTCATTAGTGCCTATCGTGGTGTTCGTCAACCCTTGGTTAAACTAGATGATCAGGTTGATATAGAAAATGATCAAAAACTCCTAGGGGAGGTTGTTGATGTCGCTGGAGAGTACCAAAATGGAAATAAATACGCTAGACTTCTTAAAAATCCTGAAACAATAAAAGAGGCAGTCGTATTGACTGAAGTTTTTAATAGAAGACATTTTTAGATTTACGCAGAAATAATTAATTCACAACAAAACTTCGCAGAAATACAAATATGATCCAACGTTGGTTAAAATCTTTGGGCCCTGGACTAATTACCGCAGCATTGGTTTTTGGTCCCGGTAGTCTTACAATTACTTCCAAATTGGGAGCTGTTTATGGCTTCCATTTACTTTGGGTAATTATTATAGCAGCATTGTTAATGTTAGCTTTTACAGGAATGGGGGCAAGAATAGGCATGGCCTCTGAGTTTTCACTTATCACCTTATTTAGAAATAAATGGGGCAAGGCCGCTGCCTTGCTTGCAGGAATTAGTGTGTTTTTCGTAACTGCCGCCTTCCAGGCAGGCAATACGGTAGGCGCAGGATTAGCCTTGTCCGAATCATTGGGGCAGACCAATAGTTTATGGATTGTAGTGATTTCCTTAATGGCTATCTCCTTGCTGTTTTTCAAGTCTTTCTATAAAATCTTAGAGAAAGTAATGATGCTAATGGTTGGGATTATGCTCATCTCTTTCCTTTTTACCATTATTATTGCGCCACCGGCTTGGGATCAGGTATTGACAGGATTGAATCCTAGTATTCCTCAAGGATCTTTTATATTGGTAATCGCTTTGGTAGCTTCGAGTTTCTCTATTGCAGGGGCTTTCTACCAATCTTATCTGGTTCAGGAAAAAGGATGGAAAAAAGAGGAATCCAAGGATGCTCTACGAGAAAGTTATACAGGAATTGTCATACTAGGTCTTATTTCTTCAATGATAATGATCAGTGCGGCTACTATTTTATATCCTAAAGGAGTAACAGTAACTTCGGCAGGGGATATAGGGATGGCCCTTGAGCCTGTTTATGGTAAATTTTCCTTTATGGTTTTTATGGTTGGCTTATTTGGGGCTTCATTTTCCTCTTTACTAGGGAATGCAAGTATCGGAGGTACCTTGCTGTCTGACTCCTTGTCTTTAGGGCGGAATTTAAATAGCACTCCAGTAAAACTGTTAATATCGCTTATTATTATAATTGGCGCAGGTATAGCATTAATTTTTGGGAGACTTCCATTAGAACTTATTGTTTTCGCCCAAGGGATTACCATTTTTGCAGTGCCTTTCATAGGATTAGGTCTGTTTTTGATTGGTAACGATACCAGCATTATGGGATCCTTGAAAAACAATACCTTTACCAATGTTGTTGCAATTATTGGTTTATTGGTGCTATTCACCCTGGCTTTTAGCAACGCTTACTCCTTGTTTATTGCCTAAAACAGTACTATTCAGGCCAATTGATATTTGTTCGAACAAAAATGGATAATTTATACACCACTAAAATTTACTACTAAATCAATGAAATCTATAGAAGAATTAGAGGAAATACTTAGCAAGCCTACAGCCGGTCTGGTTGAGGACATAAAAAAAATCAATGGAGACATCCTCATTTTAGGGGTAGCAGGTAAAATGGGGCCAAGCCTTGCCAAGCTTGCAAGCAGAGCATTTAAAGATGCTGGTATAAATAAAAAAGTAATAGGCGTCTCCAGGTTTTCTGATCCCAAGATGAAAACAGATCTTGAGAATCACGGTGTGATTTGTATTACTGCAGACTTATTGGATGATGAGGCGTTACAAGCTTTACCAGAAGCCGAAAATGTCATTTACATGGCAGGTAAAAAGTTTGGTACTACAGGACAGGAACATTCTACTTGGGCGATGAATGCCTACTTACCTGGAAGAGTTGCGACAAAGTATAAGAATTCTAAAATTGTGGTGTTCTCAAGTGGAAACATATACCCTTTCATGCATTATGCATCAGGAGGAGCTTTAGAATCAACCCCCCCGGAGCCAATTGGAGAATATGCACAATCATGCCTTGGAAGAGAACGTGTTTTTGAATATTTCAGTCATCAATACAACATTCCGATGTTGATGTATAGATTGAATTATGCCATAGACATGCGTTATGGTAATCTATTGGAAATATGTAAGATGGTAAATACCGAAAAGCCAATCAATTTGAGAAGTGGCCATATGAACGTTATCTGGCAAGGCGATGCAAATGAGATTGCTATTCGTTCTTTACTACATACTACAAGTCCTCCTAAAATACTGAATGTAACAGGACCTGAAACGATCAGTATCAAACAAGTGGCAGAAAAATTTGGCCAGTTGTTGAACAAGAAACCAGTGTTTATAAACGAACCTGAGCCAAATGTTTTGTTGAACAATGCCTCTCTTTGTCACCAGCTTTTTGGATACCCAACTGTATCTTTGCTTACCATGATAGAGATGACTGTTCAATGGGTACAGCAAGACGGAGAAACTTTGAATAAACCAACCCATTTCCAGGAAAGAGAAGGAAAATTTTAATTATAAAATAATGAGTGAATTAAATCCCGCTATCAAGCAATTATTACATGATGGGACTGTTATACCTGCCCATCCATTAGCTTTAAATGCAGAAAGAAAACTTGATGAGAAACACCAACGGGCGCTTTCTCGCTATTACATTGCCTCAGGAGCAGGTGGAATAGCTGTTGGAGTACACAGTACCCAATTTGAAATTAGAGAAGAGAAGTACGGACTTTTTGAGCCGGTACTAAGAATGGCCATGGAGGAGGTTAAGGCAGCTGCTATAGAAAGACCTTTTGCAATGGTAGCAGGAATAGTAGGCGGTACTGATCAGGCAGTAGCAGAAGCCTCTTTGGCAAAAGAATTGGGATACGACCTTGGTTTGTTGAGTGCTGGAGGATTAGGCGACTGGTCGGAAAAGGACTTGATAAAAAGGGCTGAAAAAGTGGCAGAGGTTATTCCAATTTTTGGTTTCTATCTTCAACCTTCCGCAGGAGGCCGTTTGTTAAGTTATGACTTTTGGAAGGATTTCGCTGATATCCCTAATGTTCAGGCGATAAAAATGGCACCCTTCAACAGGTACCAGTCTTTGGATGTGGTAAGAGCAGTATGTTCTTCTAGCAGACATGAGGAGATAGCCATGTATACTGGTAATGATGACAATATAGTAGCAGACCTACTTACACCTTTTACTTTTGTGGTAGATGGTAAGAAAGTAACCAAAAGAGTTGCTGGTGGATTACTTGGTCATTGGGCAGTATGGACAACCAAAGCTGTTGCCTTAATGGAAAAAATAAAAGAATGTAGAGACAATGACCTTTCAGGTATGGAAGAATTGCTTGAATTAGGTGTGCAAATTACAGATTCAAATGCTGTAATCTTCGATCCAAAGCACCAATTCAAAGGATGTATTCCTGGAATTCATGAAATATTAAGACGTCAGGGTTTACTTGAAGGTACTTGGTGCCTCAATCCTGGAGAAGTACTATCACCTGGTCAATCAGCAGAAATTGATCGCGTATATAAGGCTTATCCATGGTTGAATGACGATGAGTTTGTTAAGAATAACCTCAAGAAATTCCTGTCTTAATGATACACTAGGGTTCTAGAAAATATTCAAAGAAATTGTAAATGATTTCATTGGATGCTGAATTTGGAGAATGATCAGGGCGATTACTCATGCCCACTCTATCTCTTTTACCGTACAAGGCATTTGCCTTAATGCTGTAATTCAGCGGAACCCAACGATTCTCCCCGTCCTCGGCACCACCTGAGACCAAAAATGGGCGGGGAGCCATCAAGACATGAAGTTCATGCAGGTCTTTTCCTTCCTTTAAGAGTTGAGGGTACAATCCTCTGGCAGGATTTTCGTTAGTAGGAACACCTCTCTCTCTTCTAGGTCTTGGGTGATATCCCAGGTACCAAGGCTCCCAATAATTGATGCTTGGTCTCGTTTGTTCAAAAACGATTCCTGGATCTGACCAGGCTGCAGCAGCAAAATTCTCAAACAGGCATGAAGCAAACATTGCCCATTTCCCTCCGTAGCTGTGGCCCATAATCCCTATTTTTTCTTATTCACTTCTGGCATGTCGGCCAAAAGATACCAGGCATTTGCAGCAGCATAAGCAAGCAATGAAAGTGGTTGAACTGTTGCATGATCAATGTCTGGATAGTACAAGGAATAGGTACTGTTGTCAGACGTTTCTGTTGTCCCAATGGAGAGGGTGACAAATCCTCTTTTGACCAATTGTAATGCAAAATCTCTGTCTGGTTTTCCTTCTCCTATAGCTGTTTCAGGTTCGTAATACACAGTAACCACCGCAGGTAGGTTATTGGCCTCATGTGGCAGTAATAGATAGCCTTCGGTCATTTGACCAGGTATCCATTCAAAACGAATTCTTTTTTTGATATAATCCGCTTTATTGATGATTTCAAGGATCTCATAATTGGGGTTTACAATAAAGTCCGGCCATTCGCCCATTCGGGTATGCCATGATTTTAGAATTTCCGCTTTTCTTTTCTTCCATTCTTCTAAAGTGGTTACCTGGCTATTGTCTTCAAAAATAAATGGGTCCTTATAATCCCCTTTTACCCCTTTGTATTCAGCAGGTACCGTGAAATAAGGAGCCAGCTTATTCCAGTCGACCCTTTTTTTGAGAGGGTTTTGTATGGTGTCGCCATTTGCTTCTTTGTCAATGTTAATAATTTTCAAAGGAGATTGATATTCATTTTCCACTAAGATGGAATCATTAAAACCTTCGGCATGTATGGTTGAAATATTTAAACCAAGGAAGGCGAATAAGAGGAACGATAAAAATTTGACAAGCATTTCTCAGGATTATATATGTTTATTTAAAGGTAAGAATTTCAGTTCTTAAAGCCTTTTAAAAACGATGTTTTTACTGCCTTAAATAAGGCTCATATTAGTGAAAAGTGTTTTTTTTACCGCTGAAACAATATTTTATAAATGGGTTGACGATAAATGCAGAATTGACCTATATTGCGGTTTTTAATACAAATAAACTCAATTTATGTTTCGGTTCTGGCTTTTAATATTGATTTCTGCATTTTTCACTTCTTGTAACCTTGCCTCAAAAGATAAGATTCACGTGGTAGGTGCGGAAAATAGTGATCTAATACAATGGTTGGAAGGAGAAGGCTACACATTTGAGTTTCATTCGGAAACAATGTCTGCCATAGATAATATGGAGAAGGGAGCCACTTTAATGGTGCTTTCGACAGAATATCCTAAAAAAAGAGTAGCTGTACCCGAGGGCTTCTTTACTGCAGCTCAACAAAAGGACATCAAGTTTTATTTGGAGTATCCTGAAGATTTTGAAGGCCTGGAAAGCAACGGCGAAGTTTTGAAGACAAGGCTTGAAAGAGCTGTGGTGGTATCGGATGAATTTGGTGCCGAGTTGAGCCGTATGAAAATATTAGGCATTAATGATTGCCATGTTATACCGGCAGAAGTTAGTGACCCTTTGTTAGTGGTTGCTAAAGTAGCAGGTCTTGACAGTGCCGTATATGGTTTAGAGGGCGTGCCAGCCTATCCATTGTTGTTCAAAAAAGACCAGGGTTTTATTGCCCTTAGTAAATTATCAGATTTTGCTAAAGGTAGATTTGGACCTGAAGCCCACTGGAAAATTTTATGGTCTCATATAATTTCAGAACTTACAGGAGACAGTACCTTTAGCTATAATTCCTGGCCTCGATATGTTGAACCTGCCTTCAATGCCACGGAAACCTTGTCTCGTACTGATAAAATGAACAGTGTTAGAAACGGGGTGGATTGGTTTGAAAAAGGGAAATTCTACATCGCCGAAGAATGGAAGGACTATTGGCTAAAGTACCAGGGAAACGGTACCAATCCTATTGGTCCACCTGTTCCCGAAAAATATTCGTCAGGAGATGGATCTGAGGGTTTACTAGAGGGGCATTCCTCAAATATTTTTTATGATGGCACTCAGCAATATCGCTATTGGATCAGAGCAGATGTGCAAGGAGAAGCAGCTTATGCCTTGGCTGCTGCAGCCAATCTTTTGGAAGAGCCCTCCTATAATATTAAAGCAGAAAACTTAGTTAAGTTCTTGTATAGGGAAAATCTTACCAATGGACCTCGTAATGATCCTGATTCTGCTGCCTATGGACTAATAGGTTGGTCAAATACCCATCCTTTTGTTTATTATGGAGATGACAACGCCCGCGCAATTCTAGGAGTGCTAGGTGCAATGGCTCATATGCAAAAAGAAGACTGGAATGAAGAAATGACGGAAGCAATTTTGGCCAATTTCAGGACAACGGGAAAAAATGGTTTTAGGAGCAACAGGTTAAACAATACCAACCTGCACCAATTGGGATGGAAGCATTACTGGAATCAAGAGACCATTAATCCTGCACCGCATTTTGAATCCTGGATGTGGGCAAATTATTTGTGGTTGTATGATAAGACCGGATATGAACCTTTACTTACGAAAGCTAAAAAAGGGATTGAAATCACTATGGAGGGCTATCCTCAGGATTGGCTGTGGACAAATGGTATTCAGCAGGAGCGGGCAAGAATGATTCTGCCCTTGGCTTGGTTAGTCAAAGTAGAGGATACTCCTGAGCATAGAGAATGGTTGGACAGAATTGTAAGCAAGCTTTTGGAAAATCAAGTTGAAAGTGGGGCGATAAGAGAAGAATTAGGTGGAGCCGATAAAGGAAGATATGGCCGAACTTCCTCCAACCAAGAGTATGGCCTACATGAGGCACCTTTGATATTTGAAAACGGTGATCCTATCGCTGATATGTTGTATACGAGTAATTTCGCCTTTTTCAGCCTTAATGAAGCTGCTCATGCGACTAATAATCCGGAATATTTTGAAGCCTTGGAGAAATTATCTGATTTTATGACAAGGATACAAGTCAAAAGCGACACGATAAAAGACCTTGATGGCGCCTGGTTTAGGGCTTTCGACTATGAGCGTTGGGAGTATTGGGCTTCTAATGCTGATGCTGGCTGGGGCGCCTGGGGAACACTTACGGGATGGACACAAAGTTGGATAGTGGCCACTCAGGTTTTGGTTTTACAAGACCAAAGTTATTGGGAGCTAACAAAGAATTCTAAAATTGGGGATAGCTTCGATGAAAAATCAAGCCTGATGCTTGAAGAATACAAGTAGGGATTGGCCTGGATTCTTGTGATCGAGTGACTTTCAGGTAAAGGTCGGGAAAGTCTTTTTGTGAATTTTACTGGCAAGAGCTTTTATAAAAAAATATTCTGTATCTGTCTAACAACAGTATTAAAAATAATTTGCCAAATGAAGATTAAAACATAGGTTGCTATGCCTTAACCTTCATTTGGCTTGACTTTTCGCTACTATTAAGCTAAAGCTTTTTGATTTTTATATTTCGGAAGAAGACTTTGTCTCCGTGGTCTGTGATTAAAATATGGCCTTCTTTAAGCTCACCATAATTTTTATCATCCTTAAATTTGTTGGCAGTTTTTTTCTTTAGGTAGTCTTTGCTTCCTCTGGTATAACTCACTAATTTTTTACCATTCAACCAATGGCTAACCTTTTTTCCCTTGGCCACAATTTTACCCTTATTCCATTCGCCATGAGGGTTTAGTTGCTTGTTTTTAGGCGGGTAGAATAAGTAAGCTGCTCCTGTAGAGGTAGTTCCATTTGGGTCCTCCTTGACACCTTCGTAATTGTAATCGTCGATAATTTGGTATTCAGGACCATTAACCTTCATTTCCCCTGATTTCTCATTGTAAATGGTATCTACAAAATACTTAATTCCGCTATTGGCCTTTTCAGTCAGGTTAAATTCGAAAACCAGTTCAAAGTCACCGTACTTATCTTTAGTGATAATGTCTCCACCACCTTCGCCTTCCATAAAGAGCATCCCGTCTTCTACTTTCCATCCTTTTATGGGGGAGGAAGGAGTACTCTTTGAGCGCCACTTTTCTAAGGAGCCCCCGTCAAATAAGACCTCGTAACCCGCTGATTGAGCCAACAATTCAAGGCTAAGGGAGGTGCTTAGTAGCAGTGTTATTGCTACTGCGAATATCTTAAATGTGAATTTTTTCATAATGTTCAAGCGAGCTATGCTTTTTATTTTGCGGGTTGAATTGCTAATTTACTAGCCAGTCCATCAAATGCAGATAGGATTTGTTCCTCTAATCCAGTTTTCCATTTACTTGGCAGGCCATAAACCATTTGCGCGGTATGTCCCTCGTATCCTCCTTCTTCTAAGATGACTTCGGTCGGAATATAACTCATTACGTCATTCGTATAGGTCATGACAAAAATATCAGGACCATACTTTTCTTTGAGTTTATTGGCGTATCCAATTGTTACCTCGCCACCCATGGTGAAAATAGACTGGTTGCCAATCTTAATGATTTGCACTGGGAAAGGATAAGAAGATGGGAGGGTGTTCCCCGCTTCTATTTCCCCAAGCATTCGTTCTGCCCACCTTTTCATGTAGCCACTTTGCTCCTTGATTATTTTATTAAGTTCAGCCTTGCTAGGAGCATCTTCTAAGCCAAGGTCTATTTCTGTATAAGCAGATCCTAAATCCGCCTCTAAAGGCTTCATGTCTTCAGAGAGTACCCTTTCTACTGTGGCTGCCAAGACTGTTCCATATTGTTTTGCTAAAGGAAGTGTTCTTCTGGGAAGTGGGTTTTGATCTCCACCAGCTCCTTGAAAAAACATGGCCATCGCTCCAGGGTAATTTTTCTCGACTACTTCCTGGGCATAACCCGGATAATCTCCAGACCATTCGTAACCACTCAGTACGGTAGGATGACAAGCATAGCCAAATAGTACAGTGGTGATATGATCGTTTTCATCCATTACTTTTAAAACAGGAACAGCGTGATCCATAGGTCCATTCAAGTCTGTTGACAAATGAACTTCGCTCTCCTTATTGTTTCTTCTATTGACCTGAAATCTAGCCGTCCCATTGTTGGAATAAATCTTGGAGGGCTTCATATTGGAAAGTGCCTTGCCAATGCTTTTTACTATTTCTTCCTGAAGATTAGCGGTGTATTCTTCTACATCATTTCGTTGCTGCGGATTCATAGGGTAAATGTCAAATAGAGATTTTCCTAGTACAGGCGCGGAATGGGTATGGCTACTGTTTAAAACAATTTGAGATTTTTGAAGGCCAAACTCCTTGATTGCTGAATTACGTATTCCATCAGACAAGTTCTTAGGTAAGCCTAGTAGATCTGAAGTAACGATTACGGTTTTGTATCCTTTTGCATCTTCCAATGCCAACACCTTTACCCATAACTCTCCATATTTCCCTTCTGCAGTATGGTCTCTATGACCGTAACCAGCCATCCATAAGGAAGATTTCGGTGTAATGTTAATTTTATCTGTTCCGGTTTTCCAAGTAGTTGTTTTTTGAGAATAACCTTGAAAACTGATAGAAACAAATACAAACAGTAGGGCAGTAAATAAGATTTGTTGATGAGATAAAATGAAGCTTTTCATGAGCTGATGGATAATTTAGTGGTTTGCTTATTTTATTTTTAATGTCCAGTCAATGGCATTTTTCATGAATTGAATGAAATAGGGGTGGGTAAAGTCGGTAGGATACCCAAGAGAGGTATAGAAAACCCTTGATTTTCCATATTTCCTCGTATAAGCGATAGGGTTTGTTTTTCCATCTGAAGTACCGCTTAATATTACATTAGCCTTTTTGTCAAGCGTGTTTCCTATTAAATAGAGGTTGCCTTGACTTTCCCATTCTCCTTCAGGGATACCTTTCAATATTTTTTTACCTGTTTTCTGTTCCGCTACAACATGGGTAGGGGATCGGGCCGCTCCGTAACCTTTATTTTCATGTCCTAAAACCTCAGGAACAAAATCCTTCCAGTCCTCAAATCCTAAAGGAATATCACCTTCTCTGACTGAAAACGCATGATTGGCTGTTCTTATGCCAAGGACGGGCTTGCCTGCAGCAATATAATCTTTTATCAGTTGCATCTGATCGGTAGAAAGTGCCACCCTTCTTAAGAAAAACACCAACAGATCACTGTCCATGTTTTTCTCTAATTCCGGGAGTTTAAACTCATTTCTTTCACCTTCACCTAAAATCACTTTTGTCTCAAACCCACTTTCTTTTGTGAGTTTCATTGCAAAATAAGGGATGGTGAGATCCGCTTCATAATTGTCAGGATCCTTGCTGATAAGGAATGTTATTTTCTTGTTTTCGTTCTTTTAACCGTTTTTTTTCTGGATTACTTTTCCGTAAACCTTAAGTTGATAATCCTTGTAGGTAGTATATCTTCCTGTCAACCACAAAACAATTTCTCTGTTTTCATCTGCCAATACTATAGGCCTGAAATTGTCCTCTTTTGAATTAAAAGTTACAGGAGTAAATTCCCATGGGCTTTCTTCATCAAGTCTTTCTCCCCTGAATATTTCATATCTTCTTTCACCATCTACAAGTAGTGGGTCACCAGTTACTGGATGTACATCTCCGGAAAAGTAAAGGATGTTTTTGTCTTTTGGGTTTAAGCTTATTAAACCTGTATATTCATTTTCATCAGGATACAAGCGACTGCCTCCAAAGGCGATCTCATTTTCAACCCATTTGCCATCATCCCAAATAGCATAATGGTACCTATTGTCAAAACCACCTTTTGATACATTAAATCGCTCTCCTCTGGAAACTGGGTCTTTGGCTACAGTGAAAACAAAATAAGGTGTGCCATTCTCATCCAATTGGATGTCACTTGTCCAACCCACATCTTCTCGTGTTTCAAGGTCTCCATCAAATACTATTGTGAAATCAGAAGGTTTGAACTTGCTGTTTTCTGTTGTGCTTAATGGGCCTACTAAGGTTCCATCAGATTTATAGGCATTGCCATTTTCTATATACCCATGGTATATATTATTGTTCATGTGTCTTGGGTGTCCATCCGTGGTGATGAAATGTACACGATTTTTTCCGTCTGAAGCATACCTCAAATAGGATCTTCCAGGGAATTCAAAAAGCCTCCCTCCAAATGTCCAGCTATCACCATAGTCTTTAGAGACCATATAGTGTGGGTTGTTGCCATTTCCTCTAAAGAAATTATAGGTTAAATCAGCCTCCTCAAGGTAATAGGTGTTGGAATAACAAACCTTAGCATTGGCGATAAAGGAAGATTCATCCGTCCACTCACTAATGTCGAACGGGTTAACTGTTGTTCTATACCTAACGGAATCGTCATAGGTGTGTCCAGAATAAACGGTTAAAATTTTACCATCAGGTCTCAGCATGAGTGAACCTACGTTGTGATCATCGGCAGGTAAAGAGCCTTCGGTAATTATAGTGGTTTTTGAACTGTTATCATCCAAATTCCACTCACTAACTGTATTGTATCCTTTTGAAGTGACTCCAGTGAAAAACACTTTGTTGTCAATTAAAAGCGCCCTTTCGTCCTGAAACCAACACCAGCTACCATCTTCAGCTATTTTCACTGGTTGAAAAGGGTCAATATTTTTCCCCAATGAACTCTGAGAATAAGTATTAGTAAACTGGAACAGTAATAGAACTATTGTAAAAATGAAATTTTTTGAATGCGTGATCATGTTATAAATTGGATTGGGGAATAAATCTTACAATAACCCAATTTAAGACATGGAATTCATTCTTACATCATAAAAATTATAAAATTAAAAAATACGCTGATCATCGGTTGATTAACGTTACCAATTTATAATCTTAGTGGTGTATTTCTTCCCTTTCAGGTTCATAAACATCTACACTACCTTTCTCATTTATTTCGACCAAGGTCACATTTTTCAATTCATTTATTAAAAGAGGGTCATATTTAGCACTTACTCTAATGTAGTTTTCTGTAAAACCGAACATTTTACCATCTTCTACATCCCCTTCAAACAAAACAGTGTATGTTTTGCCAAGATTCTCTTCATAAAAAGCCCTTTTTTTCTTCTCAGAAAGTATTCTTAGCATTTTTGAGCGCTTGTTTCTGATTTTCATGGGAACTGCTTCGTCCATTTCTGCGGCCCTGGTATTGGCCCGTTCAGAATAAGTAAATACATGAAGATAAGAAATTGGAAGCTCTTTGAGGAATTCATAAGTTTCCAGAAACAATTCTTCCGTTTCACCTGGAAAACCGACGATTACATCGACCCCAATACAGCAGTGGGGCATTAGGCCTTTGATTTTGCTGACCCTATCTTCATAAAGCTCCCTTAAATACCTTCTCCCCATTTTTCTTAATATGGTATTGCTACCTGATTGAAGAGGGATATGGAAGTGGGGGACAAAATTTTGGGATTGGGCGACAAATGAGATGGCTTCATTGGTGAGCAAATTGGGCTCTATTGATGAAATTCGAAATCTATTGATCCCTTCAACCTGATCCAATGCCTGTATAAGGTCTATGAATTTTTCTTTTCTCTTGCCATTGTGAATGCCGAAGTCCCCAATATTAACACCAGTAATTACTATTTCTTTTACTTCAGTAGCTGCAATTTCATTGGCTGCCGCTATAATATTGTCAATGGTGTCACTTCTACTTTTTCCTCTTGCAAGAGGAATTGTACAAAATGCGCAGCCATAGTTGCAACCGTCTTGAACCTTTAGAAAGGTACGTGTTCGATCGTGAATACTATAAGCGTTGTTAAATACTTCCGCTTCAGCGATGGAAGAAGCGTAGACTTTGGCCTCCTGACCAACCGAAAAATCATCAAGTAATTCAATCAACCTGAATTTTTCTGCTGCACCTAAGACAGCATCTACTCCTGGAATAGTGGCAATCTCCTGAGGCTTGAGTTGTGCATAACACCCAATAATAGCTATAAAGCCGTTTGGAGATATCTTTTTGGCCTCCTTTACGATTTTCTTACATTTTTTGTCAGCATTTTCGGTAACTGAACAAGTATTGATAATGAAAATATCAGGTGTTTCCTCAAAGCCAACCTTTTTATAGCCCTTTTTTTCAAACATACGGCTGATGGTAGAGGTTTCTGCATAATTTAATTTGCAACCGAGGGTATAGAATGCTACTTTTTTCAAACTTTTCTTTTCTTTTATTCCAGTGCAAATTTAGTGAATATCCTTGAGTTTTCCATTTTTGCAATAAATTAGACGAATTCGAAAAAAAACATCCATTCTGATGGATATTTTGGGTGTGTTTGTTATCAATACTGTAAAAATTACCGAAATTGCTTCTAAAAGTCACCATAAATGAAAAAAATTCAATTATTTTTCTAATTTTGTAATTAGTTTTTAAACCATAAACTATTCAAATGGCAACATTAAGACAAAAAGCGTTAATGAAAGTGCAAAGCAGAGCTAAGGTAACTGCAGTAGCACCTTCTTTAAAAATTTCTGATTATTTCGGATCTCAGGTATTTGGCTTAAAAGAGATGCAGGAAACCTTAGCTAGTCCTGTTTTCAAAAAAGTCAAATCTGCGATTGAAAAAGGAACGAAAATAGATATGTCCACTGCTGATGAAATCGCAACAGCAGTAAAAGGATGGGCCATGTCAAAAGGTGCAACGCATTATACTCACTGGTTTCAACCCCTAACGGGATCAACTGCTGAGAAACATGACACCTTTTTCGATGCCATGACTGGAATGGAAAGATTTAAAGGGAGTACTTTGGTTCAACAAGAGCCTGATGCATCATCTTTCCCAAATGGTGGAATAAGAACGACTTTCGAGGCTCGTGGATATACCGCTTGGGATCCCAGCTCTCCGATTTTTATTTTCGATCAAGCACTTTGCATACCAACAATATTTGTTTCGTATACAGGTGAAGCACTTGATTTTAAAACACCACTTATCAGGTCTACTGAATCAATCAATGCAGCTGCTGTAGACATCTGTCAGTATTTTGACAGGAATGTCAAAAAAGTAAATCCTTCACTAGGTGTAGAACAAGAATATTTCGTAGTAGATAGAGCACTATATGCTACCCGTCCAGATCTAGTAATGGCTGGTAGAACTGTTTTTGGACATAATCCAGCAAGAGGTCAGCAATTAGATGATCATTATTTCGGGTCTATTCCTTCCAGAGTTAAGGAGTACATGAAAGACTTTGAAATTGAGGCATTGAAATTAGGTATTCCTGTTTCAACGCGTCACAATGAAGTTGCTCCAGGACAGTTTGAGGTTGCTCCATTATTTGAGGACATCAATAAAGCCACTGACCACAACCTTCTTTTGATGGAAGTAATGGAAAAAGTGGCCGAAAAGCACAACTTTAAAGTTCTCTTCCATGAGAAACCATTTGCAGGCCTTAACGGTAGCGGAAAGCACAACAACTGGTCATTAATAACTGATACAGGAGTTAATCTTTTTCAGCCTAGTAACTCTGCAAGAGAAAACCTTCAGTTCTTATGCTTCTTGGTAGCTACTATCAAAGCGGTATATGTGAATGCTGACCTACTTAGGGCTAGTATTGCTTCTGCTGGTAATGATTTCAGATTAGGTGCAAATGAAGCCCCTCCTGCTATTATCTCTATCTTCTTGGGAAGTACGCTTACTGAGATTCTTGATGAATTGGAGAAAAATGGCAATTTAAAAATAGAAAAAGGAGACAATATGTACATGAAATTGGGAATTTCTAAAATTCCTGAGATCATTCTTGACAACACTGATAGAAACAGAACTTCTCCTTTCGCCTTTACTGGTAATAAATTTGAGTTCAGAGCTGTTGGATCCACTGCAAACCCTGCAGGTCCAATGACAGCACTTAATGTGATCGTTGCTGATGTCCTTAAAGACATGAAACGAGATATCGATAAGGAAATTGGCGCTGGTAAAGAAAAGAAACTTGCCATAGTTAACGTACTTAGAAAATATATCAAGGAAAGTAAAAAAGTTCGTTTCGAAGGTGATGGCTATTCCGAAGAATGGGCACAAGAAGCTGAGAAAAGAGGTCTTTCTAACTTAAAAAGTACTGCTGATGCCTTAGATGTTCTTATTTCTAAGTCTGTAACAGATCTTTACAAAAAGCATGGTGTGCTTAATGAAAGAGAATTACATGCAAGACATGAAATCAGGTTGGAGAACTATATAATGAAAGTTCAAATCGAATCCCGTGTAATGGGTGATTTGGCCTTGAACCACATTATCCCTACAGCCATCCTTTATCAAAACAAGCTTATTGCAAATGCAAATGGTTTGAAAGGATTAGGTTTAGATCATTCAGCAGCCCTTGATACAATTGAGGAAATCTCTAAACACCTTGAGTCACTCAAATCAAATGTTGGCGAAATGGTTGAAGCTAGGAAGCGAGTAAATAAAGAAGAAGATATTTCTAAAAAAGCCAAGCTTTATAGCGTTGATGTAAAAGACACCTACTTTGATGTAATCAGGTATGCAGTAGACAAACTTGAATTGCTAGTGGACGATGAGTCTTGGCCATTAGTGAAATACAGAGAGATGCTCTTTTTGAAATAAAAGAAAATAGATTTATTGAAAAGCCCGATTGTATCGGGCTTTTTTTTTGGTTCTTTTTGATAGGATTGTTGAAGAATATCTTTCTATTGCAAATCCAAACTAACTTTTTAAAGTCTTAGGATAATCGTGCTAGAATAGTGGGCATTGTTTCTATTTCACCAACCCATAAAGGGCGTAATGTCATAGCTAGGGATGAAACCCGTGGCCTAGTGAAAGCACTTAAAACTATTGCTGAATTGGGATTAATATTGGTACAAGGGGATATACCATGAAATGTATTTGTCTTCAAGTTTAGGAAGACACTCATTATTTTGAGCAATTTTAAATTTCCTTTGAATGGTCATCGCTAATTCTGCAAAATCTATCCCAATATCTTTTGGATCATTTTCACAGATGAAATAAAGGTCCCTTATATCACCCTGAATGTCTACATAAACCCTGGCCTGGATTTTTATGTTTCTAAAAAGGATTTGGGTATCCTCATCAAAATAGCTTGAAATATGCCCAAAGCTTAATTCACTACTAAGATTTGTTGTGGAACAGTCAAGGCTCATGCCTTCCGTGTCTATTCTAGTAAAGTCTTTTGAATGGGGTTTGACAACGTAGGCATTATTGGTCTTTAAGATTTGGTAATTACTATTCATCTGCCCATTAACAAATAATGGGAATACCATGAAACAAAGGGTCAGAAATAAAAATGAAAACCTATTCATAGATTATACGCTTTAACTTTCAAATTTCGTAAATAAATCAATCAAGAAACAAAAGCAATTTACAAATGGTGGGAAGGGTTTTTGAATGGTAAAAAACCCAATACCTGAAATATGTAAATGAAATCAGTTCAAGTTTAACTCTATTGGTTTCCTGTCCATGCAAATTTTGCTTTTATCATTGCAGCGGTAGGGTGAAAACTCAAAAATCCATTTTACGCGTATGCCTCCTTGCTCACATGGGGGAAGAGAAGGGCTATAAGTTACAATTAACAGGTAAGTTTAAAATTCTATTAGAGCCTTGATGACTTGGCTTTCAGGATGGGTAAGTTCTGGGAATTTCTCTTTTGTTTCTGAAAAATCAAATTTATTCGTGGTATAAGAATTGGTAGGGAAAGATTTATTTTCTAATGTGGATATGACATATAGAAAGTCATCCTTGGTAGCATTTCTACTGCATAGTAAGGTCAATTCTTTGGCATGAATGGAAGGGTGGTGAAAAGACAATTGGTCTTTGTATAGCCCAACCAATACGTATTTCCCCCCATGTCCTACATAATAGGGGCCTGCCTCCATCGCTGATTTGTTGCCAGTGGCATCAAATACGGCATCAAAGCTGTTTTTATATTTCTCTTTTAGCCTTGAATCAGCCTCAACTTCTTTTGCATTGATTTTATGGCTGGCTTTAAACTCGTTCTTGGCCAGGTTTAACCTCCAGGGGTTGATGTCCAGGGCAGTTACTTCTGCACCTGCAAGCTTAGCAAAAACCATGATCGCCAATCCAATCGGTCCGCAACCCATGACCAAAACCTGATCTCCTTTTTGGATACCGGCTCTTCTGACTGAATGGGCGGCTACAGAAAGTGGCTCTACGATGGCCATTTCATCCCAACTTAGCTGAGGTGTTGGAATAAGAATAGACTCAGGTAGGGCCATGTATTCCTGCATGGCACCATCTGTATGGACACCCAATACTTTAAGTTTTTCACAGCAGTTGGTTTTTCCTGCTTTACAAGCACTGCATTGACCGCAATGAAGGTAAGGAATGACTACAACGGGTTCCCCTTCCCCAAATAAAGAACCATTGGGTTGGGCTACTTGAGCGGCTATTTCATGTCCAAGAATTCTCGGATAAGTAAAAAATGCCTGGTTTCCTGCAAAGGCATGCAAATCGGTGCCACAAACACCCAGTTTTTTAATGTTAACCAATACCTCACCTTCTATGGCTTGTGGAATTTCAGTTTCCTTGTTAGAGAACAGACCCGGGCGTTCACAGCTGATAACTTTCATATAGACAGAGAATCAATTTTTAGGTATGCAAAAAGTAAAAAAGAAGGAATTAACCAAAAATTTGATTGAGATGATAACTATATGTATTTGATATCTAATTATTTTCAAACAATTAATTAAGTAGTTTCTATTAGTACTTACGGAATCAATATAGCGATTTCCGCCATTGTTTTACTTCAAATGTTTGCGAGTAAGCCCAACTAAATCCATTTTATGAGGAAAAAAAGTATAGATAGCCGGTCTTATATTGCTAAATATTCCAATGAGTATTTTTTTCGCTTAGTTAATTTCTCTTACTTTAATCTGAAAACATTTTTATACCAAATACCAGTATGGATACAAGCAAAAGGATACCCTTTGAAGTTTTAGAAACTACTTTCATCAAAGTGTTAACCAGACATGGGTTTGAGCAGAATAAGGCTGAAATCTGTTCCAAATTATTTGCCAAGGCAAGTTTGGATGGGGTGGCCTCCCATGGATTAAATCGTTTTCCTGCCTTTTTGGAGCAGATTTCAAGAGGAAGAGTGTTACCGGATAAAGATCCGGTAAAGGAGTTTTCGCTACCAATAATGGAACGTTGGAATGGGCAGTTGGGGGCTGGGATGTACAATGCCTCTTTGGCCATGGACAGGGCTATAGCCATGGCCACAACCAATGGAATGGGTTGCGTAGCTTTGAGCAATACCAATCACTGGATGCGTGCAGGCAACTATGGATGGCAAGCAGCTGAAGCTGGTTGTATTGGGATTTGTTTTACCAATACTACACCCAATATGCCAGCCTGGGGCGGAAAAGAGCCTAAATTAGGCAACAACCCTTTGGTGATTGCCTTGCCTTATTTAGACAAAGCTGTAGTTCTGGATACTGCAATGACCCAATACTCTTACGGGAAAATGGCGATTTACAGAAAAGAAAACAGAGAATTGCCCTTCGATGCAGGTTTTGATTCAGAAGGAAAGCTCACAAAAGATCCATTTGAGGTGATTGCAGAACAGTTGGCTCTGCCTATTGGCTTATGGAAAGGAGCAGGGCTGTCAATGATGCTGGACCTGATGGCATCGGGTTTATCTGATGGTCAATCTACCCATGAAATTGGTCGGCAGAAAGAGGAGTATGGGGTCTCCCAGTTTTTCTTATGCTTACATCCTGAAGTTTTGGGTATCCCAAAGGAGAAGCTTGACGAGAGAATTGGAAACGTTTTAGCAGATTTGAAAACTTCCAAGGTTTTTGAGGGCATGGAAATAAGCTATCCTGGAGAACAATCCTTTGTTAGGAGGGAAGAAAATCTTCGACTTGGTGTTCCTGTGGATACTGAAATCTGGGAAAAGGTTGTCAAAATGATTGAATAACCCTTAAAATTTCTACGCAATGCCCTCAAGTCCAAATTAAAAGATGCCTGATTTGTAGCACACTAAACCAACCGTATTCCCCAAATCAATCAATGCTACTTACGAAATGGTAAGTTCCGGACCCTAATTTTACTGTTTGTTTGCCATTGTAAAAGTGCCCCAATTGAATGTCTTTATGCTGATCCAAACGTTTATTATCCAAGGTTACGTCGAGTTCATTTTTAGCTGGAATGAAAATAGTTGCCTGGGTATTCACGGGAATGCTGACATCCATAATAAGTTTTCCATTCTCCTTTTTCCAGGAACTGGTGATTTTCCCATGAATAGATTCGTGACTTGCAGCAACATAATTGATCGCTTTCTTGGGTATTTCTGGAGCGATGATAAAAGTCTTGTACCCCGCTTCATCTGATCTAATACCTGCCATATTGTGAAACATCCATTCGAATACTGACCCAAAGGCGTAATGACTAAAGGAGTTCATGCCATTGTTTAGACTGGCCATTTTTTCAGGGTCATCCTTTACATAACTGTCCCATCTTTCCCATATAGTAGTGGCACCATTTTTTATCTCAAAGCCCCATGAAGGGTATTCTTCATTAAGTAGGAGTTGGTAGGCCAGGTCACTGTGACCTGTAGCAGACAATGCCGGTAAAAGTTGCTTAGCCCCAAGGAATCCCGTAGCCAATTTGCCATCATTTTCAAGAATTAACTCTGCCAAATGCTCACCTGCTATCTTTTTTTGCTCCTCATTTAGAAAATCAAGAGCAATGGCATTGGCATAAGCTGTTTGTGTATTGCCTGAAAACCCCATTTGTCCATCCACATATCCTTTTCCGTCCCCATAGGCGGAAGCATTGGTGGTAAGTCTTCCGGTCGCTTTGTCCATATAATGGTCAGCAAAAGCCGACTTAATTTTTTTCGACAGATTTTGGTAGTGTATGGCTCTTTCTGATTTCCCTATTGCCGTCGCCATTTCTGACATCAACTGGGCAACATAGCCATAGTACATGGTGGCGAGCATGTCAGGAGGAGTCTTTTTACCAATTGAAAGCCAGTCTCCATAGCCTCCTTTAGGGCTGAGATCTGCAAATGATCCCTCTGGGTAAAAGAAAGCACCTTTGCTTTTTTTGTCATGGAAAGCCATGAATCTTTCCATGTTTTCCCAGCCTTTTTTAATGATACGTGTATCACCATAAGCGCGAAACTGTTCATAAGGATTGATAACTCCTGCTTCCATCCATCCCGGGGCATAGGTATCGGAACTTCTTACCCCCGGAGCGGGCGCATAATCCGGGTAGGCACCATAATCCCATTGCGCATCATTTAAATCCTGGATCCATTTTGTGAAGAAGGCAGAGACGTCCATGTTAATGGCTGCTGTACCTGCGTAGGTTTGCGCATCACCAGTCCATCCCATTCTTTCGTCCCTTTGAGGGCAATCGGTTGGGATGTCTACAAAATTTGCTCTTTGGGTCCAGACAATGTTTTTGTACAATTGATTGACCATGGGGTGATCTGTTTCAAAATGGCCTACCCTCGGGGTATTTGATCCCAAAACCAAGCCTGTGATATTCTCTTTTGTGGGTTTCCCTGGAAACCCGGTAACTTCTACATATTGGAAACCATGGTAGGTAAAAGAGGGAGTCCATTCTTCTCCATTAGGATCTCCTTTGAGAATGTAAGTGTCCGTAGCCCTTGCCATGCGTAGGTTCTCATCCATAAGTCTACCATCAGGGTGTAACATCTCTCCAAACCTTAAAACAACCTTATCGCCAGCCTTTCCTTTACTTTTAACTTGACCAAACCGGCAAAATTTTGCCCCATATTAAAAATGAACTTACCATTCTCCCGCTCATGGATTTCGATAGGTTTTATAACTTCTGTGACTTGTACAGGCTGTGCTGGGTAAAGCTCCAAATTACGCTTGCCAGCATTAATGATTTCAGCATTGTCCCAGTTATTGTCATTGAAATTGGTTTTGCTCCAGTCCTCAGGGACCTTTCTTGCATCAAAAGTTTCCCCGTGAAGGATATCTGATTCAACAAGTCCTCCTGAAGTGGCTTTCCATTCCTCATTGCTGGAAAAAGTGGCTGTTTCACCATTGGAATAAGTAACCTCCAATTGTGCTCTTAAAGCAGGGGTGTCTCCATAAAATGCCCTAACTATCGGATTGCCTATCAATAAAGCATAACCAATATAGCCACTGTACCAGCCTGGCGAAAGGATGGCCTGTAACACATGTTCTCCTTGGTCCAATCGATCTGTGACATCATATACATTGTAATAGACCCTTTTATTATAATCTGTCCAGCCAGGAGCAAGAAAGTCCTGACCCACTTTTTTGCCATTGATAAGGTATTCGTACAAACCCAGGGAAGTGATGTACAATCGGGCTTTGGAAACTTTATTGGTTAGGTTTATTTTATTCCTGAGAATAGGGGAAGGGGGGAGCAATAATTCTTTGTTCTTGTAAGGTATAGGTAAGGTGTTTGATGAAAAATCTTTACCTATCCATTTACTTTTCCAATCGCTTGACATTAAGAGCCCCATTTCCCAGGTTGAAGCTTCGCTCCATTCTCCTGGTTGGTCTTTTTTATCCCAACTTTGAACTTTCCAGTAGCATTTTTGTCGGGAAGTAAGCGCTTTCCCCTTGTAAATCACTTGGGTGGTTTGATCTCCCGAAATTTTGTTCGAGTCCCATAAATCTGCCTTTCCTGGCTCCAAAAGCTCCATTTTACTTGCTACCAAAATGCGATAAGCCGTTTGGTGTTGATCCCTTTCTTCAGAAGCTAAAATCCAACTCAAGCGTGGTTCTCTTTCATCAATAAACGGATTTTCAAGGTATTCACACCTTAAATATTCTGGTGTCAAGTCCGATATTGCCATTGCTTTACTGGAAAGCATAAGTGAAAACAATACCAAAAAAGTTGAGATTTTCATGGGTTTACTTTTGGTTTGGAATCTAAAGTAAGTGAATTCTAAATTTAAAGGCGTCCTGCACTGTGCTGTATAACAATTGATCTTTAAGGTGTCCTGTACTGAACGGAAGTAGGTTGCGAAAGAAACCCTACTTACGTTCAGGGATCGCTTCTAACCTATAGATGTTATTGGAATCTATAAAGTCAATTGCGATACTTAATGGGCGAAAAATAAACCTCTTTTTAGTCCTATGTCCAGCTGTTCTAAGCATGATCTCTTTGAGTGTTTTCAATACCCTAATGGTGTGATTACCCTTATTGATCATGATACATTCTGCCAAGGAAGCCTGTCCTGCATCTGTGATCTCTGATCGGGTGGGCATGCCTGACTTTTGAAGGGTTTCCAGTACTTGAGTTGCCCAGACTACAGGTACATGAGCCGCTTCACAAATCCATGAAATTTGATCTTGAATTTCCCCCATTCGACCAAATCCAATCTCAACGGCAAGGTCTCCCCGTGCAATCATGATTCCGAATGGTGGGTTTTTCATCGCTTCAAGTAAAAGCGAAGGCAGGTTTCTAACTGACTCAGGTGTTTCTATTTTTAGAATGATCGGAAGAGGTTTTTTAGGCGCTAATTTTTTTAGCTCATTGGTTAATTTGGTGACATCTCCCGGTGTTTTTACAAATGAATAGCCCACTAAATCCGCATTTTTGCATATAAAGGGTAGACAGGTTTTATCATAATCAGTAAGGGACGGAATATTCATAGGGGTATCAGGAAAATTGATCCCTTTCTCTGATTTAATCTTCCCTTTTTTTGATGCCACACGAACCAATTCAACTGCCGCTTTTCCATGTTCCACCTTGGTCACGACACCGCTGATTTCACCATCATCAATAAAAACCCTTTGTTTCTCTTCTAGAAAAGAAATTATTCCTGCTTCATTGGGACTAATCACTATGTCTTCAGCTGAAAACCCTTCACTTGTTTCAGCTAACCAAATGGTATCACCTTCATTTACCTTAACCTTCCCTTCTTCTTTTCCTTTGGCTAAAAGGCAAGTTCTGATTTTTGGTCCGGCTAAGTCAAAGTAAATTTTACAGGACAACCCCGTTTTCTTCTCAGCTGATTTGACTTGTTTGATCATCGCCTTCCAAACCTTTTCATTGTCATGTGCACAATTGATGCGTGCTACTTGCATGCCATTAAGTAGAAGTCTTTCCACCAGTTCAGCGTTATCGGCAAAATCTGAAGCAAATGTGACCATAACAGAGGGCATTTTCTCTTGTGTTGGCTTGCCAAACAGGAGTTTGCTGTTGTTTTCTAGTTTCTTCCGGCTGAATTTATAAGTGCATGGGTTGAGCGCAGCTTCTGAATAGACATGACCTAAACGTTCTCTTATTGTTTGTATCTGTCTATGAAGATGATTTTCAGAATTGGAAAGTGCAGAAAAACCATAGTAGTGAAGACGTTCCTGCAAGGTTTTTCTATCCTTACTCCTAAAATAAAGGTACTGGATTAAATTTGTAGCCGATACAATCTGAGATTCAGGAAGAGTGTCTAAATAAACATCAAACTCATGGGTAGTTTGAAGCAAAGCCTCTTCCAATTGCCCCATTTCCTTGGCAAGTTGATTTATGGTAGTTTTCATTGGGTTTAAATATTATAAACTGTTAACTAAATACCCAATTAAAAAGTATAAAGTTAACAGTGTTTTTATCTTGCAATTAACTAATTCTTGTTTTAAAAACAAGCCCAAGAAATTACTTAGCGTTATTTATTGCCTGAAATTTTTCATAGCTGTTCTATCATGTGAAGAGACTCCTTTACTACAGGTGTTATTTTATCGCCTGAATTTAGTTTTTCTGCCAATCTTGCCAACCACCTGCATAATTAAAAACATTTTCAAAACCATTGGCTTCCAATATGGAATAAGCAATGGCAGCCCTGGTGCCTGAAAGGCAATGAACGATGACCGGCTGATCTTTACTTACCTCGTCAAGGTTCTGCTGGAGTTTTCCAACGAATATGTTTTTTGCACCTTCTATATGCCCTTTTTTAAATTCTGAGGCACCTCTAACATCTATTATCTGTGCATTGTGGTTGAAAATTTTGTCCTGAACCTCTTTCTTTTCAATTGGGGTTGAGGTTTTTAAATCACTGTTTACTGCGGTTTTTAATTCATCAGCACTGATGTAACCAAATGCATCATCGAGACCAATTCGCATCAATTTTCTCGACAAGTCCTCCAATTCATTTGACTCAGCAATGAGGGCAAATGGAGTGTCATAATCCATAAAGGAGCCCATCCAAGTAGCGATAGAATTGTTGTTTTCAATGTTCAAACTTCCCTTCAGATAGCCCTTTGCAAAATCTTCAGGAGACCTGGTGTCTATTATTGGCATCTGACCGATAACCTTGTTCATAAACATGTCGATTGACAAGTGCTTGATCTCTGGTACTTCGGTAAGCAGTTTGCGCTCAATTTTATTGAGTTCTTTCATTTTTGCAAAATACCTTGGAGGTTCTGGTTGGTCCTCAAGCAAAGTCTTAGTGAAGGTGGCTTCATCCTCCAACAACTGGAAAGCCCAATTTCTTATTTTTTCATAGCCAATGGTGCTGGATGGAACAGCTCCTAGCGCTTTTCCACATGCTGAACCTGCTCCATGCCCAGGCCAGATTTGAACGAATTCCGGGTTTTTTTGAAATTTTTGAAGTGAATCAAACATCTGTGCGGCACCTATTTCCTGACTGCCTTTTATTCCGGCTGCCTGCTCTAATAAGTCTGGCCTTCCGACATCTCCTACAAAGACGAAATCTCCCGTAAAAACCATGACAGGTGCATCAGTCGCGGCCTTGTCAGTCAAAAGAAAACTTAGGCTCTCAGGCGTATGGCCAGGGGTAGCAATCACGCCAAAATCTAAGTTTCCAAGCATGATGTGGTCTCCGTGAATGATTTTTTTATGTGGAAATTCATACTGCCAATCTTCGCCTCCCATATCAGAAAGGTACATTTCTGCTCCTGTTAATGCTGCCAATTCCCGAGATCCCGATAAAAAATCCGCATGGATATGGGTTTCCATGATTTTGGTAATGGTAAAATTATTTTCTTCAGCAATTTTCAAATAAGTGTCCACATCCCTTTTGGGATCTATTACTGCAGCAATTCCTCCGGCTTGACATCCAATAACATAACTTGCCTGTGCCAAACTTTTATCATATACACGTTCGAAAAACATATTATTTTTGATTTTTGTTGACGTTCAATTTTATTTTTTAAAATTGAAACCTAAATTTTTCAATGAAGCTATTTGGTGCCGAGAATACATTATACTTGGCAAAACATTGCGTTTTAATGTTTCCAAAGTAGGGAGCACCATACGAGCTTCCTGCTTTCCGCTAGATTAGGCTTAAGGAATCCCAAAAGCTTTGTTAAACATAAAGCTAGATTAAAATTGGCATGAATACAGTGACATTAATTACCTAAGTCTGCTTTTTACCATTTTTTTAATTTTTATTCTTTCAATTGGTAATCAAAACGAATGCCTAAGATTAACACGATTGAAATGATCCTCTGGTTTTGATTATTTAAAAAAAACGAATTTCTAAGGGCATTGCTTCACTGATTTTCGGTTGATTTTTGTCATGTTTTATTTTTTTTGCAATGCTTTGCCTTTCTGCGAACTTACAAGCTGTATTTTTTGGTTATAAGCTTGGAGATAACATAATTTATTCAATCTAAATAAAGGCGAAAATCCTTATTTTTACGAGAAAATTATGTTAAAATTGCGCATTGAAATCAAAGATGCAGATAAGTCTTTAAAACCGAATTCCCATGACTGCAGCACGACTGAATAACAATACGGTACACGAAATTGCCAGCATAACCAACTCTAACCTTTTGGTGAGGATGATGGAAATGGGGGTTTTGCCAGGTAAAAAATTAGCTTATTGAAAAAAGCTCCTTTTAATGGCCCTATGGCATTTATAATTGACGGAAATATACTTGCCTTAAGAATAGAGGAGGCTGATCTGATTCATTTGAAAGCAGAATAGGGGATGGAAATAGCAGAAAAATTGGGTACACGAAGAATTGCCATTATTGGTAATCCAAATGTGGGGAAGTCAAGTATTTTTAACCAACTCACAGGCTTAAGTCAAAAAATCGGTAATTATCCTGGAATGACTGTTGATAAAATGGTCGGTTATTTTCAAAGCGGTGAGCAGCGTTTTGAGTTGATAGATTTGCCAGGAACCTATAGCCTCTTACCTAAATCTGAGGATGAAGTTATTGCCCACAAAGTCCTCAACGGTCAAGGAGAAGAAAAACCCGATGCCGCACTAGTGATTTTAGATGCCTGTAACTTGGAAAGAAGCCTTTTGCTTGGTACCCAAGTGATGGATCTAGGGATTCCAATTGCTTTTGTGATCAACATGAAAGACTTGGCAGAAAAAAGGGGCTTAAACATTAAAACATTTGCATTGTACCAGGAATTAGGCGTTCCTTTGGTCATGACCGATGCCCGAAACAATCAGGGGCTAGACACGGTAAAGTCTTTATTTCTTGAAGATAAATTTGTTGTGGGGAAACCTTTTCATGAGCTTGAATTCCCTGAGTTGCTTGGAGAAGTTCAAGAAAAATTTGGTTTTAGCCAGCCCTATCAGGCCTTTCAACAATTGATTTTTGCTTCTTTTGATCCTACCTTATCTGAGGAAAAACGGATGTGGTTGGAAGAACGTGCTTCGGCTTTTCATTTTGATAACCAGGAGCAACAGACAAAAGAAACTACTGATAGGTACCGAAAAATTAAGGAGCTACTTAGTAAATCTGTGCTTTCGGGAACGAATGAGCCAAGAAAATTTCATGGGAAATTGGATGCTATTTTCCTTCATCCTATTTGGGGGTATGTAACCTTTTTTGGTATCATGTTGCTCATTTTTCAGGCAATTTTTGCCTGGGCTGAAGCGCCAATGGATTTTATAGACAGTACTTTTGCTTCATTAAGTAGTTGGGTGGTAGAAACACTGCCTCCAGGAGTTTTTACAGATTTATTGGCCGAAGGGATCATAACAGGTATTGGTGGTGTGGTGATTTTCATTCCCCAAATAGCGCTATTGTTTGGCTTCCTTGCTTTTCTGGAAGATACAGGCTATTTCTCTAGGGTTGTTTTTCTTATGGACCGTATCATGCGTCCATTTGGATTGCATGGAAAAAGTGTGGTGCCTTTGATCTCAGGAATGGCTTGTGCCATACCAGGTATAATGGCCAGTAGAAACATTAGCAACAGCAAAGAACGATTGATAACCATTTTGGTAACCCCTTGGATGAGTTGTTCTGCACGGTTGCCTGTCTACGTTATTTTGATAGGACTGACGGTGCCAGATGAAGCCTGGATGGGGATTAATTTTCAGGCCATTGCACTTTTAGTCATGTACCTATTTGGTACTGTTTTTACATTGCTAGGAGCCTTTGCGCTTAAGTTTATCATTAAAACAAAAGAGAAAAGCTTCTTGATGACGGACTTGCCAATTTACAGAATGCCACGACTGCGAACTGTATTAATGACCATGTTCAATAAATCAAAAATATTTGTTCTTGAAGCAGGAAAAGTGATTTTGGCAATTTCTATAGTTTTGTGGGTATTGGCCAGTTATGGACCATCAGGAAGAATGGAAGCTGTGGAGGCTGAAAAGATAGCCATGTTGGAGAAGGCAACAGACAGTGAAAAAGAAGAAATAATGCATGTTTATGCATCAAAGGAATTGGAGTCATCTTATATAGGAATCTTAGGAAAGTCAATAGAACCAGCCATTCGTCCTTTAGGGTATGACTGGAAAATAGGAATTGCGCTGTTAACTTCCTTTGCAGCCAGAGAGGTTTTTGTGGCCACCGTGGCTACAATATATAGTGTTGGGGAAGAAGTTGAGGATGAATTAACAATCAGACAAAAGCTGGAAAAGCAGGTGCATGCAGATACTGGTGAAAAGGTTTTTGACAGAGCCACAGGGTTTTCCTTGATGGTTTTTTATGCCTTGGCAATGCAGTGTATGAGTACTGTAGCAGTGGTCTACAGGGAAACAAAGAGTTGGAAATGGCCAGTATTACAAACCATTTTCATGACGATTATAGCCTATTTAGGTGCTTTAGCAACTTATCAAATATTCTCTTAAGTTATGTGGCAGGAAGTGTTGGTTTTAGTTTTATTTGTCACCGTTATTGGCGGGTGGATTTACCGTACTTGGTTTCGCAAGTCCGCTAAACCCCAGACCGGTTGCGGTTGTGATAAATGCGGATAAACAGCTTCATAGAAGTTGTTTAATCTAAAAAATTGATGAATAACAAATAAATTCACCAGACATACCCAAATTTGGAGGTATGCCTGGTGAATTATGTAGTTTGATAAAGAAACAATACCGCTGTTTTTATCAGCTAATATTAAAAGATTTTTTATCTTATTTTTTGGAAACTAAGCTTGTGGCTTAGTTCCATCCACCTCCTAGGTTTCGGTACAATTCTATATTTGCTACCAGCATTTGCATTTTGACATCTACCATGTATAGTTCGCTTTCCAGTGCATTGCTTTGGGCGTTGATCACCTCCAGGTAAGTCGCATACCCACTGCTAAATAACAAATAGGATTCCTTCACCGCTTTTCTAGCATTTGTCAGCCGTCTTTCGGCCAACACATATTCCTCTTCCAACTTTTGAATAGTAACCATTCCATTGGATACATCAGATACCGCCTGGATCACTTTCTCTCGGAAGGCAAGTTCAGCAATATCTCTTTCTGAAAGGGATATTTTATACCTCGTTTTTAGCTTCCTATTTTGAAAGATAGGCTGTGTAAGTGAACCTATAAAGACACCAAACAGAGAGCTGGGATTCGTGATATTGGACAGGTTTATCGCGTCGTAACCTAACTGGGCATTTAAGGACAAGGATGGATAGCGCATTGCTTGAGAGACCCCTACCTGAGCATTTGCCTCTACCAAAGCCAATTCGGCCGCATATACATCTGGTCTATTTTTAATAAGCTCTAGCGGTACGCCCACAGCCACTTCACTGAGCAATCTGGTGTCACCTAAACCCGTTTGAACATCAATTGACTCCTTAGGATATTCCCCCAGTAATTCGTTTAGCCTGTTTTTTTGAACTTCAAGCTCACGCTCTATTTGAGGTACTAATGATGCGGAGATTAGTTTTTGGGATTCGGTTTGTGTAATCGCCAAAGAAGAGACTTCGCCGGCCCTGTACTGTAGTTTTACGATACTCAGCGTAGAATCATTTAACCTTAAATTGTATTCAGCAACCTGCTGCTGTTCTTTCAGCATAAGTAATGTATAATAGGAAGTTGCAATCTCAGCGACAACATCCGTTTTTACTGCCTTGGTATAGGCCTCCCTTTGTTGCCATTGGGCTAAATTAGCTTCCTTTAACCGCCTGAATTTTCCCCACAAATCGATTTCCCAACTAGACTGTAGTGCGGCCATATTACTGGCCCTGGTGACATACCATTGGTTGGGTGAATTGGTGTCGCCATAGAAATTGACACTTTCTCTTGTCGAAGAATTTCTTGAATAGCGATCATCCCTCTTTTCAAGTATGGCTGTGAGTTGAGGTAAGAAGTTTGCTTTGGATTGCTTAAAAGATTCATTGGCAATTTCACCTTCCTTTTCAATTTGCTTTAAGTAAAGGTTATTGCGTAGCCCGTCATCGATCAATTGCAACAAGGTCGTGTCTTCGAAAAACACCTTCCATTCCACTTTCCCGATGTTTGTAGTGTCTATTGAAAGACTGTCTGATTCGTCGGAAGAAAAAGACTTGAATGCATCAGGGAGGTTTAAGTTTGGTTGCACATAATTTTCTCCTGATTTACATCCCCACAAGGTCATGATTACTATTAAAATAATCGAATGAGCAGGTAGGGAAGCATATTTTATTTTATTTTTGAATAACATATTTTCAAATTTTAAGCTTCGACAGGATTATTTTTACCTGAGTTTCTTCTGGTTTTTTCATGCAAATACTGGAAAACCATATAGAGGGTAGGGATGATGAAAATACCCAGAATTACCCCGAAGAGCATTCCCCCAGCTGCGCCTATACTTACCGATTTGTTTCCCTGTGCAGATGCTCCGACTGTTCTCATTAAAGGAATCAATCCTGCGATGAATGCAAAGGATGTCATGATGATTGGCCTGATCCGTAGTCGAGCAGCCTCGACAGCAGCATTGAATATACTCATGCCTTGTCTCCTTTTTTGAGTAGCAAATTCAACAATCAAAATTGCATTTTTAGCCAATAACCCTATAAGCATGATAATACTTACCTGTACGTATATATTGTTGTCTATTCCTGCCAGATTAATAGCGACAAATACACCTAAAAGCCCGCACGGTATGGAGAGCAATACCGCAAATGGTAATAGATAACTCTCATATTGGGCTGCCAAAAGGAAGAATACAAACACTATACTTAGAATGAAGATAATGGCTGTCTGAAAGCCTGACTCTTTCTCCTCCAAACTCATTCCTGTCCATTCATAACTATAGTTGGTAGGAAGTTCTGCGGCAATGGCTTCCATGGCATCCAAAGCATCTCCTGAGCTGTAGCCTTCCGCAGGTGTTGCATTGACGGTGATGGAGTTAAATAAATTGTAGCGGTTTACTATTTCCGGTCCATTTACCTCTTCAAGGGTAACCATCGTATTTACAGGTACCATTTCTCCAAGGTTATTTCTCACGAAAATTGCATCTAAAGATTTTTTCTCCGTCCTATATTGAACATCAGCTTGTACAAAGATCCTGTACTGCCGGCCAAATCGGTTAAAGTCACCTGATTGTAACCTCCCAAAATAGGCCTGCACGGATTTCATCATGTCTCGGACACTCACCCCCATGTTTTTTGCCTTTACATAATCAATGTTCATTTGGTACTGAGGGAAATTGGCATTAAACGTGGTAAATGCTTTTTCGATTTCAGGTCTTTCATTTACAGCAGCGATAAATTTATCTGCTTCTTTATTAAAATCGGTAAAACTTTCTCCTACTCGATCCTGGATAATCATCTCCAGACCCGAAAATTCCCCAAAACCTTGAACAGTCGGTCTTGCGAATACATTGATTTCAGCTTCTGGAATATGTGATAAATCCCTAATTAATTCAGAAATTAAAGAATTGATTTCTTGGGTTTCTCCACGTTTATCAATAGGCTTAAGGTTGATGTACCCCATCCCAAAAGAGGGGCTTGGAGCATTTTCCATTACATTAAATCCCGAAATACTATTGACACTTCTTACGGCAGCATGACCCCTAAGAATGGAATCTACCTGATGCATTGGCCCTGAAGTCCTATGCAAAGAGGAGCCAGGAGGCATGGTAAGGGAATAGGTTAGAAAACTATCGTCTTCTGCCGGTATAAATGCACTAGGTGTACTTCTGAACATAATTACCGTAAGTGCCAACAATACGACCAAGGCACTGAGCGGTATCCATTTTTTGTGAAGTAAGTAAGTAACTACTCCTACATATTTATTGGTGAAGGCATCAAATCCTGTTTCAAAAGCAGTGAAAATCCTATGCTTAACACGAGAAAATTTACTAGCTGATTTATCTTCATATTCTTTGGCAGGCTTCAACAATAAAGCACATAAAACAGGGCTTAAGGTCAAGGCATTTAAAGCAGAAATAAGGATCGCAAAAATCAAAGTATAAGCAAACTGCCGGTAGAACAAGCCCACAGGTCCCTCCATAAACCCTACTGGGACGAAAACGGCCGCCATGACGATGGTAATGGAGATAATAGCAGTTGATATTTCCTTCATTGCCTCAATGGTCGCCTTTTTTGCAGGCATTTTATCATGGGTCATCTTGTGGTGAACCGCCTCTACCACCACAATTGCATCATCCACTACAATACCTATGGCGAGCACCAGTGCAAACATCGTAAGGACATTGACTGAGAAGCCGAGCAGTTGTAAGAAGAAAAAGGTACCTATCAACGAAACAGGAATGGCAATGGCAGGAATGATCGTTGATCTTAAATCTTGTAAGAAAATAAAAACGACAATGAACACAAGAATACAAGCCTCAATGATGGTGTGTACTACCTGGTCTATGGATTCGTCTATTTGATTTCTTACAGAGTATGATATCTCATAGGTGATTCCTTCGGGGAAATTTTTGGAAATTCTCTCCATAGCCTCCCGGATTTTCTGATCTATTTCTTTGGCATTTGAATCACTGGTCTGCGTAATATTAATCGTAGCTGCAGCTTTACCATTCACGGTGTTGTCACTACCCACATTCGAAGCACCCAGCTCTACCCTTGCAATGTCTCTTAAATAGAGTATGGAGCCATCTTTGTTGGATTTGATAACAATGTTCTCATACTCTTCAGGAGTACTGAACCGACCTTTGTGTTTGATGATGGTTTCAAAAATCTCATCAGATGTTTCTCCAAATCGACCTGGGGCTGCTTCAAAATTTTGGTCATTGATTTGATTGGTTACATCTTGGGGGACAAGCCCATATAGCGCAAGTTTTTCGGGGTTTAGCCATACCCTCATGGCATAGGTCCTTCTCCCAACGAATGAAGCCTGGGCCACACCCTCTACCCTCAAAAGTTCTCGCTTTACATTGATCCTGGAATAGGATTGAATAAAAGTTTCATCATAAGGAGAATCCTCTTCTGTGGCTAAAATGTTGATCGTCATTATATTGCCACTAAGCCTTTTCACCACAGAGATTCCTTCTTGGATTACTTCTGGAGGAAGTTCGCCGATCTCTCTTGAAATACTATTCTGGACATTGACAGCAGCTATGTCTGGATCAGTACCTGGTTTGAAAAATATATTGATGCTACCTATGCCGGAATTGGTGGCTTTGGAACGAATATAGGTCATGTTCTCTACACCGTTTATTGCCTCCTCTAATGGTAGTAACACTGATTTGGCCACTGTCTCGGCATTTCCTCCCGGATAACTCACGCCAACATTTACACTTGGTGGGGCAATGTCTGGAAATCTGGTTACTGGGAGACGCATCAAACTTATCAGCCCAGCGAGAACTATTAATATTGAAATAACAGAGGCCAAGACAGGCCTGTCGATTATTTTCTTAATCATACATCTAAAAGTTGGTGGTAGTTAATTTTCAATCTATAAAGTGGGAAGCTTAAGGTATAGCCGTCAATTGGTAGCCCTCCACTTTCATCCCATCTTTGATTTTATTTACACCTGATTGGATAATGGTTTCTCCTTCAGAAAGATCGCCCTCTTTCAAAATATAGTTTTGACCCGCTTTGCCTGAAATATTGACCTCTTGTCTTCTTACTGTGCTGTCAGCTTTTAGGATAAAGACAAAGTTTTTGTCCTGAATTTTGGTAATTGATTGTTGAGGAACCATCAATACATTAGGGTGTATTTGTTCCAAAATAATTTTACCTGTGTTACCACTTCTCAGAAGTTTGTCAGGATTGCTAAATTTTGCTCTTAAAGTAATGGCACCAGTGTTCCGGTCTATCTGTCCGGCATCCGCATCAATTATTCCTTCTTCAGAATGAATAGTCCCATCTGCCAAGATCAATTTAACATTGGGGTTTAGTCTACGAGCGGTTGAATCCTCTTTCATTTTTCTGTAAAACAAGTAGTTGGATTCACTCATTGCAAAATAAACATAGACCTCGCTGATTTCTGATAAAGTAGTAATGGGTTCATCGTCTCCTTTAGACAATAAATTCCCTACCCTCATTGGGATTAGGCCAATATAGCCACTTACAGGAGCTTTTATTTGCGTGAACTGCATGTCTATTTGACTAGTGCCTTTCAATGCTTCTGCTTGAGAAAGTGATGCCTTTGCTACGCCATAGTTCGATTGTGCTGTTTTCATTTGCACCTCCGAGATGACTTCATGGTCAATTAGGGGTTGTAGCCTTTCCATTTCAATCTTGGCATTTTCAAGTTTTGCTTTTTCTACCTCTACTGCAGCCTGTGCATTTTTGAGACGCTCTACATAAGGCAAGGCATTAATACTAAATAATAGCTGCCCTTTTTCTACAAAATCTCCTTCATCCACATGGATCTGATCCAATAAGCCCTCAACTTGTGGACGGATCTCAACGTTTACCTTGCCTTCTATCGCTCCCAAGTATTCGAAAGTAGTGACGGCAGAATCTTTCTGAACAGTGGTAACTGGTAATGAAAGTGTTTCTACTTCTACCTGCTCTCCCTTACTGTCGCAAGAATAATTTACCGAAGAAATCATTACAATTATCGGAATCAACAAAATGTTCTCGTTGAATATTGATTTTATTAGTCTCATTATTTATATAAAATTTTATTATTCTTATGGTCTGGTTTTTTAAAATTGACCATTTGAATGATTTGATTTATGACTTAATCAAAAAGTATTCCAATAAAATCTGTGATGAAAGGAGTGAAATTTATTTGACTGGTTCTTAGTCAGTATATTTGTTATTAAACAAAGAAAAAATAGTTTTTAATTATGTTTAATTGCTATTTTTCAAAATTGGCTTCGGAAAATTGGATGATTTCATCAGGGATAAAAAAAGTAAATATTTCACGAATTTATTTTACAAAATGGAGAAAAGGGCTTTTCTCAGCTGGAATTTGCTAATGTCAAGGATCGGTGAGGCCCACTAAATAACCGGTTATTATTGTTGATTTAGGGCCATTATTAGGAATATGTTTTCAAATTCTAAGTTCTTTTAGCAAATAGTGAAGGATAGAGGGGGGGCATAAAAAAAACTCACATAGTATCGCTATGTGAGTTTTTGGGTTTGATAGAGACCATAAGGCCTCTCAGGTGATTTCTTGACCATTGGATGGCAAACAAATAATATTGGGCTTCTAATCGATAGCTTTATATTGACTATCCTGATTGTTGTGACCCTATTGTATTACTTTGAATCCAACAGGAGATACTCAAGAGTCTTGAAAGGCCGAAAATAATGGTGACTAGTTATATTATTTTGTAATAACTTTTATTTCGTTAAACATGAATGGGTTTTCACTTAACCTTAATTCTTTGCCACTTTTTGTGGTGACATCCTTAAGAATAACCTTTTTGGATAAAACATAAGGATACTTTTCCTGGTAAGTAGCATCTGTATTCTTAGAATTGAAGTTGGTGAAAATAGCAGGTCCTTCATAGTCTTCCGGATGGTTGGAATCATCGATTTTAAGGTTTTCTATCGTTATCTTTTCAGGCATATAACTGGTGTAACCGAAATCATGTTGGCCAGAGTAAGAACCGCTAATTAATGCTGGGCTACTTGTATTACCTCCATTTGGTATAAAAACACAGTTGCGGATAATTAACTCTCCTTGCCAGGTACTGCCATAATCAGAGCGGAGGTTGATTATACTTCTTCCACGTAAAGTAGAGTTTTCAACAATCAATGTTCCACTACCAATGGCATTTATGCCCATGTGACCTAAAGTTGAGTTACGAATGGTGGCATTTGCAACGCCTTTGTGTGCATCAAACCTGGAAAATGTACAGTTGTCAAATAAGAGATTCTTACAGTAGTTTGAACCCATTATCCCCCAATATTCTCTGTCATCGATGTCATTTGTTTGGCTACAGTTTATGAAGGAAATATTAAGCGCATTTCCAACCAGTATGTCATAGGTACCCATGGAGACTGGATTTCCAGCCGACCCAATGGTTTTATAAGTTTTGTGTCCGGTAAGTATAGTGTTTTTGACCGTTACATAAGAACAGTTTCTTATACTTAAAAACCCCCCATAAGGAGCGCCATGTTCACCTTCTCCTGTTACCTTATGCTCAAGCCCATCGATAATTACATTAGAGCGGTTTACCAATAGGTTGCGGCTGTAGTAGTTGTATTTCGATTCTTCCTTATTGGCAATTGTGATGAAATGTCCACCAGTGATATTTAGTGTTTCTTCATCTATAGGAAGAGCCATTATTTCCGTGATTTCATCAAAGTCCCAGATAATGGGAGCATCCATGTCTACTTTACCGTTCTTATCAACAATAAAAATATCTGATTGTGCAGAACCATTGTCTTGATTACTGCCATACCGAATGTAGTGCTTCACATTGGAATTGGATACAGTAATCAGGGATGTTCCTGGCAAGGAAGCCTTTATCTTTTTCTGATTTCTTTTAAGTGAAGTTATCCCCTCAAGTTTGAACGGTTTCAGGTTGGAACTAACGGTGAAAACAGCAGCCTTAAGATTGTCAACGTCGGTGTCGTCAATAATAAAAGTAGCTGTTCCGAAATCTGTGTCTGTTTGGATATAGGCTGTTCGGTCTTTTTTTCCGATATAATAACTTGCTCCATCATCTGCTTTTACTTTTAAAGAGTGCTCATTGGCGTAGGCATGCGCTCCGGCGATGGCATCTATATCATCGGACTTTCCATCACCTTTGGCACCAAAGTCACTGTACTTAACCAATTTATTTTCTTTGAATTTGAGGATGTCCTTGGGTGATACATTTATAAGCAATTCCCCTTTTTCATTGCTTTGTACTTGGGTTTTACCCTTGTCGGATGTGATCACAACATTTCCAAGAGGGTCTTTGGTCTCCCCCTGGGATACAAAAACAGAGGTGAATACAAAAAACAAAAGGAGCAAATTTCTCATCATGGGTTCATTTAATGGTAATCAGTTCAATTGATAAACCCGAAATAGGCAATGGGAAAACCATTACTTATTTTGGATCAAATAGTAAGTTTAAATGTGTAACTGTTCCCAAACTGGTGATTTTTATGCAAAAATGCAATAAACATTCCACCAGTGTTTGTCAAAAGTTTAAGGAGTTTGAATATGGAATTTCTTTGTGAACAACATCCTTGTTTTGTTAACGGGCAAAGCCATTGCCAGTCCTTATTACTGCGCACCGTTTAATCTCTTTTAACCCCTTGAGATGTTAGTTTTCTTTAAGACTCCATTTTTTATTTTTATTAATGGTTTTGATTAATTTTTTATTAATGCGTTATGTTCTTTATACCCGCAAGCCTAAAGATCCATTTTAATGATTACCATAAGGCAGGAATAAAGTAATTGGCAATGACCCAAGTTGCTTCATTGCATTGTCGTTTTTCTTGTTTCCCTATCCATTTAAAGGCATTAAAAAGGCCAGGTGAAAATTAAACACCTGGCCTTTTTATTAAATGAATAAATCTTACCTTAATTATAACTGTTTTTCTTTAGAAAGTGATTTCAAAGCTTTAGCAGTGTATTCCAGGGATTTAAGCCTTTTGTCATGGTCAAAGATATTCGTGGTTACCATCACCTCATCCACATCATATTGGTCAATAAAGCTTTCTAAGCCTTTTTGGACTTTTTCGAAACTTCCAATAAAAGCAAACTTCGTCATTTGTTTAATGGCCGCTTCTTCCTGAAGTGACCAAATCTCACTCATGTCTTTCACTGGAGGAGACAAAGGATAGGACCTGCCTCTTACAATACCTAAAGCCATTTGGTAAAATGAAGTGGCCAAATATTCGGCTTCTTCATCCGTATCTGCAACGATAACATTTACACATGCCATTAGAAATGGATGTTTGTTTTGTTGAGATGGTTTGAAATTTTGTTTGTAATAGGTTGATGCCTGGGCAAAATATGCAGGAGCAAAGTGACTTGCGAAAACATAGGGAAGACCCTTTTTTGCAGCCATGAAAGCACTGTCCATGCTTGAACCCAATAAATAAATGGGTATGTTATGCCCTTCAGCAGGATAAGCACGAACAGGGGAATCAATGTTTTCATCAGAGAAAAACATTTGTAACTCTTCCAAATCCTGAGGAAATTCCTGAACCGTCTGCATCCTTCCCCTCCTTAATACGGAAGCAGTTTTTTGATCTGTTCCAGGAGCTCTTCCTAATCCCAGATCTATTCTGCCAGGATAAAGTGAATCAAGTGTTCCGATTTGCTCGGCTACAATCATGGGG
>NZ_ATNM01000117.1 GCF_000427295.1 Cyclobacterium qasimii M12-11B | reverse complement strand
CAGTCACGGCTGCTGGTATCGCTGACCTAGATGTACTGCCCAGGCAGGTTGGTTGAGTTTGTGTGGTGACACGCCCTGAGCTTTGGGCGTGAGGAAGGCCTCCGGTTGTGGAGTGGAGATGTTCATGTAACCACTTCACCTACCGGAGGCCCTCGTGTCCCACGCTAATGCTGAACTGACCCCGCGCGCCCGTCTGCGGCTGGCGCGCCTGATCGTCGAGGAAGGGTGGAGTATCGCGTCGGCGGCGAGGATGTTCCGGGTCTCGTGGCCGACCGCGAAACGGTGGGCCCAGCGTTTCACCCAGCATGGCGACGCGGGGATGCAGGATCGCAGCTCCCGCCCTCGTCACTCGCCGAACAAGACGCCTGAGGCCCTCAAGCGCAAGATCATCGCGTTGCGGTGGCGTAAACGTCTGGGACCGGTTCAGATCGCTGGCCAGCTGGCAATCGCCCCGTCGACCGTGCACGCCGTGCTGGTGCGGTGTCGGGTCAACCGACTCTCGTTCATCACCCGGCAGAC
>NZ_ATNM01000116.1 GCF_000427295.1 Cyclobacterium qasimii M12-11B | reverse complement strand
AAAACATCATTTTCTAGATCAAAATAGCTAAACCAAGTGAATTTAAAATTAGCTTTAGGAAAATGAGAATTAAGAATTTATTTTCTGATGGAACAATCGTTGATACAAAGTCAATTCTTTGATTAATAAATTCAATAAATTTTTTCTCACCAAACTTCTTAGAAAAATTATGACTTCCCCTATTCATTTTTATAGTTTCTGGCATAAGAAAATCTTCTTTTGAACCATTTATAGAATAAAGGTCAAACCCCCAAAAAATCCCCAATATTTTAACTTTATTGTGAATCTTATTGAATTGAACATTGAAAAATGAATTACCAAAACCATGAATTACTACCCCCCTTACAAAGAAATGAATAAATCTGATAAATTTATTGATAACTATAGTAGGCAAGGATATAATAATTGTTGATCCTTTTTGTCATATTTTAACTTACCTATCGAAATAAAAATATTTCGAATTGAAGGATCAATTGAAAATTTATTTATAGATGCTTGTAGGAACTTTTTATCCTCCACCAAATGTAGTATGATTTTCATATAATCATAAAGATTCAATTTTCTCGTAATATTTAAAAATGAATATCTCTCAAAAGCAACTAAAATAAACGCCCAAACTTCCAACAAGCTGTTCTCCTTTTCGGAGATTTTCTTTTAATATTAGAGATTGGATACCTTTTCAGGGCCTCTTAAAAAATCTAAATCAAGATGGAACATGAGGAAATTCAAATATGGCTAAATTGTCCATTATATATTTTCGATCTAAAGGCATATTGAAAATGATTTTCTTTCGTAGGTAATGGATAGAATGAAAACTGCGTAAAATAATATTTAATCCTCAGTTTTGAATTTTTCTTATAGCAAAACTAGGGTTGTTACTCATTTCAATAGTAAAATAAATCAATTCCCAATCTTCTTGGATACAAAATTCATGAACGGCTTCCATAACACCATAACGGAGAATTTTCCCCCAGTTGCCTTGGGAATAATCATGGCCTGAAATAATTCCATCAGGTTTGATTTTGTCCTTATAGGCCTGTAACTCAGATTTCGTTACCTGATAGGAATGATCTGTATCAATATAGATCCAATCAAAATAACCATTCTTAAAATTTGAAGCCTTTTCAATAGAATATCCTTGGTGAATTTCAATTATTTCAGCTTTTATTTCGCTCTTAAACAATGACTCTACATGATTTCTTAATCCATCATGATACCGAACTGAATCCCATGCGTCCACCAAATGGAATTTTTGGGGCTTAGAAAGTCTGAGAATCTCTTGACTGAATTCACCCTTATTAACTCCTATTTCAGCTATAACTCCATTTTTAGGGAGCTTCTCCAATAATTTCTCTCTATTAATAAGAACTTTCAAGTTAACAATATGTTTTTCTTCAAGATTTAACTTTGGTATTGTAGCATCAATATTACTCTGGACTTTGGATACTTTTTGATGAATAAATTTGTAGAGTGCTTTTTTCAATTTGCGGTCTGATTTAAAATGAGCTATTAAAGTAAGAGTTGATTATAACTGAGTAAAATTAAATTTTTATGAATACAAACTCTAAAGGAATCAAACCTTTTTGAATCCCTCTATTCCGCTAATACATAAAATTCATTTCCTTCTAGGAGCAAAAAACACATAGAATTAGGCCTAGTGTAACCTAATAATATCCTATATGTCCCACTAAAAAGATGATCCATGCAATGTTTGTATAATTACAGTTTCACGCACTAGACTTAACATACAAGGGATAATTATCATCTTCTTTTAATTTCATAAATAAAAACTTCAAGCGATTTTGATTACCTTACCTGGCACACCAACCAAAGTGCAATTGTCTGGAACATCTTTGGTAACTACTGTCCCAGCACCTACTGTAACATTATTCCCGATTTTGATCTTGGGTAAAACAATTGCTCCAGTCCCTATCGAACAATTGTCTCCAATATGACATTTCCCTATTAATTGAACTCCTGGATTAATATTTGAAAATTGGCCTATCTGAACTTCATGGTGAACTTGACTTCCAGAGTTGATCATGGTACCCTTTCCAGAAACAACATTCGAACCAATAAAACAAAAATTAAAAACGTCTGTTTGATTTAGTTGGGCAAAATCACTAACAATAGATGATTTTGCATGAATAGCTAAATGTATGCCTCCCAATGACTCAAATAGTTCATGAAAATATCTCCTAGCCTTACAATCTCCTACCCCAATTATAAAATGTGGGTCTTCTTCAAACCGCAGCTTGAGTTCCTCTTTATTCTTAACCACTGGGTAGGTTTCCTGAAAGTATGTATTTGTACTTAAATCATCATAAAATAAAACGCCTGAAGCCATATTTTTTGATATTAACACATCTAGAACTTCTAATGCGTGCCCTCCTGCTCCTGCAATTACCATAAAATTAAGATTTAGATTTATTTTCCCAAGGAAATTGAGAAATTGAAGATTTGATGTTTATAAATTTATATAATTTTTCCACCCCTTCATTATTCTGAAGATTAATAACAATCAACTTATTTTTCTTTCCTTTGAAGTAGTCTTTTACCTCCTCATTATGATTAATGTATAATTTGGTCAAATCTTCCTTGTTATATAATTTTTTATCTTCCTCAAACCCGTAAACCTTGGTCAAAAATTCCCAAATCCATCCTTTATAAATATAATTATTTTCCTTCAAGGACTTTACCGTTGGCAAGTTCCCGTTATTAAATTTTAATGAGTGAAATTTGACCAAAGACTTGTACCATGCATCGGGAGAATCCCTAACACTTAAAATAAATTTAGCACTAGGACACATTTCATCGAGAACTTTATAGGTATTGGGGACACTGAATGGATAATCCTGAAAGAATTGAGCTTTATTAATATGTTTAAACAAACCATCAAATTTGCCCCTTTCAACTTCAGAAAGTAGGAATTCGGCCTCATGCTGTGCCCCTACCACAAATCCCAATTCTCTGAAAAGTATTTTTAGCGAAGTAGTTCCTGTTTTATTAAAACCAATACAAAAGATTTTAGGCTTACCCAGTACCCTTAAACTATTAAAAATACCCACTAATTCACCCTTGAAATATGTCATTAGTTAATTCAAATATATATTGTTACATAGAACAAAAAAACGATAAGAAGCATACAATTCAACAACTTCAACTTTTAACAATTTAAATCATTCATATATCATTCCCTTGATCCAAATAAAATCTTTTTTTTAACTAGATTACAACTTGTAGTGCAACATCTAGATCATCCTGGAAAAAGAATATTCATATTTTTTTTCCAGGGTTGAAAAATCTTTACAAATTATTAATATTTTTTTTGTTATTATTTAAAAACCTTGCAAAGCAACCATCTTTTTAAACCCAATAGAATGTTTTTCCAATTCCTCAAAATCGCCAGAAGCTTGTATTTCCCCATCCTTCAATAATAGGATACGGTCAGCATTTTTAATTGTCGATAATCGATGGGCAATAATTATTATAGTTACTTGTCCCCTGAGCTTGTCAATATTCTCTTGAATTCCTAATTCGGTTTCAGAATCTAAAGCAGATGTGGCCTCATCCATAAGTAATAAATCTATACCCTTATAAAGCTCTCTAGCAATGGATATCCTTTGTTTCTGTCCTCCACTTACCATAACCCCATTATTTCCAAGTCTACTATCCTCTTTATTTTCCAAGGACTCAACAAACTCTAAAACTGATGCCTTATTAAGGGCTTCTTTGCATTTTTTTCGATTTTCATCTGTATCTTTATCCCAAAAACTAACATTGTTATAAATAGTATCATCGAAAATGACAGGTTCCTGAGTAATGTAGCCTATTTTCTTTTGAAAGTGATTTCTATCAATCTCTTTCATGTTAATTCCATCTAAAGTAATTAATCCACTATCCGGTAAAAAAAGACCTGCCAAAATATTCATCAGGGTAGACTTCCCCGATCCACTTTCTCCAACAATCGCTATTACTTGATCTTTAACAATAGCAAAAGAAACACTATTCAAAATCCTCTTTTCACCGTAACCAAAACTCACATTATCCAACCTTATTTCCTTCTGAAAACTTTCAACCTTTATCTTGCCCTGAGACTCCCTTCCTGCTTTTAATTCTTTTTTGAATTCCTTTATATTTTCTAAAGAACCATAATTTGCCATAACCGAATTCCAATAAGCCTGAAGAGCCAATAAATAGGTTAGAGATCGGTAAAAAAAATAACAAGCTCAATATTATTCCAGAAATACTTCCCCCCGTTACATTGACCTCAAAAAGGATAACAGCAACAATAATTACAATAATAATCGGCTCCCTAATCGCTGTTATTATAGAAGAAAATAAACCTAGCTTTCTATAATGGTACTCAATTGCATTGATTTGACTTCTAAGCTTATTGCCATAGGTTGAAAGAAGTCCACTCGCTTTTAAATACTTAAAATTTGCTATTTTTTGAATTAAAAGACTTTGAAAATAGTGGTTCCCTTTTGAAACGTCTACGGAATGTATTTTCGTTCTTTTGTAAATGGCCGAATAAAGAAAATTTGAAAGCACACCACCAATCATCACGAAAAGTGAAAATCTGACATTTACACTAAAAGCCATTGCCACATAAATGAATATCATTGAAAAGGCTTGTAATACATACATATAGCTATTAAAAGCAATTAAAATTCTTTCTATTTCACCTGTAGCAGTATTTTGAATTCTTCCAGAATCTTGTTTAATGAAATTTTTGAAGGAATAGTCTTCAAATAAATCGACAATTGAAAATCTAATTTTTCGCACAAAAAACCTTCTAACTAAAACACTATAATACTGTTCAATAAACTTTAAAACTCCTTTAAATATAAAAAAGAAGGCCATTATCAAAAGAATAGCAGAAACCGTAATTGGAATCCCTAAACTTCCCATCGCCTCAAGAATAAATTCAAGCTTGCCCATACCCTCACCACTGGCATTCCCTCCATCTACCATTTCTAACAAAGGTAAAAACATGGTAAGCCCTAGCCCATCCATCAAGGCTACCATCATACTTAGCCCAAAAGCAATAAAAAGCCTTCCACGAACTATTTGATAGAAGTACGAGAAGTAATAAAAATATTTTTTTATTATTGCCTTGATTATTTTCATTAAAAGTTCATTTTTTTAAGCATTAAACTGATTCAATATTTCGCTTCACAAAGTCAAATTTCTTCACCATGCTTACAACATGTCTGGAAATCAAACCTGATCCGGCATATTCATCTACAAACCGGCCTAAAAAATGGCTTAACCTACTGTTATGTGACTGGGCAATATCCTCAGTCAAATGGTCTATTTTATACCGAGGTAAGATTTCTATAAAACCAGCAGCTAATGCAGAAGGTATCAACATATGGGACCCATGGACACCAATAATAACATGACTTTTCCTGTAAATATGATTCCATTTGTCTTCTACCTGCAAGTCTATCACACTATTTCTCTCATCCTTTATAAAAGCTGGGAAATTACCTGATTTACCGAGACCAGTAATCGAAAAATTAGCACTAGGGAGTTTTTGTTTTATTTTTTTGATCAGCTTTTTTAATAAATGAGCTTGCCGCCATATAAAAAGTGGCGCAAATAACTTCTCTACGTTAAATTTTCTTGAAAGTTTGCGCAAAAAATAGAGGAATCGGTTAGCCAACCAAAACCTATCATCTCTCCAGACGAAAGTTATCAACGGAGTAGAACTATTAAACTGATCCAAATTAAATGGTTCTACACCTAAAATCTCTCGGAAATCCAGACGCTGATGATTTTGATGTATGGGAGTAGGATGCAAGTATACTTTACCAAACCTGCTAAATTGGCTCTTTACCCAGGCGTCCAACCCTTTAATCCCGAACTGAATTTGGCTTAGAGTTAAGTTTACAGTCCATATCTCCACCCCATTTGAAGGCAATAACCATTTACATTGTTCTGGTATTAAAACAGCTATAGTACTTTCTGGATGATTGCCATTCTCCAAATAAACATTCCAAACCTTGGTAAACACATGACCAAAGCAATCGTCCAGGCAATTAATCAAAATCAATTCCTTCCCTTCTCCTTGATTATAAATCTGAAAATTCCCTTCAACACTCAAATTGTCGCCAATAGAAGCAAGCAGTGGAATGGCCATCCAACTAGCATTTTCTTTATCGAATTGTTGGTAATTTTTATCCAATGTAAACGATACAGGAAAGAGTGATGAATGGCCTGACGGTAATGTTGCATAATATTCCAAACCGCAGGCTTGGCAGGTACAATTACTCAATACATGAATTCCTTGAAAATAAAGCGCTCCTCCTGAATTTTGTAACTCTGAACACCTTGGACATTGACTTTCACTTTTGACTATTTCAGGATAGATTTCAATCATTCCCTACCATTTTCTAATTCCCAACCTGTTCAAATGATAGCCCAGTAAGGTTTTTAACCTTTTCCAAGTAGCTACCTTGCTTTCAATAATCGTATACTTTACTTCAGGATTAAAGACCAAGGCTGTATAAGAGAGGTTTGAAGGCGATAAAATAAGTTCGTCACAATTGGAAAGGGTTATGCAATCCAGCAAGGCTTCTTTGGCTAATAGCAATCCATCCTTATGCTCTTCATTGTGATGGATGGACAAAGATCCTTTAGACCTGACACAATCATGTGCCCAAATTTTTCCTGGAAATTTCTTTTTTAATATTTCCAATAAATTGCTGTCATCTGTAGCTACAAATAATTGGTCATATCCTGGTATTTTATTTTTTATCTGCTTAAAAAATGCTTCATCACTGGCTGGTCTCACTTCTAAAAAATGATCCGTTTTTCTAAAGTGAACCCCTAAAGTCTTCACTTTAGCCATTTTTATGTTGATCTCTTCTATTCTAGCTTTTAATGCTCCATTAAATTCGATCCCTGAATTCAGAAACCCATACAATTGTCGAAGATGATTTCTATTCCAGATACGCAATGGATATACTTCGAACTGCTGATTAACTATCGGTTTATCTGTTGTTGAAAGTAAAGGCTGAATAAAAATCTCCGCCCAAAAGTTTTTAGCTTCATCTCCCCCTTTTCTTGAAGAGTAGGGATAAATTAAATTGCTAAAGTCTACATAAAATGGCAATCCATGCCGTTTGGCAAAACCTATACCGTAAACAACCTGTAGAAACAAGGAAAAAAAGCCACGAGTACATTTTCCATCGGGATGATTTTCACAAAAAAATTCATTTTCATAACAAGTAATAATGTATTTGGCATTTTGCTGCTGCAACTGTTTCAACCTACTCTCTGATACCAAAGACCTTTTAGGCATAAATCACTAAATGGAATAATTATATAGGTTATCCAAGCTTTTCCAACCTCTGACGGGTACCTGATAATGTCTATGAACAATTGAACTGGCACCAAAACTTTCCTTCCACTTAAAAAGGGACCTGTTTATGTTTAATCCCTGGTTTTCATTGGAATGACCGAAATCAAGAAATTGTCTTTTCCCAGCAAAATTTTCACAAAGGTATTGGATTAGGGCATCTAAGGCATGTTGGTCCCTCCCCTGCTTATTGCTTGCCAGGTATTGAGTATGTAGACAATTTGGTGTAAAGTATACTGTTGCGCCAGCTAAAACCTGATTTTCTTTGTAAACATTGAATTGCCGTATGTTTTGAGGAAATTTTTTCATTAAAAACACCATCTCCTCTTTAGAATGGGTTGGTTTTTTATTGTACCTATTATCAAGATTTGGCAGAAGCAATTCCTCCCAAAATAAATCGGGATCTTTGGATTCAATGATTTCTAGCTTTGCTAGATTGGCCTGTTTTATATTGGCTTTTCTTCCTTTATTGGTTACCCTTAAGGGCAATTTAATGGCCAAAGAAAGCTCCATTTGAATAATTTCGGCCTGAGCTAAATGCATTATATATGCTGTAGACTCGTCATGGTTAACATCGTAAATGGAAGGCGTTTCCTTTATCTGTAAACTATTAACCTCCAATGAATCAAAATGCCTCAGCAAGGAGTTGTAACATTCCAGCTTTTGGTTAAAAGAGCAAGGCGTATGAATCAACCCGCCAAAACTTAAGCCCTTGTGGGAATAAACCAGCTTTCCTTCCCTATGGGCAGAAAATACTGCTACTGGAGCGTTATCTTTATATACAATTACTGAACAATCTTGAAATTTACCAGTAGGATGATAAGCTAAAAACGCCCTGTCATGCATTAATGTAGCATTGGTAGCCTTAAGAAGAACTCTCTTCCAGTCTTCTTTCACCTTAGAAGAATATGGCATTACCTCATAAAAATTAGCAGGCAAGGCTTAGTGGACCTTTTGAGGTTTTAAACCTGGTCGCCAATGTGCGATCAGTGTTTCTTTAATAGGGTGAAAACCAATTTTTTTATAGAAATCCATGGCTCTTTCATTGGCCTTCTGGGTGGATAGTCCTAACAAATTAAACCCGCAGGCATTAAGATTAACAAACACCTCTCGCATCAATTGTCTGCCAATTCCTCTTCCTTGTTCACTGCCTTTAACGGCAAAAAGATCTACATGTCCTCTTCCTCGAAGTAATTTAAAAGTAATAAACCCTACTAGTTTACCGGAAATTCTTGCCACTACCACTTTATGTTTTTCTGTTTTGATAGTATCCCACCAATTACTGTACAACTTTTCGTATTCCTGATTTTCCAATAGCAAATCTTGTTTGAACCTGGACCACTGACCGCTAGTAAAAACAAGTTCTCTAAGTTCCTTTTTATCCGAAGTAGAAAGGTTTCCAGAAATAACCATTTCTGAAATCTCAACTTCTTCATGAAAATCAGACACCTTAACTAAATCCGATTTTATAATATTCTTGACTAAATCAACCCGAGTACTAATGGGAGACCAGCCCCCTAATTTGACTAATCCGGGTTTGCCCATTACATATATCAAATCAAAATCTTCAGCTTGGCTATGTACACTATCTAAATCTGGAAGACATCTACCCAACTGAAGTTTGCCTACTCTGTATCCAAATAAAGAAGTGTCAAAAGGTAGGAATTTTATCATATCAAGTTTTCTGATCTACAATATAACGTGGACGTTTCTTAACCCCTTCAAAAGTCTTCCCAACATATAGTCCAACTATTCCGATGGTTGTTAACAAACAGCCAAAGAGTATCCAAAGAGATACAATCATACTTGCATAACCCTGTACTACTATGGCCCCTGTAAAATAGCGGAACATAGTGATCAATGCAAACAAAAACCAATAAAAGCCACCAACAGCCCTAATTTTACGGTTAACCGCAACGGTTTGTCTGAAAAGGCAAGCAGGGTATTTAATCCCAATCGAAATTTAGAACTGAAAATGTAATTAGATTTAATGCTGGTGGATTTACCATGCGTTACATTAAAAGTGCTTTGTTTAAAACCCACCCAATGAACCATGGTAGGGAAATACCAATTGCTTTCTTTCATCTTCAGGATGCTATCAATCACTTTTCTATGATAAACACCAAAATTACCAATACTTGGATCCTGCTTGATCCCAGACATAAAATAAAATACCCTGTAATAAACAACCGATAAAATCTTCGTTATCCAACCCTCTTTTCTTCCCGTTCTTCTTGCCAAGACCGCATCATAACCAAACTGGGCCTTGGTTAACATCATGGGTATTTCTTCGGGAAGATCCTGTAAGTCTGCGTCCATTACAACAGTCCATTCGCCTTGAACCAAATCTAAGCCTGCGGAAATGGCATGATGCTGTCCGAAGTTACGGCTAAACCGCAGCCCCTTTATAAAGGAATCTTCTGAAGCAGCTTTAGCAATAATACCCCAGCTTCCGTCACTGCTACCGTCATCCACCAAAATCAATTCAACTTCCGAACTAATTGAAAACAAAACGACTTTTAGTCTATCAATTAATTCTTTTAACCCTGCCTCAGATTGAAACACCGGAACTACAACGGAAAGGTATACCTTCTTTGGGTCGGTCATTCTTGCACTTGTTCATAAACCAACAAACCTACCACACCCTCACTAGGTACTTTCTCTAAAACATTCACTTTTAATTTTCTATTGATCTTTTCTTCGGTTTTATTGATTAAAAAATCAAGGTAATCCAAATCAATCGAGCTTGCTATTATGGTCAATTCTATGGTTCCAGTATCTTTACCTTCTGCATAATCCCCTTGGATTATTGCCTTATCTACACTCCCCAGCCCTTGAACAACTTGCTCAATTAAAGTATCGAAACCTAAATATTTGCTTACGATACTTTTGAGTTCTTGGTAAAGTGGATGAATTTCATTTGCTTGGTAACTTTTGGTTTTCCCTTCATTTTCCCAACTGAGTAACCCTGCTTTTGTAAGCCGGTTAAGCTCGATTCTTATAGAATTTGTGGATTCTCCAAATTCTTCTGCCAAACCTCTCAAATATCCTCGGTTTTTCGAATTCGAAAAAAATTTCACCAATAACTTTATGCGTGTTTTAGAAGTAATAAGAGCGTCTAACAATATAGCGTCAAAATCGTAGGAATGAAAAACTTAATACAAAATGCAATTTATTAGAAGCAAAAAACAAATATAGCCACACTTAATCATAGGGCACTGGTACGCCTTCATAGCTTCGCCACGTAACACACATCGTGGGAGTAACAAAATTACTCGATCGTAACAATTTCACAAGTTTTATTGAAAATTTTAGAATAAAAAATTTCATTTGAGCCAAAATTTAAATGCTATTGACACAATTAAACTGGCCCGAAACAGGCATTTTATCTTCGTTTTGTGAATTAGATCAATACAATGCCCACCCCTTTATTACCATTTCCATCCCTAACATAGTCTTGCTATTTCTCCATCGCTAAATCGATTGATTTTCTATTGATTACCTTGACCCTGGTAAACCCAATTGCCTAAACCGGCTTAAAAAACAATACAGGTAAAAGCAAGGAACCATTGAAAAATACAAATGTACCCTCTATCTTTAGGGCTAACCTTTTAAATAAACCGAAGATATTAACCTTATGGAAAAAATCAAAGTAGCGGTTGTAGGCACAGGATTTATAGGCCCTGCCCATATTGAAGCCCTAAGAAGAAACCCTAATATTGAAGTCGCTACCCTTTGTGAGGTTAGTGAAGAACTGGCAAAAGAAAAGGCAGCCCAGTTAGGGATAGAAAAGGCCATGCTTTTCGAAGACATGCTAAAGGATGAGGAAATTAAAGTGGTACATATATGCACTCCAAATTTCCTACATTATAGCCAATCCAAAGCAGTTTTAGAAGCAGGAAAACATGTGGTTTGTGAAAAGCCACTTGCCACCAAAATCGAAGATGCTGAAGAACTAGTTGCGCTCGCTAAAAAAACAGGATTGGTAAATGCTGTGCATTTTAACCTTAGGTATTATCCTATGGTTAGACAAATGAAAACCATGAGGGAAAGCGGTGAATTAGGAGACATTTATTCCATCATGGGTTCCTATTTACAGGATTGGTTGTTCTTAAAAACAGATTACAATTGGCGTTTGGAACCTGATAAATCAGGTGACTCAAGAGCGATTGCAGACATAGGGTCTCACCTTTTGGATTTAACCGAATATGTTACAGGTTTAAAAATCACAGAAGTGATGGCTGACTTTTCTACAGTCCATAAAACACGTTTAAAACCGCTTAAAGCCATAGAGACTTATAGCGGTAAAAGCTTGGATGAATCTGATTATGCAGAGGTTCCAATTAATACTGAAGACCATGCCACCGTCATGTTAAGGTTTGACAATGGCAATAAAGGATCAGTAACTGTCAGTCAGGTCAATGCTGGAAGAAAGAACAGGTTAAACATTGAAATAGCTGGATCCAAAGCCAATTTTGAATGGTGTAGCGAAAAGCCAAATGAAATGTGGATTGGTAAAAGAGAAACTGCCAACCAACAACTGATGAAAGACCCTTCTTTGTTCAGTCCTGAAGCAGCTAAACTTATAGGATTTCCAGGAGGACACAATGAAGGTTTCCCTGACACTTCAAAGCAAATGTTCAAGGAGGTATACGCTGCCGTAGTAGAAGGCAAGCAACCAGAAAACCCAAGCTATCCTACTTTTGCCGATGGCCATAGGGAATTGTTGATTTGTGAACGTATTATCGAAAGCCATAAAAAACAGGCTTGGGTAAAAATTTGATGATGCTAAACAAATTTTGGATTTAAACGTTTCTAATTGTTGTTCGAATATTTTAACCTAAATCTTAACCAAACAATGAAATCATCAACTATTAAAATGTTAGGCCTATCGACTTTACTGATGTTATCAGTAGTTTTTATGTCCAATGCTCAGAAAAAAGCTAGTCCTGCTAAAACTGCAGTAGGTACTATAAATGGTGCGAAAATAACCGTTAACTATAGTAGCCCAGCTGTCAAAGGAAGAACTATTTTTGGTGATCTTGTTCCATTGGGAAAAGTGTGGAGAGCTGGAGCAAATGAAGCGACTTTGATTGAAACCAGCAAAGACATTCAAGTAGAAGGTAAGAAATTACCGGCAGGAAAGTACAGTTTCTTTATCATTCCAGGAGAAAATTCAAGCACATTTATTTTCAATAAGCAAACTGGACAATGGGGAACCAAATACGATGAAAGCAAAGATGCTTTGAGAGTATCTGTAAGTTCTAGTCAAACCAACAGCCTGACAGAAAACCTTACCTACTCTGTTTTAGAGGATGGTTTGGAAGTAAAATGGGAATACGGAAGCGCAAAAGCATCCATTAAATAATTATTAAAAAGAGGTTGTTTCTATTAAAGATTCAACCTCTTTTTTTTGCCTTTATTTTCTAAAAATAGTAAATACTGCTCCTAAATTTTTGCAAAAAGTCGTCACTTCTAATTTCACCCTACTGAAATTAACTTTCTAGACCGCCTTGTTTTTTTACCTTTGAAAAAAACAATTACACTTGAAGGCATTTCCCCAACTACCCATTTTAGAGGTAATCCCTCAATTAAAAAAACAACTTCAGTTATTTCCTATCCTACTGTTACATGCCCCTCCCGGTGCTGGTAAAAGTACGCTTGCTCCATTGACTTTAATGGATGAACCATGGCTTCAGGGAAAGAAAATATTAATGCTTGAACCAAGGAAACTTGCTGCCATTAGTATTGCGCAGCGCATGGCTCAAATCCTAAATGAACAGGTAGGAGAAAGAATTGGCTATCGGGTAAGGTTCAATACTTGTGTGGGAAAACAAACTCAGATAGAAGTCATCACTGAGGGGATTTTAACCAGAATGATGCAACAAGACAATGCGCTTGAAGAGGTAGGTTTAATCATTTTTGATGAATTTCACGAGCGAAGTATTCATGCAGATCTTGGATTGGCCATAAGCAGAGAAATCCAACAAGTACTTCGCCCAGACCTGAAATTATTAATAATGTCAGCTACACTTGATAGCAAAGACCTTTCCACTAACCTTAAGGCGCCTTTAGTCGAAAGTATGGGAAAGGCTTTTCCTGTGACCATCAATTATCGAGAAGGAACTGATTTATACGCTTTACCGGAAAGTATCAGCCATACAATCGAAGAAGCAATTAGCGAGCATGATGGAGATTTGCTCGTGTTCTTGCCTGGACAGGGAGAAATAAATAAGACCGCACAAATATTAACGCAAAGGTATCCCCAACTTGCTATAAATAAACTGTATGGCCAGTTGGCTTTCAATCAACAACAAGCGGCGCTATTTCCCCACCCCGAAGGAAAGAAAAAAATTGTTTTGGCCACCGCAATAGCAGAAACCAGCCTCACTATTGAGGGGATAAAAATCGTAATAGATGGCGGATATATGCGGACCAGTAGATTTAATCCCAACTCGGGATTGAACAGGCTTGTCACCATACCTGTCACCCAGGATACGGCTACCCAAAGAACAGGAAGGGCTGGTAGATTAAGCCCAGGGGTTTGTTTCAGGTTATGGTCCATAGGAAGTCAGGAAAGATTGCTTCCTTTCAGGCAACCTGAGATTTTAGAAACTGACCTTACCTTTCTGGCGCTTGAACTTTATAAATGGGGCATTAATGACCCATTAAAATTAAGCTGGGTTACGCCTCCCCCACAAGGCAATTGGTCACAAGCTATAAGCACTTTGGAGCATCTGGGAGCAATAGCAGAAGGGAAAATCACTCGACATGGCATTGCCCTGCATAATTTCCCCTGCCATCCCAGAATTGCACATTTACTGGTATACAGTCAGGATTTAGGTCTTGAGGGACTGGCAACAGATCTTGCGGCAGTGTTAGAAGAAAAAGATCCACTACCTCCAGGAGAAAGTTTGGATATCAACCTGAGAATAGAAGGACTTCGAAGGTATAGGGCCACTTCTTCAAGTCATTTTACCTATAAAAAAATTGAGCAAGTTGCGAAAGCTTACAGACAAATACTTGGAATAAAAGCTGAAAATAAGCCTATAGACCCCTATGCTACAGGGATGTTGATAGCGCAAGCTTTTTCGGAGAGAATCGCTTCAGCCAGACCTGCTAACCAGGCTCAGTTTCAATTGGCAAATGGTAAAATCGCCAGCATGGACAAGAAGGATGACCTGGCCCATGAACCTTGGCTAGCTATCGCTCAAATGGATGAAAGGAAAGGCATGGGTAAAATATTTATGGCAGCACCTTTATCTCCCACAGACCTCAGACCTATGGTTAAATCCACCCAAAGGGTATATTGGGATGAGCAGGAAGCATCGCTGCAAGCTGTCGAAGAATTGAAAATCGGGCAAATCGTCCTACAGAAAAAGCGCATTCAAAATCCGGACCCTCAATTGATGCAACAAACCCTATTAGACATGCTTGCCCAGCAGGGAGGGAAGTGGCTTACCTTTGATGATGATTTCATGCAATTACAGCACAGGATTATGAGTCTTCGTGCCTGGAATGGACCTGAATCCTTACCCGATTTTAGTACAGCCCAGTTGCTAAAAACCCTAAAAATTTGGCTTTCACCGTATTTAAAAGACGTAAGATCTGGCTTTGAAATTAAAAAATTGCCTCTTGCTACTATCCTTAAAAATAGTCTTAATTATGAGCAACAGGAAGAAATTAAAGGCCTTGCTCCAGAGAAAATAAGTCTCCCAAGTGGATCCGCTTTATCCATTAAATATGGTATGGATGGTGAACCACCTGTTTTGGCAGCAAGACTTCAAGAGCTTTTTGGCTGGAGCACAACACCCAAGGTCAATAATGGGAAAATACCATTGCTCATCCATTTATTATCTCCCGGTTTTAAGCCAGTTCAAGTAACGCAAGATTTAAAAAGTTTCTGGGACAACACCTATCACGAAGTTAGGAAAGAACTAAAACGCAGGTATCCGAAGCATCATTGGCCTGAAAACCCATGGGAAGCCCAGGCAGTAAAAGGGGTTAGAAGGAAATCATAAAACTTGGGCCAAACGTTTTGGATTGCCAAGCATTAACTGAATGGCAAACGTACCATTATAACTTAAATAGAGAATTTCAATTACTTGACAACTTCACAAATATCCAAATCAAACAGATAAAATCACCATTAATTCTCTTCCTCATTTGATAATAATATAATAATTATTGAACTTGAAATATTATTTTGATTTCACTAGATTTACAGAATTACACCAATAACCCATCCACAATGAAACAAGTGTTTTTTTCCTTCTTTTTGTTCCTCCTAATTAATGCCTCAATTGCTCAAGAGTACAAGGTTTATAAAGCGCCTACTTTTAGAGAAGAGTGGAGCAAACCCGGCTACTACCCTGACAGAGTTGTATTAAATTTCGGTGCAGATCCTGCAACTGAAGCCAACGTTACCTGGAGAACAGATACCTCCATTCCAACAGGGTATGCTGAAATTGCCATAGCTGATGGAGCACCAAAGTTCTGGAGAAATGGATTAACTGTTGAGGCAGAAACCGAAGTATTGGATGGATTGAAGGTAGAGGATGCTAAAGTCAAAGCCCATTACCATTCCGTACAATTTAAAAACTTAAAACCGGACACCATGTATGGTTACCGGGTTGGAGATGGTGAATCATGGACCGAATGGATACAGTTCACTACCGCTTCCAGAGACGATGATAAGCCTTTCTCTTTCCTATATGTAGGAGATGCACAAAATTATGTTCTTGAACTTTGGTCCAGGTTAATACGAGAAGGTTTTAGAAAAGCACCGGATGCTAAATTCATCATCCATGCTGGTGACCTGATCAATAGCGCCCATAGAGAGCAGGATTGGCATGAATGGTTTACGGCCGGAGGATTTATTCATAGTATGGTTCCTTCCATGGTTACCCCAGGAAATCATGAATATGGGGACATTCCTGAATTAGACGGAGAAGATGCGAAAAGAAGACTTTCCTTACAATGGCGCCCTCAATTTACACTTCCTGAGAACGGACCCAAAGTAAAAGGTCTAGAAGAAACTGTTTATTATATGGATTACCAAGACGCGCGGATCATCTCTCTAAACAGCAATGTTTTGCAAAAGGAACAAATCCCATGGCTGGAAAAAGTGCTTTCAGAAAACACAAAAAAATGGACCATCGTGACCTATCACCATCCCTTGTTTTCTGCCTCAGCAGGTAGGGACAATGATGAATTAAGAAAAGCATGGAAGCCTATATTTGACAAATACAAAGTTGATTTGGCCCTACAAGGGCATGACCACAGCTATGCAAGGGGTCGTGTTTCCCCAGAGGACAATGTCATTGATGGAATGAATGCAAGGGATAAAACAGGGACTGTTTATGTAGTTTCTGTTAGTGGCGGAAAAATGTACAGTGTGAGTGAAGAAGGATGGGACGCCTTAGGTGCAGAAAGGGATCGTAAAGCTGAAAACACCCAATTATTTCAGGTGATTAAAGTAGATGGAGATAAGCTAAGTTTTGAGTCCTATACGGCTATAGGTGAATTATACGATGCTTTCGATTTGGTAAAACAAGAAAATGGGATCAATGAGTTCATCGAAAGAAAAGCTGAAGCAGGAGAGGAAAAAAGATTCTCAAACACCATCCCTTATGAAGACCCATTGCCGGAAAATCTTCAACCCATATTGCTTTCTAAATATCCTGGAAATAGAATCTCAAGGGTAAATGCCTCCAAAAATGGAAAAGGAGTCTTGGTTTTTAGTGTAAGGCTAGAAAAAGATGGGGAAAGAACAATGGTGAAAATTGACGAAAAAGGAAATATACTGGAATAGGTTTACCAATATAAGTGAATAGAAACTAAATATAATGGGGTCAGTTCTTGAAGCTTTTCAAAAACTGACCCCATTTTAATTTTCAAAACCGAAATAGGAAATGGCCATTCTAGGAACAGTTTTAATTGACTCCTACCCGAACTAAGCCCAAGGCTCTAAATAGCATTATTTTATTTTTTATATAATCAAAGTTTACCAAAAAAATCCCCCTGCCCCCCTTTGAAGAAAAGGGGGATTTCGAGTTTTCAGGATTGACGAGTGTTATCTGATTTGAATTTTCTCAACCCATTTCAATGCCACTAATTCAGCATTAAATTCCCAAATCAGCAATTCCCCCTTCGACATGGGAATTATTACGGGCACAAGAAATGACCTATTACGCAATAAACTTTATTTTTCAGGTAAAGCAAAAGCTACATAGGCATCTCCAGCTGGTGTACCCAATCTATTTGCCCCACCAGCTGCGATTACCACATACTGTCTTCCTCCAACTTCATAGACTGCAGGTACCGCATAGCCCCCAAAAGGGAGTTTATATTCCCATAAAATTTCTCCTGTACTTGCATCAAAGGCCCTAAACATCTCATCCGGCGTCCCTCCCATAAAAACCAGTCCGCCTGCAGTAGCTACACAGCCACCAAAGTTTTGGGTTCCTGTCGCTGGCACTCCTCTTTCTTTTAATTTTGGGTATTCACCTAAAGGCACTTTCCATTTAATGGTATTGGTTTTTAAATCGATGGCATTTAAAGTTCCCCAAGGTGGCTTGCTGGCAGGAAAACCTTCTTCATCTGTAAAAAGTCTAAAGCCTTGCAGTACATATCTATCGGTGGCTCCAGCTTCTTCCTTGATATCATGAATAGGATCCGAAACAGTTTCTATTTCAAGCAAGTAATCCATTAAAGCATTTAGCTTTTCTTTATTGAAACCTTGAAATGCTGGCATCAAACCATTTCCCTGGGTAATTATCTTAGCCAAAGATTCTCGGGAATGCCTGGCTTTAATATCTTTCAGTGGTGGAAAGGCATCCGTTAGCCCTTCTAAGTCTGCACCATGGCAGTTGGAGCAATTGGACAAGTAAGTACTCCTCCCAGGTAGCACTCCAATCGAACCACTGCCATCCTGGTTTTCAGAAATGTTGCGGAGCTGTAAAATCATAGGGATTTCATTGGCATTCACATACAGCATTTGGTTGTCCGGATCATAAGAGGCCCCACCCCAAATCATCCCTCCTCTTGTTGCTGGATTGGTGAGGGTGCCTTCTAAACTTGGAGGAGTATACAAGCCTTCATTGCGGTATTTTTTAAATTCATTTTTCGCGTAAGCATTGGCTTCAGCAGAAATATTTGTCAGTGTTGCGCTGTCCAAACCTTGTCTCACAACAGTGATTCCCTGGTTAAACTTTTGAGTGGGATGGGCTACTTCGCCTGGAACATAGGAAGGAGGTGCATTTCTCACTTCCATGTCCATTAAGGATTTCCCTGTTATTCTGTCCAGTATAATCAGTTCTCCCATCTTGGTAGGTTGTACCAGAGCTTTAACGATACCATTTTCGGTTGGTAAATCGACAAGGGTAGCGGCACAAGGCAAGTCATAATCCCAAATATCATGGGTCACGGCCTGATAATGCCATTTTCTTTCTCCAGTAGCAGCATCTAGCGCTACTATGGCATTACCAAAAAGGTTTTCTCCTAACCTATTTCCACCATAAAAATCATATGCTGGAGAGCCTGTGGAAACATAGACCCAGCCTTGGTCCTCATCCAAACTCAGCCCTCCCCAGTTATTGGCACCACCATAGTTTTCACCTTCTTGCCAGCGCCAGGTATCATGTCCAAACTCGCCTTCCTTAGGAATGGTATGAAATATCCATTTGAATTCTCCCGTTTTAGCATTGTATGCCCTTATATGACCTGGAGAAGCATCATAACCCTCCCCCGTTGCAGATCCAATGATAATCAAATCCTGAAAAACCAGTCCTGGTGTACTCAAAGAGATCGATAGGGATTCGGGATCAACGCCTAGGTTTTTTCGCAAATCAAGCTTACCTGCTTCGCCAAATTCTGCCACCAATTCACCTGAATGACCGTCTATGGCAAACAAGTATTGTCCAACTGCCATAAAAATACGCAAGTCATTTCCCTCTTTATAGTGGAAAAACCCTCGGTTAACCCCTCCTGACTGACCGTAAAGCTCAGGGTCAAAACGCCAAAGCTCCTCACCCTTTTCGGCATCCAATGCTATCAGATCAAGTTGTGGTGAGCTCACATACATAATATCACCTATGATCATTGGGTTGCATTCCATAGGTGTTCTCTCCTTGCTGTCCCCTGTATGAAAAGTCCATGCGGGCTCTAGCAAGTGAACATTCTCTTTGTTTATCTGATCCAAACCTGAGAACTGAGCCGCTGTTTTTGAAGCACGATAATGCTCCCAGGTTTGGTAATCTTTTGCTTTTGAGCTATTGTTTTCCTGTGAACAAGAAAAGATCGCAACCAGGCAAATAAAAGCGATAATACTATTAATTGTTCTTAACATTCTTTTCAATTGTCTCTTCAAATGGCCATTCTGCATCCTCAGTTCTGGAGCTCTGCATCAAGCCTTTTAATTCTTCTACCACTTCAGGAAAGTCTGCAGCCAGGTCCTTGGTCTCTCCAGGGTCTTGCTCCAAATCATAAAGTTGAATGGTTTCATTTCCTTTGAATACGTCCAATTTAATCCCTTTCCATTTGCCTTTCCTTACTGCTTGTTTGCCTCCCTTTTCATGAAACTCCCAATAAAGATGGGAATGAGTAGCTTGCTCTTCTTTGCCTAATAGCGTAGGAAGAAATGACAGCCCATCGAGTGCACCTTCTGTACCCACACCAACGATTTCTGAAAAGGTGGGTAAAATATCCCAAAAAGCACTGATATGATCGGTTTGGCTTCCCTTTTCAACTTGTGCTGGCCAACTAAGAATCATAGGCACATGAATTCCTCCCTCTAATAAATCTCGCTTATATCCCTGAAAGGGCCCATTGCTATTGAAAAAATCAGGGTCTGCTCCTCCCTCAAGGTGGGGACCGTTATCTGAAGTGAAAATGATCACTGTATTGTCCAAAATTGCTAATTCCTCCAATTTGGAGACGATCTGACCTACATGATCATCCAGAAGTGTTACCATGGCCGCAAAAGCTGCATGTGGGTAAGGCTGAGAGCCATATCCCCCCATTTTGTAGCGAGGATGTTCGGGATCGTCTGTCCCTTCATAATTAGTTTCAGGGCCCAATTTACTTTCGTATTGATAAGGAGGTTCTGGATTTGTCTTGGTCAGAAACTTCTCCATGTATTCCTCAGGAGCAAAAAGCTCTGCATGTGGAATAATGGTAGGTGCAAACAGGAAAAAATTAGTATCCTTATTGTTTTCAATAAAGGCCAATCGTTTTTCCTGGATAAGATAAGGTGCATATTGTCCTTCATCCGTTCCCTGATTGCCTTCAAGGGTTACGATTTTGTCATTGTCCCACAACTCTCTTGGGTAATAATTATGAGCGATGGTCTGACTGTTAAAACCGTAAAAGACATCGAAACCCTGGTTTAATGGTGCTCCTTCAGACCCCGGGTAACCAAGTCCCCATTTTCCAAAAGCCCCAGTGGTATAGCCCGCTTTTTTCAATATACTTGCCAAGGTCTGGGTACCCTCTTTTAATGGAAACTGCCCCCCATTTAAACCTCTGTTTCCCCTGACCTGGGTATGTCCTGTATGTAAACCCGTCATCAATGCCGACCTTGAGGGAGCACAGACCGTGGATCCTGAATAATGCTGGGTAAATACCATTCCTTGCGCCGCCAGTTTATCAATATTTGGCGTTTTGAATTTGGTTTGACCTAAAAAGCTCAGGTCTCCGTATCCTAGATCATCTGCCAGGATATAGATGATATTTGGTTTTTCAATAGATTCTTCTTTTTCCTGACTATTGGTGCAGGAGGCCGCCACCATGATAAACAGGGCCGAAAAAAGGGTCCAATTGGTTAGGCTATTGTTTTTGATTGTCATTTTGGATTTAGGATTAATTGTTTTCATCGGTATACAGACCTGTGTCTCCTTTTTCTAGTTGTACTAGTAATTGTTCCACCAATTCTGGCTGCTCATTGGCTATGTTTTTTGTCTCTAAGGGATCATTGAGATGGTCATACAGCTCTATTGTTGGCGTCTCCTCTCTAAAGTATTTCATCATCCGATACTTGTCGGTACGCATCGAAATACCATTTTTAAAGTAGCTAAAAGCTAGCGCCTCTCTGTTTTCATCCTTCCCATCTTTTATCAATGGCACCAAACTTTGTCCATCCAATGTGAAATTGGTAGGTACCTCCGCAAGCTCCATTAACGTAGGGTAAAGATCAATACTACTCACAGGCATATCGGAAGAAATCCTGCGGGCCGCTAAACCAGGAACTTTAATTATCAAAGGACTCCTAAGCGCAGTTTCAAAAATGGTATGTTTGCCCCACACCCTTTGGTCGCCCAGGTGCCAGCCATGATCACCCCAAACCACAATTATAGTATTCTCAGCAAGCCCTAGCACTTCCAATTCATCCATAACTTTACCTACCAGTGCATCACTGTAACTAACGGCAGCATAGTAGGCATGCTTAAGTTTTCTGGCATATTCATCTGACAACTGATGGTCTAAGCCTGCTTTTTCTTCACCAAGCGCATATTGATTGAACTCTCCACTTTCTTGTAAACTGCTCAAATCAATGTTTTCAGGAATATCAGGGGAAGGCGATAAGGGAATATCCTCACGATCGTATAAGTCCCAATACTTTTTAGGAGAAGTAAAAGGTAAATGTGGTTTAAACAAGCCCAAACCCATAAAAAATGGCTCCTCTTTATCCGCCAACTCTCTGAGTTTTTTTATGGCCAATTGAGCTGAAAGACCATCTGGGTAGCCCTCATCAGACACCTCTCCTGCCTCGTAAGGTTTTACTTGTTTCTTTTTACCTTGCCTGTTTGAGCCATCCGCATAACCGAAAAAAGCATTCCAACCATTCCCCCACTTCCCTGCGTCAAAAAGCATCTCATCCCAGCTGAAAGGCATTTCCGCTTTTGCTCCTACAGGGCTTTCTTCATAACCATATACCAGACCTTCTATAGAATGGCTGATTTTGCCTATTCCTACCGTATAATAGCCATTTCTTTTTAGGTGATGAACAAAACTTTCCGGTCGTTCTCCCTCAGGAACATCGGCCATCATTTTTTCAATGGCTGAATTTTTTAAATGCTCCCGATTACTTGGAAGCATTCCCGTGAGTATACTACAGCGTGAAGCACCACAGGTAGGCACCTGCACATAGTGATTTTCAAAAATTGTTCCTGCTTGACCTATGGCATCAAGATTAGGGGTTTTGATGATGTCATTTCCATAAACCCCCAGTTCAGGTCTAAGGTCATCAATGGCAATGAATAGAATATTATAAGGTTTTTTCTCTTGAACCTCGGTTCCACAGGACTGAAGGAAACCGATAAAAATAAAGCAAAGGAATAGCGATAATTTAGGTGTCATTGGGTAGGTTTATTATTAATAAAATTCAGATTAAAGCAATTTAAATATAAAGGTTAATCATGTAAATAAAAACATACTTTTATTAAGCGGTCAATTCCAATAATAATAGATGGTATAATTAGAGTGAATGAAAAAAATCAGGTACTATTTCAATTTACTAGTGCAGGTAAAAATATATTCCTTGAATTTTAAATAATCCTTTCTGATTTAGCTTAGACCTTAATAAGGCTCTGAAAATACTGTCACCTGGTGAAATTGTTTCTAATAAATGGTCAGGACAGGTCATTACGAATTCTATTGCAGAATCCAGCTTAAACTTATAATTCTTTTTACCTTGTAGCCTATAAGGCACACAAGTTTTCTGAATTTTCAACCAACACAATGCGTCCAAAAGAAAAGTTAAAATTAGCCCTCCAGCAGAGACAGCCGCTGGGTTAAAGTCCATACAGACCGTTGCTTATCGCATTTGGGAGGAAACCCATGTGGGTAAAGGGGTGAAAACACTCTTTAAACTCAACCAACCTAATGGCTTTGATTGCCCAAGCTGTGCCTGGCCAGACCCTGATGCCAATAAAGTTTCCAAGATTGCTGAATATTGTGAAAATGGCGCAAAAGCAGTAGCATGGGAAGGAAGTGCGAACACAATTGAACCTTCCTTTTTCGAGCAATATAGTATCAATGATTTATTGGAAAAATCTGATCATTGGCTGGAAAAACAAGGCAGGCTTACACAGCCAATGGTATTGAAGTCAGGTGACACCCATTATTCGCCTATTACCTGGGAAGCCGCCTTTTCTCTTATTGCCACGCAACTTCTGGCACTTGATCATCCAGATCAGGCCATATTCTATACTTCTGGCCGCACTAGTAATGAAGCAGCCTTTCTTTACCAGTGTTTTGTCAGGCAATATGGTACCAATAATTTACCCGATTGTTCCAACATGTGCCATGAGGCTTCAGGTAAAGCCCTAACCGATACCGTAGGCATTGGTAAAGCTTCCGTAGTACTCAATGATATCCCTAAAGCGGATTTATTGATCGTGATGGGGCAAAACCCCGGAACCAATGCGCCCAGAATGCTGACGGCAATGGAGGAATTAAAGAATAACGGTGGAAAGATCATTTCGGTGAATCCTTTGCCGGAAACTGGCTTATTGCAATTTCGACATCCTCAGAAACCCTGGGAGTGGATTGGTAAGCCTACTTCCATTCATGACCTTCACTTACAGGTAAAGGTCAATGGTGACCTACCCTTAATGAAAGCCTTGCTTAAAATGCTTTTAGAGGCAGAAAAAAACGCTCCAGGAGAAGTGTTTGACACAGCTTTTATTGCTGAATTTACGGTAGGATATGAAGCCCTTCGCCAGCATATAGAAACAACAAATCTGGCCGAAATGATCCAGGAAAGTGGTGTTCCCGAAAAGCAAATAAGGGAAGCAGCTTCCCTTATTATTGGAAAGAAGAACATTATTATTGCCTGGGCAATGGGAATCACCCAACATAGAAATGCAGAAAATACCATACGCGAAATTGTAAATATCCTTTTGCTAAAAGGAGCCATAGGAAAACCTGGTGCTGGCACCTTGCCGGTAAGAGGCCACAGTAATGTACAAGGCGACCGCACCATGGGAGTTTGGGAAAAAATGCCGGATAGCTTTATGCAGCGACTTGGGAATGCTTTCAATTTTAAGCCGCCTATCAATGAAGGCGTGCATGCCGTAGGTGCCATTCAGGCCATGGTCGATGGTAAAGGCAAAGTTTTCATGGGCATGGGTGGTAATTTTGCACTGGCAGCTCCTGATACCAATATAGTTTTTGAGGGATTAAAACAATGCGCCTTAACCTTTCATGTCTCCACCAAACTCAATCGAAGCCATCTTATCCATGGCAAAACAGCCCTAATTCTACCCTGCCTTGGCAGAACAGAAGAAGACATTTCCAACAATGGCCCCCAGTTTGTCAGTACAGAAGATACCGCTGGGAGAGTTAGAAGATCTCATGGCGACCTCAAGCCTGTTTCCCCTGATTTAAAAAGCGAAGTGGCCATTGTTTGTGACATGGCAAAAGCGGTATTAGGTAAGGAAAACCCCACTGACTGGGAAGGAATGAGCGAAGATTACGGCCTTATTCGTGATAAGATAGCCGAAGTAATTCCTGGTTTTGAAGACTACAATGAGCGCATAAAAGTGGCGGGCGGATTTTACCTGCCCAATGGGGCCAGAGAAAGGAATTTTAACACTCCAGACAAAAAAGCCAGGCTAACAGTAAATCCGGTCAACTTTAACAAAAACCCTGAGACTCCTTTTATTTTAATGACGGTTAGAAGTCACGACCAATTCAATACCACCATCTATGGCTATGATGACCGCTACAGGGGTATCAGCAACAGCCGTGAAGTAGTGATGATGAATAAAGATGACATGAATCAATATGGATGCAAAGCTGGGGATCTGGTGAAGTTGACAAGTGTATTTGAGGGAGAAAAGCGAATACTTGAAGGTTTCCAGGTGGTTCCTTATGACATCTCTCCAGGATGCCTTTCCGTTTATTTCCCTGAGGGAAATGTACTGGTGGCATTGGGAAACAATTCAGAAGAAAGCCACTGCCCTGCCTCTAAATATATTGAAGTGTTTTTGGAAAAAATGGACAATGGAAGCGACGAATAGTCTGGTAAGTTTTAGTAGCATATACAAGTACAGCAATTCTGATGTAACAGAACTGCAAGATTTGATAGCGGTGGAAGAGCCTTTGCAAATTCGCCTCGAATTTGAACACAAAGGAGAATGGCACAAAAAGGATTTGCTAGTCACCATGAGGAGTCCAGGAAATGATTTTGACTTGGCCCTGGGCTTTTTATTTGCAGAGGGAATCGTCGAAAGTGACGAGGACATCTTGCTGATGCGGTATTGTCAAAAAGTAAAGCCAGAGGAAAAAGGAAATGTATTGATCATCAAATTTGTAGAAGGCCACGTCATAGACCTCAAAAAACTTGGGAGGAACTTTTACACCAATTCAAGTTGCGGTGTATGTGGAAAAACGGCCATAGAAGCTGTAAAATGTAAAAACGGTGCTTTGCCATTGGATGAGAAATGGCAGATTAGTCCTGAAACCATCCTGGCCATTCCTGAAAACCTACAGTCCTCTCAAACAGCTTTCAAATACACTGGTGGTCTGCATGCAGCCGCATTGTATGACAAAAATGGAGAATTGGTAATGCTTAGGGAAGACATTGGGCGCCACAATGCTTTGGATAAGCTTATAGGAGCCAGCTTGAAAGCCAAAATTGATTTAGGAAACGAGAAAATTGTCTTGTTAAGTGGCAGGGTAAGCTATGAAATGGCGCAAAAAGCCATCAATGCAGGGATTTCTGTTCTACTAGCATTTGGACCTCCTACCCATCTTGCTGTGGCTCTTGCCAAGGAAAAACGGATGACTTTGGTTGGATTTTTAAAAAATGAAAGCTTTAATATCTACAGTGCGGAGGAAAGAATTAAAATAGTGGGTAAAAAAATAGTTTAACGATTACCCACCATTTACAATGGAAAAATTCCATTTTGAAAAGTTTATTTATCACCTGTTTCAAAGGTACAAAGGTTGACTAGATTAAAAATACCGTGATCGGGGTATTTTTTCTGCATTTTTGATTTTCCTTTCAATCCTATAAATCGTAAACAGCTATTTTTAAGACATTTACAAAAAAATCAATTTTTTGAGTTAAGGTATAAGTTTTACTAAAATCCAACTAAAAGTTAGACCATATTTTAGGGTAAAAACGAAAAAAACAACCTTAAAACTGGAACGAATAAAAAACCTTGGTTTTAACCAAGGAATAGAGTATATCGAGAAAGCCTGATAAATGCTGGAATAATGACCACAGCTGAGGATCCAAGTACAGATTTATTTATCCGGTTTAATGCTTTTATTCTATATTAAAAAACAAGACGCATGATGGATATTTAAGTTACCTCTTAAACTTTAATAAACCCAAAAAGCTAATAAAGTTGGAATGCCTTTATTAGAAGGCATTTCCTTTCAACTTTTCAGAATAAAGCCCATTTCGAAGCATCCATTTCTTTAAGGAATCCCTTTCTTGCTCTGTTAGGATTTGATTGGCCTTGTTGATTTCGTTTTTTAACCTTCCCAAATCAAAACGCACATTTTTTATAATTCTCTTGTAATAATCTAAATAAGAAGTCTCCATAACAATTGTATCTAATTTAAAATTACGTCTATAAAACCCAAACATCTATAACCCTTCATAAACCAAGCAGGATTCCGTAATTGTAAATAATATTACGTTTATCGCTCAATAATGTTAGCAATTAAAACCTTAAATTTGGTTAAACTATACTCCAAACCTTGTGCCATAAATTTGACTTTATTTTAAATAATTAAAGTGCAATTGTAGCATGCCAATCTGACTGAGACTTATAGTAGATTTGACATAAAAAAGACTTTTTGACCAAGAGTTTATCTTCATTTGGCTCAATATTATTGAAAGGTCAAATTCCTGAATTAACTAATGGCTGGCACTGTTAATCCTATAGTCTTTTTTACTAGAAAAAATTGAGTGATCGTCCACGATAAATTTTTTATCAAAAAAAACATCAGATGAAGGCGACGTTAGGACCAGTTAAACTTAAAACCAAATAAAATATTTCTTATTAAACAAAATACAACTTAAAAATTAACAATAATATTAATTTATAGTACTTATTTAAATAAATAAAGATTTTATCGTTATTATTATACCAGTACTGTGATTTAATCTTAGGGACTTAATATGAGTGAATATGTATTTGTATAAAATTGGTTGTTTGGCATTAAGCTTTTTTGCTTTGACAGAAGGCTTTGCTCAAAATAATAATTTGGAACCATGGGAAAAACGCAAATCTGACAGGCAGATAGACAAACTCCCTGCTAAAGGTCCTTATTTTGTAATTGATGACAGAATAATTGAGGATCGCTGGATGATTGAGCGTTTTGTTGTTCCGCTCGAAAAATATGCAGGAAATCCAGTTGTTGTGAAGGAACATCCTTGGGAAGGCAGCGGGCCATTATTGGGTGGCAAAGTTTTATTCGACCCGCAAGAACAATTGTACAAAATGTGGTACAGTGTATGGGATTCTGCCTCCTATTATAGCAAACTTCCTTTCTCTTACAATATTTCTTATGCAGAGTCAACGGATGGTATCAAATGGGAAAAGCCGATTTTAAATGTATTTGATCGAAAAGATGCTTCCTATAAAAAAACTAACTTGATCAAATTGGGTAGGGAGAAAACCCAAGACATAGATGTTGAGTTTAATCCTGTCTCAAATGCACCTGAGAATAAATTTGTTGCTATCCACAATGAGGCCGGAGGGGTATTTGTATCCTATTCTGCAGATGGAAAGACCTTCAATAGTTCCTTTAAAAATCCTGCGGTCTGGTACCACAGTGACACACGAAACAACTTTGTATATGATGAAGTTCGCAAGCGTTGGTTTGTGTATGTACGTCCAAGAGCCTTTGCTGGTGAAGGTATAAAACATGTTAATAGACGGCGCATTGCGGTCGTAGAAAGTGACGATTTAGTAAACTGGACACATGAGCGCACGGTAATGGTTCCTGAAGAAGGAGATGTGACCGATTTTTACGGTATGACTGTTATTAGAAGAGGTGATTTATTTTTTGGATTTCTTCAACTTTACGCCCCTGGTAAAACAGAAAAAGTAACTGCAGAATTGGTCTGGAGTGATGATGCCTATCGATGGTATCGATTACCTGCAGATGCCCAAAAGAGTCCTTTAAATTTGGGTACGGAAAATGAATGGGACGCAGGCCAAATACGCATTTCAGAACCCGTCATTAAAGGGGATGAAATGTTGTTTTACTATTCTGGCAACAGGTCAAATCATGACAGTCCAGGTAGCCCTGCCATTGGCATTGCCACTACGAAGCTGGATCGATTATTCGGTGCTCGCTCACAAGCCGATACCCTCGGCAGAATTCTTACTCGCCCTTTTGAGGTCAATGGCGACTTATTTATCAATGCCGATGCAGCGGGAGAAATTCGGGTTGAAGTTCGTTCGGCGATTCGTGATGAACCACTAGAGGGATGGACTGCGGAAGATTGCACTCCTTTTACTGGGTCAGGGCTGAACTCCCCAATTAGCTGGGGCAATAAAAAATTAAGTGACTTAAAAGGAAAAATGGTTCGACTTCGGTTTACGCTAATGGATGGGACCTTATATTCCTTTGATACATTGTAAATCAATGAACATGGCTTTCAAGCCATGAAAAAAGGAAACACAAACACCTGAACCTGGAGTTATTGTTGCTATTTCCTTGCAGCAATAACTCCAAAATCCCTACTTAAGTAGCTAAACAACCTTAGCAATTACCATTTCTTCAACGCCTAAAAAAAGACAAGCCTCAAAGTAAAAAAGCACCTTTGATTTGACTTTTCCAATCTTCAATTGTTTCGTCCTTTGCACTGTCTGCCTGGTCAAAGAAAAAATGATGTGTGATTTCCAATCCACTATAGGCATAAATTCCCCTGTCAGATGTTAGGACCAAGGCTTGGTCCATACCTATATCCTGGTACTCTTTTTTAGATTTCCCATGTGTGTTAATAACAACAATCTGTTTTCCATTAAGCAGTCCTTTTTGAACCCCTTGCTTATATTGGTAGGCAAAACCATAACTAAAAACCCTATCAATATAACCCTTTAGAATTGCAGGCAAACCTGTCCACCAAATTGGGTGTATGACCAAAAGACAGTCTGCCCAAGTGATGAAATCTTGTTCCGTTTTTACTTCAACACAAACCTGTCCTCTTCGTTGCCCCTCCATATCTTCCAATGAAAGTACAGGATTGAATTTAAGATGGTACAAATCACGAATCCTTACCTCATGTCCCCTATCCTCAAGAAGTTTTACAATGATTTCCCTCAAATGTCCATTAAGGCTTTGGGGATTTGGATGTGCATAAATTACTAAATACTTCATTTTCTACTTTTTTAAACACCTATTCTACCTCAGCACTCAAAAAGCTTTTCAATTCGTAAAGTGTCACATCTCAAAAGCTATTGAGTAATCCTTGTAGATTTAATGGTATAAAAGTAGGCCCTTGTAATTTATTAAAACTGTAAGAAAACGAAGGTCATTTTGTAGGGTTACAAATTTCTTGTTGAAACTTAAAGTATTTTGTTGGGCTTAAATTTATATAATGTTTAAAATCATTGATAAGTTGACTTTGGTCATAATAGCCACACTCACTTATTATGGCAAACCAATCCTTTTTTGATGGTTTGGTGGCGAAGTTTTCTAAAAGTTCTATGGCATTTAAAAACCTCCTGTACCGGCTAATTTCTTTCGCAGAATATCCAAAATGTTTCTTTTGGTTTATTTGAATAATTCGCTCAGTTAAATTATTATTGCTAGCAACAGTTTTGATAGGATTTAAATGCGCTTCCTTGAAATTGGATAATTGTTCGGCAATTGGATTTCGGGGCTTTAAAAATACATTGCAATATTCAAGAAGGTGTTTTACCTGTAAATTTACCTCGCTAAATTCATTAAGTTCATACCAAAGCGCCGTAAAACAATTTTCTTTAAATAAACTGTCCGGATCCAATGGTTCTTTTTCTCCAATAGGAGTATTTCTAAAAAAGCGATAAAAGGCATCGTTTTTAAAATTGGCTACCAAAATTTTTGATTGAGGTTGTAAGGAATAGTCAAAAGCTTTTTTTATTGGTCCCAAAACAAGGCATTTGTCTACTTCGATTGTGGTATTTTGTTTGGAATGAAGCAAAGCTTTAGACCCAAAATTGAAAACCAATATAGTTTGGTAGGACGGTAAGAGCGTTTGGGTCAATGGTTCCTCTGACTTGTTTTCAGCATAGTAGAAATGAGAAATAACTTCTTCAAAATCTTTTGGAACAGCGATTTTAAAACTATGGTATTTTTCATTTCTTTTTGTCATCGCTGTTTTAATGCTTAAGCGTTCGTACAGACTTATCGTTAATGTATTAGAATCAACGTTAAATGCCTCAAGTAAGTAAAGAAAAATAGCTTACTTCTATTGAATATTATTAAGATAATTCAAAATACGTCTATGGAATATTTCAATTTAAATTGTAATTTATAAAATAATATTATTGTTTGACTTATGAATCATCTCATAAAGTTCTGTTTTTTAGTTTTAATTACATTTTTTTGTTTTGGTGATGCATTTTCGTATACAACAAAACCATTCGAGGCTAAGGACCAGAATGCCAACCATTCTGTTTCACTTTATAATAATGCAGAAATCACAAATGTAGGGGACTCTTACTATACTTTTGAGGAGTTTTTAGCGAAGGAGAACAGCCTAAAATTTGAAGCAATCGAAGGCACATCTACCAATCTTGGCTTTACCAAGAGTAAGTATTGGCTAAGGTTTACGATTAAAAATATTTCTGAGCTTCCTTTACTGTATTATTTAGAAACGGGAAGACCTGTTACTGATATTGTTGATTTGTACATGTTGGCAGAGGGAGAACCGGTCAAAAAAATGAAAAATGGAGACATTATTCCTTTTTCTGAAAAAAGTTTTGCCCATAGAAAGGTTATTTTTCCACTGAATTTGGAGCCAAACAAAACTTATAAGCTCTACATAAATTATATAAGTGATGGAGAAGTAATCAATCTTCCACTGGAACTACACACCCCAACGAGCATGGTATTGAGTACATACCAAAACCAATTGTTCAATGGTGTTTTTTACGGCATTATATTATTGGCAAGTGCTATATACTTGCTTTTCTATTTTGGGATAGGTAATAATAGTTTCCTCTTATATAGCGTCTATGTTTTATCCGTGGGACTACTTCACTTGTCTTTAGATGGCTATTTTTTACAGTACATTGATCCGGAGTCCGGATGGCTCAATAAAAATGCAATCTTGATCACAGCCATATTTTCAGCCTTGGCCTTTGGTAGGTATGCTCAGATTTATACTAATATGAAAAAAGTTGAGCAAAGTATTGAACAATGGACTGAATATTATGTTGGGTGCTTTAGTGGTCCTCTTACTCTTAGTTGTTTTTTATCCGGATGGAAAGGCATACTATTATCCCACGGTAAACCTGCTTAGTTTCTTTGGACTGTTGATTTTGATCACAACGGTAGTGTTAGACTACATAAAAGGAAAAAAACTCGATTTATTTTTCTCTTTGGCTATTTTCAGTTTTACCGTAGGTATTTTTATTCTGATCTTTAATGATTTCAGTTTGATTCCGAATTCTTTCTTTACAAAAAACGGCTCTAAAATCGGTACTGGATTTGAGATATTTTTCCTTTCATTGGCCATGTCTAATCGAATAAAGCTTTTGAAATCAGAAAAGGAAAAACATCAGGAGATAGCCTTGCAGAAATCTGAGGAATCCAATGAAATTAAATCCTATTTTCTTTCAAATATAAGCCATGAACTTAGGACTCCTTTAAACGCCATTATAGGGTTGACCCAATCTATTAAAGATACGAATAAGGAGAAATCTATAAATTCAGACCTTGATATAATTCATTATTCGTCATTGGGTTTACTTGGAGCCATTGATGATGTTTTATACTATTCTATGATTGAAAAGGGTCAATTAAAACTGCAAGAGACCCCATTTGATTTAGAGAAAATGATAACTCAAATCGCCGGTTCTTTTGAAACCCAAGCAGTAGACAAAGGACTTCGTTTCAACTTTAAAAAAATTGGATTAATTCCCCAGTACATCATAGGTGACAGAAGAAGTACTGAGCAGCTCATCGGAAACCTTTTGAAAAACGCTTTAAAATTTACCCGACATGGGGAAATCGGTCTTGAAGTGGAAGCGGAAACACAAAGTGAAAACCGAATCTTACTAAAAGTAAAGGTGAAGGACACAGGTGTGGGTATCAAGAAGAAACAATTGGAAAGTATTTTTGCTTCGTTTACACAAGGACAAAGCAATGACAAGCGGAAATTTGGCGGCTTGGGCTTGGGACTTTGCATTGTTAAAGCCTTGGTGGATTTACAAAAGAGTAAAATTAATATTCAAAGTGAGGAGGGAAAAGGTACTTCCGTTGAGCTTGAATTAAACTACAATTTGCCAGAGGATTCCGGAGAACAAACGGCGCTTTATGATTTTGCTAAATCAGAGGTTCTTGATCTGGACAACAAAAACATACTTATCGTTGAAGACAATGTTCTCAATCAAATCGTATTGAAATTAATTCTAAGAAAATGGGCCAATACAAGTTTTGAATTTGCCAACAATGGGCTAGAAGGCATTGAAATGCTCAAAAAACAAATTTTTGATGTGGTGTTGATGGATTTACAGATGCCTGTGATGGATGGATACGAAGCCACGCAGGCCATCCGTGCTGGAGCATGTGGATCAAGAAATAGCGACATACCAATCATTGCTGTAACAGCAGATGTGACACAAAAAGCAAGAAACAAGGTATTTGAAATAGGCATGGATGGTTATATGACAAAACCCGTTAAAAAGGAGGAACTCTACAATAAGATCAAGAATGTACTTTATTCAGCAAGCCATAATAACCGCCTAAAAGATTCACAATAAATTAAACATCAATAAAAATTGCTTTGACCAATAAAACCAAAGACATTGCACAAAGTGCTGCAACTTTGGGATCATGCTTCACTTTGTTATTTACTTGTATCCCTTGTCAATGCCCTCCCAGAACTTTGACAAAGCGGCCTTTCCACCCTCACTTTTAGAATTTAATCAAAAGGTTTACAAGACCTGCAATTCGCAGGCTTAAAAATCACCCGCTTTTCAGTGGCTTTAAGCAACCACTCACAATGAATGTTATGGCTGTTCCAATCATGACAAGCTACCCAACTTATAAACCTTGTCTAAAACAAAAATTCCCGGCTAAAAAGAAGCATTATCAATCAATGGTTTATGTAAGAAAGGCCTATTGTATAAAAACATTTTAATAGGAAATCGGTTATATTTTAACTTATTTTAAAACTTATTTATTTTGATTTCGAATGATTTACTTCATGAAAATTTACTTTTTATTATTAATAGCATTTTTTTATTCTGTTAATGCATTTTCTTATGGATTAAAAATTTTTGAAGTACAAGATCAGCAAAAATTCAATTCTATTTCTCTTTATGAATATGCAGAAATCACAAATGTCGGCGACAGCAATTATAGTTTTGAAGAATTTTTAGCCAATGAGAATAAGCTAAAATTTGAGCCAATCAAAGGTCCTTCTACCAACCTTGGCTTTACAGAAAGTAAATATTGGTTGAGGTTTTCCATTAAAAATACCTCTGAAGTCCTTCTACACTATTTTTTAGAAACCGGCAGACCCGTCACTGATCATGTGGATTTGTATTTAATGTCAGCCGAAGGGACTGTTAAGCATTTAAAAAATGGCGATCTAATCCCTTTTGACGAGAAAAGCTTTCCACATAGAAAGATTATTTTCCCTCTGGATTTGCATCCTGGCGAAACATATCAAGTATTTATACATTACCAAAGTGACGGCGAGGTAATCAACCTACCACTAGAATTGCATACCCCCAACAGTCTGATAATAAGCTCCAATCAAAACCAATTTTTACACGGCATATTTTACGGGGTTTTGCTATTGGCAGGAGCAATTTACTTGTTTTTTATTTTGGGATTGGCGAAAAAAGTTTCCTTTTATACAGTGTCTATGTGGTTTCTGTGGCCTTGCTTCACATGTCATTGGATGGGTATTTCTTTCAATACATCAATCCAGCATCGGGCTGGCTCAACAAAAATGCAATTCTGCTTACTGCCAGTCTTTCAGGAATAGCCTTTAGCAGGTATGCGCAGATTTATACCAATGTAAAGAAATGGAGCAAAGGATTAAACAAAGTATTAAATCTACTGCTCAGTGCCTTAGTGATACTTTTAATCTGTGTAGTATTTATCTCTAATGGAAAGGCTATCTATTATCCTGCCGTAAATTTGCTTAGTTTCCTATTGTTGATGGTTTTGATCACTACTGTTTTGCTCAGTTATGTAAAAGGCCAAAAACTGGATTTCTTTTTCACATTTGCCATCTTTAGTTTTACTGTTGGATTTTTTATTCTGATCTTCAATAATTTCAGTTTGATACCGAATTCCTTTTTTACAGAAAACGGTTCAAAAATAGGTACAGGTTTTGAAATAATTTTCCTCTCATTGGCCATGTCTAATCGAATTAGGCTTTTAAAATCAGAAAAGGAAAACTACGGGAAATTGCCTTGCAGAAGTCCAAAGAATCCAATGAAATCAAATCCTATTTTCTGTCCAATATTAGTCATGAATTAAGGACGCCTTTAAATGCCATTATTGGCTTGACGCAATCTATTCGGGAAACCAACAAGGAGGAATCAATCAATTCAAACCTGGATGTAATCCAATATTCTTCCTTGGGTTTACTTGGAGCCATTGATGATGTTCTAGATTATTCAAAAATTGAAAAAGGAGAATTAAGGTTGGAAGAAATGCCATTTGATTTGAAAAAAATGGTTAACCAACTTGCTGCTACTTTTGAAAGACAAGCTAAGGACAAGGGGCTTGAATTTGAATTTGAAGAGGTGGGTAATCTTCCGGAGCTTCTGATTGGGGATAGAAGAAGAATGGAGCAACTGTTTCAAAACCTACTCAAAAATGCTTTAAAATTCACCCTAAAAGGTAAAATCGACTTCAAAGTGGAAGCCATTGCGATGCCCGACGAACAGGTGTTGTTAAAGGTGCAGGTGACAGATACCGGTGTTGGAATTAAAAGAAAAAACTGGAAAGCATTTTTGCATCTTTTGCCCAAGGGCAGAATGATGATAAACGAAAATTTGGAGGATTAGGGCTGGGACTGTGTATAGTAAAAGCCTTGGTAGATTTGCATCAGGGCAAAATAGCGGTGCAAAGCGAAGAAGGCGTCGGAACGACGGTGAGCTTGCAGTTAAACAAAACCCTTCCAAAAAATGGAAATGGCGCTAATTCGTTTGATTACGCAAAATCAGGTGTATTTGACCTGGAAAATAAAAATGTACTGATTGTAGAAGACAATGCACTCAATCAAATGGTATTGAAAATTTTAATAGGCAATTGGAAAAATTCACGTTTTGAGATCGCAAATAACGGGCAAGAGGCAATCGACTTGTTGAAAGCCCAACCTTTTGATGTGGTATTGATGGATCTACAAATGCCTGTCATGGATGGTTACGAGGCCACAACGGCCATTCGTGCCGGAGCAGCCGGGACAGCCATGAGCAAGGTGCCGATTATCGCCGTAACCGCTGATGTAACACAAAAGGCCAGGTTCAGGGTTTTGGAAGTGGGCATGGATGATTACATGACCAAACCGATAAATAAAGAAGAACTTTACAATAAAATCAAAAAGGCAATTTATTTAGGCAATCCTGAAATGCCACATAAATAAATGAAGGTCTTGAACAAACAAGGCAAGCCTTAAGGCCTTCATTTTAATATTGGGTTGGGTCAGCCATGCATTCCAACTGGAAATAATAAGTACATGCAGATTTCCGAAGAAGAAATTCAACATTTAAATCACCAATAAATGTCTTCCTATCCTATTAAAAACCTTCCTGAGTTAGCTCATGATTGATAACAGCACCTGCCATATTTCCACTGTAAACAGCCGTGGCCACTGAACGCATCATATAACTGTTATCTCCACAGGCTAAAACCCCATCTACGGAAGTCTTTCCCATAGGACCCACTTCAATGTATCCATTCTCTGTGAGTTTGCAGCCCAATTCAACAGGTATAGCATTTTGTTCAAATGGAATGGCGGCATAAGCAGCTTCAAATGTCTCTCTGCTTCCATCCTTAAAGTGAATGTTTTTCATGTATCCAGCTTCATGCTCAATTGCTGAAATCTCTTTTTCTAGTATTTTAATGCCATGCTTACTTAATTTTTGAAGCTGTTGATCCTCAAATGTTTTTTCACCTTCAGTAAGTATAGTTATGTCTTTGCTAAGGTTATTGACCAAAGAAGCAAGGTGAATAGCTGTGTCCCCATTGGCCATTATGGCTGTCTTTTTATTTCTTATCTCATAGCCATGACAATAAGGGCAATGCACAACTGATATGCCCCAGCATTCAGTAAAACCTTCTATACTTGGCATTAGGTCTTTTATTCCTGTTGCAAGTATTAGTTTTTTTGTATGAAAAATATCTCCTCCACTCGTCTTAATATCAAATCCTCCTTCAACTTTCTTACCACCTATTGCCGTTCCATGGTAAAATTTCACCGTATCATATTTGGCAACCTGCTTTCTGGCAATTTCCGTGATTTCCTGCGGAGTACTCCCATCCTGCGTTAAAAAATTATGGGAATGCGGTGTTTGACGGTTGCAAGGTTTTCCCGCATCTATAATTAACGTATTCCTAAGAGAACGCCCCAAAGCCATCGCTGCGGAAAGTCCTGAATAACTACCACCTATGATGATTACTTCAAAATCTGTTGTTGGTTTCATATGTTTGAATTTTGTGATGGCAGTCCGGGCAAACATAAAATCATGGAAATAATTATCCTATCAAAAGCCTTTTAACTTCTCCCTGCCCCTTTTTGCCTAATGCCTTGAACAAAAGTAGTGAAAATAAATATTAATGCAACATAGTTGCATTAACAAACAATATTTACCTATTCAAAATAGCATTAAAAAAGGAACAACAGAATTGGCCATCCACGCTCTAATGTCAAATCACAGGAAACAAAGCTTATTATAATAAGTTGGAAATGAAATAGCCTAAGGTTATAGGCACAATAACAAATGAATAACTAGAACCGCAGCCGAGTAAGGTTCTATTATTACATTGCGTTAATCCAAACGGTAATAAAAACTCCGGAGAAGTGATACTTTTGTAGTCCACGGGTCAGCGCCCGTGGACAAGAACAAAAATCTTTATTAAACTAGTTATTCATAGACATTTTTTTTTCGACTTTCAATTTATTCAGTATAAATATCAACACCACACTCAACCCAAATAATGGTAGTGTGACTCCTAAAAGCATAACAATCACTAACAATGCTATACTTGGTGAAAAGCCATCAGGAACTGCTGGCACACTTAAACTCCCAGGACGCTTCCTGTAAAAATAGGCCACTATAGCAGCTACACTAAGCACAAGAAGGCCTGCGGCAACGAATATCATTAAGTACCAATTCCATAATCCAAATTGTCCCTGATGAAATGCCATGACCCATAACCTTCCTTTGATCAAAATCCCAATATCCGCCCAGCCATGGCTTACCAAAACCTCACCTGAATATTGGTCCAAATGGTACTTTTTCATCAAGCTTAAATTGGCGGTCCTGTTATAAATACTAAACACATCAGTTGGCTTTTGTGGAAGATCAATAAGGGTCCTGCCATCCAGCGAAAGCTCCTTTGCCTTGGCCATTACTTCATCTAAAGAAATAGTGCCTTCATCAGGAATAGACTTTACAGTATTGCTTTCCCAGGTCGCTGGGTAACCGGTTTCTGTTTTATCTTGCACCCACCTGAACCCTGCGCCAAACACATCTGTCCACGGTAAGCCACCTGCCAAAACAATGATAAGTAGAATTGAAAACCAAAATCCTATCAAGGCATGGATATCCCGGTACAGGATCCGCTTAGTTTGGTTCGTACGTATGGTAACAAAACCCTTTATTCCTTTGCCGCGAGGCCAAAAAATATAAAGGCCGGTTATTATTAAAACAACCATCCAAGAAGCCACCAACTCTACCACCTTCGCTCCATATCTTCCCAACAAAAGTTCTCCGTGCAATTTCCGGACTTTTTGCATGTCGGTTTCCTTCACATTAACTATCCCATTCACCTTTTTGGCATAAGGATCGATATATAAACTAGATTTTTGAGAGAATTTCCCTGAAATGAACTCGGTACCCTCACTTTCGGATCCAGGCAAAGCAACTGCTGTGGGCACTTTCTCCCATTCCTTTTTCACCAGTTCCCATTGCTGCTGATAAGTCATTTTATCCCCAGCCATTTCTTCTACCTGGGAAAGCCTTTGAATTTGAGATGCTTCATAGGAATCCCTGAACAGGTATAGTATTCCAGTAATGGCCAGAATGATGATTACCGGAGCTGAAATTATGCCTCCTATAAAATGCCATTTCCATATCCAGGGAAATATATTTTGATTAATTGTCTTTTTCATTTTGAAGTCTTTTCACCTGAAAGATGGTGTAACAATCTATTGGGTTTTCCATTTTCTATCTGGGCTTTAAAAACAAACGCTTGTCCATTTTGAAGACAAGCATTTGAAAAACAGAAATTATTTTTTGCCCACAAAATTGTATTGAACTCCAAATACAAATATTCGTGGTGCTCCAGGATTGTACTCAATTCGGTCGGTTGGATTATTACCCGACCTTGCTGAATTGGCGTATAGCTTGTTGGTCAAATTCAACACATTCGTATATACTTCCATGCCCTTCCATTGATAGCCCATTCTAAAGTTGAATAAATCATAGCCATCATACTTCACGGTATTGACCTGATTTAAATACCAACTGCCAAGGTATTGCCATTCAAAAGAGGTCCTGAAATTGGGAAACCATTTGGGATAATAACTGAACTCAGCATTCCAGGTCCATCGAGGTGCAGAAGGCATTTCATAACCTCCCAGATTTTGTAATTCGTCTGTAGTGATATCACTTACCTGAAAATCTTCAAATCGGTGCAATGCTGTTGTCCCCCCAATTCTAAACTTGTATTCAGGAGAGGGTTTGGAACTTAATCCAAATTCAATCCCTCTATGGAGTGTTTCTCCGGCAGATTGAAAATCTGTAGAACCATTCGGCTGGCGAATACTTAAAATTTCATTTCTCCCATTCATCTGATAAATGGCAATGTCTACATATACTTTACTTTCCAGAAAGGCTGCCCAACCTCCAACTTCATAGCTATTGAAGTAGGCAGGGTTTAAGTTGGTGTAAAATTCAACGGGAGTGGTATTGGGCACTGGTCTAAAGATCGCCGTTAATGATGGAGGTGAAAACCCTTGAGAATAATTTGCATACAGACCCTTGTCATTGCCTAAGTCATAAGTGGCTCCAACTTTAGGCGTGAATCTTTTATAGGTAATGTCTCCCGAAGTAGCATTAATAACGTTGACATAATCGAAACGCATTAGGTCATACCGGCCACCCAGGGAAAGACGCAACTTTTCTAAGGGCTGAAGGTCATACTGGAAATAACTCGCGAAATTCGTGATGTCTCCATGGAAGTCTGAAATAGGTAAATCCGGGCGTTCTTGTTCAAGGGTGTATTTTTCAACATACTGACCTGTAGGGTCTAATATTGCATTTAAATCGATGGTATAAGCCCAAAATTCATTTTTGGAAAGATCGAGCGTACTTCCTACAATTAGTTTGGCATCCAGAAAATTAAATTTTTGACTGTGCTGGGCAATGGCTCCAAGGCTGGTAAAATCACTGGAATTTATTTGTCCTGTGGCAACTGAAGGGTTACTTGCTAACCATTGAATACGATAGGAAGGATTTTGCCCAAGTTTATTGTTTCGTTGAAAAAGCGTGATAAAAGATTTGGCCTCATTGTTCCAATCGTGTTCCAAAGTCAGACGGGAACGGTAGGCATTGGATTTCCGATAGGTGAAATCAGTACTGCTTTTATAATCTCGGGTAAAGAACTGTACACTGTCTACCCTTCCCGGGCTTTGGGAATAGTAATCACCATAGATAAACGTTCCGATTAATCTTGTTTTATCGGTAAAGTCATACTCTAATCGAGCATTTATTGAGGTTTTATCATAATCAGAACTTTCTAACCAGGAATTGGTTTGTTTACTGCTAAGTCCACCTAAATAAAAGCCGAACTTATTGATTTTACCACCTGCACCAAATTGAATTCTTCGATGTCCCCAATTATCGGCCTGAATGCCTATTCTGGCCGTAGGCAAAATTGTAGGTCTTTGCGTAATGAAATTAATGGCACCCCCTACGGCTTCGGGACCGTAAATAGAAGAAACAGGGCCTTTTACCACTTCTATATTACTAATAGCAAACTGATTGACCTCCAACAAGGCATTGTGATTAAAGACTCCTAGTGGCCTCAATGGTACACCATCTTCCATGTATAAATAATAGGCACTTGTACCCATTGGCTGACGGATAGACATCCCATGCTCCTCATTGTTATAGCTAGGCATGATCACACCTGGTGTCTTATTGATGATTTCAAAGACCTGGGTCGCCTTTGTTTCATTTATCAAGGTCGGAGATAATTTTGAAATGGCAATCGGATTTTCTGTCCTTAACCCAGCTTCGCGATTGGCAGTCACCACAACAGACTGTAAATCCTGAGGATTTGGTATTAACGCCACAATTGCCTGCTCTGAAGCAGGTATCACTACCCTCATGTAACCAAGAAGTTGGATACTTAAAGAGTCATTGGCTGAAATCTCTGACAAAGTAAATTCACCACTGAAGGTAGAAATGGTTCCAGTATTAGCGGAAGAAAGCGATTGAACAATTGCTCCAATTACAGGCTCCTTGGTCTCACTATCGTATATTTTTCCTTTGACGGTTATAGTTTGGGCAAAAATATTTACCGAAAACAGGCATAAGCATGCCAGCATGATGTTTTTAAAACTCATTTTGATTCTTTAAAAATTTTGAATTAATGAAAAGGGGGAAGACACATAGCAGTCCCCAAAACACCCTGAAAAAAACAGGGATCTTATCATTCTGAAGGGACTTAACCAATCAAAATCATTAAATCAAATTGAGCTTTGGTGGTTTATAAATATCAGTTACAAAAGAAGCTTTGAAAAATTTATTTTGGTAGCCTCCTTTTAATTTACTGAAGTATTTGTCGTTAAAACTTAAAAAATTGAAAAGTCGTTTGGATTGATAATAGACGATACTCATCCGATCGTCCTTACTTCCAGGAGCTTGTTTCTCTTCCTTTTCTTCAGCCTTTTTAAGTTGTTCAGAAAGGAAACATTTACCATTACACATTGTCATCGGTTCATCCTTATTGATACACAATACTTCCGCTATAAAATCCTGGTTGATTTTAAAATCGATCAGAATCCCAATTTTCGTAAAACCAGGAAGCAGCATTACAGCTATCATCAATATGGAAACCGCTTTATTCAAGTAGGTTGTTGTTTTTTTTTGCAAAAGTATGGTTTTTCTTTGGTTTTAAAAGGGACTAACCTGTCTTACCACCACACTTAGCTCTAAGTCTGATAGTTATTTTTTTCTTAGAGGCAAAGCAATTATAAAATGGGCAATCCTGCTGTCTGTCTTCGACAAGCTCAGACACCGACCTTCGACAGGCTCAGGCCCCAACCACAGGAAATACCACTCAGTCTCCCAATACGGATTGATGAACTACAACATTCACTAGCTGAAGCTGACCTAAATTCCAACCATTAATTTTACATGTATTATTGTAATTATACAGTAATTAATGCTTCAGTATTGGAGAATAAAAAAGAATTCATTAATTTAAAACATATATATCAACAGAATAAAAAAAGTAACTTTTGATTACTTCAAATTCAATTGTTGCTTATTTATGGCTCGTACTAAATCCCTGAGAAACCATGCAAATAACCCTAAAAACTGACCACAGGTCTACATTGAAAACAGCTGGCTGGGTATTGCCTATCGCCATTGTATTCCCAATCCTTGTGCACCTTGCCCCTCCTATTAATGGTGTTCCAGTTGGCGCGTATTTATTGCCCATGTTCTATATTCCATTTGTGGCTTTAGTAGCTTACCGCCTTCCTGTAGCACTTATTGTAGCCGCTTTGGCACCACCATTAAACTTCCTTATCACCGGCAATCCTCAATGGGGATTAATGGGGATTCTTACAATAGAACTGGTCACTTTTACCTTTCTGGCTTATGCACTTCTGCTTCCGAATACCATAAAATGGTTTGCTGCTCCTTTAGCCTATTTGGGTGCCAAAACAATCTCATCCGCTTTTTTGATTTTCATACCGCTGATTGAAGTTGCCCCTTATCAATTTTTCAGCACTTCACTAAATAATGCGGCTACTGGTATCTTGATTTTATTGGTGATCAATATTTTAAGTTTAAAATACCTCCCAAGTCAAGAAGGCGCGGATTAAAAAGCATTTATTAAACCCAAAGGCCTGAGATAATACCTGTGGCTAAAATCAAACAAGCATGGATACAAAAGTACCCGTTTCTTTTGTTAAGATAAGTAAAGCATTGGCCAGGTTCGCCTTCCCTACAACCGATATCGTCGTTGGGATAGGCAGAGGTGGAATTGTTCCTGCCAGCCTGGTGGCTCATCAACTTGATCTCCCCCTTTTTATTGCGGCTGTCAACTATAGAGATGACAGCAATCAACCCATTCGAGAATCACCGGAATTTTTAGATGTGTTTCCTGCTTCCTTCCCAAAAGGCAGTCGTATACTCCTGGTGGATGATGTAGCTGTTTCCGGAAAGACCGTAGCACTCTTGAAAAAAACATTGAAGGATTATGAGGTCAATACTTTTGTCTTAAAAGGAAAGGCTGATTTTGTCCTTTTTCCAGACATTAAGACCTGTGTACACTGGCCATGGAACCCTGCCGCTAAATCCCTCACCTATGAAAATTAGTTGCATTATAGGGCTTCTATTTATTTGTTGCACCACATCGCTGATGGCGCAGGAAAACGACAGCCTGGTAATCTCCCTGGAAGAAGCAGTGGTAACCGGAACAAGGATTGAACGGCAAAAAAGAAAAGTAGCCGCTTCAATATCCACCATTTCAAGGGAAACTATCGCTCGGTCAGGTGAACTTAATATATTGCCACTTATCGCTTATCAAGTACCCGGTTTTTTTCTGAACGACAGAAGTCTGACAGGCTATGGTGTGGGTCCCGGATCAGGTGGAAACATCAGTATTCGAGGTATTAGTGGAACGCCCAATAATAGGGTACTGGTATTGATTGACGGTCAACCTCAATACATGGGGATTTTTGCCCATCCAATTGCAGATGCCTACAATGCATCCGATATAGAGCGGGTGGAAGTTCAACGCGGTGCAGCATCCATACTCTATGGCTCCAATGCCATGGGCGGCGCCATCAACCTCATCACCCGAAAAGCTACCAAAGAAGGCTGGCAGGGAGCTGCAAACATGGGCTATGGGTCTTTCGGGACCTTTCAGGGAACTGTTAATGCCGCATATAAGCAAGACAAATTTCATTCCATGCTCTCCCTAAACAAAAATAGCACAAATGGTTTTCGAGCCGATGCCGATGACAGTTTCGACAATACCTCTGCTTATTTAAAATTGGGCTATACCTTCTCCCCTTCCCTGGCTCTTTCCGGAGACGTACAATTTTCTGATGCCATCTATTATCAACCAGGGTCTACTGATGCACCACAGGAAGAAGACCGACGGGAATACTTAAGGGGAAGAGCTGCTGTTTCCCTGACAAATGATTGGGAAAATGTTTCCGGGGCATTACTGCTGTTTCATAATTTTGGAACCCATGAATTTCAGACAGGATTTTCCTCCAAAGATCAAAACCAAGGCCTAACCTTTTTCCAAAATATCAGTCTACTTCCCAAACAAGTGATTACGGTAGGAATAGACTATAAGCGTTTTGGTGGGAAGGCTTTTAATGAAACACTACCTCCTCCAGCCCGTACCGGTTTGGGAGAGCAGCATCTGATCAATGAAACAGACCTGTATATTCAAGTGCAGCAAGATCTGGGCGAGCGTTTGAGTTTGAATGCGGGTGTGCGTAAAGTACAGAATTCCCAGTATGGAGGAAAAGTGCTGCCAGGTTTTGGACTGGCCTTTCAGGCCGCTAAGAATGTTACCTTTAAAGCTTCCTCTTCAAAAGCTTTTAGAAGTCCATCCGTTGTGGATCTTTTCTTATTTCCCACCTCAAATGAAATGCTACAACCGGAAGAGCTATGGAACCACGAAGCAGGCTTTCAAGCCTTGTTTATGGATCGAAAGTTGGAAATTGAGGTCATGGCTTTCCTGGCCAAAGGAGACAACCTGATACAAGTTAATCCCATCAATACCCCTCCTATAGGGAGAAATACGGGTAGCTTTTCCAACAATGGCATTGAAAGCCAAATCCGATTTAGGTCTTCAGAATTATGGCAGTTCGTACTCAACTACGCTTATGTGAATGCCAGTGAAAATGTGCTGTTTGCCCCGACACATAACTTGAACTTTCAGGGGGATTTCTCGATAAACAAATTCACTATTTCTCCTTTCTTCCAGCTTATTGGTGGTCTCCGAAACAGCCTACAGGAAAGTGCAGAAAATGAAAATTATGCCTTGCTAAATCTCAAAGGCATGTACCAGATAAATCCAAAAATCAGCGCCTATATTTCAGGGAAAAACCTCTTGGACGAAGCCTATCAACTCGAAAATGGCTTCCCAATGCCAGGCGTAAATTTCATGACTGGCATCCACCTTAAATTTTAACCCAAACAATCATGGAAAATAACAAGCAAAATAACCAAAGAAGGACATTTTTAAAATCATTGGCCGGATTAACGGCGGGAATGATGTTGCCCCTAAGCAGTATAAATGCAGAAGGAAAAGCCATTCCGAGTCCCTATATGCGGGACAGGCTGGGCGACTTGCTTCCCAAGCGAAAATTTGGAAAATCTGACTTATCCGTAACCATGCTGGGGCTTGGTGGTGCACATATCGCCAGAATGAAAGAAAGCGAAGCCCAAAAGACCATAGAACGTGCATTGGAAGGAGGCATTCGGTTCTTCGACAATGCCGAGTCCTATGGTGGCGGAACTGGGGAAAGAAGGTATGGTCAATTTCTTACGCCCAAATACAGAGACCTGGCTTTTATCCAAAGCAAGTCAACGGCAAGAGATGGAAAAACTGCTCAGGAGCACCTGGAAGGCACCCTTAGCCGGATGAAAACAGACTATATCGATCTTTGGCTGATTCATGCAGTCACCAGCCCCGGAGACGTGGACAGCAGGTTAAAAAATGGGGTCCTGGATTATGTCTTGAAGGCTAAGGAAAGTGGGAAAGTAAAGCATATAGGATTCTCGGGCCATTCGGATTACAATGCCCACCTGAGGATGTTGGAAAGTACGGATGAACTGGAAGCCTGCCAAATGCCCATCAATGCCTTTGACCCGAATTACAAAAGTTTTATTACCAATGTGATGCCAAAACTAATGGAAAAAGGAATGGCTCCCTGTGCCATGAAAACCCTGGCCAATGGTGGCTTTTTTGGAGGTACCACCCATTTCAACAGTGGCGACAAACCACGCATCGTCCCGAATGTATTGACAGTTGAAGAAGCCATCTATTTCTCCTGGTCCCTTCCCATCAGTGTATTGGTAACTGGTGCAGACCATGCCGACATGCTGACTGAAAAGATTGATTTCGCTAAAAGATTCAAAGCCTTCGACGAGAAAAAACGCCAGGAACTGATAAGCCGTGTTTCCGGATTTGATGGGAAGTCGGTGGAGTATTATAAGGTTTAATTCTTATAGTTACAGGCACTGCGCTCACTTGATTAAGGGGGGAGTTGCGGAAACGAGAATTTTATAATGATTTTGTATTATTGTAATGGGCTGAGGAAATGAAAAATCAAGTTCGCTTTCATAAATCGTAAAACTCGAACTCCCCCTTTTCTTCAAAGGGGGATCAAGGGGGATTTATGATTAGACACATATTTTAATTGGCAGGCTTCGACTGGCTCAGCCACCCAAAATTGGTTTTCGTTCAGCTAACGAGAATTTTCGACTTTTCTACCCCTCTAGCTGTAATTTGCAATTACACCTTTTTATCAAACGGTCATGGAAGAATGGCCAATTATAGAAAATTGCTAAGTCTTCGGCTCCGCTTGCTTCGACTCCGCTCAGCAACCTATATTGATTTTCGTTTTGCGAACTGATCCCATAAACGAAAAAATGTCTCGATTTCGATGTCTTCGACTCCGGTGTCTGAGCCTGTCGAAGACACTGCTCATATTATTTTATTAACTTCTACCTGAAACATAACCAGAGCATTATGGTTCCTTTTGACATAGACCAGAAGCCAACGAAGGATTTTTGTATTCTAAAAAATTCAAGTAAATTTGTATCCAAGTGAATACATCGATTAAATATATTTTATTGAAAAATCGATATAATTTGACAAGTGGTTGAAGAGATTAAAGGATTTAAGGGCTAAAGCGAAAATTCTGTTCAGAATCCAAAAACTTGAAAATGACGACCATTTTGGAGACTGTAAACCTGTGTGGGAAATAGTATTAATGAAATGAAAATAAATTACGCAAAGGGGTACAAAATTTATTTCAAGGAAACGGATGGAAAGATAATAATTCTGCTGATTGGCGGAGACAAATCAACCCAACAAAAAGACATCGAGAAGGCCAAAAACATTTGGGACAATTTAAAAATGGAAACTACAAAATTTGATATAGCAGACTATTTGGACAGCAACGAAATGATTGCCGAATATTTAAATTCCGTATTGGATGAAGGTGATTTTGACGATGTGATTGTAGCCCTCGGACATATTGCAAAAGCGATTGGAATGAGCAAAATTGCGGAAGAAACAGGAATGAGTAGACCTAGTTTGTACAAAGCCTTGTCGGCAGGAGCAAAACCACAATTTTCGACAATAATAAAAGTATTGAAAGCAGTTGGCGGAAATATTCAAATAAGCCCTATACGTTATTGCGAGGAGGTATGACGAAGCAATCTCTTCTGGTCATGGGATTGCTTCGGGATATTACACATTATTAAACCTAAATAAGTAATCCTCCCCTTCGCAATGACAAGTGAATGTCACTGCGCGAAAGTGCAACGATGTAAACGCCATCCACCATGCCATGAAAACACGACAATGCAAACGCAATCCGCCATTGCGACAAAGCATTCCCTAACCACTTAAAGCATAGCCTTTTCCTTTAATTCGCTTCTACCCTACAAAAACTGCTTATTTTGGCTTTGGCTGTTTTCTAATTTTAATGTGGTAACTTTGATATTTACAACTAGAAATAGAGGAAGGAAGTCCGACACAGCTCGTTTTTACGGGATAAGCCGATGGACTGAGCTTGTCTAAAGGGTTGAGTGCAGCTTGGCTTGGAAATCCTCTTGCGTTCTCAATGCAAAAGCTTGTCTTAATTGCCTAAATCTGCTTCTTTTGTATTGATTTTCTTGAAAAATCACCCATTCTGGGAAACCTCAAGCCAAAAATTACGTCATATAACTTCATTGTTTTTATAAATATCCTTACCATGAAAAAAATATTAATTCCTATAGCCATCATCGCAGTGATCGGGTTCATTGTTTACTCCAAAGCGGTAGGCGTGTACAACACTTTTGTGCAAACCGAAGAAACCATCAACGGTCAGTGGGCTGAAGTAGAAACCCAATACCAACGAAGAGCTGACCTGATTCCCAATTTGGTGAATACGGTAAAGGGATACGCTGACTTTGAACAAGAAACGCTAACCGGTGTAATCGAAGCGCGCGCTAAAGCGACTTCCATCACCTTGCAGGCAGATGACCTTACACCCGAAAACATCGCCAAATTCCAAGGTGCACAGGATCAATTGAGTGGATCACTTAGCAGGCTACTTGTAGCCGTAGAAAGGTATCCTGACCTGAAAGCCAATCAAAACTTCCTGGAACTGCAGGCGCAACTGGAAGGAACGGAAAACAGGATTGCGGTAGCGAGAAGAAATTTCAACCAATCCGTACAGGGCTACAATTCAAATCTTAGGATTTTCCCAAACAATATATTTGCTGGATGGTATGGGTTTGAGCGTAAAGGCTATTTTGAAGCTTCTGCAGGATCTGAAAATGCACCAACGGTAGAATTTTAAATACCCTTATTATGGCCGAAAAATTATTTAGTAAAGCAGACCGTGCCATTATAACAGATGCCATAAGGAATGCAGAAATGGAAACTTCTGGAGAAATTCAGGTTCACATCGAAAACAGCTGTAAAGGAGATGTCCTTGACAGGGCTGCTGAAGTATTTGAGAAACTCAAGATGCACAAAACCGCCCAGCGAAATGCGGTGCTTTTCTATCTTGCAGTGGTGGATCATAAGTTTGCCATTCTTGGAGATGCAGGCATAAACAAGGTGGTTCCCGAAAACTATTGGGAAAATATCAAAGAAGAAATGCTCGTTCATTTTAAAACAAGTGCATTCACTGAAGGACTTAGAAAAAGGCATAGAAATGTCCGGAAAGCAGCTTCAACAACATTTCCCTTACGACAAAGAAGGAGACATCAACGAACTCCCTGATGAAATTTCCTTTGAATAAGACATTATGATTAAAAAAAACCTTTTCTTTTCGTTTCTATTACTAGCATTTTCATTTACGAGCTGGGCTCAGGGAGATTTTCCTGAAAAACCTAATCCGCCTCGCCTTGTGAATGATTTTTCCAAGACCCTTTCAAACAATGAAGTCCAACAGCTGGAAAGCAAGCTTGTGGCTTATAACGACAGCACTTCTTCCCAGGTCAGCATCGTTTTGATCAGTTCCATTGGGCCGTATGATATCAGTGATTATGCTTTTCAATTGGGAGACAAATGGGGAATAGGTAAAAAAGACAAGGACAATGGCGTTCTTATATTGGCAGCGATGAAAGACCGTAAGGTTTTTATCGCCACAGGCTATGGCATGGAAGGAGCGATTCCAGATGCATTGGCGAAACGAATTGTCGATCAGTTGATCGTGCCAAGCTTCCGAACGGAAAACTACTATACAGGCTTAGATCAGGCCACAGACATGATTTTTAAGCTTGCTTCAGGCGAGTACAAAGCTGAAGACATGGGCGCCGCAAACAAACCAGGAGGAGGTTTACCCTTGTTTTTGGTAATGATTGTAGGCTTTGTGATTCTCACCCTAGTCAGAAATCGAAACGACAACAACAACCACATGGGTGGTAAACGTGGCGGAGTAGGTATCTTCACCACCTTACTGCTTGCCAATATGCTCGGAGGTAGCAGAGGAGGCAAATACGGAGATTTCTCCTCTGGAGGAGGAGGATTCGGCGGTGGTGGCGGAGGCGGTTTCGGCGGCTTCGGTGGCGGTGGCTTTGGCGGAGGCGGTGCAGGCGGAAGCTGGTAGTGACTTTGCTCTCATATTATTATTTTCCCACGGGCCTAAGCCTGTGGGAAAATAAATTTCAACCTTCCAGGGTTCTCTATTCTCATCATTCTTACGGGTGCACTTTACCAATAGTGGCATACCCTATCAATTAAAGTAGTATCACTTTAGCGTATAAACAATAAGCACCGGGTTTTCGGAATCTTTTCCTACCAAGGCTGTTTTCGCAAAGTTTTTACCTTTACTCTTAGCCCACTTCTCAAAATCAGCTTGGCCCATTTGCTTTTTCTTTTCTACCAATGCCTGATAAAGGTCTTTACCAGCTATTCTTGTCCCCACTTTCCCCGGTTCAAAACCATAGCCTATTGACTTTAGATCATTCCCTTCATCGATATCATTTTTTAGATTGCCTTCAATCGCATGGGATTGTGATTTCTCCCGGTCATAAAAGAGGTTGTAAACTTTTTTTTCGTAACTGAGGATTGTGTAAAACTGTTTTTCGGAAACATGGTATCGACCTAGGAAGTATAGTTTTGCACGGTTATTAATAAGTTTAAGTCTCTCTCTAATTTCCAAGCCTTTTAATTCTTCCAAGTCTTGACCATAATTCCCAAAATCGAATACAAACTTGGGGACCAATTGTTGATTTTTAAATTGAAAAATTGTATCGAGAAAAGTCATCCCAAAATAAAGATGTTGTTTGCTTTTTTGAAAATAATTCCTCCCGGACATCATACTTTCGAGCCTTTCGGAATAGAATGGCAAAAAATTAATAGTATCCTGCAAATTTTCATTCAAGCTTTTAATAAAAAATTCTCCTGAGGCTTTTGGAATATTGTACTGGTAATACCGGTTGTCGAATTCAGAAAACACACCGGGGCCGAAGTGATCTTTCAAGATCGTTTCACGTAGAAACTCACCTTCCAGGCTAAACCACATGATTTTGCTGGGATAAACTCCTAATAAGACCAGTTCCTCATTTACAACTGCCAAAGCATCAAGATCAAGGTATTCACCGGGACCTTCACCATAAGCAGCAATCTTTCCCAAGTACTCCCCTTCCATATTGAAAATTGAAATGCACTTACATCCGTAAATATCAAGGGTATAAATTTTATCTCCATAAAAGAGGATTTGATGTAAGCTGGCATTAAGTTGAGCTTCATCCAATTTATCTTCCAGCCATATATAGTTGATTTCTGGCTCAAAAAATTCAGACAGTTTACCGGATCTGGATTCGGAGAGGTCTACCGAAACCAAGGCCAAACCTCCCTCCTGTTTTTCAACTTGGACTTTTTGTTGGCAGTTGCTAGTTATCAGTAAAAACAAGCCTCCTAATAGCCTTAGCCAGTGCTTTAGATAGCGAGGATCTTTTACAAAATGTGCTAATGTAAAGCGTTGATAGAAAAAAATAGTTTGAGGACGCTTCGAAGAATGGACTTTTTTCAAACCACTGTAATTACTGATTGGCTGGTGATGAGGACTTGTTGTAAGCAACATAATCACTGTGGTTTAAATTTAGAAATAATTTAACCGCCAATGGATATTGAGTCCAGACGCTTCTATTTTTAAAATGAAAATAGCTTATTTTAAAAATAGAGATTTGGAAGGTTTTTTCTTCTAAGAAAATAATTTATGCAGGAATATACCTCCTCACCCTGTTAAATACTAACTTATTAGGTGTTTTTTCCAAGTGAACTATATGTAACTCCATATTTTTCATAGAAATCCATTTAATTTACCAATATGATTTTAAATTTAAGTAGTTATAGTTTAATTATTCATGTCAATTGCACCATATACATAAAATATCTTTGCTCAATAATTATTTTTAAGTAATATAGTTTGGCAGTTATTAATTTGGCTGGCATCTAACCCAAAATAACACTTTGTAAAATGGATTTTTCATCGCTTTCGGAAGTTGAAATATGGGGTCTGGTGAAATCCGGTAACCAACAGGCATTTTCCTATATTTACAGCACATTTTCTAAAGACCTATATAAATATGGACACAAATTTACCCAGGATACTAACTTAATTGAGGATGTTATCCAAGACCTCTTTGTTCATATTTGGGATTTGAAAAAAAATATTAACGTTAAAAATTCCATCAAATTTTATTTATTTGCTTGTTTTCGCAGGGAGCTAATTAAAAAAATTAAATGCGCTTACAAAAACGAATCATTAGAAGAAGTGCATTCCAAATTTAAATGGGAAGCATCCTTTTTAGAAATTCTTGATGAGAATCAAATTATTCTGGAATCTAGCAATAAAATCAGCCAAGCCTTGGGTCAAATACCCCTTAGGCAAAAAGAAGCCATCTACTTGAGATATATCCAAGAACTTTCCTATGATGAAATCTCCAAAATGATGGATGTTCAAGTTCCCTCGGTATACAACTTGATATTTAAAGGCTTAAAAAAGCTAAAAAACATTCTATCATTCACCCGAACATCAACAAAATTTAGCGGACTACTATTTTTATTTTTTCAATAATATACCCTTAAAATTATTCTTATTGAAATTGAGAGATGAATATTTATTTTTTATGTAATATTTAATAATTTTTTGGATCAAGAGATGAGATTTCACCTATAAATCGCTCTCTGTTGTTAAAGATCCAAAATGAAAGATTTCAACGCCATAGATGATTTTATTGATGATCCCTCCTTCCGCAATTGGGTGTTGAGAAATGATCCAGAAAGTGGCTTGTCTTGGAACAAGTGGCTAGTGGGAAATCCAGAAAAGCTTGAAGTTCTTAATGAGGCCAGAGCTGTTCTTTTGGAACTGGATTTACCAGGAAATGATTGGAATGCAGAAAAAGAGCGGGTTTTGCACCAAAAAATACAACTTAGGATCAATAAAAAGACCATACCGCTACACCCAAAACAAAATAACATAAAGTATTACGCTATTTATCGATATGGCGCAAAAGCAGCGGTCATTGCTTTTTTATTAATAGTATCTGTTGTAGGGTTTTTACAATTAAAAAACTCAACGGAAAAAGAGATAGACAACAGTGCTATGCTTCAGGAAGGAGATAAATGGATCACCAAATCAAATCCCAAAGGACAAAAATCCAAAATACATTTACCAGATGGATCCACTGTAATTTTGAATGCTGAAAGTGATATCCGGTTTAGTATAGATTTTGGGAAATCCGACAGGGATGTATTTTTAAAAGGCGAATCATTTTTTGAGGTAGCTAAAGATAGTTTATTGCCCTTCAGAGTGTTTAGCGGCGATCTCGTTACCACAGCCTTGGGAACTTCATTCAATATTAATTCTTTTGACAAAAACAAAGTAAATGTACAGTTGGCAACCGGTCAGGTGAAGGTTTTCAAAGAAAAATTAGAAAGTGAATCCTTGGTGCTTCAGCCTGGGGAAGAGGTAATCATGGAAGGGCATGGCCCAATGATTAAAAGGAACTTCGATAGGCAAATTGCCTTCCTTTGGAAGGATGGAATACTAAAGTTTACAGATGTTTCATTTTCAGAATTCAAGGTTACCCTTGAGCGCTGGTATGGGGTGGAAATAGAATTCAAAGGCACACCATCTTCCACAATACTTATTTCTGGTGAGTATAAAGACAAATATTTAAGCAGTGTTTTAGAAAGCTTGGGCTATGCTTATGGCTTTGAATATGAGATAGAACAGAAAAAAGTTACCATAAAATTTAACTAATAAAGCATGTAACATACGATCTAAAAAATGGACAAGGCCCTTGCAGGCAGGAGCCTTGTCCGGCAGATAGGAAAGTTTCTCAGGCTCCAACTATTTGCCTTCGTTTCACTGAAATAATTAATTAACAATAAAACACCCAAATTTATGAAAAAAACACTACATGCCCTATGTATGATTGGTAAATACTACCTATACGGAATTGTTTTGCAACTCTTGTTTCTTAACCTCATATACGCTGCGCCTATCAAGGCACAGGGGTCTTTGGATATGAAAGAAGTTTTCCTTAGCATCAACCTTCAAGAAGCGTCATTAACAGAAGTCTTCACTGAAATAAAATCAAAAACCGAGTTTTCTTTTGTTTATGATAAAAGGGTATTCGAAAAAATCAGTGGCGTAAACGTTAAAGCTGATGGTCAATCCCTTGAAAAGATCTTAGTGGATTTAGCCACTATACATAAACTGAACTTCAAACAAGTGGATGACAAAATAAGTGTCCGCCTGGCTAAAACAAAAGAGCCTTCACCTGAAATCATGGTGGATGTTACTGTAAGTGGCACTGTCGTAGATAGCAAGGGGCTGCCTATTCCTGGAGTAACAGTATCAGTACCAGGAACCTCTATTGGCACCGCCACTGATCTAGATGGTAAATATTCCGTTTCGGTTCCTGAAGGCACCACGCTTGTTTTTTCATTTATTGGATTTGAATCGCAAAGAAAAGCTGTAGGTGACCAGAGTATTATCAATATTACACTCGCTGAAGACATGTCTTCTTTGGATGAAGTGGTGGTTATTGGATTTGGAACTCAAAAGCGTGTCAATGTAACCGGGGCTATATCCACTGTGGATATGGAACAAATGGAGAATGCTCCAGTTACCAATTCTTCTCAATTACTTCAAGGAGTTCAAGGTGTTTATGTCAACCAAGCTGGAGGACAACCAGGTAGGGATGGCGCAACAATTAGAATTCGGGGCCAGGGTACTTTAAACAATAACGAAGCATTGGTATTGGTTAATGGTATAGAATTTCCACTTTCAGAAGTAAACCCCAATGATATTGAAAGTATATCTGTCCTAAAAGATGCAGCTTCTGCAGCAATCTATGGTTCAAGGGCTGCTAACGGAGTTATTTTAGTGACTACCAAGTCAGGTTCCAAAGATACGTTTCAAGTTAAATACAATGTTTATGCAGGGTTTCAGAAAGTGAATTATTTGCCGGATGTCATTAAAGATCCAGTGCGATTTATGGAACTCAGAAACCAAGCTATGATCAATGGTGGAAGGTTAATTGTTGATTATCCTCAAACCATGATTGATGAATACAGGGAGGGAATGACTGTAGATCCATATACCTACCCTAACAATGACTGGTTTGACATCATGTTTAGTGCAGCATCTATCCAGGAACATAATTTGCAGTTTTCAGGAGGTTCTGAAAACTTGACTTATTCCTTATCCTTAGGGTATTTAGACCAAAAGGGAGTAATGATGGGTTCCGGTTCAAATAGGTATTCTATGGCTTTTAATTCTACCGCTCAAATTTCCAAAAGATTGAAAATAGGAACCAATGTAAACGCCATTTATAGGGATATCGATGAACCTGTAGCTGGTGTTGAAAATTTAATGGGTTCAATTTTAAAAGCTCAGGCATTTCATCCTACCTATCTGGAAGATGGTAGATACGCCAATACTTTTGTAAGGTCCACAGGACACAATATATTTAGGCACCCAATAGTATTGGCAACAGAAGGTGAAAATCAAACCACTCAACAAAGGTATCTTATTAACCTTTTTGCAGAATATGAATTGCCCTTTGACATTAAGTATAAAGTGAATGTTGGGATCAATAAGTCAGACGACTTAAATACCATCTTTGTGCCGGATATTTTTATTTACCAGAATAAAACCGAGGCAGCAACAAGAGTTCCTTTTAACGGCGATGCCAGGTCAGTATCCCAACAAAACCGAAGCACGAGAAAAACTTATGGTGGCAACATAAATACCACTGTTTTCAATACATTAAATTGGTCACATGATTTCAATAAAACTCATCATATTAATTCCTTAATTGGTATCAGTTCAGAATCATTCTCTAACAATACTTTTTGGGGACAAAATGAAGGGTACCTAGGAAATGATTTGTTTGAATTAAATGCAGGATCAAGTAATCCAGCTGTTTCGAGTACCTCTGCCAGTTCCAGATTGAATTCATATTTTGGAAGATTAGGATACAATTTTAAGGAGAAATATTTATTTGAAGCCAACTTCAGATATGACGGCTCTTCAAGATTTGCCAAGGATAAGAGGTGGGGCTTATTTCCTTCATTTTCTGCGGGATGGAGATTGGATCGTGAAAATTTTCTAGAAAATGTATCCTGGATAAGTGATTTGAAGTTAAGGGCTTCGTGGGGTAAACTGGGGAATGAAAGAATAGGTTTATTCCGCTACCTAAACCTGATTAACCTGGGTCAGGATTATGCCTTCGGTACAAATATTTCTGCAGGTGCTGCCGTGACTTCCTATAATGATCCTAACATCACTTGGGAAACTACAACCATTTCAAATGTAGGAGTTGATGCAGGTTTTTTTGAAAACAGGTTAGGATTGGAAATAGATGTATTCAAAAAAAGGACGACTGATATATTAAGGGCTGTAAATCTGCCCTCACAAGTAGGAAATCTAAACGGCCCAATTCAGAACATTGGTACCGTGGACAATTCAGGTATCGAATTGGGATTAAATTATAGAAACAATTTTAATGATTTTAATTACCAAATTAATGGAAGTGTTACACGAATCATCAACGAGGTAATTGACCTAAGAGGACAAACCATTTTTAATGGAAGAAATATTATCACGGAGGGGCATCCAATAGATTCATACAACCTTATTCATGCTATTGGTATATTCCAAGATCAGGAGGAGATTGACAGTAGTCCTTTTCAAACTGCTGACACGAAACCTGGATACCTTAAATACCAGGATACGAATGGAGATGGTTTTATTACAGAGGACGATAGGGTAATATCAGGAGGAGTGATACCTGAATTTACCTACCAATTTTCTCTTAATTTGGCTTATAGAGCCTTTGAGTTAAGCGCCTTTTTTCAAGGGGTAGCAAACATCAACACATATGCTTCCTTAATTGCTGCCCAACCCTTTTGGTTTGGTACTGCTGTCACCAAAGAATGGACAACTGATGCCTGGACTCCTGAAAACAGGGATGCCAGACTTCCAATTTTAACAACATATGAAAGTAGTGTCAATGAGAATTTCAGACCGTCTGACTTTTGGTTAAGAGATGCTTCCTATTTGCGAATGAAAAACATTCAAATTGGGTATAATATTCCTGAAGTTTTCACCAGTAAGTACGGCATATCTAACTTGAAAATTTACCTGAATGGACAAAACCTTTTGACTTTCAGCAAGATGAAGGATTTCGATCCTGAAAAAAACATCAATGGGGTGAATTTCTATGAATACCCTACAGTAAAGATGTATACAGCTGGTTTAAACGTCACTTTCTAAAAAGTAATAAAATGAAAAAGAATTCTATATTATATAAATTCCTTTTGCCTTGTTTAATTTGGACCATTATTTCATGTAATGAGGATATTTTGGAAATAGACCCTACAGATCAATACAGCGTAGAGACCTTTTGGGTAACAGAGGAACATGCCAGTGCGGGACTTACAGGATGTTATCAGGTTTTACGCAGTATGTTCGGAGCTCTTTATGAAACCGATATGGTTACTCCCAATGCTTGGGGATACAATGAAAATGGTGGATTGGGACCATTGGCTAGAGGCGTACAATTAACCACTGATCCTGCATTGGCAGGAAAATGGGATGCATCTTATGCAGGAATTGGTAGGACCAATACATTCTTGGATAACATCGATGGGGTAACCATGGATGGAAATTTAAAGACAAGAATGATTGGAGAGGCTAAATTCCTAAGAGCATTGTACTATTTTCATTTAGTCAATTACTTTGGTGATGTACCCTTGATTTTAGAAACGCCTGATGCTGCCTTGCATTCTGACCTACCCAGGTCCCCGAAGGCAATGGTCCTGGCTCAGATTCTAAAGGATCTTGATGAATCCAGCGAGGCCCTTCCTGAAACTTATGAAGACAGAGATACCGGGCGGGCAACAAAAGGTGCTGCACTTTCACTAAAAGCGAGACTTCTATTGTATGAAGAAGATTGGTCCGAAGCAGCTGCTACAGCAAAAAAAGTGATTGACCTTAATGCCTATACCTTGTTCCCTAATTATAGGGAGTTGTTTATGCTAGATAATGAAAACAATGAAGAGGTTATTTTTAATGTAGAATTTCTGGCTCCTAGATTTACTAATAATTATGACCAATCCATTTATATTCTTAATACACCTGCCCCGTTAAAAGACTTGGTAGATGCCTATTTAATGAAAGATGGTTTAAGTAAGGAAGAATCTCCATTATTTGACCCCTTATCACCTTATGAAAACAGGGATCCCCGATTGCACCAATCAATTGCCTGTATAGGATACCCTTTTAATGGCAAAATAACCGAATTATCAGATGTGGTGAATACAGGGTTTGGTATGAAAAAGTTTACTTCGTTTTCAGATGATGTTTCAAATATTGTCCCTCCCAATACTGAATTGAATCCCATTGTGATCCGATATGCAGAAGTACTATTAACTTATGCAGAGGCACAAAATGAGGCCGTGGGTCCAGACCCTTCGGTTTATGAAGCATTGAATATGCTAAGGGCAAGATCCAGTGTCAATATGCCTGCCATACAAAATAGCCTGTCTAAGGAGGAAATGAGGGATTTAATTCGTTTAGAAAGAAGAATTGAACTCGCATTTGAAGGACTCTATTATTCAGATATTAGAAGATGGAAAAACGGCAGAAGTTGTAAACAATGGCCCTATCTATAACTATGAAGGAAATGTCATTACCAATAGAACCTTCAATAAAGACCGGGATTATTTGTGGCCAATCCCTTTTGTACAGATTCAGGAAAATCCTGAACTAACTCAAAACCCTGGTTATAATTAAATGTATCACAGTAATCTTACAAGCTATGTTCATATATAGAGCTGTTCCGTTTTTATTGGGTATATTTTTATGCTCAATTCATCCATCTCAGAGTAAAGACCTGCAAGTGAATAAAAAGCCAAATGTAATTATCATATACACGGATGATCAAGGTACTTTGGATCTAAATATTTATGGTGCCAAAGATCTTTATACCCCAAATATGGATAATTTAGCCAAAAAGGGGGTTCGTTTCACTCAATTTTATACCGCAGCCCCTGTTTGTTCTCCTTCCCGCGCATCGCTATTATCAGGTAGGTACCCACAAAGGGCTGGACTTGTCACCAATGCCTCCTCGGACAATGGTGGCAAATCGGAAATGTCTGGAAGTCAAATTACAATCGCGGAAACTTTCCAATCAGCAGGTTATAAAACAGGACATATTGGTAAATGGCATGTCGGTTATAATCCTTCAAGTATGCCCAACCAACAGGGATTTGATTATTCTTATGGGCACATGGGAGGTTGTATAGACAATTACTCGCATTACTTTTATTGGCATGGTCCAAACAGACATGACCTTTGGAGGAATGGAGAGGAAGTTTGGGAAGATGGCAGTTATTTCCCAGATAGAATGGTAGAAGAAATTGAAGGCTTTTTAGAGTCTAATCAATCGGATCCATTTTTCCTTTACTGGGCTTTAAATATTCCACATTACCCTCTACAAGGCCAAGAAAAATGGAGGAATTATTACAATGATTTACCTTCTCCCCGCAAGGAATATGCAGCCTTGATTTCTACTATGGATGAAAAGATAGGTCTGGTAATGGAAAAACTAGTAGAATTAGGATTGGAGGAAAACACCATCATTGTATTTCAGTCTGATCATGGTCATTCTGAGGAAGAAAGGACTTTCTTTGGTGGTGGATATGCAGGAGTATACAGAGGAGCAAAATTCAGTCTTTTTGAAGGGGGAATCCGGATTCCAGCCATAATTAGTTGGCCTGGAAAAATTCCTCAAAATGAGGTTAGGGAGCAACTTTCAGTCAATGTGGACTGGTTCCCAACCCTGTTGGAATTGTGTAATATACCCAAGGGAGATCATAAAATTGATGGAAAAAGCATGGTTGAAATAATACGTTCCCCTACCGCTCCTTCCCCTCATGATACTTTTTTCTGGCAATGTTTAGGTGGTAATGATCCCCAGTGGGCAGTTAGAGAGGGGGATTGGAAACTGATTCACAATCCTGTAGGCAATCATCTTTCCGAATCAGAAAAAACTCCTGATAAATTATACCTGTATAACATTTCAACTGACCCTGGAGAATCCGAAAACAAAGTCAAGCAATATCCTGATCTAGTCCAAAACCTTCAAAATCAATACAAGGTTTGGATAGATGAGGTGACTATGAATTGATTGGTCTAGATTTTCATTGTATAAAAAATTAAAATTTTATAGTCAATAAAAAAATGGAGAGGGCTCATATAAATTTGAGCCCTCCCTATCAAAAAGGAAAGTTCCTCAGGCTCTAACTATGTGAATTCATTTCACCGAAATAATTAATTAAAAATCTAACCCAAAAATGTATGAATAAACATTCATTGTTTTAGAATTGAATGGTGAATGCTACCTATATAGATTAACTATATGTAAATAAACTACCTGACCTAAACTGCTCAAAAGTTTCCCTGTAGATTAAGGAACTTTGAGTACGTTTATTAGGGATTTCTATTGGTAGTTTTTCTCCCCCACTAGCCTCAATAAGCCCAGCTACCAAAACTACAATCTCCCAAATCAAGACATAAAAAAAAGCGCACATAACTAATTATGTGCGCTTTTTTGCATTAGGGAATGTTTAAAAATTTCGCTTAATTATCGTAATCCGTTTGACTAAACAGCTCCAATTTTATTTCAATGTCTTAAAATACAAAATAACGGATTCTATGTCCTGATCGGAAAGCAATCCAAGGAAGGAAGGCATCTCTCCTTCTCTGCCTTTTACTACCTTCGCACCTGGATCAACAATAGACTCTTTGATATAGGCATCGTCTGCAGTGGCAGTAGTACCATCTTTAAATTCTCTTTTGGCGCCATACAGTCCTTTTACACTTGGACCAATTTTTCCAGCTACATTGTCGTCAATCGCATGACAGGCAATACATCCGTATTTCAGGAATATTTCTTTTCCTTTGATCGCATCCGCTTGTCCTTCTTCTTTGCCTGCCAATAATGTGGGATCAAAATTTTCGATCAATTCTGCAGGATTAAGATTTTCAAATCCTTCTGCCTGAAGATTGGCCTCGTTAACCGCATTTACGGTCATCCAAACCTTATCAGACCAAGAGGTGCCAGATACTGTTTTAAGGTCAAAGGCTACTTCCATTTGCATTACAATGGCAATGTTAGGAACTACTAGAAAAACAGCTTTCTTGTCGGCTGACAAGTGGGCAGCCAATACTGGCATGTTCTCCTCACCTACTTCACCATTCAATTGATAGTGACCTGAGCCATATTTCTCTGTTCGCAGGTAGTTCCATCTTTTGACTTGATAGTTTGCTAAATCGCTGGCTGTCGCCTGATCCAATTCCTGACCAAACCTTAATAGAATCCCGCCATCACGAACTTTATAATCTACAGGCAATAAACTTTCTTTACCCGTATACCTCAATCGGAGAAAAGCGCTTAAAGCTTCAGAATTGTGTCCCCATAGGGAGAATCCTGCGAAATAAACCAAACCATCTTCAGGGTTGACTGTACCCTTCATGGTAGGTGCCGGATAAATACCAGGAATCACGGAAGCCCCTCCTTGTACGATGGAGGAACTACTGTCCACTTTCACCAAGAACAATCCTGGTCTGCCATAAGACAAATGAAGCATTTGATCATTGAGTGGCCCCATCTTATCCGAATTAACCCAAATTTGACCTACTCCTGAACGGTCTGCTCCGTGAGGAATCCAGGTAATTGGAGGTGTAGTTTCAGGAATTGGTTTTCTATGAGCAGTGGCAGGAACTCCAAAATAGTCTCCTTTTCTAATCAACATAATAGGGGTAGAAGGCATATAATGCCCTTGCTGATCAGAACCTGTTAACCAACCTTTTTCAGGATGGATCCCAAGGTAAGGCCCTCTAAATCCAGTCGCAAACTGACTAATACTTCGTCCATCTGCTGAAACTTTTAATATAGATCCATCATCATTTGATGCTGATCTAAAACCCATAAGGGCTTTGGGCGAAGAGGCTTCAGGTCCCATATCCAAGGCACCAAATTTGGCCACATAAAACCCTCCTTTTGGATCAGCCACCATATCGCTGGCCCATTCACGGGTTTCGATAGATTGTGCCATCATATTGGAGAAATTTTCATAAAAATCAGCCACGCCATCACCATTCAGGTCATGTAGTCGGGTGATTCCATCCTTACCATAAACATAGATTTCACCATTTACCACTTCTATACTTTGTGGCTCATAAAGCCCGGAAGCAACTCTGGTCCATACCAGGCGATCCAATTCCTTATTTATCCCTGCTATTTTCCATACATCCCCTTCAAAGGTGACCATAGCGGCCTCAGAATCGCTAAGAAAACTAACATCCACCATTCTAACATTCCGTTTCCAAGGATTTGGCACCGGCAATGTCAATCGGTCTGTTACAAAAGCTGCCGTATCAGGTGAAATTTGGCCCTTGGTCAGTACTTCTTCTTCCCAATAAGGCTTGCTTCCTTTTTCAAAATCAGGAAGCGTAGACAACTCATTGGTTAAAACCCCTGCAAATTTATTTTTTTCTGAAGCTTCCCCATTCCAAAGCAATAATTCAAAATCTACTGTTGTAGCATGCGCTGCAACTTCCACTACCAAATACCTATTGTCTTCAACGGAAAGTGTAACGCCTTCACTGCCATTGGCAAGTCCCATAGCGGTCACTTTATCCCCATGATAAACCAAAACCTGATTGTCGGCCAATTCTACATTGCTGATGTCAGTGATCTCAGCTGCCATTAGGAAAGTTTTTTTGTCAGAAGCTGCCATGGCAAATCTTCTGACAAAAACCTTAAGTCCTTCATGAAGAAGGCTTCCTGGTAATTCATAAACAAGGGTATTCCCTACTGTATAAGAAAGTATGACTTTGTCTTCTACTGGGTAAATACCTTCGTATCTACCTATTTCAGCAGGTATGGCGCCCCACGCTGGGCTGTCAGGGTGAGGTGAGGCTTTTCTTGGATCTTTTGCCGACAGCTGTCCAATGGACCAACCTGGGTAGGCTCCCGTAGCCAATTTAGGATCTCCTCCTATTTTTGGGATTTGGTTTCCTTTATTGTGAAAATCAGCATAGGATACCTGAGCCATGGTTACCATTGGCATAAAGTCTCCGGTCCAGGCCACTGACCAACGCAACATGTCTGTATCGAAACAGGCATAAGCATCATTGCCCAATTTAATGGCCAAAACGCGACCAGAAATGTTGTCTTCAGGAAAACCGGCTCCCAAGTCCCTACCATCAAAGGAAGTTGAGATATAAGGAAAGGATGGCTCCACAAATGGAGCAAAACTTTGTTCTTCAAAATTTACTGAAGTTATCAAGTTTTCCTTTTCGGCTTCACCGCAGGCCGATAACATCAATAGTATTATGGTAAGTGTACCGATAAAATTTCTTGTTTTCGGCCGTTGAAAAAAATACGTGGCAACAGTATCAGTGTTTTTCATTTCTAAGTTATGCAATTTAACTAATAGGTTTTCAAATTAAATCTAGGTTATTGGGGTTTAAGGCATCTGCTAAAAAGATCATAAAATCAGTTCTTCACTGCCACTTTAATCTCGGGAATGGGTGCAATTCCAGCTACTCGAATTCCTCTGTATCTCAGTTTTTTTACTGAACTGGCCGACCCACTTGGCTATCTAGCCTTGAAATTACATCCAATACTGTTAATTACAAAAAATAATATCTACCGATACTAAATAGGAATGGGTTTTAGTGCTTGGAATAAAGTAAAAGAACCGTTATTTATTATACCTGTCTTTAAGTAAATTCATCATATAAACATTGATATCCCATTGGTTGGCAATTGGCATTTCGGAAAACGGAAGTGTTGGCATATAGGGAAAAGGACCAAACTCTGTATTGATGGTTAAATCCCTGTTGTTGGCCTTGTGTAATTGCACAACCTTATCCCACCATTTAAGATGGGCAGACAAGGCTTCTTCCCATTCGGGAGCACGTGGATCATTTACCTGTGGCCCTTCTGCATGCCCTACCCTGCTGTGGATATGGTCTGTTCTGGAAATGGCCAGGTCAACAACCTCCTCCTGGTCCTTTAGTAAGGACTCGTGTACATTGCACCAATGAGAAATATCCAAACAGATGCGTAACTCAGGCAGGTTTTCAAAATACTTTTTGGCAACAGGTGCTGAGTACAAGCACTTTCCACGATGTGTTTCATGCGTTATGGGGATGCCTGATTCTTTAGAAAGCCTATCGGCCAATTGGAAAAGAGGCAAATTTTCTTCGAAATCGAAATAATCCTTTCCTGTTTGACAATTGATTAGGACTGGTGCTGCAGCTATTAAATGGTTAAGGTACCTTTCATACGAATCTAAATTGGCTTTTGGATTGGTCTCAAAAGATTGAAAATACTGACCAATTAACTCCAGGCCATGGTCTTTAAGAATCGCCAACAAATCATCCCTTTGCTTATATTCCAAGGGGAGGTCCATTTCCACTCCGTTGTATCCCGCTTCACTGACATTTGCACAAAAATTCTCAAAAGGCAGGGTATTTCCCCAAAGCGGGGCATAAAATTTAATAGTCATTTTAACCGTTGTTAATCCCAATTCTAATCTTGGGCCAATTTATAGATTTAAGAAGTGGATAAAAAATCCATAAGCCAGACAATAAAACCCGAAAACTAGCAAAGTGAGATTGCCACACCTTTTCCCTCCCTTAAAAGCCCAAAAAAAAGGTTCGCAATGACGGATTGGTAAATTTTAAAGAGAACGGTATTAAAAAAGGGGAAGTGTTTGGAAACACTTCCCCTTTTTGAATTTTTTCTTCAAATTAGACAGCAACCTATTTTAAAGCCATGGTTTTGTCTTCTTTGTAATATACTCGCCAGATTTTGCCTGTTACAGAGTCTGACACAATTACAGTACCATCAGGTGCCATTGCCAGGCCTGTTGGTCTGTGTTTGGCATCGCTTGGTGCTTCTATAGTTTCTACACCTGCAAAGCCTTCGGCCAGGTTTTGATATTCACCTGCAGGATCTCCGTTTTCAAAAGGTTGAATGGCCACAAAGTATCCTTTTTGTCCCAAAGGAGCCCTGTTCCATGATCCATGAAAAGCAATTAATGCTGCACCTTTATAGCTTTCAGGAAATTGATCCCCTGTATAAAACAACAGGTCATTAGGAGCCATATGTGCAGGAAAAGTAGCAATTGGCCCTTCAGTTCCTTCACACCTGTCGGTACTTTGTTTGTCTCCACCGTATTCAGGGGAGGTCACACGCTTATTTTGCGCTGCATCAAAATAGCAATATGGCCAACCAAAATCAGCACCATCGCTAAGTCTAAACATTTCCTCTGCTGGCTGTTCAACACTTTCTTCGACGGTATACATGTCTGGAAATAATCCATTCAGCATGTCTCTACCATGTTGAACTGCATACACATGTCCATCAAGTGGATTGAATTGTAATGCAACAGCGTTTCGTATGCCTGTAGAAAATCTATGTCCGTCTTCCAATTGCGTTTGGCCGACTTTTGAAGCGTCAAAACGCCAAACGCCACCATGTCTTTCTAGAAGTGGACATGGATCCATGGCGGGTGAGTCCCTCGTCCTGTCTTGTTCCTGACAAGCGTTAGAGGGAGCACCAACATTCACATAGAGGTATCCTTTGTCATCAAAAGTGAAGGATTTGGCTGCATGAGCAGTTTGTACAGGCAAACCAGAAACAATGGTGTCTGGAGCCTCGGCATTTTCAGGTAATAAATTGTCTCCAACAAAGGAATACCTGAATATAGTACTGTCATTGGACGCATAAAGATTGCCATCATAGAAAGCCATTCCTGTACCTCCAAAGTCACTGAAATACTCAATCTCATCTGCCCTACCATCTCCATCAGTATCTCTGAGTGCAGCAATTCCACCCTGATCATTTGCTTCTCTGAGGTTTACATAAATGTCGCCGTTTTCCCTAACAGCCAAATGCCTTGCTCTTCCCAGGTCCTCAGCAATTACATAAGACTGAAATCCATCACCTAGAGTCAATCCACCCTGGTCTTCATCTGCCGTAAAGTAAGGGTCATCTGTAGCTGTTTCTGTCGGACTACTACATCCTGAAAGCAAACCGCCACAAACAAAGGCTGCTGAAAGTAAGTTTAATTTTAAATATTTCATGTTTAATTATGGTTTTAAGGTGGTTAAAGTTCAAATATACCGCTATGCATTAATAGCCACAAATATTGTACCTTATATTTCGATGAATAAATGCCCAAATAAAACCTAGATAGTCAATATTTAGACCACTCAAAAACGCTATATTGCTGGCAATTAAGAGGCATTGAGCAAATATTAATTTGAATGAAAAAGTCCCCATTTCTTATAAAACCAAATATTTGGCTATTGTTTTTTTGCTTTTTATTTCCTGCCAGGAAAACAAAGGGTTCTTCCTTTTACCCTCATCACAAACGGGAATTGAGTTTGAAAACACACTTATAGAGGACGAGTTTTTTAATATTCTGACCTATGAATATTTTTACAATGGGGCCGGTGTAGCTGCTGTGGATTTAGACAACGATGGACTGGATGATCTCGTGTTCACCTCCAATATGGGGAATTGTGAAATTTATGCCAATAAAGGAGATTTTTCATTTGACAATAAAACGGAAAATTCAGGTATTTCTACAGTTGGAAAATGGGCCACAGGTGTATCTATAGTTGACATTAATCAAGACGGATTAAGGGATATTTACCTTTGTTTTTCAGGACCTTACGGTGCTATAAAAAGAAAGAATGAATTGTACATCAATTTAGGTGACTTTAAATTCGAAGAAAAAGCAGCCGATTTCGGTCTGGATGACACAGGATTTAGTACCCAAGCTGCCTTTTTTGATTACGATAGGGATGGGGACCTGGACATGTATCTGATGAATAACATGACAGACGAGACCGGCCCCAATATCATCCGCCCTAAAAGAATCAACGGGGAAATGCTGAATACCGACAAGCTTTACAAAAACAACGGCGACCAAACATTTACTGACGTTTCAGATTTAAGTGGAATTACCATTGAGGGTTATGGTTTGGGCTTGGCTATTGCGGACATAAATGGAGACAATTGGCCGGACATATTTGTAAGCAATGATTACTTGTCCAATGATATTTTATACCTGAATCAACAGGATGGCACCTTTATAAATGTGGCAGAGAAAGTATTCCAACACACCAGTTATTCTGCCATGGGAAATGATATTGCCGATTTTAACAATGATGCAAAGTTGGATATTATAGAAGTAGATATGCTGCCGCATAAAAATCACCGGCAAAAACTGATGTTTGGAAAAACGGGACATGACCGTTTTACTTCTGAAATAAAAAGTGGCTACGATCCACAATACATGCGGAACACGCTACAGCTTAATCGTGGTTTAAACCATGATTCCCTGCCACAATTCTCTGAAATCAGTTTCTTGGCAGGCATGGCAGCAACAGATTGGAGTTGGGCACCATTATGGGGAGATTGGGACAATGATGGTTGGAAAGATTTATTCATTACCAATGGATATCCCCGAGACATTACGAATAGAGATTTTGTGGATTACAGATCAAACTTTCACCAACTTAATAGCAGGGAGAAATTTGAAAAACTAAAAGAACTGAAGGGTGCCCACCTTTCGAATTTTATGTTTCAAAACAATCAAGACCTCACTTTTAAAGATGTGTCTATAGACTGGGGTTTTGATCTGCCAGGATACTCGAGTGGCATGGTCTATTCAGATCTAAACAATGATGGGCAGCTGGATCTTGTGATCAATAATACCTACAGTAAAGCCACCGTTTACAAAAACAATGGTCAAAAGAACGTTGAAAACAACTTCTTAAAAATCAAACTTACAGGCAAAGAAGGTAACCTGCAGGCTTTAGGCACCAAAATAAAGTTATATGCCAAGGGACAAACTCAGTACTATGAGCACTTCCTCACAAGAGGCTACCAGTCTTCTGTTAGTGAAACCATTCATTTCGGTTTGGGTCAAAACCTTACAATCGACTCACTTTTGATCCAATGGCCGGATGGTCAACAAGATAAATTATTGGCTATTCCTTCCAACCAGGTACTCAACTTAACTTACCAAAACAACTCCTATAAAAGCGAAAAAAACAAAGCCAGTGATTCATTTGCTGGAACAGTCAAGCCCCTAAGTAATCCCCTTCCCCTCTTCACGCATAAAGAGCAGTATTATGCTGATTTCAACCTGCAACCTTTATTGCCACATAAGCATTCGCAATTGGGGCCAGGCCTCGCAGTAGCCGACGTTAATGGAGATAAGTTGGAAGATTTCTATATTGGAGGGGCCTTTGGCCAGTCTGGAATCTTGTATTCCCAAAGGGAAAATAAAGGATTTGACAGCCTTTCCCTACCGGGTGAAAATGAACAATATGAGGACATGGGGTCCCTGTTTTTTGATTCAGATTCCGATGGAGATTTGGACCTATATATAGTATCAGGAGGCAATGAATTTGAAGAAGGGTCATTACATTACAAAGACAGACTTTTCTTAAATAACGGTCAGGGAAAATATGATCTAGCATCCAATGCTTTGCCCAAGATTTTTGCGAGTGGATCTATTGTGACAGCTGCGGATTTTGATAAAGACGGTGACATGGACCTGTTTGTAGGGGGACGATTGACTCCAAATAGCTATCCATTGCCCGGAACCTCCCAATTTCTAATAAACGACAAGGGTGTTTTTACTGAAGTATCCAATTCGATAGTTCCCGGTTTGCAACACATTGGTATGGTTACCTCAGCCATTTGGACTGACTACAATCAGGACAACTGGATGGATTTGATTGTTGTAGGGGAATGGATGGAAATTACACTATTTGAAAATCAGCAAGGGCAATTGGTTTTAAAGAAAGAGCTACCGGGTTTAGAAGGAAGCTCAGGATGGTGGAACAGTATCACAGGCGCGGACATCAACCAGGATGGGCTAACCGATTATATTGTTGGCAATCTTGGATTGAACAGCAGGTATAAAACAACTACTGAAAACCCGCTACAGATCCATTGGGGAGATATTGACAACAATGGATATATGGAATCTATTATTTCTTATGTAGAAGATGGCAAAAGGTATCCGGTGCATCCCCGTGATGATTTATTCCAACAAATTCCACAGTTAAAAAAGAAATTTTCCAGTTTCCGAAGTTATGCTGAGGCCACCCTCCCTTCACTTCTGGGACAGGCATTTCTTGATAGCACAAAAAATTCCTTTGAAGCATCAACGTTTTCTTCTATCCTATTGATTAATAAAGGGGAGAAAGGCTTTGAAAGAATTCCTTTACCAAATTTGGCGCAGCTGTCACCGGTTTTTGGGATTGAAACAGGCGATTTTGATGGAAATGGTTTAATGGAAATTTTATTGGTAGGCAATTTTCACTCATCTGAGGTCATCACAGGGCATTATGATGCGTCTTACGGATTAAGGTTGGAATATTCCGCTGATGAAAAAATTCACATAAAGAAGGACCTGCCTTGGCTGAGTGGGGATGTAAGAGGCATTGTACCCATTTACATTGGCTCAGAAAAGGAGTTAATGTATTTGGTGGCTAAGAACAATCAACCCGCTCAATGGGTGAAAATCCCTGGCTACCCGTTTGGAAGTGCCCCTCTCCCAGATGTTACTGGAGCGGTCTATGCCAAAATGCATTTTAAGAATGGCAAATCAAGAGTAAAGGAATTTTACAATGGTTCAGGCTACCTTAGTCAACATTCCAATCTTATTTTCCCTGAGAAGGATCTTGAAAAAGTAGTCTATTATGATATAAATGGCACTCCAATTAAGGAGCACCATTTATAATTTTAAAAGAGCATTAGCCATGCTTTACCTGGTGAAAATAATTCATGAGAAATGTCTGGATAGCCATCCATATAAAATCGGCTAAACCTGGATAATGCAAAAGACATAATCTGGGTTTAATTTACCTTGGAAAAGTACCTGATTTCAAAACGATTTTGGTTTGCCCCTTTAAAAAGAGGCTTTTTCTCCATTCTTAACACCATATTTTCAGCATTAATCGATAAGATTTCATAGACATTAACCAGCCCACCATTCGCGTCAAAATAATTGAGGCGATTGTCTTTAATTGAATATTTATTACTTACTGAAGCGTTTACCGCACTGGTGATTGCCTCACCAGAGGGTAAAAACTTATAGATTTCTTCTTGATGCCATCCCTCACTAGAAAAATCAAATTGGTTGTAATGGTAATAGGCAGAATCTAATTTCCATTCACCAATGATTTTTTGCTCGTTTCCTGATTTACAGGAAAAAAATAAACAAAGAATAAATCCAAAGATCAATCTTGATTTTAACATTAATATTCAGGATTTTGAGTCAACACACCATTACTTAAGTCAATTTCTCTTTGAGGAATTGCAAAAAGATAGTGTTTTGGCCGTACAAAATTTCTTGGCGGCTTCAATGGACCTAAATCTTTTTTATACAAAGCCACAATGTCTACCAAATTGGCTTTGTCCCAACGGATAAGATCTTGATGTCTTTGGTTTTCTCCTGCCAGTTCTACTCTTCGCTCATGAATAATTTCTTCCATTGTTGCATTGGACAAAAGGCTTCTACCAGCTCTCTGACGTACTTCATTGATTTCAGCATCTCCATTTTGACCTGACCTAACTTTGGCTTCAGCCACCAATAGTAAAACATCTGCTGTCCGTATTATTGGATTGTTATGACTCATATTCAGTCCTCCTGTAGGGTTCCATGAGGAGTATTTTCTGAAATGATAGCCTGTAGAAGAAAGATCTGCGGTATATTCCGTGATGCCATTGTCTCCACCAAGGTCCACCATATCCCCTGGCTTGTAAACGGTGTAATCAAGTCTTGGATCACCTTCTTCAAATTCCTCTATCAGGTCCTGAACCGGTTCATGGAAGTCCCACCCGCCCCAAGATCTTGGCGTAGTATATATAATATGGGTATTGTCCCGCCAGCCTTGTAGGCTTTGAATAGAAAACAATACTTCAGGATTATTTTGCGTTTCAACCTGAAAATTATCTTGAAAATTATCCGCCAAGGGGTAAGGGCCGTCTAAAACCATTTGACCATAAGTAATTGTTTTATCAAATTCTTCTTTGTAAAGGTACATCTTGGCCAAAAGTCCATTGGCCGCACCTTTATGTGGCCTTCCCAAATCATCTGCACCATGGGAAACCGGAAGAAGTTCAGCCGCCTTCAAAAGGTCCGACTCAATCTGTGCGTAGGTTTCTTCCAAAGAGGCCCTGGCTTTGTTGTAATTACTCGCCAAGACATCCTCTTCAAGTATTAAAGGTACAGCACCATAGATAACTGCAAATCTCCAGTACATAAAACCTCTAAGAAAATAGGCCTCACCCAAAGTTCTATCCTTGAGGGTTTGGTCCATTGTGATATCAGGTACATTGATCAAAACAGCATTGGCCCTTGAAATCACCTCATATTTGTGCCTCCAGCTATAGAACAATTGTGGGTTGCCCGCATCAAAAGTAAAAGACTCAATGGCCTGGTCTTCGGCATGATCTCCTGCTCTGAATTGATCATCAGAGGGGATATCAAAGGTATGTTCCGCATGCCCGTAAAAATCTTCTACGGTAAGCGGCTCATACATGGCATTTGCTGCTGCAACTGCATCTTCCCCATTTCTCCAAAATTGCGAAGAGGTGGATTGTCCATAAGGAGTAGTCTCCAGTATATTATCATCACATGCTGCAGTAATTATTACTAACAACAAAAGAAGTTGAATTGAATTTTTCATACGCTTAATTAGAAAGTTATTGTTGTACCAATGGTCCAGCTTCTGGATTGAGGATATTGTGCATAATCTACATTTAACTGTAGGTTCCCGTCTGTATATCCAAGTTCAGGATCCATTCCCGAATAACCCGTAAGGACAAATACATTTTGTCCGGTCACGTAAAACCTTGCTTTTGAAACACCCAATCTGCTGGTAAGAGCTGCAGGTAAAGTGTAACCCAATACTACATTTTTAAGTCTTAGGAAATCTCCCTTTTCCAAAAACAAGTCAGAAGTTCTATGGTTAAGGTTATCTCTTTTAGTAGTCATTCTTGGGATTTCATTGCTCGTCCCTTCACCATTCCATCGGTTGATGGTTTCCGCATACATGTTAAATGGATAAGTGGGATCTATGCCTTGCATTCTATCGGCATTGTAAATGTCAAATCCCGCATTCCCCAAAAAGAACAGGCTAAAATCAAAATTCCCATATCCCAATTGAGTGTTTAAGCCGTAGACAACCTTTGGATGTGGATTACCTATGATTTCTCTATCTTCCTCATCTATTAAACCATCATCGTTTAAATCCAGAAATTTAACATCTCCGGGCTGAATTAAACCTGATGTCTTTCTTGGATCATTGGCAATGTTGGAATCGTTTTGAATTTCTTCTGCAGTTTGGTACAAACCATCTGCTCTCCATCCATAAAAGCTGGCAATGGGCGCCCCCTGATAGGTTCTAGACAATTCCTGACTGGACCTGCCATATAACCTTGAACCTATAAAATTACCATCTACCAATTTGGTGACTTCATTTTGGATAAAGGAAGCATTTCCACTCACCGTATAGGTAAGTTTCCCTTGGCTTTCTCTAAATAAAACCTCTACTTCAAGTCCCTTATTTCTTAATTCACCAAGATTTTGGTTGGGTATCTGTGCAGTACCTATGGATCCAATGGTGGGAGGAGCTATAAGCATGTCTTTGGTGTCCTTTATAAAGTAATTGAAATTGGCTAGCAAACGATTGTCTAAAAAGCCTAAATCCAATCCTATATTTGTCATTTGGGCTGTTTCCCAGGTAATCCCAAGATTTGGCACCCTTGTCTGAGCCGCTCCCACCGTTTGATTGCCGCCAAATGAATACCTTCTTCCTGAACTAATGAGTGCCAGGTATTGTAAACCATTCACATTTTGATTTCCAAGACTTCCCCAACCTCCCGTAAGTTTCATATTGGAAATAAAGCCAACATTTTGAAAGAAGTCCTCCTCTGAGATTCTCCATCCAAGAGAAAATGCAGGGAAATATCCCCAGCGATTTCCTGGAGCAAATTTAGAGGATCCATCACTTCTAAAAGTGGCTGTTACCAAATAGCGTTCATCATAATTGTAAGTGGCCCTACCAAAATAGGAAGCCAAAGCATCGTAAGATTTTCCACCGTCAATACCATTCAAGGTTTGTCCCACACTCAGGAACCTTTGATCAAAAGACTCATCCAAAAAATCACGCTTACTGGCACTAAAATAATCTGAATTGAAAGTCTGAGTGGTATAACCACCTACAAAATTGACCTTATGAAGTTCATTGAAAACTTTGTCATAAGAAAGGAAGTATTCAGCCAAAACAGAATAATATTCATTGTAGCTTCTTGACAAGGAATTCATCGATGAGGTCCGAATCTGATCGTTCACAATAATATTGAAATTATAACCATCACTAATGTATCCATCCAAACCAAAATTTACACGAAATTTCAGTCCTTCCAGTACTTCATATTCTGCATTTAAATTTCCTAAGATTTTATGCGTTGTACTGTTATTGTCCTGAGTATCCTGGGTAAAAATTGGATTGTTAATATCTCCGAATTCTCCTGAAACCTGAGAGGAACTGTAAGAACCATCAGGGTACATTACCGGCAGACCTGGGTGAAAACGGATGGCACTCCATAACACTCCTGTTTGTGCAGAAAGTGTATTTGGGCTCCTTTGATTAATGGATACAAGCTGTAAATTCTGGCCAATTTTAAATTTATCACTTAACTTATGGTCTGAATTAATCCTAAAACTTAAACGTCTGAAGTCAGAATTGGTAATCATCCCTTCTTCTTTAAAATATCCACCGGCAATCATAAAAGAGGAATTGTTATTCCCTCCGCTAAGTGTAAGGTCCACGTTCTGAGTAGTTCCTTGTCCCAAAAGCTCTTCCTGCCAGTTCGTCATTTGTGTTTGATAGCTTGGATCTTCCCAAATTGAATTGATAGCCAGTCCATCATTGGTATACCTTTCTCTTTTGAGGGTAGCTAATGTTGGGGCATCTAACACGTCTATTGTCTTAATGGCATTGGAGACGCCAAGGTAACCATTCAACTCCACCTTTAACGGTTGGTTAAAATCTCCTCTTTTAGTGGTTACGATTACCACGCCATTTGCCGCTCTGGTTCCATAAATGGCAGAGGCAGATGCGTCTTTCAATATTTCTACCGATTCAATATTATTAGGGTTTACATCATTTAAACTTCCTCCAGGCACACCATCAATAATAATTAATGGATCAGCATTATTGAGGGTTCCCGTACCTCTAATTCTAATGGATCCCTGATTTCCAGGAGCCCCACCGTTTCTTACCACGTTAACACCCGCAGCTCTCCCTTGAAGCGCCTGTGCAGCACCCGATACAGGAAGATTCTGGAGGTTATCTCCTTTTATTGAAGAAACAGCTCCCGTAACATCCCGTTTTTCTTGGGTACCATAACCCACCACCAATACTTCATTCAAAGAAGACTCTTCCTGAATCATTTGGATATTTAGGACACTTTCATTTCCAATGGAAACGACTTGGGTTTGGTAACCAATAAAGGAAACAACTAAAGCACCATTTTCAGGTACTTCAATGGTGAAATTTCCATCAATATCTGAAACAGTCCCCTGTGAGGTCCCTTCAATGGTGATGGTGGCACCTGGTAAAGGCTCTCCGGTTTCATCCACAACAGATCCTTTGATAGCTGCCATCCGGAAATTTTCCGGAACCGTAGGTAAAGCCAGCAGTGGCTGTACCAATAACATAAATACAAATAGTTGAACAACCAGCCAAAGACCTTGGTGGCTATTCCTTTTTGGAATAGTTTTTTTCATAGGGTATGGATTAAGCATTGAATAAAAAGAAATAAACTGCACTTATATGTTAAGATTCATAATCAAATGCATTTCATTTTAAGATATAATCAGTTTTATATTACAGTTTTATATGTTTACTGGTAATCCACTAATAGAACTATTTTCTATCCTCAGAGACAAAGAAAATTTTAACGGGTTCTCACTTTCAAGCGCCCAATTAAAGTCTCTGGAAAAGAAATTATCTCCATTTTTTCAACAACAAAAGCGCTGAATTAAAATATTCGCCCTTAAATCGCCTCAAATTCTGTTTTTTAAAAGAAAATAAAACCTTACAGTAGTATTCCAAAAAAACAATCGAATAACCTTTGTGTAAAAGTAACAAACTCATAATTTTATTTGTTAAAATAATATTAATAAAATATTATTTAAAAATCATCAGATCAAGGAATTATTAATGATGAATAGATTTTTTTAGGAAGGAACAAAAGCCCCTTATGCCATTAAAAAACCATTGTGAAATTTTTCATAGGGGTAATTATTAAACGCATCTCTCAACTAAGGGATGAATTATTGTAAATTGAGGTCATTCATTAAACCTTCTTAATTGGCAAGGCTAATACCTAAAAAGCTATTCTGGCCTAACTGAAAATCAACAATTTAGCAATCTATTTTTAAACAATCTAAATACAAATACTTGATTTACAGTTATTTATATTGCTTCTAATCGGCCTTGACCCTAATTTTATATTGAATCTTAAACCAAAAGAATTATGTCTATCAGATTAGCGAGTAACTGTAATAACTGTGAAAATTTAGATTCCAGTGGTGTATGCAAAGTCCATGGCGTTAAAGTCAATAACAGCTACACATGTGATACCTTCGAAATGAAAGCAGCATTAAAAGACAACAGAAACTGTGACTCTTGCTTAAGGTATGAAACAGATGATTGTGCCAATCCTCAAAAGGCTGCGCCAGGGATGCTTTGTTCCCATTGGGCTCCTCAAAGTGCCAATGCTTAGAAATACATAAAATAAAATACAAAAAAGGTCAGCGTTAAAATGCTGACCTTTTTTGATTTAAGGAAAAAGATTTTGTCAGTATTGTTGCAGAAAAAAGGCAACTATACCACCAAAATCATTTAATGTGCATTTATTGAACCAGGAGCTATATACCCGTGGCTGTTATATTTCGCCCCTTCAAGGCTAATAAATTGGCTCGATGACCCAATTTTACTAGGACTACCCTAAGTCTTTAAAGAGTTAGATGGAATTCTAAGACCTTGCCAAAAAGTGACGTAGGGCTACTAACTTGGATTTATGCCATTTTTTATTCCGGCCTTATGGAAATTAGTAAAATGGAGGCTCAATGGCGTTAAGAACAAAAAAACTGTTTGACGCCATTCCGGCGGAGTTTTTTTTGTTTAGCCATTGAGTATTCATTTTACGTTAAGATTTACATACAGCCTTGATCTTTTTGGTTCGTTTTTGGATCAAGCCAAAAATGAACAGGAAGGGATAAGGGTAATCAATAACTTATGCCTTAAAATCATATTAAGGGGTTAATTAAAACCTATAATTATATGAGTTAGATAGAATATGCAATAGAATGACTATTACATATTTCGGGATTAAAGCAAATCCGTTACTTTTTTAATCAATCCGCTCAAATTCTACCCATAAAGGGAAAATGCTTTTACCTCCACTCATAAAATGAGGGGTTACACTGCCTTTGTAATGCTTCAAATGAACATTTTTCAAGTCAATCACATCTGTTGGCATTTGCTTCATTTGGGATTGGATAATTTGTGCTTTGGTTTCCAACATTACCTTGCCTGCTTTTTTCAGCGGTTCAATAAATTTATACCTGATATTGTAATTCCCTTCAAGTATTTCAACATTCCAATACCCATAAATCTCTTCTTGTGTCCAGATGCCTCTTTGTCCCGATGCGTCATTGCGATTCAATATTAGTGGGTTCTCATGCTTCGTTCCTATTATTGGCATATGGTCTTCCATCAGGTTTGGAGATCCGGTTAACTCATCTACCAGTTGATCCATGGATCTTTTTAGTTCATTCGCCTTTTCCGGATGGTTTGCAACGATATTGTCCAATTCATAGGGATCATTTCCCAAATGGAACAACTCGAAGTCTTTTGGTACTGCATCATAGCCTGTATTCCCTACCAATTTATACGGGCCTTTTTGAATGGCGATGTTCTCATACAATTCCGGCAACTTTCTGGTCCAGTAAAAAACAAAGGCCTTTCTTCAAATGCCGCTTCATTTTCATCTTTCTCTTCTAATAATCCAGCAAAACTTAGTCCATCTATTTCCCTATCAGTTGGCACTTTTGCCTGGCATAACTCCGCCAAAGTTGGCAATACATCAATATGCGCCAGAGTAGCATTTACCTCTTGATTTGGTTTTAGGCCCTTTGGATATTTGATAAGAAATGGAACCCGCACTCCTCCACGGTAAACATTCCCCTTCTTGCCTCTCATGCCAGCAACATACCTGAACTGCTGTGGTCCATTGTCTGTCATGAAAATGACAATGGTATTCTCGGAGATGTTTAAATCATCTAACTTTTGCATAAGTTTCCCAATATTGTCATCAATATTGGAAACCATCGCGTAGACTTTCCTCGCATCTTCCTTGTCTTTTTCGCTCATTTCAGGCATTGGCATTCCATTGCCTCCAAAGCCTGAAGAAGGATCAATGTCCTTGTATTTTTGATAATATTCATCAGGCACCTGTAATGGGGTATGAGGCGCATTGAAAGCCAAATACATGAAAAATGGCTTATCCGGACTTTGACTTTCAACAAAGCGAATGGCCTCATTGGTAAAGATATCTGAACAATACCCTAGAAATGACTTCTGTTTGCCATTGTACCAAAGCGTAGGGTCAAAATAACTGCGGTCTTTCTGAAAATAAGTCGTGAAGTCTCCAGGCTGCCCCATCCCTCCTGCAAGGTGAATCAACGATTCATCAAAACCCTGATCCCCTGGACGGAATGGATAATTGTCTCCCAAATGCCATTTCCCAAATGCTCCGGTTTCATAACCCGCATCCTTAAGCATTTCAGCCAAGGTAATTTCTTCGGTAGCCATGGTAGCACCACCATTATAGGTGTCCCTTACACCTGTTCGCAAGGAATACCTGCCTGTCATTAAACTGGACCTGGTAGGTGCACATACTGGGGAAACGTAAAAATTATTTAACCTAACACTTTCCTGTGCCAGATTATCTATCACAGGTGTTTTAACATGCGGGTTACCCGTAAATCCAAAATCACCGTAACCTTGGTCATCAGTAATTATTAGGATAACATTGGGCTGGTCTTTCTTTGTTTGCTGCAGGCTCGCATACACCGGATTTGTGATGAGTGCAATGAAGAGAAAACAAAAGGCATTGTAAATTCTCATTTATTTTTAGGTTTATATCAATGACAAGCTCCTATTATCAATACTTTTCCAGCTGATTTTCCACAGGAACAATTCCAGCCTGGTGTTCAGCCAGTACCTTTCTAATTTCAGCAATAACCTCCGGATGGTCTTCAGCAATGTTGAATCGCTCTCCTGGATCAACATTTACATTGTACAATAGAGGTGTTTCCAAAACAGTAGCTTCATTCTCTACAGTTACGGCAGGAAGGGTCACTGGGTGTGCGGTTGGATTCCCATATTCAAGTTGGGTGATAAAATGGGCCTTATAATCCCCTTTTCTCACAGCAAATACCCTTTGACCACGGTAATAAAAAACAGTCTCTCGCTCACTTTTGCCTGAACCTTTAAGAAGGCCTGAAATATCAAAACCATCATACACCCTATCATCAGGTAAATCTGTTCCTGAAATAGCACAAAAAGTTGGCAATAAATCCATGGTTGTTGCCATATCCATGACCACACCTGGTTTGATTTGTGCTGGCCACCAAAACACAGTTGGCTCTCTCATTCCACCTTCAAAAGTTCCTCCTTTGGCTCCTCTAAGTAATCCAGCCGAACCCCCATGGGTTTTAAAAATATGCCATGGCCCATTGTCAGAAGTAAAAACCACCAAGGTATTGTCGGCAATACCTTCTTCTTTCAGGGTGGCTAGAATTTGGCCAACCGACCAATCAATTTCCTCTATAACATCCCCATAAATACCTCCTAAAGACTGATCTTTAAATGCTGCAGACCTAAACAATGGAATGTGTGGCAGATTATGTGCCAAATAAATGAAAAATGGGTCCTTTTTAAAATCTTTGATTTTGGCCACAGCTTCCTCTGTATATCTCTTTGTTAAAGTACGCTGATCTGTTGGGCGTTCTACTATTTCCTCATCTCTCATTAGCGGTACATTGTACCCTTGATACCTCTCATTCTCAGTCAGCGTAAAATGATCTGTTTTCTCCACCTTATCCATATCATTGGAATAAGGAATCCCAAAATAACTGTCAAAACCATGGTCTGTAGGCAAGAAGGGGGATTTATGCCCCAAATGCCACTTTCCTATGGCTGCCGTTTGGTAACCATTTCCTTTTAATGCTTTGGCAATGGTAATTTCAGATTGAGGTAGTCCTCCATTAGAATCAGGGAAAAGCACTCTTCTTTTGTCACTGCTCATTCCAGACCGAATTGGCAATCTGCCAGTAAGAATCCCGGCTCTACTAGGGGTACAAACTGGAGCGGCTACATAAAAATTGGTCCACTTTTGCCCTTCAAAAGCCATCCTGTCCAGATTAGGGGTTTTAATCGATGGGTGACCAAAAACCCCTAAGTCTCCATAGCCCAAATCATCTGCAAATATCACAATAATGTTTGGCTGATCGTTTTTTTGCCTGGCCTCAGATAGCGAAATTGAGCTCATTAAGCAACTGATTATTAAGCCTAAGACTATTTTGGGATTTAACAGTTTCATATTTTTATCTTTTCTGAGATGTATTAAAATTTATAATGCTATTCAGGTTGCTGCCAAGGTACTCTGCCCCCTTCCTGAATATGAGACATTAAATAAGCATTTAATTTTTGAAAAACTTCCTGATTTTCTGCGATAATATTGTCTTTTTCTGACGGGTCTTCTTTTAAGTTATACAGTTCCATGGGTTGAAAAGGGCTATTTTGCAGTAATTTCCAATCCCCCAACCTAAGTGCATGATAGGCCTTTCCTCCATATCTGCTTCCACCTTCTCTACGGACAAAATACAAAGGTCGGGCATCCTCTTCCATGGTTTCGCCTAGAAGTGTAGGCAAAAAGCTTCTTCCATTGATTTTATGTTCTACAGAAACACCCGCAATTTCGGTGAGGGTAGGTAATATATCCATGGATAGGTTTACCTGGTCTGAGCTGCTTCCTGCTTTAATTCTGGCAGGCCATGATATCGCCGTGGGCACTCTCAATCCCCCTTCATACATGCTTTGCTTCCCATCACGCAATGGACCATTATTGGCCATATCAGGTAGGTGTCCACCATTGTCACTGGTGAAAATGATAAGTGTGTTTTCATATTGCCCAGATTCTTTAAGTGCACTTATCACCTGCCCTATGCCATCATCCAGGTGCTCAATGAACGCAATCAAATTGGCACGTTTCTCAGGTAAACCAGGCTCTCTTTTATTCACCTTATCAAGCCATTCCTTTGGAGGTTGAACTGGAAAGTGAGGAGCATTGTAGGCTAAATACAAGAAAAATGGGTCTTCTTTTTCCCCCCTGTCTTTAATATAATTCACTGACCATTCAGTAAAAAGATCTGTAGCATGACCTGCTGGATCTATGATTTCCTCGTTCAAACGCATGTAGTTTTTCCCATGTCTTCTATGGGTGAGGTAATCGTCCATCATGTCTTCCAACCAACCATGAAAGTAATCGAATCCATGGTCATTGGGAAGGTTAGGATGTTCTAGACCAAGGTTCCATTTCCCAATGTGAGCGGTATGGTATCCCCCTTTTTTAAGCATTGCAGGCAATAGAATTGTTTTGGGATTCAAATAACCCCAGTTGTTTGCGGGGTTTGACCTTACCAAGCCGGGGACACCAACGTGATCAGGATATCGGCCTGACATCAATGAAGCCCTGGTGGGTGCACAAACAGGAGAGTTGGCGTAGAAATAATCCAGCTGCATACCGTCCTTTCGGATGGCGTCTATATGAGGAGTTTGGATATCTTTTGTTCCATAATAGGACACATCATGGTATCCCTGATCATCTGTAAAGATGATCAGAATATTGGGTTTCTCAGATTTATCCTTGGTTTGTGCATGCGCTATTGCACTTATTAGAAAAAGGAATATTAAGCATAAATTTCTCCAGTTAAATAGTTTCATTGTCAGTCTAATTGAATTCGTGTTTTAATTATTTTCCCAGGAAAAATCCCTCCAATCGATGGCCTCTGCTACAATTTCCTCGTGCAATTGGATCATTTCTCTTTTCATGTTTTCAAACACTTCAGGATTTTCAGCAGAAACATCCTTTGTTTGTTTTGGGTCATTTCGCAGATTAAACAACCGGAAGTTTTGCAATTTTGTCTCCTTGATCAGCCCTATGTATTCTTCTTTAAACATATTCCCTCTAGGGATAGCCAATTCCGGGTCAGCAATCAAATTCCACTGGTCTTTCCTAATAGCGGCAACGGGCCGGGATGGCGGATAAAACCAGTACAATGGTTTTTCACGTTCAAATTCTTGAGCAGTAAAAATTGGCAATAAACTGGAACCATCTATTACGATTTTGGGATCAGTTTTTTCCTCAACTATTGCTTTTATTGTTGGAAAAATATCAACCACTCCGGCTGGCCTGTTTTCAATGGAGCCCTCAGCTATCACTCCTGGCCAGCTAAAAATCCCAGGAACCCGGATACCACCTTCCCAAAGGGTGGTTTTGCCTTGGGTCAACTCACCGTTACTGCCATTGTTCCCCCTGTAGCTTCCATTGTCAGACATAAATACAATTAGAGTTTCCTTGGTAAGTCCTTGGCTTTCTAAAGCAGCCAGAACCTTACCTATTGCGGCATCCATATTTTCAATAGCCCCATAATAAGCTGGCAAATCCGTGTTCCTATGTTTGTTTAATAATGCTTCAGGTGCTGCTACTTTCTGGTGTGGTTCATGAAACCACAGGTTAATAAAAAAGGGCTGGTTCTTTGGTCTCCTATCAAGCCAGCCTATGGCTTCATCCGCCAAAATATGCGATGAATAACCTTCTACCTCACCTAAGGCCAGTCCATTGCGTACAAAGTTGTCTGGATTATGATGGGAAGGGATGGCGTTATTTCCTGTAGCTATCCAATGGTCAAAACCCTGGTCTCCTGGATTTGGACCCGGTCCTGAACCCTCTTCAAGGTCATAACCTAAATGCCATTTGCCAATATGGGCCGTGGCATAACCTGCCTGTTTCAATAATTCAGCCGTGGTAAATTCTGTTTTTGCCAAATGCATTTTATGCGAAGTATGAATCCAGCTGTAAATCCCTGCCCTAACTGAAGACCGGCCGGTCATTAAAGCGGCCCTTGAGGGCGAACAAACCGCAGATCCTGCATAAAAGTCTGTAAACCGCATGCCTTTGGCCGCCAATTTGTCCAGATTTGGTGTATTTACCTGCGTACTTCCATAGCAACTCAGGTCACGGTACCCCAGATCATCTGCTAAAAGCAGGACTATATTTGGCAATTGCTTGTTTTGGGCTAATACTCCTCCAAAGGGAAGGAGAACAATCATTAGTAAGCCTATATATTTTCGTAAAATCATGTGCATTTTTCAATTGGTCCAATTAATTCCTTATATCGTTTTCATGGCTTTTACAGGCCCTACCCCTTTTTCCCAGGCATCCAGTTTTTCTAGAAGATCTTTTACAATTTCTGGTCTTTCTCCAGACAGGTCATGTAATTCCAATGCATCCTTATCTAGATTTACCAACAGGGTGTCCTTGTCCGATAGCAATAACTTCCATTCCTTATGTCGGGCTACTTTTTGGTTTCTGTACCTCCAGAATAGCCTTCTGTCTTGAATCAATTCGTTCTGCAAGAGGTGCTTCGACAAATCAACCCCATCAAATTGCAAATTTTCTGGATAAGAACCCTGGCTCATTGCAAGCAGTGTCGGCAATACATCCATACTAAGGACAGTGGCAGAGGATTCCCTTGGCATTATTTTTCCTTTCCAATAGGCAATACCCGGAACGCGATGTCCTCCTTCCAATAGGTTTCCTTTATGGCCACTCAGCTTACCATTGTTTCCAAAGATCTCTGCCCCATTGTCTGAAATAAACAAAATCAAGGTATTCTCCTCGAGACCATTTTCCCGTAAAGCTTTTAAAATTTCTCCAACTCCTTCATCCATCACTTCCACCATTTCATTGTATACTTTTAGGGTATCCTCCACAGGTCCATGGTAGCTAAATTTCTCTCCAGGAAATCTATAGGCAGGGTCATTTCTCCCTTGAAAAGGTACATGTGGCGCTTCATGAGAAACATACAAAAAGAAAGGTTTTTCCTTATTTTCAGCAATAAAATCTACTGCATGTGCACTTATCAAATCAGTTGCATAGCCCTCTTCATATATTGAATCTAAGTTATGCCACCAGTCATAAATACCAGCGTTGTCATAATGAGAATGATAATCTACATTGCCGCTCAAATACCCATAAAAAGTATCGAAGCCATGATGAACAGGATTAAATTCCGGTTGATAACCCAGGTGCCATTTACCCATGATTCCAGTAGCATAGCCTGCAGTTTTCAATAGCTTTGCTATCGATACCTGGCTGCTGTCAAGGCCTACCTCTCGGGTTTCTCCACGTACGTAAATAACGCCTTCCATACCTGACCTTTGCTGGTAATTTCCAGTTAACAATGCTGCCCGAGTAGGAGAACAGACCGGCGCATTGGAATGAAAATCGGTAAATCGAATGCCTTCTGCTGCCAAGTAGTCAATGTTTGGTGTACGAAGGCTGGTATCACCATAGGAAGCTAGACCTCCATAGCCCAAATCATCAGCCAAAATGATTATAAAATTAGGTGGCGCTTCTTCTTTGGTACCTGAGGTACTGCAACTGCTTAAAATTACCGTGAGTACAAATATCCAGGCAGCACTTTTTATAACATCCATTTACTTGTTGTTAACTTTCTGTTCAAGTTTTTATTTTCCGCCAGACCATGAAGTTTAAGGTCTCATGGTCTGGTGGAAAGACTCAATTTACCAACCTGGGTTTTGCGTTAAATTTCCATTCAAAGATATTTCACTATCAGGGATAGGAAGCAAACGGTAAAAATCGAGGTATCCATTCGGGAATTTGGTTTCTATCACGTCCCCATTGTGGTCTTTTACTTCTATTGGATAAATATCCTCACCAATTTCCCACCTTTTTATATCTGCCCAATACAATCCTTCTAAGGCGAACTCAATCCTTCTTTCATGCCGTAATTTGGCTCGTGCTTCCCCTTGAGAAAGCCCCATAGGCAAAGAGGTAATCTTTACATCTTCCCTTTCCGTACGAATTCTATTGATAAGGTTAATGGCCTCATCTATATCTCCATTGGTTTCTATGATCGCCTCTGCTTTTGACAAAAGCACATCCGCATACCTGATGATGATATTGTTCAGACCAGATTGGCCGGAAGGAGGTAAATCTGCTTCCGGTTCTATACGGTATTTTCTCGCGCTCAAGTGCTTTAACCTATTTCCAGGGTGATTGAATGCTCCTCCAGGATAGGTATAATTAGGGAACCTGTATCCCAATATATAGGCCCCTGGCACTACCACAGTAAACTCAAGTCTGGGGTCCCGATTTTCGTAAGGGTTATTTGGATCGATTTCAGCACCATCAACGGTTTCATAAGCGTTTACCAAATCATCGGTAGGTACATACCTGCTTCCCCTGGTCCAGCTTCCTGTTCCTGTTCCACAGTATTGGTCATGCAATGAGCCTTGGGAGTTCTCCCCTGAAATGTATTGCACATCAAAAATCACCTCCGCATTGTTTTCATTTTCAAGCTTAAACAAACCTTCATAACTCGGGAAAAGATTGTATTTATTTAGTGCGTCAATTTCATCAATTACTGACAGTACCTGCTCATATTCCCCTTGGTACAATAAAGCCCTCATTTTCATGGCCAAAGCAGCACCTTTTGTTGCCCTTCCTAATTCGGGCGCTTCTTCCTGAAGGTTGTCAATCGCCATATTATAATCAGCCATCACCTGATTCCAGGTTTCTTCCTGACTTGCTCTGGAAATAGACCTTGCCTCTTCAGTGGAAATGGCATCTAATATTATAGGGACACCTCCAAAACCTTCTGCAAGTATTGAATAAGCCAGCCCCCTAAGGAATCTCGCCTCAGCCCGGTAAATGGCTTTTTCTCCCTCAGTCAGATCTATCTGATCCAAAGCTTGTAAGAGATAATTGGCCCTGAAAATAATCCCGTAGGACCTTGTCCATCTGAAATTCACTATGCTTCCATCACTGGAGTTTAATTGTCCACTTCCAGCTCTGGCAATGGGGGTATTGCCCCAGTTGAAAGCATTTGGAGTAGCTCCATCCAGCACACCAAAGCCAAAAAGGCCTTCATTGTAAATTGAGTTTTCGCGCAATAGCGCATAAACCCCATTGAGTAGCAACTCTATGTCTTCCTCATTTTGGGGAAAGTTGGCAGAAGTGATCTTATCTTCAGGATAAAACTCAAGGAAATCGTCATTACAACTTGACAGTGGAAACAACAACACCATTGATAGTAGGTATAGAATATATTTATTGGTCTTCATGTGCTTAGAAATTTAAATTGATACCTGCTGAAAAAATTCTAGGGGTAGGATACAACTGGTAACCAGCATCGAAAGTATTTCTTTCCGGATCGTATCCTTCATAGCCATTGCTAGCAATTGAAAAAACATTTTGCCCATTTACATAAAGGTAAATTTTCTGCAAGCCCAATTTTTCTGCAACAGAGGTAGGGAAAGAATAACCCAACTGAACATTTTTTAATTTTATGAAATCCACTTCATTTACCCAATAAGAAGATTGGGATCCATCCCATGGATTGTTAAACTTTAAACTTGGGTTTGCTGCATCTGGATTGTCAGGTGACCAGGCATCTCTCCACCGAGTAGATATCATCCTGTTTTCCCAGTCCAGGTCAGTAAAATTGTTTTGGGTATACATGTTTACACCCAATATTCCCTGAAACAAGAGATTTAAGTCAAAACCTTTGTATTTAAAACCCGACGATATTCCGAAAGTATACTTCGGAAGCGTATTTCCCAGTCCCATTTTATCCTCAAAATTCAACCTTCCATCGTTATTTAAATCTTCAAATTTTAAATTTCCAGCAGTTGGTGTAAATGGATTGGAGTGCATGTGTTCCTTTGCTTCATCATCCGATTGATAAATGCCTATGGCATTATAACCATACAAGGTTCTAAAGGAATACCCTTCCCTCAGCAGGTACAATTGATCGGGAGAATCTCCTCCTCTGAATTTGGTGACTTCATTATGGATATAGGTCATGTTCAGCCCCATATTGAAGCCCAATTGATCCTTGTCAAATTTCAGGTTATTGTAATTAAGTATAAATTCAACTCCATTATTGATCATTTCACCTACGTTCTCGTATGGGGAGGATATTCCACCCATTACTGAAGGAATAGGTAACTGCACCAAAATATCCTTTGTGGTTTTTTGAAAATAGTCAGCTTCCAGAGTAATCCTGTCGTCTAACACCCCTAGCTCTAAACCTAAATCGAGCGAGGAAGACGTTTCCCAGGTAATGTTCTGATCCACCAAAGCAGTTACTGCTGCTCCAGGAGAAAAACTACCATTATAACTGTAACTAAGGTTGTTATTTTGACCGATGACGGTTAAATAAGGCCAATATCCCGAAATATTCTGGTTTCCTAACTGACCCCAGGAAGCTCTGATTTTCAGGTTAGATATCGCTGAAACATTTTTGATAAAATCTTCTTCCGACAAACGCCAACCTGCCGAGAAGCCTGGAAAAACGCCCCAACGATTGGCTTTGTTAAACCTTGAGGAAGCATCCGCCCTGACATTGGCTTCAAACAAATATTTGCTCATCAAGGTGTAATTTGCCCTTCCAAAATAAGAGAAAATGCGAAACCCATTCATGTTGCCTTCGCCTTGGATTCCTGACGTCCCTGCATCCACCTGAGTTAGCCCTTCTTTAGGAGGGGCAGATCTTCTGGAAAACATGTTTTGAACCTTGAAGGTCTCTAGTTGTAATCCTCCAATGGCCGAAATACTATGTATTTCATTGTAATCTTTCTTGAAATTTATTGTGGAGAAGAGGTTGTTCTGCATGCTTGAAATTTGTGTTCTATTGATTTCTAAGCCTTCTCTGTTGTAATTCCTTGTGGTGGTTTCAATCCCTGTATCCGTGTACCCAAAAACACTGGTATTATACCGGTCTATCAAGTTCCAATTCCCGTTAGAAGAAACGGTGGTTTTAAAGGATAGGTAATCGGTTAATTTAATGTCTGCACTTAAATTCATTGTTAAAATATTCTCTTCCGTATTTGTCAACCCATTGGCGGCGTCAATAAGTGCATTTCTATTGTCAAACAGAAGGTTGCCATCTTCACTAATCGCTTGAACAGAACCAAACCGCCCATCCCGTGTATAAGGAGCTATATAAGGTGCAGAACCTCCAAGCATTTCAAAAACCCTACCTAAAGAGCCATAAGTCACATCTGCATATGGCTCATCCGAGTCCTTACGGATATAATTAAACCTCCCACTTACAGTCAACCAATCTTTGACATTGGAAGAAATATTTGCCCTTAGTCCATACCTTTCTGAACTTGTGTTTGGCACCATTCCTTCCTGATTGAGGTAATTGAAGGAAATGAAGGAGGAAGACTGTTCCGAACCACCTCTTATGGAAACATTGTGTTCCTGAATATTGGCTGTATTAAACAACACCTTAAACCAATCCGTGTTCGGGTATTTGTAGGGATCAGTTCCATTTCTGAATTCGGAAATAAGGGTTTCTGAAAAAAGTGGCGTAGACCCCTCATTCAACAAAGCCGTATTGGTTAGTTCCATGTGTTCAGCACTGTTGTTGATCACATCATACCTTCGACCAAGTGATTGAATCCCGAAATAGGAATTTACATTCACTTGCATCGCTTCATTCTTTTTCCCCATTCTTGTGGTTACCAAAACCACTCCATTGGCAGCTTTTGATCCATATATGGCAGCACTTGCAGCATCTTTCAATACAGAGATGTTTTCAATATCATTGGGATTCAGCTGGCTAAAGGAACCCTCTACCCCATCAATAATAATTAGGGGGTTGGAATTGTTTAGTGTCCCCCATCCTCGTACTCTAATCTGTGCACCATCACTGCCTGGTTTACCTGAATTTTGACTTACCCAAACACCTGAAGCTGTACCTCCTAAGGCTTGTGAAGCATTGGTTAATGGGCGATTAGACAATTCATCATCAAAATCAACTGTGGAAATGGCTCCAGTGAGGTTAACTTTCTGTTGAACACCATAACCCACGACAACCACTTCATCCAATGAGGTAGCATCCTCTATTAAAATAATGGAAAGATTACTTTGATTTCCTGGGGTGATCCTTTGGGTCTCATAACCAATAAAAGAAATCAAAAGTACGGCTCCATCAGGTACCTCAAGGCTAAATTTACCATCAATATCTGAAACTGTTCCGTTGGTTGATCCTTCTATTACCACGGTTGCACCAGGGACAGGGTCGCCATTATTATCTGTAACAGTTCCCGAAACTTGTTGTAATTCTATTCCTTTAAATGAAGGGAGCGTAATTGCCTCAAGGGCCAAATCAGGAATTGTGACTTTTCTGTTTCCTTCTGCCAATATAGGCATCCAAATCAAACACTGTAGAATACTTCCGAGGAAGAGCGTTTTCGATACCTTGTGAAAAAGGTAAAGTATAGGTTTATTCATAATTATTTGGGTTTATTAAATTGTTGATATTAAGAATAAATTGCTTTAAAAAGCGATAGATTACGAGATAAAATCACTTTTAATTCACCAATCAATCTTGTCGAATTTCACCTAAAAGGAAATCGATTGATTCAATTTTTTCCACAAGTGACAAGTACAAAATTGTCGATCAGATAAAAGATTTATTCATTTTATTCTGCCGGGATGATTGAAATTTGATCAGTAGTTCATCTATAAATCCTTTCGCCACAACCTATTCTATTCAAATATTAAATTGAATAATAACACAACATAAATATTTATTTGTTGTAAAAAAAGATTTTTAATGTGTTAAACCTATACCAATTAAGATGGGTGGTAGTATAACTAAAATTATATTAAACATAAGAATTTCATAATTCTTTAAATATCCTTACAAAAAGAGCTTAAAGATGAGCTGCTGAAATAAAACAGGGGGAAAAATCAGGTATTTGATAGGCCTGTGCCCACCCTGAATAGAAAAATACATAAAGTGATATTGCCTGTAACCCGAATTAGAAAATAGCCAAATTAATTACCAAATAGGCCGAACAAATAAAGCAAGCCCGAAATAGCATGTTTACTACTTATCTTAAGATTGCTTTTACTAGAAAACTGATATTTGGACTATATTATGCTATATCAGAAATATGAATTAAGGGTGAATATCAATAAAATTGGGTTTAATACTTTCCAGCCCTTCCTGTACTTTCTGGACAAGTACAGCATTTTTAAAACGCATTTTTTCAGCATCCCATTCCAAATGAGTGCCTGGTTCCCGAATGGCTACAGTGCCTAAAATCACGGTTTCAGGCATGCACAATAAACCTGGCAAGATCATGTCCACCCGTCCCGGCTATACCTATGCATGCCTATATTTCTTCCTATTTGTTTTGGCAAAGCCAGGTAAATTAAATAGAAGAGGTTGAGCCAGGGCAATGGCCACAGCATTCAGTATAAACTTCCTTCTCGAGGAATTACCGTCCTTCTTCATTATTAAAATATTATATGCTAAATCAATTTAAAAAATAGAATATAGCCTCAAAATAAAACAAGAAGAAACCTATTCTAAAGATTATCTTCTTGTTTCATCAGTTAGGTATTAAATCATTAATAATCAGGGTTATTAGGGGTTTAATTCGGATTATTCTGCATTTCAGGTAATGGAAACGGATTTAGTAAAAATTCCTCCTGAAGCACCTGATTGGATTTAGGATTTTAGGGGATAGAACGGATTAGGTTTTAGTGATGGTTTCCTCCAAATTATAAAGGGCTACAATGACTTGCATTAAAGCCGCTGTCCTGATGGCTTCTTTCTCGGAAGTTGGGGATTCTCCAACCAACAATGTACTTGTAGCAGTGACTGGTTCCATTTTAAACCTTTCCAACTCCTCCGCATAAAATTCTTCCAACACCTTTTCTTCGTCATCCTTAGGAAGACGCCCAAGAATCCGAATGAAAGCTTCATCTATTGCTGCTTTCTCATCCCCATATTCAACCACTAATTTCTCCGCAAGTACCCTGGACGCCTCAAGCACCAAAGGGTCATTGAGCATGGCCAAAGCCTGTAAAGGCGTATTGGTTCTGTTTCTGTTTACCTGACAAATGTCTCGGTTGCTTCCATCAAAAAGCAATAAAGAAGGAGGAGGCAAAGTGAGTTTTATAAAAGTATAAATCCCTCTTCTATAGAGTTTGTCTCCCTTATCCTGTCGATAAATATTGAGCTCACCCCTCCCCGAACTGGAGGCTTCCCACAAACCTTCAGGCTGATAGGGTTTCACACTTGGACCTCCTATTTCAGAAATTAGCAAACCACTACTAGACAGTACCATGTCCCTAATCAACTCAGCATGCAACCTTAACCGTGGGTAACGGGAAAGGTAGGTATTGTCTGGATCAAGCGCTAAACCAGCTTTGGTAACAGCAGAAGATTGCTGATAGGTAGCAGAGCTTACAATCATTTTTATAAGGTTCTTGATGTCCCAACCGCTTTCCCTAAACTCAACCGCCAGCCAATCTAAAAGCTTTGGATGGGTAGGTAATTTTCCTTGCATGCCAAAGTCCCCAGATGAAGGCACCAAACCTGTTCCAAATATTTCCTGCCATATTAGATTGACAAAAACCCTTGAAGTTAAGGGGTGGTCATCAGCAAATGCCCATTCCACCAGGCCTAACCTATTCTTTTGTAGTTCACTAGAAAAAGGCTTGATAATAGCTGGTGTATTGGCGGTAAGCGGTTCCCCTTTTGGCGCATCATACAAGCCTCTATCCAAAATAAAAGTAGGACGAATAGAGTCTTGGAAATCCTGCATGATGGAAACGGCCACCTTACTGGTGTCTGAGTGGTTAACGAAGTCTAAAATCCCTTCTGTATCATCTGTATCAATCCACATAAGTGGTGTCTTGGCCCGCACAGCAGATCCTGCGCCCCCTTCAAAACCTTTTTCAGGAGTATTGTTGAAAAATGCATACAGGTTGTAATAATCTTTTTGAGAAATCGGGTCGTATTTGTGGTCATGACATTGGGCACATTCCATGGTCATCCCAAGGATCACCTTGCTAAAGGTATTGGTTTTGTCCAAAACATATTCCATCCTGTACTCTTCATGAATGACTCCCTCCTCTTCAGTAACCTTGTGGTTTCTGTTGAAAGCTGTAGCCAGGATTTGTTCCCTATTAGGATCAGGAAGTAAGTCACCAGCAAACTGCCAGGTTAAAAACTTATCATACGGGAAATTCTGATTAAAAGCATGAATGACCCAATCACGGTAAGGCCATTGGGTTCGAATATTGTCGTTCTGGTAGCCAAAAGAATCTGCATACCTGGAAATATCCAACCATAACAGGGCTAGTTTTTCACCGTAGGCTGGTTTGTCAAGATAAAGATCAATCATTTCCTCCCAGGACTTTTCACCTGAGCCAAATAGCATTACTTCTTCAGAGGTTGGCGGAAGACCGGTAAGGTCCAAACTCAAACGCTTTAGAAGATACCCCTCCTCAGCTTTTTGACTAGGAGACAAACCTTTGTCCTCCATTTTAGCAAAAACAAAACCATCAATCGGGTTATGGCTCCATTCATCGCTGTCTGGTATTGGAATGGTTTTCTTTGTCGGAGGCTCAAAAGCCCAATGTTTTTCGTAAACCCCTCCTTGGTCAACCCATTTCTTAATCAGATTCCTTTCATAATCGGTAATTGTCAAATTGGATTCCGGGGGAGGCATTTTCTCGGAGGCATCCTCTGAAAAAATCCTTTTTATCACTTGAGACTTATTGGGATTTCCCGGGACAATGGCATGTTGATCAGGGTTTTCCTTCAACGCAGCATAAGCACCAGCTTCAGTATCCAGTCTTAGTCCGGCTTCTCTTTTATTGGCGTCGGGGCCATGGCAGGCAAAGCAATTGTCAGATAAAATGGGCCTGATATGGAAATTATAACTTACCTGATCAGGAATTGAGGCTTCCCTTATGACATTCTCGTTGGAACAACTGTTCAAAGCCATTCCGACTATGAACAGCACCATAAATATTGACGAAAAAACAGCTGTATTTTTCAATCCTACCGGGTTTACATTAATTACATTTCTAATTTAATGGTTATCAAGCAGATTGCCAACATATCTACTGCAGCTATAAATAAAAACCTTTGAATATGGGTTTTTATTCACTTACAGCGGGTTCAATCTAAAAAAAACCATTACCTCTCCCTTCCAACAATGTTAGAATAAAGTCGATAATGGTTTTCTATTATAATCAGTTCAAAAAGATGGTGAATGCCTTATTGAAATTAAACCCCATCCAATTCTTCAAACCTCCACCTTTCATTGGGTGAAGTTGTGTGTTCTCTTGCTACAATTTCATTTACCTTCTTTAATACCTCTGGGTTTTCCTCGGCCACATCATGCATTTCCAAAGGATCACTTTTCAAGTCAAACAATAACCAGGAAGACCCACCCTTTTGAACATCCAGTTTTAACGCTTTCCAGTCTCCCATTCTAACTGCAATCTGCCCGCCGTAGGAAGGAAATTCCCAGTAAAGAAACTCAGGATGAGCTTGTCCATGCCCTAATAGTGTAGGATAAAAGCTGGTTCCATCTGTGGCAGTTTCTAATGATTTCCCGGCTACTTCAGCCAAAGTGGGCATTACATCATAAAAAACAGATGCATGGTCACTTACTGAACCCTGTTTGATCTTGCCTGGCCAGGAGGCTATCATGGGTACCCGAATACCGCCTTCGTAAAGAAAGCCTTTGCCATACCCCATTTCTTCTCTAAATTTTCCTCCACTATTGAACCAAGGGGAATCTGTACCTCCATTGAAAGTAGGGCCATTGTCGGAAGTGAAAATGATCAAAGTGTTTTCGTATAGGCCTTTCCTTTTTAATTGCGCAACAAGCTCACCAACTTGTTCGTCCATATAACTGACCATGGCAGCATAAGTCGCTCTTGGATTACGGGAAGGAAAATAAGAGCGTTCCCCCAAATAGGGCTCTTCATCTCCAAATTTCTCCACATAATGATCTATCCATTTTTCAGGGGCCTGAAGTGGCACATGAGGAATAGGTGTTGCCCAATACAAGAAAAAAGGCTTTTCGCTGCTTTGCTCGTCCACAAAATTGGTAATCCTATCGAACATTACCTCAGGCGCATAATCGGTAAGAAAATAGTCACTGTAACTTTCTAATTCATAAGGATCAGCTCCTTCGGCGAGTTTTTTATTAGGAGCAATGGTATCATTATTAAAGTAAACCCTGTGGTCATTTTCCCAAAGGTGAACAGGATACAGGGTGTGGGCTTGCCTTTGACAGTTATAACCAAAGAAATAATCAAAGCCTTGTTGGTTGGGAACACCTTCTGTATGTGGGGCGCCTAATCCCCATTTTCCAACCACTGCTGTAGTGTAACCAGCTCCCTGCAGCATGGATCCAATCGTAACCGTACCAGTGGCAATAGGCCTTTGCCCTTCCAAGGTAGAGTCTGCTAACATGGCATAATAATCCCAAACATCACCTCTACTAGCCCACTCATCATTGCCCCTTACCTGAGAATGCCCTGAATGCTGTCCCGTGAGCAATACCGCCCTTGCTGGTGCACAAACTGGCGCTCCTGAATAATGCTGGGTGAACATCATCCCAGATGCTGCCAAAGCATCAATATGTGGTGTTTCAATTTTTTCCTGCCCATAACAACCTAAATCTCCATAGCCTAAATCGTCAGCTAGAATATAAATAATATTGGGCGGAACCACTTCCTGTTTTTCTTGTTGGCAGGCAGCCACTAAGAACATTAGTACAGGTATTGAAAATAATAAACTCTTTTTCATTTTACATTGATAAGCTTGAGGTAATCTATATTTATAGGCTTGAACAGGGTATTACCCATTCAAAACTAACTGTTTTACGCTTTTGTTGATTCTAGATCTACCTTAAGCAAGGCCAATTGATCAGAAGAAGTTGTCAAATGGTTATAAACCATGTAATTGCCTGTTTTGTCATCTGTAATTTTTACGAGGTAGCTACCCTCCTGGAAAACTTCAGGTCGGAAAATCTTTTCATTAACTCTGAGAGAATACACCAATTCTCCTGATTGCTCATTAATCACAGCGACTATAGGTTTATTACAATTGCTCAAATCCAAAGGAGGAAGGGTACCTGTAGCGTTTCTTGCATAATTTTCCTTTTGGGAAACCGTTATAGGCCAACCTTCATACTGTCCATTTGGATTGGCTTTTGGATCCACATATCTTGGCCAACATTCCATGGTCATTTTCTTTCCTTTTTTATCAAAGGTCACTATTCCATAACCCGTTGCCCGGTCATGAACCAATGCTGGTTTAACCCCCGTTTTACGGGGATTAGCCACCGCATGAACGGTCACCTTATTGCCAAATCCATCATTAAAATCTCCCGTATATTTTGGCTTACCGGGTAGAGGTTTATGGTCTGAAGGTAAGGTAGGCCACCAACGTCTTGGGAATAGATTGTTCAATGCCGGACCAGCAAAAGCATAGCCAGCATCCTTAAATTCATCCACACCGTATTGCACGACTGTTGCCAAATGTTGGTCGCCGGCAATGTGCAATGCAAAGGCTTTTCTTATTATTCTAAGCGCTTCATCTCTTCCTTTTTGTGGCCATCCATTGGAGTCCATATCGGAAGTAGGTGCATCACCAGATACATATTCACCCAATTCAGGAATGGGTAATTTGGGGACGATACTATCGATAATACTTCCTTCAGGAAGGGTGGCAACCGTACAAAAATTTGTCTGCGACAAAACTGCTTTCATTTCTGCCCCCTTGCTCCAGTCTGTTGACCATTGATTTAAGAATTTCAGCTGCCGCTCTCCAAGCAGGTTTGCCTCAATGTCATAATATTCTTTGATATCAAACTCCCGGTTTTGAATAAAGCCATTGGTAACCTTAGCTTCTTCAGGCAATACATTTTTTGGTGCAGATTTAAACTTTCTGTCTTCAAGTATGGCAAAACTTATTCCTCCATACACCCAATCTGTATAATAAACGCCAATCCCCTGCTTTACAGGTCTTGGATCATAGGCATCCGGAAGGTGGCCTGTCTGTGTCAATTGCACCATATTTACCCATTCAGCTGGCATTTTATAGCCACCCTGATCCTGGGCCACATAGGTCCATCCTTCATCCGTTGGGGCAACTTTCCCTGCTTCTCCCCACACATTCCCATGATAGACATCATGGTCATCCGGGATAAAGGCTGAAGGAATGTGTCTGAAAATTTCGCCATATGACCAGCCAAACATGTACCATTTGCGAAGGTAGTCAAGACTTGATTTCTCCAATGGAGAAGTTTGAATTCCAAAACCACCCGTACTTTCATAAAATTGATCACCTAAAAACACAGCTAGATCAGGAGCATGTTTCAAGGAATTTAAACTTACCTCATTGTCAGGGAACCCGTAATCTGCATTGCAACTAAAGACCGCCAGTTTTACCTGGTCTTTGTCTTTTGGCTCCTCAGCGATTGTGCCGTCGTAGTGAAAACTTTTGACCCCATTTCTTAATGGTAAATCCACTTTTACCCTGTAAGGGACTGCTCTTTCTTCGGACCAATTCTCAATGCGAAAATGAGCTACCCTGCCCAAAGCATCTATTTTGGCTTCTTGTAAAGTAGTCCATTCATTGCCTTTCTTTACCTGAAGACTGATTGTATTTTTTTCTATCTTCTCTATAGGGGCCAATTGTGCACCTAGTTTCAAAACGCCGTCATGCAAGGTATAATGTGCAAAACAGATGGGGCCAAAGGATTGGTTTTCTGCTGCTAATACCTTCTCCCCTGTTACAGCCCAATCCGAAAAAGCTACGGAGGCTTCGAAAAGTGCCTCTTCAGGAAAATGGGAAACCAATGCAATATTCCCACCAAGGTTTCCGCTGTAATTTTCAATCTTTAAAACTCCTAGCAGTTCCTTACTTGTAGGGACAAAAGCTTCTATTGTTAAAGCACCTTTCTCTCCTTTCACCACTAGATTAATTTCTTTGTCCAAGGGCAATTTCTCCGTCCCCACCTGCTCACCAATGAATAAATAACCCTCACCATTGATACCAGCATCCAGCCCTTTACCAAAAACTGCCGCAGAGCGGTAATCTTCAAATTTCCCTCTGGCTCCTAACCTTATCCCTACATACGACGCTGAATCACCAATTTTATCTTCCTTTAGCCAGCTTACCTTTACTTCACTTTTAAAAGAATCAGCTGCCGGGCTAAATTGATGGGTAAGGCTATGGAGGGTTCTGTTTTTAGCACTTAGGTTACAAACGGCTTTGCCATTTTTCAATTCCCAATCCTGAAGTCGGTTCCCCCAGTATTCAGGACCTACCCAAGCCATGTCAGGCCAATTTTGCCAATTGCTTTTAAGCGGACTTCCCTTTTTAAAGGATATTATAGGCCTTGTTCCAGCCCAATTTTCAGTAAGAACGAAAGATGAACCTACTGTTCCTAAGGCGATTGATTTGATGGCTTTTCTTCTTTTCATATAAATTAGTCAGCTAATTGGGGATTAATTGAAGTTTCAGATTCAGGCGTATGTCATTAACTCTTTTTACCGAATTGGAATTAATAGATTACAATATAAACCATGAATAATCGAAGTCATAGGATTTTAGGCAAATTTGAAAAACAGTAAGCCAAATCCGCTCTTTCCTTACTAACAAACCCCTCTTTATTTATTACAAAACAATAAACCTTTAAAGGCTAATTCAATCTTTCTATTTATTTTATTAAATGGTCAATTCCCTTATTTGGCGCATATAAACAGATCTGCGCTATTTATTAGCTAGCTGTGACAGGAGAGTAATTACCATTCATAACTGATATACCCCCCTTATTATTAATATACCAATATAAAATTGATATAATTTTAAATATTCGCAAAATTTAAATAATCTTTAGGTAACGTGAACATTAAAATTATTCCCTATATAATAATTGATTTACAAAATAATTTCACTTTAAATTCAACTATTTTAATTGAATGAATAGGTTTATGTTATTACAATTAATTACATAAATATATTATAACCAATAAATTACATTTCTAAATCATCTTAATATTCCACTACATTCTTTATTCATGAAAAAACAATATTATTTAAATAATTATGTCTTGTCAAAGGCATTATTTTTGATTCCTCCTTTTAAATATCGGGGTATAAATCCCCCAATTTGTCTATTGTTCTTGTTCCTAATAACCACCCTTATTTCATTCCAGGGACATGGTTTTCAGGCCTCTCAAATTGTATCAGGAGTAGTGAAAGATGCTTCCACCAATGAAACACTACCTGGTGTAAATATCCTTATCAAAGGAACATCTCAGGGAACCGTAAGTGATATTGACGGTCAGTTTAGCTTGACTATTCCTAACTCAGATGCCCAATTGATCTTTTCGTTTATAGGTTACCTTACCCAAGAGGTTCCACTTGAGAATCGAAGTGAGATTAACATTGGCTTAGTTGCCAATGCTGCTGATTTGGATGAAGTAGTCGTAATAGGATACGGTACGGCCAAGAAAAGTGACCTGACAGGATCTGTTTCCCGCATAGATGCTGAAACCTTTAAAAACCAACCCATGAGCCAGATATCTGATATGCTCACAGGAACAATAGCTGGTTTAAGTGCCAACCAAAGGCCCTCAGCAGCTGGTGGAAGTAGTTTTGAAGTTCGTGGTCCTACCTCTCTAAGTGCTGGCACTTCTCCGATGATCGTATTGGATGGAGTAATTTATAACGGAAGTATTGCTGAAATAAGCCCTACTGACGTAGAGTCTATCGATGTATTAAAAGATGCTAGTTCCTCAGCCGTTTATGGGGCCAGAGCTGCCAATGGCGTAATTCTGATCACTACCAAAAAAGGTATAAGCGGTAAACCCACCATTAATTTCTCTGCACAGGTAGGAGTGTCAAGCCCTACCAAAGACCGTAAGCCACTTAATTCAGATCAATACTTACAGTTCAGAGCAGATTATTTCAGAGAAGGGGCAATAAATAACCCATCAATTCCTGAAAACTTTTATACTGACCCTAACAATTTGCCGGATAATGTTAGTGTAAATGATTGGTTGAACTACAATAGCAACGCTAACGCTGATCCGTACACTGAATTCCTTCAGCGCTTAAACATGTACCCTACTGAGCAAAAAAATGCACTAGCAGGGCATACTGTGGATTATTATGACATGGCCATATCTCAAGGTGTAAAGCAAATTTATGACCTTAGTATCCGTGGTGGTACCGAGGACATCAAATACTACTGGTCAGTAGGATATACCGACAGTGATGGGATCATTACTGGAGACAGTCATACCAATATTAGGTCCAGACTAAATGTTGACTTTAAAATCAACGAATACCTTTCATTTGGAGCCAACTCGCAATACAGTGAAAGAGATGAAAGTTCAGTGCCAGCAAATCTAGGTTTAATGTACATCGCTAGCCCTTTTGGAGAACCCTTTAATGAAGACGGCTCGATCAATCTTAGGCCACATGATGATCCATCTGCTTATAACCCGATGATGAATTATTATGGACAAAGTAGGAACAAAAAAGTCAATTCTTTCTTTACAAGTATCTATGGAAATGTTAAGCTCCCGTTCGGCATTAATTATAAGATATCTTTCCAACCTAGGTATTCCTTTACGTCAGATCAAAATTTCTGGGGTGAAGAAACCATTACAGGTTCTCAAACCTATCCGGGTGGTCGGGCTACCAGGTATTCCAGTAAAACAACTGAATGGTTACTTGACAACCTTCTTACATGGAACAAAACCATTGGACAGCATGATATCAATGCCACCTTTTTATACAATTCAGAGAGCTATAGAAGCTGGACAGAGGAACAGTCCAACCAAAATTTTTCTCCAAATTCGAATTTAGGGTACCATGGTTTACAATTTGGTAACAACCCCTCCTTGTACAACAACGATCTCAGACAAACAGGTGATGCTTTAATGGGTAGAATAAATTATACCTTTAAAGACAAATACCTCCTGACAGCCTCTGTTCGTAGAGATGGGTATTCTGCTTTTGGACAAGCATATCCTAGAGCTACTTTTCCTGCAGCTGCTTTTGCCTGGAAGATTTCTGACGAAGGGTTTTATGATGAAAACTGGTTAGTTAATCGATTGAAATTCCGACTTTCTTATGGTTTGAATGGGAACCGTGATATTGGTGCTTATTCAGCACTTGCTCAGCTAAGTTCAGTATTGGATTATGATGGATCCAACGTAGTCGTTGGTGTTCAAAATTCAACTTTGGCCAATCCAAACCTGACCTGGGAAAAGACCCAATCTCTAAATTTCGGATTGGACTTTGGATTATTTGAAAACAGGGTGGATATCAGTGCTGATTATTATATAGGTACCACTGTGGATTTACTAATGAACAGACAACTTCCTCAAATAACTGGATTCAATAGTATTACTGCAAACTTAGGTGAATTAGAAAATAAAGGACTTGAGTTATCTATGAGAACGGTTAATATTACTAAATCAGATTTTCTTTGGACCAGCGATTTTGTATTTTCCTTTAATAGAAACAAAATAAAGTCTCTTTTTGGAGACCTTGGTGACTACACCTTGTTGGGAGAAAGCCGGTCTGGTGAATTGCCCGATTTTTCCAATGGATGGTTTCCAGGACAGGCTGTAGATGTAGTTTGGAATTACAATGTCTTGGGTGTTTGGCAGATGGAAGAAGCTGATGCTGCTAGTGAATATAACTTATCACCCGGAGATTTTAAAGGTGAAGATGTAAACAGTGATGGCGTCTATTCAGATTTGGTAGACAAGCAATTTATTGGCTACACAAGTCCCCGTTATAATCTAGGATTTAGAAATGAGTTTAGTTACAAGGCTTTTACGGCATCTATATTTATAAGAGCTAGCCTTGGGCACATACTCCCTTTTAACCAAGCACTACAGGGAACCCTTTCTCATGACAGAAGGAATTACGATGGAGGTCCTATGCCCTATTGGACACCAGAGAACAGAAACAATGAGTATGCCAGGTTAAGGCCAATACATTCAGCATATGGCGGAGGCTTGTCCATTTACAAACCTGCCTCTTACGTAAGGATTCAAGATTTATCCCTATCCTACAATTTACCTGCTCCAATGATGGAAAGGTTGCAGTTTAACTCCTTAAGGGTATTTGCTGCTGTTAGAAATCTGTACAGCTTTGACAAGTGGCCAGGTTGGGATCCTGAATCTAACATGACACCGATGCCAAGGACTATTTCTCTTGGTTTAAATGTATCATTATAACCTCTACTATCAATGCGACTAGCTATGGAAAATATTGCCTACAATAAAAGCATCGGATTTATATTCATGATATCCTTTTTTTCGATGTTGTTTTCATGTGACGAAAAATGGCTGGAGCCTGAACCGCTCTCCTTTTTCGCTCCAGAAAATGTATATGTGAATGAGGAAGGTTTTGAATCCCTTTTGGTCACAATGCGGAGAAGTTTGAAAAGCGAATACTACGGCTTTTTTAACTATTCTACAGCAGAATTTGCACCAAGTGATTTGGGAATTGCTGGCTATGTGCCAGATTTTAGTATCAACACACCTACATCATCAGACCGTGTTCCCTATGGGATAATGTTCAATCAAGTCTATGGCTTTCTCAAAAATGCCAACGTATTAATTTCCAGAATAGATGAAGTAAGCTGGGAGGACGAATCTGTAAGGAACAGATTGTTAGCAGAGGCCTATTGGCACAGGGCGTATTGGTACTACAGGCTCGTACATTCTTATGGAGATGTGCCTTTTATAGGTGTTGAACTCACTGGTGCCAAGCTGGATTTTAACACCCATTCTAGATGGGCCATTTTAGAAAAAATTCAGGAAGACATGGAATGGGCAGTGGCCCACATGCCCCAAACGGCGGCTCCGAGGGTCCCTACCAAAGGGGCGGGGAATTACCTATTGACTAAAATTTATTTGGCAAATTCTGAATTTGACAAAGCAATAGCTTCAGCAACAGATGTAATCAATGGACCCTATGCGTTGATGGAAGATCGTTTTGGAAGCATGGCAGATGATTCCTTCAGAAATGTAATCTGGGATCTCCATAGACATGAAAACATTAACCTTTCTCAAAATACTGAAACAATCCTAGGATTGGTAGATCGATGGGAAGCTCCGGATGGTGCTCGTATTAATCAGAGTCTGGCAGGTAATTTCATGCCACACTACTGGGATGTACCTGATGAATCAGGTACCAGAGGTATTGTTTACCCTTCTGACTTAATGGACACACTAATGAGAGGTCAGGGAATAATTACTGCTTCCAATTTTTATCAATTTAATTTATGGGAAGACAATAATTATACCTGGGATAATACTCCCGACTTAAGAAGAGCGGACATCAACTGGGTAGAAATGTCTGAAATACGTTACAATCGTCCCGGCTCACCTAATCTTAACGAACCAATACGTCAATTATGGCCAAATACTAGTGATACCACAATACGATGGTTTTCTTGGCCTCAATATTTAACTTACAATGCTTCCAATCAAGAAGAAAGTACTTGGGGAGGTGGCAATGGGGATGCATATGTCTATCGTCTTGCAGGTATTCACCTGCTAAGAGCTGAAGCCTACTATTGGAAAAATCAGTTCACAGATGCTGCAAATGATTTAAACATAGTAAGAGCCAGAGCTATGGCTCCACTTATCACTGCTGCCGATGTGAACATAGATTTTATATTTGATGAGCGTGCCAGAGAATTGTATACAGAAGAAACCAGACACTCTGAAATGGTTAGGGTTTCCAATATTATGGCTTCCAATAACCTAAATGGGTATTCTTTGGACAATTTAAGCACTAAAAGCTGGTGGTATGACCGAGTGATGGCTTACAATGACATCTATCAAACCCCGGAAGGCACCTGGTGGAGAGGCCAATCCCCAAAAATACAATCTTACAATATCTATTGGGCGATACCACAAAGTGTCATTACGGCAAATACACAAGGTAAAATCAACCAGAATAAAGGCTATCAAGGTGCTGAAGCAAATGTTCCACCTTTACAAACTATTGTAGAATAACGAAGTAAATAATTTCAGGAATTATAGCGGGTATTGAAATCAAAATGATTTCAATACCCGCTTTTTTAGTTCAAAAATAAGGTAATTGTCATCACTTATTTCTCTTGACTCCTAATTTATGTGTCTACCTGGGTAAATTTTGAAACCGAATTGCGAAAATTTGATCCATATCAAATCCATGTTTTTGCCCAAACTCCAGAAAGGGTCTACTTTGCATTAACCCTTAAAAGTTTCTAAAAATAAATACTGCGACAAGGAATTAGGTTTCAAACCTAAAAAATTGACCAATAAATAAATTTTCAATTTGTATTGTAAAGTGCAAAAAATAATCTATTTCAATCTCAATGTCTCCAGTAATGGTGATTTGATTGTACCTGGCCGAATCCTATTTGATTTTTTCCTCAGAAAAGTAAAGCCTTCTCAAAAACATTTTGGAAAAGAGTAAAAAAACTATACCTAAAGGGAATTATTAATTAACTGGAATTGATAATTTTTTACCTATTTTTTTTTGAAAAATAAAGCGATACAATGGGGACAATCAGCCCTATTTTCCCAAAAAAAGGAAAATCCAGCATTTAGGGCTATATTTAGTAAGCTTCATTCAACTATGTATCAATAGATTGAAAGCAAAACAACCACTCAAAATACAACCATCATGAAAACGCCTTTCATAATTCAGTTCTTACTATTTATAGGAT
>NZ_ATNM01000115.1 GCF_000427295.1 Cyclobacterium qasimii M12-11B | reverse complement strand
TTAGATACAGAAAATAATCCGGAAAGCACGATTGATTATTTAATTGCCTTAAATGACACAAAAGCAAAAGAGCTAATGGTTAAATTAGAAAAAAGCAAAGCTTTTACCAACCCTTAATGCATTTATTAATGGTGGTTATTCTGGCTACAATGAAGACTTTTCATTTACCAAAAAAAGTCAACCTTGGTTTGGGTCTTCATTATTTGGTATTAGTTTAGATATTCCCATTTTTAGTTCAGGAATGCGAAGTGCCTCAACACAACGTGCAGCAATCAACCTTGAAAAAGCACAAACAGAATTAACCGAAACCGAACAACGCATTAAACTTCAGATTGAATCAGCAAAGAGTGATTACCAATTCGCTATTGAAGATTATGCCAACAAAAAAGAGAATTTAGGTTTAGCAGAACGTATTGAAACTAAAACCAAACCAAATTTTGAAGGCATTGGCTCTAGTTTTGAGTTGAGACAAGCCCAAACACAATTATACACAGCACAACAAGAATTACTTCAAGCGATGTTAGATGTTATAAACTCTAAAGCCGCTTTAGAAACCGTTCTAAACACACCAATCAATAATTAAAAATCACCAATAAAATGAAATACATATATCCACTATTAATCGTTGCAATCGTATCGATTTCGTGTTCTGGCGAAAAGAAAATTCTGTAGAACAAGTTATTAAAAGTGATAATCTTGAAACTATAAGAACAAAAAGAGGTCAACTTGTTGCTGAACAAGAAGCCATCAACGATGAAATTAAACTTTTGGATGAGAGAATAAAAACGTTAGATACCACAAAGCATGTCCCTTTAATTACAACCTTTAAAGCCCAAGCTGAAGTTTTTTAACCATGTTTTAGAATTACAAGGAAACGTCACCACTAAAGACCTTTTAACCATAGTCGTGGGA
>NZ_ATNM01000114.1 GCF_000427295.1 Cyclobacterium qasimii M12-11B | reverse complement strand
TTTCCAGTATTTTTTTATTAATTCTTCCTTTAACAATTACATATTCCCAGTCTATCCAGGAAATAAGGAGCAAAGTTACTGAGTGTTTGGAAAATAAAGATTATGAATGTGCTGAAGTCTTTTTAAAAAAACTTATAAAGAAAGACAAAAAAGGAGATAAACTATCGACCTACTACTTAGATTTAGGTACTGTTCAAAGGAGAATTAACAAGAATGAAAAAGCCTTAAAGTCTTACGATAAAGCCATTGATTTAAATTCTGACACACCTAGTTATTTCACAAATAGAGCATCATTGAGATCGCAACAAGGTGATGTAAATGGGGCATTAAAGGATTATGAAATAGCCCTGACATTGGATCCGGAAAATGAAAACGCCTACACTAATAGATCTCAACTTTTTAAAAAATAGGTGATTTGGAAAAAGCTAAGGTGGATTTGGAAACTTACCTTGAAATTAATCCTGAGAGCTTTGCAGTTGCCTCTAATCTGGCTATTTTAAAGAAGCAAGAAGGTGGATTCCACGAAGCTTTGGAAGATTTTAATAGATTAATTAACCTTAACCCTAATGAAGCAATATTATATAATAATCGAGCAGATACTCATATGAAGCTTAGTAATTTTGGAAAGGCAATGGAAGACATAGAAAAGGCTATAGAACTTGATGCTGAAAATGCAATCGCCTATGCTACTAAGGGTGAAATCTACCTGAAATTGAATAAATCTATGGAAGCATGTTTTTACTTTAAGACAGCCATTAAAAAGGGGTTAGATCCCAAATTATTAGGTCTTTTATTGACAAATTGTGAATAAGCCTTAACAACTATTAAAATTCTTGATGTTTGGATATGACTTTCCTAAATACGGAGGTGATTTAAATAACTTGAATGTTCGATATTATGAATGAATTTTCCACCTTTGTATTTATTTTGTTAGACAAAGGGAATGGTTTATTTATTAGCTTCAAGTGAGGTATTCACTGCAGACTGTATTCAAAAAAAAAATAACGCTTTTTGAGCCCGAAACTTGTAATAGTTAATCCATCATTTATAGAGGGAAACAGTACAGGCTTTAAGAACCCTATTGAATAAACCGGATTAAATTTATTAGGAATGATTCATGTGGTCTTTTGAATGCATAAAAGAAATCATCATGAATTGCCACTTTTTAACAATTCCATTCGTTTCTAAAGTGAAAAAATAGCAGACCACTGCTTAGATTATTCTATTTTTCAACCGATTTAATAGGTATATTTGACCTTTTAATTAAATAATAGCTGAATGCCAAAGTTGATTAGGATCACTACTGTTCCCCTTTCTCTCAAATTATTATTAAAAAACCAAATGAGTTACATGTCAAATGCTGGCTTTGACGTGCTCATGGTAAGTGCTGAAGGAAAAGAATGGTATGATGTACTGAAAAACGAAAAAGGCATCAGGAAAGAGATAATACCTTTTACTAGAAAAATCACGCCATTTAAGGACATTTACTGTTTGTGGTTGCTATTCAAACTTTTTAAAAAGGAAAAGCCTGATATTGTGCATACACATACTCCGAAAGCTGGCTTACTTGGTATGATTGCAGCCCGATTGGCAGGCGTTCCAGTTAAGATTCATACCTTGGCTGGCCTCCCATTTATAGTAGAACAAGGAAATAAGGCTAAATTTTTATCTGATATAGAAAAAATAACCTATCGTTTTGCGGATGAAGTTTGGCCAAATTCCCATTCGCTAATGGAATATATTTTGAAAAAGAAGTTGGTTAACCCAAAGAAGGTAAGGGTAATAGGAGAAGGGTCATCTAATGGGGTTGATTTAGATGTATTTGATAGGAATAACCTTCAAGAAAATCACTTGGTAGCAGCTACCATGAGAATTGTGCCAGGAGACGATGATTTTTTGATGTTAACGGTGGGTAGGTTAGTAAAGGATAAGGGAATTGCGGACTTGGTAGAGGCCTTTATTCAATCTAAAATAGTCAACCGTTCAAAATTGATATTGTTGGGAGATTTTGAACAAGACCTAAATCCTCTTGATCCCAAAACGATTAACCAGATAAATGATCATCCTCGCATAGTGCATGTACCATGGACGGATCATGTAGCACATTACTTGGCCATCTCTGATGTACTTATCCACCCTTCTTATAGAGAAGGTTTCCCAAACGTATTGTTAGAGTCAGGAGCGATGAACTGCCCTATCATCTGTTCTGATATCCCAGGCAACACAGACCTTGTCAAACATAAAAAAACAGCCCTTGTTTTCCAAGTTGGTCTTGTATCTGCCTTGAAGGAAGCTATGGAGTTTGCGTTTGTGAGAAGAGCTGATATGCAAGGCTATGCTGACAACCTATACCAAAGAGTAATTAATAAGTTTGAAAGAAAATCCATGCATAAGGAGATTTTTAACGCATATAATCGCTTATTGGACTCGAAATAATTAACTTTAAATTAATTACCCTCTTTTTTTTCAATACATACATATTTAATTAATTTTGAAGGTGATTACAAATAATTTTTATATGAGAAGACTGGTATTACCGGTTTTAATTTTTGTTTTAGTTACTTCATGTATAAGTAATAAGCGAATAAATTACCTTCAAAATTTAAAAGGAAATGAGCCAATAGGACTTGATGAATTTATTCCCTTTGCAGAAGTGGATTATGAGTACATATTACAACCTCATGATATTATAGACGTGGATTTCGCCTCTCCCAATCAGGAATTACTCAGGGCTTTTGAATTTCAGGGAGCAAAGTCCTCAAGTGTTGGAAGAGGAGGGAATTCAGGAGGTAGTATGGATGTTTTTTATTTTTCAGGATATTCCCTAGATAAAAATGGGTACATTCAAATACCCAATCTAGCACCGCTCAAAATTTCTGGATTATCTGAAATTGAAGCCAGGGATAAAGTTCAGGAAGCTATAAACTATTATTTTAAGGATGAAGTACAAGTGAAACTTCGCATCGGTGGTATTAGATTTACTACAATGGGGGAGTTTAACAATGTTGGGCCTAAAATTCTTTTGAAAAACCGAGCTACAATTTTTGACGCCATTTCTATGGCAGGAGAGTCAAGTATTTTAGCGAGGAAGAACGAATTGTTTTTGATCAGACAATACGATGGTGGAACCAAAATCCATCAAATTAATCTCAATGATAGGAGGCTACTGGCATCGCCTTACTATTTTATTCAACCAAATGATATTCTATACCTACAACCTATGCAAATAAGGCAAATTGGTTCAGGAGAGAATTTAACCGCAAGCTTACAGTTGGGGATATCCATTATTACGGCAATGATGTTTGTTTACGGTATTACTTCAGGACTTTTTTAATTATGGAAAATCTAGATCTATCGAAGTTTGACGAACAAGAGAAGCCTATTGATATTAAATATTACCTCATCAAATATTTCAGGTATTGGCCTTTATATTTGATTTGTATTTTCATTGGCTTAGTTACAGTATTCCTTTTTCATCGATATACGATGGAGAAATTTGAGGTGAAAGGAAGTGTTATGATTAAAAGTAATGCTGCTCCTGAAGTTAGAATTCTGGACAGGTCTAATATTTTTTCAGGAGGGGAAAATCTCACAAATGACATATTACTTTTTTCTTCAAAAAACCTTACGTCCGAAGCACTGGCTAAGCTTCACTTTGATGTTAGTTATTTTGCATCAACAAATATCAAAGAAATTGAATTGTATAAAAATAGTCCTATAAAGGTAGCTGTTGATTGGGACTATCCACAAATTACCAATCGAAAAATAAGGATTAAAATCCTCTCTGATTCCACTTTTAGATTACTTCCAGGAGAAAATATGTTTCTTGATAACTTCTTCATGAGTTACAAATACGTGGAAGAGGACCGAGATATTTTCAATAAAAATTTGAAATTTGGAGAAGAGGTAATTGGTGAAGATGCCAAGTTTAAGATTTTTTTACAAAACAATTCTCGACAATACGACACTTATGAGTTTTTACTTCATACCCCATCCTCACTTATAGATCGTTATTCCAACGCTATTCAAGTAAAACCACTTATTAATTATGGGACTGTGCTGGAGATTAGTACAGTTACTAAAATTGAAGAAAAAGGAAGTGATTATATCAACGCATTAATGGATGCTTTTCTTGAGTACGACCTAAAAGAGAAAAATCTAATCTCTGAAAATGCTTTGAAATTTATTGAGGAACAACTCTACATTGTAGAGGATTCATTAAAGTCTGCTGAGGGAAGTTTGCAACGTTTTAAAGTTCAAAATAGAATGTTGGATGTAAACGCTGAATTTGGTGGAGTATTGGATAATATTCAGGTTTTGGAAGCAAATATCCAAGCCATAGATTTTGAATTGGCTTATTACAATACTTTAAAAAGTTACCTGGTCACTAAAACAGATTCATTTGAAGAGATCGTGGCCCCCTCCATTGTTGGAATTGGTGATGGCCTTTTTAATGACATGACAATGTCATTGGTAGAACTCTCTATGGAAAGGAGAAAGTTGCTATCAATAGTTAAGGATACTCACCCAGATGTAAAAGTTTTGGATCAGCAAATAGAAAGGTTGAAAGAAAATATTTTTGAGAATATTCAGAACCTCATTTCAAATACAGAAAGCAAAAAGAAAGAAAATCAGAAAAATTAAATTCATTTGACAAGCAGTTTTCCAACTTGCCTAAAGCAGAGTCTGATTATACCAACATCCTAAGAGAGTTTAAATTAAGGGAAAACCTATATACCTACTTACTTGAGAAAAGGGCAGAGGCTGGTATAGCGAAAGCATCCAATGTACCTGATAACAGTATCGTGGACTATGCTAAAAGAGGAACACTAATTTACCCTAAAAAAACACAAAATTACACTTATGCTATAGGCCTTGGTTTTTTCTTCCATTTGGCTTTTTAGTTTTATTTCATTACCTAAATAACAGGGTAATGGATCAAATTCAGCTAAAAAATCTATTGAGAATTCCTATGTTAGGAACCATTGGATATAGTGATAAAAACACCAATTTACTAGTAGCCGAACATCCCCGCTCACTTGCTTCTGAATCATTTCGATCTCTACGGTCTGCACTTTTTTACATTGCCAGTGAGAAGAAATGCAAGAAAATTTTGGTAACTTCCAGTATTTCAGGTGAAGGTAAAACCTATATAAGTTTGAACCTGGCTTCTGCGATGGCACTTAGTGGAAAAAAAACCTGTATTATCGGACTTGACCTTAGGAAACCTAAACTTGCGAAGTATTTAGGTGTTTCAAATAAAAAGGGACTTTCTACTTTTTTAGTAGATAAAGATTCTGCTGATGAGATAATACTTAAAACGCAATATGAAAATCTGTATGCGGTACCTTCAGGGGCAGTTCCTCCAAACCCAGCAGAATTATTGTTAAAAGATAAAATGGCTGAATTTTTGGAGCAGTTGGAGCAAGAGTTTGATATTATTATTATGGATTGCCCTCCAGTAGGGTTGGTATCAGAAACCATGGACTTATTACGTTTTTCTGATGTTAATCTTTATATAGTAAGGCATGATTTTACACATAAAAATCATTTATTAATGATCAATGATCTTTATTCAAATGATCAGGTGAGAAATTTTTATGCTGTTTTCAATGGTCTTAAAGGTGGAGGTGATACCTATGACTTCGGAGGCTATAATTATGGATATGGGTACAATTATTCCTATATGATGAAGAATAGCTATGGTGATGGTTACTATTCGGAAGAGAAGAAATTCAAAACAAGTTGGCTGGAAAAATTTCTATCAAAATTCAAGGCTTAGTTTTTGTAAGTCGCTTTTAAGTTCATGTTATGCAGTCATATTCATGTTGAAAGGGGCAGTTTTATTAATGGTTAAGCAGTTGAGGTTAAAGTGGTTTTCTTCTAACAAGAAAAACCTTTAAGACCTGAATTTTAGGTGATTTCATAGCGTTAAAAATTTGAAATCACCTATTTTAGGCTATACTTTTAAACTTTTATATTTTTATAAACTTATTTTATTTTAAAATTTTAGATTATGGAAAAATCAATATTGATCACTGGAGGAGCTGGTTTTATAGGTTCTCATGTCGTCAGACTTTTTGTTAAAAAATATCCAAATTACAGGATCGTGAATTTAGATTGTCTAACCTATGCAGGTAATTTGGAGAATTTAAAAGACATTGAAGGGTCGAAAAACTATGCCTTCGCAAAAGTTGATATTAACGATGAAGATCTTTTAAAAGAGGTTTTTAATGATTACCAGATAACAGATGTCATCCATTTGGCCGCTGAGTCTCATGTTGACAGATCAATCACTGATCCATTGGCATTTGTGAAAACGAACGTTATGGGAACGGTTAATCTTTTGAATACGGCCAAAAACCATTGGAAAGACCTAGACAACCATCTCTTTTATCATGTTTCTACGGATGAGGTTTATGGATCTCTTGATGACGGTGGGTTTTTTCTAGAGACTACTCCTTATGATCCACAATCCCCCTATTCTTCTTCTAAGGCAGCCTCAGATCATTTTGTAAGAGCCTATGCCAATACATATGGTTTGAAAACTGTGATTTCAAATTGCTCAAACAATTATGGACCTAATCAATTCCCTGAAAAATTAATTCCGCTTTGTATTCACAATATCAAGCAAAATAAACCCTTACCAGTCTATGGCAAAGGTGATAATATTAGGGATTGGCTATTTGTGTTAGACCACGCCATAGCTATTGACTTGGTTTTTCATAAAGGAAAAACGGGAGAAACATACAATATTGGTGGGTTCAACGAATGGAAAAACATTGACATCGTAAAGTTGCTATGTGAAATCATGGACCGAAAACTTGGTAGGGATAAAGGAGCATCAGAACAATTAATTACCTTTGTGAAAGACCGAGCAGGACATGACCAACGGTACGCCATTGACGCAGATAAAATCAACAAAGAACTGGGCTGGAAACCAAGCCTAACCTTTGAAGTAGGGATTGAGAAAACTGTAGATTGGTACCTGGAAAACGAAGGATGGTTAGACGGAGTAACTTCTGGTGATTATCAAAAATATTACCAACAGCATTACAGTTAAACGGAATACAATATGCAACAATACCATCAGTTATTACAACATATATTGGACCATGGTATCAAAAAAGGAGATCGAACAGGTACTGGCACTTTGAGTGTATTTGGGTATCAAATGCGGTATGATTTGTCTGAAGGTTTTCCTTTGGTCACCACGAAAAAATGTCATACCCGTTCGATTTTCCATGAATTGCTTTGGTTCTTAGCTGGTGATACCAATATCAAATACCTCAAGGATAACAAAGTGTCCATTTGGGATGAGTGGGCAAATGAAAAAGGCGACCTGGGCCCCGTTTATGGTTATCAATGGAGGCATTGGCCAGACGGAAAAGGAGGAGAGATTGACCAGATAAAAAATCTAATCAATCAAATAAAGAAAAATCCCAATTCTAGACGACTTCTTGTTAGCGCTTGGAATGTTGCAGATGTGGATCAAATGGCTTTGCCTCCTTGCCATTTAATGTTCCAGTTTTATGTAGCTGATGGTAAATTGTCTTGTCAGTTATACCAGCGCAGTGCAGATGTATTTCTAGGGGTACCCTTTAATATTGCCTCCTATGCCTTGTTTTTAGCCATGGTAGCGCAGGTGTGTGATCTGGAGCCCGGTGAATTTATTCATACCTTAGGAGATGCCCACCTATACAATAACCATTTGGATCAAGCCAGGCTACAACTTACCAGAGAATGTAAGCCTTTACCTCAGCTAAAGTTAAATCCGGAGATAAAAGACATCTTTTCATTCAAGTATGAAGACATCCAATTGTTAAAATATGACCCTCATCCACGAATCAAGGCTGAGGTTTCAGTGTAATTCATTTAATGAATAAAGCTTGCAAACTTAACTTTTGAAGTGGGGGCATTCCAATTCAAAAGTTTGAATGCATAAAACTGATCTTATATTTATCGTGGAATAAAAATTAAATTTCAAAAAGGGAAAGGAGTGTGGGTTCAGGTCTGGTATCGAAAGTTTTACCATCGATATTGAGCAAATAACTTATCCCTGTAACATTGCTTACAAACACTTGATCTGCATCCATTAAATCCTTTGCTTTAAATATTCCAACTTCACAATTGAAACCCTTGTTTTTAAGTTGGTCCAGGATTTGCTTTCGGGCAATTCCTGCAATGCAATTTGTTTGGAGGGAGGGGGTAAAATAATTGTTGTTTTTAACCCAAAAGATATTAGAACTGCCTCCTTCTGAAATGTTTCCCTTGTCGTCTAAGAGGATTACATCATCCATCCCTTGTTGTTTTCGCTCAATATTGGCCAAAACATACGTTAGGGCATTTAAGGTTTTTGTTCCGGCCCATGGTGAGGCATTTACTTGAATGCTGTTGCTTATATAGGCTTTGTTTTTAAGCCCGGGAGAAGGCTGAAAATCAGTTACGATCAAATGTTCACAATGATCGTTTTCCATAGGACTATATTTCCCAATTCCTGATCTAAAGATGTTCCATCGCACACGCAAGGTAGCGTTCTTGCCGTAGGTGATGTTAAGCAATTCTTTGACTTTAAGAAGGTCTGGGATGGACTCAATTCGTAATTTTTTAAGCCCCATGATTGCCCTCGCCTGATGATCTTCGTGAAATCTAAAGTGACCATTGGTGAACACCATGGTTTCAAATAAGCCGTCTCCAAAAAGAAGAGCTCTATTTATTGGTAATTCTCTAACTTCACTAAAGCCGTCCGTTTTATTCTTAAAAAACTGTCTCATTTTTGTACAGTAATATGTTCATTATCGAACATTTTTAGTTTTAACTTATTTCATTAAAGTTAAAACTAATTAAATATTGTCATTCATAGCTGGTTTTTAGATAGAAAGGTTCATTTTTGAAACTAAATGACTAACTAGCACTTGGTTTGCTTATTTTAAGCAGGTTTATTTAAGTTTCGGGATTTTAAGATGGATAAAATAAGCTTATCAACCGGAAAAATGATAAAATTTCACAGTTCATGAAAAAGCAAGTTTTACTGATAATGCTATTAATTCCCGGGCTATTTCCGGTTGCATTTGCTCAGGATAATTCAGGTAAATTAACTTTAGAACAAAGTGTGGAAATTGCCTTGGATAACAATCTAAACCTAAAAAGATCTGAATTGAATCTGATTGGTTCAGAGGCTAACTTATTGGAATCAAAAGGGCAGATGTTACCCTCTTTTTCTATGGGTGTTAGTTCTGGATTCCGTTGGGGGAGATCTATCAATCCAGTTACCAATGATTTTGAATCCAGAAGAATTGGTAATGTAAATATTTCTGGCAATTCAAGCTTACCTATATATTCTGGAGGTAGGGTTCGCAATAGTATACAACAATCTAAATTGAATGTAGAAGTTAACAGGCTTAATGTCGAAACTAGCAAGAATGACATTACTTTGAACACCATTAATCTCTTTATTAATGTTGCCTTTTCTATGGAGCAATTGAATATCGCTAAATCCCAATTGAAAACCAGTATTGATCAATTAAAGCGAACAACAAGCCTGGTGATGGCTGGAGCATTGCCTAAAGCGGATCAATTGGATTTGGAAGCTCAAAAAGCGACTAACGAATTAGAAGTAATCAATTCTGAAAACAATCTACGAATAGCGAAGTTGAATTTGTCTCAGGCCCTCCAATTGCCTTTTAATGATTCATTTGGCATTATTGTGCCTGATGTAGGTGTTGAAGGTTTAGAAATTGGGAGTGTAGGTGTAGGAGAGGTTTATGGTATCGCAGAAACAAGATTACCTCAGATTAAGGCAGCTGAATTGGCAGTAAAAAGTGCTGAATATGGAGTTAAAATTGCCCAAGGTGGCTATGCTCCGAGCTTAAGCCTTAGTGCCAATGTGTTTTCAAATTATGTTGATCAAAGTACGTTTATGACTCCTGATCCACTATTACAACAATTTGAAAACAACCTTTCTCAGTCAGCCAATATAGGATTAAGTATTCCTGTTTTTTCCAATTTTCGAAACAAAGCCAGTGTTCAACGGGCTCGTGTACAGAAACGATTAAGTGAAATTCAGGAAATGGAAGCGAGGAATCTTTTGAGACAAGATATAGAATCTGCTTATACCTCAGCTTACGCCGCCGAACAGTCTTACAGAAGTTCACTGATAAGGGTAGAAGCACTTGGAGAGTCCTTCAGGATGTCTCAGCAACGCTTCGAAGTGGGAGCAATCAATGCAGTTGATTTTCAGGTTGCACAAAATAATTTGTTCAATGCGGAAGCAGATTTGGTTACGGCAAAGTACCAATTTGTTTTTAGCGTTAAAGTACTGGATTTTTATTTAGGGAATCCACTTACACTATAATAGATCAGAAAAATGGCCAAGAAAAAGTCAAACAAATTAATTTACATTTTACTGGGAATAGTTGCCCTCTTGGTTGTAGGGTTGGTTGTAGGAAGGCAAGCCGGATGGGTAGGAGGAGAGAAGCCTTTAGAAGTCCAGATTGGTAAAGTCGGGAAAAAAGACATCGTAGAAAAGGTAAGTGCTTCGGGTGTAGTTCAGCCCGAAACCGAGGTTAAAATGAGCCCGGATGTTGCCGGAGAAATCATCGAATTAAATGTAAATGAAGGTGATTCAGTAAAAATTGGTGATTTGTTGGTCAAAATAAGGCCTGATAATTTCATCTCGGCCCTTGACAGAGCACAAGCCAATTTAAACCAGCAATTGGCGAATTTAGCCCAATCAAGAGCAAGTTTAAAACGTGCTGAAGCACAATTCAACCGGTCAAAATTGGATTATGATAGAAACCTATCTTTATATGAAGACAAGGTCATTTCTGATGCGGATTTCGAACAGATTAATGCTGATTTTCTTACTGGTGAAAACGACCTTGAAGCAGCCAAACAATCCGTTATTGCCTCAGAGTTTATAGTGAAAAGTGCAAAAGCTTCTGTAGATGAAGCCGCAGAAAACCTAAGGTTGACTAATGTTTACTCGCCTACGGATGGAATTGTGTCCAATCTTCTTGTGGAGCAAGGAGAACGAGTAGTTGGAACAGCTCAAATGGCCGGAACAGAAATGTTGCGGATTGCCGATTTGTCAAAAATGGAGATAAGGGTAAATGTTAATGAGAATGACATCGTTAGAATAAGCATGAGCGATACAACTCTGATTGAAGTGGACTCCTATTCTTCTACTGGTAAAAAATTTACCGGAGTTGTTACTGCCATTGCCAATTCAGCCAACGAAAAAGTTAGCACCGATGCTGTTACAGAGTTTGAAGTACGTATCCGAATCATTAATGATTCCTATAAAGATCTAGTAACCAAAGAAAATCCATTTCCTTTTCGCCCAGGAATGACTGCCAGCGTGGAAATAATCACAGATAAGAAGGTAAACGTTTTGGCGATTCCACTTGCCGCTGTTACTGTCCGAGCGAGCCAGGTGATTGAGTCTGGTGATGGAAAAGGGAACATGAAAGAGTTGGTGTTTTTGAAAAAAGAAGACAAGGCGGTAGTGCAGGAAGTAAAAACAGGTATATCTGATTTTGAGAATATCGAAATCCTGGAGGGTTTAGAAGAAGGACAAGAAGTGATAACGGGACCTTATTTTGTGGTAAGTACGCAACTTGAAAATGACAAGGAGGTAAATATTGCAGAACCAGAAGATTCTGATAATAAGAAATGATTTATATTAACCCGAAGTAAGCAATAGGAGGGCTATTGCTTACTTCGGGTCTAAGTTTTGAAGTTTTGTGCTTCAAAAAAAAAGGGTTACATAATTCAAGATAGAATTATGTAACCCTTTTTTAGTTTTTGGATTTCTCTAATGCTCTTTCTATATCAAGAATAATGTCGTCCACATGTTCCAGACCTACAGATAGCCTTACTAAACCGTTTAAAATGCCCACTTTCTCTCTTTCCTCTTGGGTAAGTTTACTGTGTGTGGTGGAAGCGGGATGGGTAACAATGCTACGGGTATCACCAAGGTTTGCAGTGACAGAGATCATCTGTAATTGATCAATGAAATTTTTAGCTCTAGGCAACCCCCCTTTCAACGTTAAAGTAATAATTCCACCACCATGCTTCATTTGTTTTTTCGCAAGGTCAAATTGTGGATGGGAGGCTAAAAATGGATATTTTACTACTTCCACTTCTTTGTTTCCCTCAAAATACTGCGCGATTTTAAGTGCACTTTCACAATGCCTGTCCATTCTAACAGCCAAAGTTTCCATGCTCTTGGCTAATATCCATGCATTAAATGGGGACAATGATGGACCAGTATGACGCATAAAAAACTGAACTTCGTCAATGAGTTCTTTTTTTCCTAGAATAAGTCCTCCAAGAACCCTTCCTTGCCCGTCAATAAATTTAGTAGCACTGTGGGTGACTATATGTGCTCCCCATTTTGCAGGCTGCTGCAGGTAAGGAGTGGCAAAGCAATTGTCTACCACCAACACGAGGTTATGTGCATTGGCAAATTTTGCAATGTATTCCAAATCAATAATTTCCAAACCCGGGTTAGAAGGGGTTTCGATAAACAACATTTTAGTATTTGGTTGTACCAATTGTTCCCACTGACCAATGTCTGATATGTCTCCATAGGTATGTGATATTCCCCATTTTGGGAATATACGAGTAAGCAGCTGGTGGGTTGATCCAAACAATGACCTGGAGGCAAGTATATGGTCTCCCTGCCTTAATAATGAAGCCATGCTACCAAACATTGCGGCCATTCCAGAAGCAGTTGTAACGCCGCTTTCAGTGCCTTCTGCAGCACATACCTTTTCTATCAGATCACTTGTGTTTGGGTTGGCATACCTGGAATAGATGTTTCCTTCAATTTCATCAGCAAACATTTGCCTGGCTTGTTCGGCAGAATCAAAGACGAAACTGGAGCTCAGGTAAATAGGTGCGGAATGTTCTCTCTGGTTTGAGGAAGATGCAGCTATTCTTACTGCCTGTGTTTCAAAATTTTTATAATCCATAAAAGAAATTTTTCTTATCGTAGACACATGAATATAAACCATTCAGCGAAGTCGCACAATGGTGAAAATAAACGAGAAAGATAAAGAAGGAGAATGTAAGTGCTGTCATATTTTCTAATTTATCGTTCCCTATTTATTGGGCAGGTATTGGCACCTTTCCTTGGTTCGGAAGGTTGCCAGAGGTTCACAGAGCCTGATCTCTCGCCTCTTCTTTATAAATCAGTTTCCTGAAATTTAATGCAAATTAACTAATGACAGGTCTCTTTTCCAAATCTCAATAGTATTTTATATTGGATTTGGATTTTTTTAATAGGGATACGGGCTACGGTATGGACGAAGGCGTCACCATTCTGTTTTATTCGATGGCTTAGTAAAGAAGGAGTTTAGGGAACAAGCTCACTAAAATTCTAATAAAATATTTAGCCCGAAACAGGTAGTTATTTACCTATTTCGGGCTAAATATAAAGAATCATTGTATTTAGGCAATAGTAGAAATGTTATTGTTCCTATTGACTATTCAATTCTGGAAAGTCAATTTAATGAATGTAATTTCACTCTTGTCTTTGTACCGGAAAGTGGTTTACAAAAACTTTTTGATGGTTTTGGCCCAAATGTCATAACCTTTTGCATTCATATGGAGGTTGTCTTCAAGAAAGATGTCCTTCATAGGTTCTTTGTCCTTGTTAAGCATAGGTTTCCATAAATCGGCATATTTCAGGTATTTTTTACCCTTGGTAGATTTTTTCAGACTTTTATTCAATTCAAGATACTTATCTGCCAATTCCCATCTGGATACACTAGGTTTTGGGCTAATGAGTATAATTTCTGTTTCTGGAAGTGCCTGGTGAATTTTGCTTACGATTAGGTCATAATTGGCCAAAATTTCTTCTGTAGCTTTTCCTCCTGAGATGTCATTGTCACCTTCATAAATAAACACTTTTGAAGGCTTATAGTCTATTACTAGTTTATCTAAGTGAAAAAGTAAATCAGCAGACTGTGAGCCACCAAATCCAGCATTTATCACCTTATGCTCTGGAAAATCCTCCTGAAGTGTTTTCCACATTCGAATGGTTGAACTACCAGTGAAAACAATGCTGTTTAAATAGCTCTGGGTGGGATAATCTTTATTAATCTGCGCTACTTGGCTATTATATCTTGCAGGATCTTGTGCAAAAACGGACAAACATATAAAAAGTAAAAGAGCTGTTAAAACGAAATTATTTTTTTTCATAATTTTAAATGGGTTTTGGAATCTAAACTACTTTAATTATGTGAATTTTAAAATATTTTGACTGTATCATTAACGGACAATTAAACCGGACATTTTTTTGTTTTGTGCTTTTAATACGTGTTTTATTACCACTAGCAGAAAAGAAAATTGTTTAAAAATTAAATTCTAACCAAAACAACTTTTTTAAATCATTGATAATCAATTGTATATAATATTTATCTTAAATACCGTTCTAAAACTGAATTAAAGGAAATATTTGGCAGCGTCCTTGAAATGTGTTTGGTTAAAAATCTAAAGCAGTACCAGCCTTATATGAATAAATTAGAACGCTTTCTCGTATTTTGTTCAGGTGCATACCTGCCCTTGGTAAAACGTTGCCCTGGTTCCATTCATCAATTTATCGGGATTGGTGGAACAGTTTTGTTTACCGCTGTCTTTGCTGGATTGTCTGTAGGTTATGCCTTATTCACCATTTTTGAATCCATTTACACCATTTTGGCTGTTGGAATTGTATGGATGTTAATGATTTTTAATTTAGATAGGTACATCGTTTCAACCCTTAAAAAAGAGAGAAATTTCTATCGGAATTAAAGCAAGCCCTCCCTAGACTTATTTTAGCTGTTTTAATAGCCTTGGTAATCGCTAAACCATTGGAGTTGAAAATTTTTGAAAAAGAAATCAATAGGGAATTAGATAGGCAACGGTTGGCAACCATCAGTGAAAGTAAAGATGAAATAAAAGCAGGTTATCCTGAACTACTCAAGTTGGAAGAGGAAATTCAAGGGTTAAAGGCTGAGATCAATGGCAAAGAAGCTTTTAGAAATGAAAAACAAGTAGAGTATGACAATGAGCGGTTTGGAGTGAAAACTGGAGAAACTACCGGAAGAGCAGGCATTGGGATCAATGCAGAAAAAAAAGAGGCGCAACTTGACCTGGCACAAAAAGACTTGGAATACACCCAAAGCTTAAACCGTGAAAAAATTCAAGATAGAGTACAGAAAATCAATCTACTCAACGAAAAAATGACGGCTGAACTGGATTATCAAATGGTATCAGTGGCGGCAAATAATGGGCTGGCGGCAAGAATTCAAGCATTGGATGCACTTACCAATGCAAACACTGCTGTTTATTGGGCCAATCTCCTAATCATGGCATTGTTCATTATGATTGAAATGGCCCCTATTTTGGTAAAACTTTTAGCGAAAAGAGGTCCTTACGATCATTTATTGGATTTGTATGAAGCTGGAATAGTTTTATCAGCGGATGAACTTTGGTACAAAAAGAAAAGCGAAAGTGAATTGAGAAAAGAGGTGTTTGATGAAATTCAACCAGAAAGAAGAGTTGCACGAAGAAATTTTGATTTGGGCTTATTCCATAAAAAATGAGCTTAGTCTTTTTAGGTCAAGGGATTTTAGAGGGGGATTTAAATTTAGTTTCTCCATTCTTTATTTTTTTTAGTCAAGGGGATTGAATTTTATGTAATTTTCACCAACTTAACTTGACCCAAATTTCACAAATGATGAATTTTTATAAAACATTGATTCTTTGCAGTATTCTTTTACTTGGCTTTTCATGTAAAGAGCAAGCAAAAGAAGAAGGTAAGATTGAAAAGGCCACTGTCCCACCAAATGTTGTTTTTATTTTGGCAGATCAGTGGAGAGCACAATCAATAGGTTATTTAGGGAATGAGGATGTCATTACCCCAAACCTGGACAGCCTTTCGAAGCAGAGTGCTGTATTTCACAATGCTGTAACGGTAATGGCGGTGTGTGCTCCTTGGAGAGGGAGCTTTATTTCTGGCCAATATCCATTGACACATGGGGTTTTTTACAATGACAAACCTTTCCCTACTGAGGCTACAACCATTGCGAAAATATATAAAAAGGCAGGTTACCAAACGGGCTATATTGGTAAATGGCACTTAAATGGGCATGAGCGAGGAGAGGAGCATTTTAGTGCAAGAAACAAACCTGTACCAAAAGAAAGGAGACAAGGTTTTGATTATTGGAAAGTGAGGGAAGTTACTCATAATTATAATGACTCTTTTTATTTTGATGAGGAGAATCAAAAGCAGTTTTGGGAAGGGTATGATGCATTTTCTCAAACAGATAGTGCCATTAGTTATATTAACAAAAATAAAGACAACCCTTTCCTATTGGTATTGTCTTGGGGACCGCCTCATGATCCCTATCATACTGCACCAGAAGAATATAAGCAGATGTATGATGCTTCAAAATTACACGTAAGGCCTAATGTTCCTGAAGATTTTAAAGATAGTGCAAGAAATGTCATGGCCAATTATTATGCACATTGTACAGCTTTGGACTATTCGGTAGGTAGATTATTAGCTGCAATTGAAGAGGCAGGAGTTGCGGACAATACAATTTTTGTCTTCACCTCTGAGCATGGGGACATGCTAATGTCAAAAGGCGTTTTAAAGAAACAACGACCTTGGGATGAATCCATAAAAGTACCTTTGCTAATTAGGTATCCTGATAAATTGGGTAAAACTCCACATCAGATATACGACCCTATCAATACCCCTGACCTTTTGCCCACTTTATTAGGCTTAAGTGACCTGGAAATACCACATTCAATAGAAGGAACAGATTTTTCAAAAGCCCTTATAGATGGGGATGAGTTAGGCAATGAAGCTGCCCTGATCATGCTTCCTGTGCCTTTTCATGAATGGCAATTTATGAATGGAGGAAGGGAATTCAGAGGTGTTAGGACAAAGAAATACACCTATGTTAAAGATTTACTTGGCCCATGGTTATTGTATGACAACGAACAGGATCCTTATCAAAATGCACAACCTGGTAGATATGCCTCAGTTTAGCCAATTAAAGAATCATCTGGATGGCATTTTAGCTGCAAAACTCAAGGCCACTAACGATGAATTTCTTCCTGCAGACGATTACATGGAGAAATGGAATTATCTGTACGATAGAAAGGATAGCTTAAGAAAGGAAAACTACCTTGAACTTAACAGGTAAAAATAAGGTGTTCTGCAGCCTAGAATCGACTATTTCATATCTATGGAATATTGGGAAGTTTTCAAATTATTGTTAAGACCATCCCTGTATTGAATCCTCAGCAAATATTTTCCTTTTAAGCGAGAGGGCTTGAAAGAAAAGTTGAGGTTACCATTTTCATCCGTTTCTTTGTTCGTCTGCCAGGTCAAAGTAGTCCTGAAATCAGGGAAATGATTGTTGTTACCATACTCCAAAGAAGAATGGTATTGAAAAGGTTTTTGAATGCCATTGTAAGTGATAAACAGGGCGTTTTTAGGCAAATCAAAACCACCAAAATCATTTTTAAATGAGGTGAGGTTGACCATTCCCGTAAACTGCTGATCATTGATATAGAAATACCGGTTGATAATATCCATGCTTTCAATGCCTTTTGGATTGAAATTAGCAAAAGCCTCACTATCAAATACCGGCATTCCATCGATGACTAGTAAAGGGCTTTCTTTGAACACTAAGTTGTAAGGGATATTGAAATTTTTAAATATGGTTTTACGATTTTGACTTCGGACCACTACCATGGGGACATATTCCCGTATAGTGGTGGCCATATCTACAAATCGATTATAATCACTTAATGCGTAACTATAATCTGTGATGTATTGGAATGGCAAAGGCGCTTTTGGAATTTCTAATGGCCCAACATAGTATTGATGGCTTGCCCTGGCTAAGATCTTTTCCTTGATAAATTCTTCGTCATTTTGACTAAGATTTAAAACAGGTAATTGAAAATTTTCATCAGGGACCTTGTCCCAAAAAGGAGAGGTAAGAATAAAATTCACCTGTTGCCCTGTTTGTGCAGTTTGGATGATGGCGTAATCATAATAGGAGAAATTACCTGTTTCAAAATAAAGCTCTCCCTTCTCATTGGGTTTATCAATAAACATATGGGATTGACTGCCATGAAGCGTAAGAAAGAATACTTCAGTAGTGTCGATTACATTGTCCAGTAATTTTCCTTTTATAATATGTCCAAATAGTTCGGGAACCAACGTGGGGTTTGGATCCGTCTCTACAGGATACATCTGAGTGTGATTTAAAGCCGTTTTGACATTGTCAAAAGGCGTTGTTTTATTAATTACCACCGATATATCAGTTGCATTAGCCATTGGAATAGCCACTTCCAATAAGCTGTCTTTTGTATTCATATATTTGGCCTCCAGTGACATTGCAGTACTACCTTCTCCCAAAGTTAATGACAGTGTAATAATAGGAGGGACTTTTGGGTTAATAATAGAAACCAGGGATTGAAATACCCCTTTTTCCCCTGAAGTATAAGGGCTAATCCTTGTGTAGACTCTTAAAAGATAGTGATCTGAAGGCAAATCGGATGGAAGCATCAAATAGGAATTGACTTCACCTTTTACTAGTTCCGCGAGATCCTTTACAACTGAAATCCCATTTCTATCTAATAACTCCATATATATGACTTTAGAAGGACTTGGTTGTCCATCCGTTGTTACAGTCACGTTCATCCATAAATATTCCTCCGTTAGGGATACGGGGTTAACTACTTGTACTATTACTTCTTCTTTTGGCAGTTGCACACTATTTTGCGCGCTTACTGGGTAATTCCCCAGAAACCATAGACATAAAGTAAATATAGTTAAGGTCACGTTATTAAGTTTTAGCTGCTTACTCATCCTTCCAATATTCAGGTTTTTGAAGAACTCCACCTCTGAGTCTACAATCTGTACATGCCTCTGTTGAATAAAAGAATCCTTCACAGGGTAAATTTTCACAAAATTCATACAAAGGTGTAAAATTCAACAAACCAAAGATTTCTTCATAGTCTACAGTTGCAGCAGTATCGATTACACAACCAAAATAATCATTTATCGATGTTCGCCAAGGGACGACTTCATTTGTATTGATATATAAGATTCTTTCATTGGATTTTCCGGCAGAAATATAGCCAATGACTGGTTCGTCTGGATCTGCTACCGCATGGATATTACTCGAAACAGCAGAAGGCAATGGGCTGAAAATATCACCAATGTCATCCGAATTCCTTCTAATACCCTCCCAGAAAATATATGCTTCTCTATCTATAGCATACTGCCGTGCTTTTATACGATATCGGATACCTAGTTTTTCAGAAAGACTGTCGATTGTTAACAATTCTTTTTGAAATATTCTATTGTTTTCAAATCGAGAAGAAGCCTCTAAAATCACCCTTCTGGATTGATCAAAATTATAACATCTGTTTGTCAATTGATCTAATGGAATGGCAACCATTTCTTTTGTAACCTTGTCATAATTAAAGAATGAGGTATTTGGCGTCCGGTACAACCAGGTTTCTTCGTATTGCCATAAAAAATATTCTGCCTCATCATTTCCAGTTGTGTTACTGTAAACTTGCACATCTCCGTCCTCTTTGGTAAAGGAAATATCAAAGTCTGGGCTTTCAATAGGCTTTATTTTATCTGAAACATAGCTTTGGCCATTACTTAAATCTATTGTAAGGGTATATGTTTCATTTTCAGGGAGAAAAGCATCGGTTGCATAAGCCCCCAAATTATCCGTGTCCAATTCCCAACTCTCACCGTTCTCTGCAAAAATGGTAATGTTTGCTCCAGGCACTGGGAAATCCGAGGTATCTGTATAAAGTGAGGAAGCCAAACTAAGTTTGATATTGGTGGTTCTGCCACCCACTTCTATAAACCCTTCCACCACCAAAATCTGCTCGTTAAGATCATTTAGCTCTGGAGAAAATGGTTCTCGACAACCAAAGAAAAGTAAAAGAGCACCTAGAATTACAGGAAGGTGTATTTTTTTAATTACAGCATCCATTAAAATTTGAAGTTATAGGTGATAAAAGGAATAGGTCTTGCAAAAATAGATAGTTTATAACCCTGAATTGTACCATTTTCTGGCGAAAAGTACACAGAATAAGGATTGGCTCTACCGAGTAAATTGTATACACCTAATGACCAGGAGGCATGGGCAAGCTTCTTGACTTTATGATTTCCTTCAATATTGAAAGAGAGATCAACTCTAAAGTAATCTGGTATGCGGTAGTCATTTCGGTCAGAATAGAAAACCCTTTCCGATCCATTGTAATAGAACTTAGCTATTGGAAGGGTTATTGGTCTTCCAGTACTGTAATTGGCATTGACGGATGTATTAATTCGCTTGGTGAATTCAAAATTCCCTGCCAGCATGATGTCATGAGGTTGATCGAAATTACTTGGGTATAATTTACCTCTGTTAACTTTTTCCCCCAATTCATCAGGATTAGTCATTAATAAGGACCGCGAATAAGTATAACTTACCCATCCATTTAATTTCCCCTCGGTTTTCTTCGCCATCAACTCAACACCATAGGCCTTACCCTGTGTATTGAGTACATCTTGTTCAATATTGTCATTCAAAATTAAAGATGCACCGCTTCTGAAGTCCACCAAATTCTTCATTTTTCTATAATAAACTTCTATGGAAGTTTCTATTATATTTGATTGGTAATTTTTAAAGAACCCAATGGCCCATTGTTGTCCCATTTGGGGTGCTAAATGTGGATCGCTTAACTTCCAGGTATCAGTAGGGGCGATGGCCGAAGTATTTGTGAGCATGTGTAAGTGCTGTCTCATGCTGTTGTATCCAGCCTTTATGGAAGTGAAGTTATCCAAAGCATAGCGCGCAGAGAATCTAACTTCCGGACCTTGATAGGTATTTATAAGGTCTCCTGATGCATAGGTTGTTTCACCTGTTTTAGTATCCTCTGTTTTTATGGAATTTGCAGGGTATTCATTGACTGTGTTTGGGCCCAGGTAATTATAAATCACATACCTTAACCCATAACTGAACATTAGTTTTGGATTAAATTCATAATCATCTCCTAGAAAAAAGGATGTTTCCAGGGCATTTTCACGCGTTACACGTTCATTTAAGAGGATGGATTCACTTCCTTGGGGTACTTGTTTACCAGGATTGAGGTTGTAATAAATAGCATTCATCCCAAAATTCAATTGGTGTTTGTCATTTAAATCATAGGTGAAATGATTTTTCCAACTGCTCTGGTCCATTCCAAATCCAAAAGTAAAGGCATTTAAAGGATCTTGTTGGCTCTGAATGTCAAAAGTATATTGATCATGTCCCAGATGGAATTTACCTTCAAGTCGATCACTGAAATAGTGAGTCCAGGTTGCACTTATGTTCCGGTTTTGGTAATTAAAAACGGTGTCTTTATCAAAACGAAAAGAATCCTTACTCCAATAGGTAGAAATGGTTACTTCATTGTTTTCGTTGATTTGATGCTTCATGTTGAGATTCAAATCATGGAAAGATGCCCTGCTATCCCGGAATTCCGAATCTTCATCCAAAAATCCGAATAACCAGTTAGAATAGGTGCTTCTTCCCCCCACAGCAAAAGTGGTTTTGTCAGAGATCGGGCCTTCTAAGTACAGCCGGCTAGTCATAAGGCCTATACCTCCTCCTCCTTTGATTTCTTCTGTGGAGCCGTACTTACTCTTGATGTCCAATACTGAGGATAATCTGCCGCCAAACTGAACTGGAACACCAGCTTTGTACAAATCTACACTTTCAACCATGTCAGGATTAAAGGCAGAAAATAGTCCAAAAAGATGTGTAGGATTATAAATAGTAGCCCCATTAAACAAGATCAAGTTTTGGTCTGCTGCACCACCTCTTACATTAAAGCCAGCACTGGCTTCCCCTACAGTTTTTACCCCAGGTAGGGTCAATATGGCCCGGAGAACATCCACTTCTCCCAATACCGCAGGTAATTTTTTTAAGGATTGGACAGTGATGGACGCCAGCCCCATTTCAGGGCGCTCAATATTGGCCGATTTTTCTGAGGTTACTGTAACTTCAGTAAGCGAAATAATGTTATCGTCCATTTCCACATTTAATTGGCCGTCACCTAGAAGATTTACCTGTCTTTGTTCCTGATAAGCACCAAAGTTTTGGAAAATCAATGTATGTCGACCTTTGGGGAGCGTAATTGAATAATTACCAAATTCGTCTGATATGGATTTTGCGTTTTGTCCTGTAGTATATATCAAAGCACCTATTATGGGTTCTTCAGACTCTGCACTGATTATTTTCCCCTCCAGAATAGCGTCTGTTTCTCTTGGTGAGGCACTACGGTTTCCTATTTCCCAAAGCCTGTTTTTGGCGAAAGTTCTATCTTCCGTTTCCTGTTGACTGTTTGCGAGCAAGTTTAAATCTTTTTCTTCTTTTTGCACTGCAAAGAAGTTAGCTGGGAGCCGCATGTCTAAAGCTGATCCTTTACTAATGAAAATCCTCTTTTCATTATCGATAGCATAAAAGAGTCCTGTGGAAGTAAATACTTCATCAAGAATGTCTTCGATTGGACTTTCGTAGGCATTGATGTTTATAGTTAGTGTGTCTACATCAGCAGGTTTGAAGAATAATTTATAATCAGATTTGCTCTCAATCATTCGGGCAAATTGATTAAAGGAAAGGCCAGCAAAAATCCCTGAAATACGGTCCTGATTCGGTGTTTGAGCAACAGATAGCTGCACGACCACTATAAAAAGTAAGCTACTTAGCCGTAATAATTTCTTAATCATGGTTGGACATTATTAGACATACTTACCAAAGTTTGCAAATAGGCTTCTTTGTTTTTCTTATACCTTAAACCAGCTCTTTTAAGTTCTTGTTTGGCTTGTTTTTGGAAATCCCCAAGGTTTCAAAAAGGTTTCTTTTTCCCAGAATAGGGACCAATTCACCATCTAATTCGAAAAAATACCTCACTACTTCATCATAGCTTCTTTTAAGCTCTATAGTAGAAGACTCTTGTTTTTTTTGTTTCCTGTGTTTTGCATATAAGCCTGTTTTTCCTGTTACAATTTCTCGATAAAAACCATTGGCATGAAATAGAAATCCATCAGGTTGCTCTCTTTTAACAAATGTGGAACCATCAATTAATTTAAACCTATCAATTTTTTGATGATTTAGAATCATCCTTTGGTTAAAAACAGATGAAAACGAAATAATCCAGTCTTCCCATATATCATATTGAAGTGGTACATTCTCAAAGTAGAAATCACCTATGGTTAAGCTGCCAAAATCGATTTTAGCAGACAAATAAAATGGATGTCCTTCTAATGATCTGTTTTCTTCAATATAATGGGTACCGGTGTTAATTTCCGGATAAAACTGTAGTACCTCTTTATACTTATCAGCATACTGTTTTGAAAAAGGCTCTTGAGCCTTCGCTTGTAAGGCGGCTGTCAAAACAATTGCTACAAATAAAACTTTGAGCATATCAGAAGAAACTAAAAGGCTTTTAATTGTGAACTAAATTATCTGAAATATATAACATTTAATTTATGAATAAACAAGTGTTATAGGTAATACTGAAAAAAACCTGCTCAAACCCGAACTAAGCAATAATTTAATCATAAGATGCTTCAATTTATGAGGATGTGATTCATGAAATGGTAACCCTTTCTGAGTGCCTATCAGGACATGTATTACAAATATAGTTGAATAATTTTATCCAAACATTTAGTGAGTTAAATCTACCTTATGGGTTTTTTACGTAACTGAACAGACTAACATTTCTTGTTCTCGGGATCCGATCAGATGTGGGAGTTAATTCAATTGTTGTTTTTATTTTAATAAGGATACAGCGAAATAATGAGTGTTTATTTAGAGGTATACTTTACGAACTAACAGACTCGAAAGGAGTACCTGTATATAATATTAGGCTTTGCTTTCAGGGATAGTTTCAATTTCAAATTGAAAGCTAGATTATAGAAACTTATTGCTGAATGGTTGGAATAACGTAACTGAAAGCCCTAAAGCTTAAAATCTGGCTTGATTGTTGGCTTGATATGTTATCTTAAATAGTAGCTATTTTTTAATTAAGACATTAAAATTGATAAATTCAGTACTCAAAAAGAGCAAAGAAAAGTCACCACAACTTGTTGTAGTTGGGCTAGGTTTATCGGGGATTGATTTTCTTCTTGGCTGGCAAGAACGTTTCAAGGACTTGGATATTACCATTTTCAATATGTCAGGAACTACACCCTTTTTATTTGAGGCTTTGTTTCTAATAAAGAATAAAAAGTTGTCTCCAATTTCTGGTGAGGAGTCCCATTATCAGATGGAAAATTTCACATTTACATTTAATTTCTCCAAGATCCTTTCGATAGATCAGGAAAAGAATGTGCTTTACCATAGCGACGGAGAGTTTTACTACGACTATTTGTTGATTGTTAGTGAATTTGATTTGAATGTTAAATTAAAATGTGGTGATGATTTTGCAAAATCAACATTTTTCAATAAATCCTATGGTTCAGATTATCAGTGTTTTAATAATAATAAAGTAGTCATAGAAGGGCATGGAATGGCCACCATGGCCATGGCATTGAAGTATTTGGATTATGGTTTTTCACCTTCAATTGTCTGTAAGAATTCCAGGTTGGCTATAGGCGAAATACCTACAGAGGAGACTTGGTTATTGAGTAAATATTTTAAAAATAACGGCATTGATTTAAATTTTGAAACCAAGATTATAAAACCTTTTACCAAAGATACAAACCAACTGATTAGGGTGAAAATCACCAATGGGAAGGAAGTTTTGGCCGGAAAGGTGGTTGTTGTAGATGATGAAACGCCATGTCCGTCTTTATTGAATCTGAAGAAATTCAATAAAGACGCAATTTTGAAGACCAATAAAGGGCATTGTGTTTTGGGTTATTCCAATGTGTATGCAGTGGGTGATAAAATCAAAATTGCGACAGAGGAGGAAGTGGAGGATTCTTCTTATTTAAATGGCTTGAATAAGCTAAGAATTGATCATAATCCTAAATATTTTTCTTCTAAACAATATGTTTTTAAGGACCTTTCTTGGCAAACCTATGGGGAAATTTCCCCCGAATGGGGCATTGATACCCAAAATTTTTACTGGGAACACCCAGTAGGTGATATTTCATTTAGACTGCACTATAGAAAAGAAGATTTTTCAATTAAAGGAATCGCATGCCTGGGGCTTAATTTTAACAAAGGTTTTATGGCAAATGCACTCCAGTCCAATTGTAAAGCGCATGATTTTATTGATAGCATTGATGAGGGATTGGAGCAAAATCTTTATTCCTCTGAAGTTTGTTCATTGATTAAGAAGTCCTTTGGAGTAGAGTTTAAAAAAGTGATTAAAACCTATCGCACCTCATTATTAAAGAGAATTCTCAGGAAGTTATTTTCTTAAGTGCTCATTGAAAAATAGAAAGTGGTAAGGAAGTGAATTGGTCCAATATCCCCAGTTATGTGCACCTGGCCTTTCAATATAATCATGTGCAACCCCAGCTTCAAGAAGGAGCTGATGCATCTGTCGGTTAGTCCCCAATAAGAAGTCTTCTGTACCACAATCAATGATCATTTTGACATCATTCTCTTTCATTTTTTCGATGAAGCCTACAGCAGTATAAGGACTGAAAGGTGCATCGTAGTTGATTTCTCCCAGCATTTCTTTTTGCTGCTTTTTTCTTAAATCTTTCCTTTTTTCATCAATATCCCATCCCCTGGTGTCAATATTCATAACACCGCTCATGCTGCCTGCAGCAAAAAATAAATCGGGATGTTTTGCACTAAGTGTAATGGCTCCATGACCACCCATCGATAATCCTGTAATAGCCCGTCCACCCTTGCTCGCAATGGTTCTGTATTTCTCGTCAATTTCTTTTATAAGGTCCATGGTAATATAGGACTCGTAGCGGACCGAGTCCATTATTGGGCTGTCATAATAATAGCTATATGGAGCCACTTCCGGAGTCACGATCACCATTTCATAGGTGTTGGCCAAGTCAGGTAGAAGGGAAGGTTTTTTAACACTTTTATGCCAATTGCTATAATTCCCACCGGCACCATGAAGTAGGTATACTACCGGATAATCCGCATTGGTTTTATAATAGGAGTCCGGAAAAGTGATGGCATAGCTCACTTCTCTATTCAAGCTTTTGCTATAGTGCTTTACAGTGTCAACCTGTGCAAACGTGCTATTAACAAATGCTAATAGGAGGGCAATAAAAATATTTATTCTTATAGATGACATGGGATACGTTCGATTAAATTGAAGATTTTACACCCACCTATAGGGTTATTTCAGTTTGTTGTTCCATAATAAGCTGCTGTCTCCATAGCTTAAGAATCTGTATTTATTGGTTATTGCTTCCTGATAGATTTCCTTCCAATTCCCATGCGTAAAAGCTGCCACCAATAGAATTAGTGTTGAGCCTGGCTGATGAAAATTGGTTACAAGACCGTTGCACAATTTAAATTGATAGCCGGGGAAAATAAATATCTCCGTGGTTCCGATCAGTTGAACCAATTCATTTTTTTCCATCCAATCCAGAATAGCTTTTAGGCTTTCATTTTTATCGGGAAGGCTGGAATATTCATGGTAAGGATCTAATTTCTCTATGTGAAACTTATCCGATTTCCCAAGCAATAAGTTAACACCAAACCAATAAAGGCTTTCTAAGGAGCGCATTGAAGTTGTTCCCACGGCAATAATATTTCCTTTAGCAGCGATTAAATTTTGGATATTTTGTTTTGAGAACACCATTTGTTCACTGTGCATAGGATGTTCAATAACATTGTCATGTTTAATGGGCTGAAAAGTTCCTGCCCCTGTATGCAATGTTAGGTATTCTAGAGAAATCCCCTTAGATGTTAAAACAGTGAGGGTTTTATCGGTAAAATGGAGGCCTGCTGTTGGTGCCGCTACGGCACCTTCTTTGTCAGAGTAGACTGTTTGATAACGCAATTTATCCCCTTCCTCTGCGGCTCTGTTTAGGTAGGGCGGTAGTGGGACTTCTCCGCTAGCTTCCACTATTGAGGCAAAGGATTTGTCCTTGGGATTCCAGTTCAATTCAACGGCTCTATTTTCCCTATCGATAAGTTTGGCTTCTAAATTATAGGTAATTGAATCGATTTCGATTTGGCTGGTAAGCAGTTCATTTTCTTTCCATCTTTTAAGGTTCCCGATCATGCATTTCCATGTTACAGGACCAGTACTTTCCATGCTTTGCTGAATAAGCGAAGATGGGAGAATTGGGTTTAATAAAAAGATTTCAATTCTTGCTCCAGTAGCTTTTTGAAAGTGAAGCCTGGCTGGAATTACTTTTGTATTGTTGAAAACAAGCTGGCTATTTTCAGGTATTAAACCTGCAATGCCCGAAAATTTCTCATGACGAATAGTGCCATTTTCATAATACAATAGTTTGGACTTATCTCTTTGTTCAAGGGGGTATTTGGCGATGAATTCTTCTGGTAATTCGTAGTAATAATCCTGAAGCTTTGGAGCACTTTCAATGCGCATATTTTTAATAATTCTCGATATTGAACATTTTTTACAAATCCGATGCAAATATAGCCCTTTACATCCAATTGCGGGATATTATGCCATGTTTCTATGGAGACATTGACCATTTGAATAATATATGGAACATTTAGGGGTATTCAGGTCGCCCCAGCTTTTATGAATTGGAAGAAAATGGTCATATTTGAGTATAACGAAAAATAAAAATGACCCAATTGTTTAAAGTTAAATGCTCAATAAAAGCCTATCCTTTAAATTTTAAGTTTGAGGCTGGAACCAGCAGAGGAGTACTTAAAGAGAAAATAACGTACTTTATTCAAGTCACTTCGGATCAATATCCAGGGATAATTGGAATAGGAGAAGCTGGTCCATTAAAAGGACTCAGTAAGGATGATGTGCCTAACTTTCTGGAGCAAGCGATTAAGATTTTGAATTTAGTGGAGGAAATGGAATTCCATGCTAGTCAGGAAGTGTTGCTCAATCAGATTGACAACATGATGCTTCATGAATTCCCGAGTGTTCAATTTGGTCTTGAAACAGCTTTATTAGACCTGATCAATGGAGGCCAACGAAAGATTTTGGACAATGGCTTTTATGCTTCAGGTTCCCCTCTTCCCATAAATGGTTTGGTTTGGATGGGGGAGAAAGATTTTATGGAAAGGCAAATTGACCAAAAGATCGAACAAGGCTACGACTGCATAAAAATGAAAATAGGAGCCATTGATTTCGACCAGGAATGTGAGCTTCTGGAAAAAATAAGGTCTCGTTTTCCTAAGGATAAAATTTCAATCAGGGTGGATGCAAACGGCGCATTTGCTCCTCAAGATGCCCTAGGCAAACTAGAAAGGTTAGCCAAATTTGAAATCCATAGTATAGAGCAACCTATTCAACCGGGATTGATAGCTGAAATGAGGGAACTATGTAAGCAATCACCTATTCCAATTGCCTTGGATGAAGAATTGATAGGGATATATGGTCGGGAAAATAAGCTTCAACTCCTGGAATCGATAAGGCCTCAATTTCTTATTTTAAAACCAACTTTGCTAGGTGGAATTATACCTACCAGAGAGTGGGTAGCCCTCGCCCAGCAAACAAATACTGGCTGGTGGATGACCTCAGCATTAGAAAGTAATATTGGACTAAATGCAATTGCCCAACTTACCTCCTCATTGAAGGCTGAAATGCCTCAGGGCTTGGGGACAGGACAACTGTACCATAACAATATTGATTCTCCATTGAGTATTTTAAATGGGCAAATATTCTACGATACCAAGCTTGAATGGAATTTATCTGAAATATTAAACGATTAAATTCAGATCCTGCTTAAGGGTGCTTATTGCATATTTCAAGTATAATCAACTATTTTAAGTAACAGTATTTTAGCCATCAAGTGGCCTTATAAATTTTATTCCTTTTAACCTTAAAAATGAGCCTTCTATGAAGATAAACCCTTCTTACCTCTATATACTATTCTTATCTCTTGTGGCAGCCATTGGAGGGTTTTTATTTGGGTATGATACTGCTGTTATTTCAGGAACAATTAGTCAAGTGAGTCAACAATTTGAGCTGTCGGTGATCGCTCAAGGCTGGTATGTAGGTTGTGCATTATTAGGGTCGATAATCGGGGTAAGCTTTGCTGGTGGACTTTCAGATAAATACGGAAGAAAAAAAGTCATGCTCCTTTCAGCTGTTTTATTTTCTATTTCCGCTATAGGCTGTGCCATTGCCAGTAGTTATAATGAATTGATCCTTTATAGAATTATAGGTGGAGCGGGTATAGGGATGGTATCGATTGTTTCGCCAATGTATATTTCAGAGGTTGCCCCTTCAGCCATTAGGGGAAGTCTGGTTTCTTTGTATCAGTTGGCCATTACTATTGGGTTTTTAGGTGCCTTTTTAATGAACTTTCAATTGTTGAGTATTGCTGAAACCCAACTTTTCAAGGATAGCCCTTTATTGTCTCAGGTCTTTCACGAAGAAGTCTGGAGGGCAATGTTGGGAATGGAAATCGTTCCTGCGTTTTTGTTTTTCATCGTGCTATTGTTTATACCTGAAAGCCCCCGGTGGCTTGTCATAAACAATCAAATTGCCAAAGCTGAACATGTCTTCACGAAGCTTTACACCTCTGCTGTTACTGGTAAACAAAAAGTAGAAGAGGTTTTGAAACAAGCAGATCAGACCACAGAAAGTAGTTGGGGGCTATTAAAAAATCCCTTAGTTCTAAAGCCGGTTCTGTTAGGGATGGCCATAGCAATTCTAGGTCAATTTATGGGTGTCAATGCTGTGCTGTATTATGGGCCAAGTATTTTTGAACAATCTGGATTGAGTGGGGGAGATGCACTTTATTATCAGGTGATGGTGGGTGTAGTCAATGTTTTAACAACCATTCTGGCCTTGTTTATTATAGATCGGGTAGGTAGGAAAAAACTCGTGTACTTCGGTGTATCTGGAATGGTGATTTCTTTACTTTTGATTAGCTTTTATTTTTATGGAAGCGAAATGTATGGTTTGCCTTCCTTATTCTTATTGATTCTATTTCTTGCCTATATTTTCTTCACAGCCATATCTATCTCTGCGGTAATTTTTGTTTTGCTTTCCGAGATGTATCCAAATAAAATAAGAGGATTAGCCATGTCAATTGCCGGTTTCTCATTGTGGTTAGGTACCTATCTGGTAGGCCAATTGACCCCTTGGTTTTTGGAGAATTTGGGGCCTTCAGGTACTTTTCTGTTTTTTGCATTGATGTGCTTTCCCTACATGTATATTATCTGGAAAAAAATACCCGAGACAGCTGGTAGAAGTTTGGAGGAGATAGAAAATTACTGGTTTGGTAAAGGGATAAAAAATAAATAATTAGCAATGAAGCAATATTTAAATTTATACAAAGAGGAATTACTAAACAATGTGATTCCGTTTTGGGAGAAAAACAGCCCAGATAAGGTAAATGGAGGTTATTTTACTTGTCTGGATCAGTTTGGTAAGGTGTATGACACTGACAAATTCGTCTGGTTGCAAGCCAGACAGGTATGGATGTTTGCCATGTTGTACGATCAGGTGAAGCCCAATACAGAATGGCTTGATTTGGCCAAGAATGGCGCTGACTTTCTAATTAAACATGGTAGGGATAAAAATGGAGCCTTTTATTTTCTTTAGATCAAAAGGGGAATCCTTTGGTTCAACCTTATAATATATTTTCTGATTGCTTTGCGGCAATGGCTTTTGCAGCATTGAACAAAGTGGCACCCTGTGAGGAATACGCAGAAATAGCCTTGAAGACTTTTGAAAATATCTTGGAACGAAAGGACAATCCAAAAGGGATTTACAACAAAACCTTTCCAGGTACAAGGAATTTAAAAAGCTTTGCCTTGCCCATGATTTTGAGCAATTTAACACTGGAAATGGAGTCTTTGCTAGATGAGGATAAGGTCAAGTCATTGGTTCCTGGTGTAATCCACGAGGTAATGGAGGTTTTTCTTCAGGAAGAAACAGGATTGATACTGGAGAATGTGAATGTAGATGGAAGCTTTTCTGATTCTTATGAAGGTAGATTAACAAGTCCGGGGCACGCCATTGAAGCGATGTGGTTTATGCTTGACTTAAGCCAAAAATACAAGGATGAGGACTTGTGCAAGAAAGCCATTGCTACTGGTTTGAGAACACTTGAATATGGCTGGGATAAGGAATATGGAGGCATATATTATTTTCTGGATATTTCTGGCCACCCATCTGAAAAATTAGAATGGAACCAGAAATTATGGTGGGTTCATTTGGAAACATTGGTGTTTTTATCCAAGGCATATGCCATCACAGGCAATAATGAGTGTCTTCAATGGTTTAATAAAGTACATGACTATACCTGGAAACATTTTAAAGATCCCGATTCCCCAGAGTGGTTTGGCTACCTGGACAGATATGGAAAGGTGCAATTGCCATTAAAAGGTGGAAAGTGGAAAGGCTGTTTTCATGTACCCAGAGGATTGTATCAGGTCTGGAAAAATTTAGAGAAAATCAAATAACGTAATATTCAATTTTAAGCCTATTAAATATAGATAAGATGAATAGAAGAAACTTTATGGGTAAGGTGGTGTTGGGTGGAGGAACCATTGCTTCAGCCACACTTACAGGTTTACCGGTACATGCTAGTCAAAGTAGGAAAAGGGTGTCCGTAAACGAAAGTGGAAAAGTTTTACAGGCTGATTTGATTGTAGCCGGAGCTGGACTAGGAGGCTGCGCCGCTGCTTTTGCAGCACTAAGAAATGGTTTGACTGTAGTGATGACAGAAGAAACAGATTGGTTAGGTGGCCAACTTTCCCAACAAGGTGTGCCGCCGGATGAACACCAATGGATTGAGTCACATGGTGCACCTGAATTGTATAGGATTTTCAGAGAGAAAATCAGGGATTATTACAAAAGATTTTATCCTTTAACACCTGAAGCAGCATCAAATAAATTACTTAACCCAGGTGGAGGATCCGTTTCAAGACTTTGTTTTGAGCCAAAGGTGGGACATAAGGTTTTGGAGGAAATGTTTGCAGCATATGAAAGTTCTCGCAAGCTAATTCTTTTGAAGCATCACAAGGTAGCAACGGCAAAAGTAGCGGGTAAAAGAGTGCAGGCATTGACTGCTAAAAACTTGCTTACAAATAAAAATGTCCTTTTGGAAGGGGAGTATTTTGTGGATGCCACAGAGTTGGGAGACTTGCTACCTTTGACTGGTACAGCTTACATTACTGGTAGTGAAGCCAAAGGGGACACTGGAGAATTTCATGCTGGAGTAACTCACAGGCCAGATAATAACCAGGCATTTACGGTTTGTTTTGCAATTGATTATGTGAAAGGGGAGGACTGGACAATTCCTAAACCCTCAGACTATGATTATTGGAAAAATTTCACTCCTGAGATGAATCCTCCCTGGGCCGGAAAAATGCTTGAACTTAACTACAGCAGTCCGAAAGACCTAAAACCCAAGGAACTTGGATTTCACCCTGAGGGAATAAAGACAGGAAATAGTTTGAACTTGATGGTTTATCGAAAGATTATCTCTCAAGCAAACCATCAGCCGGGGTTTTATCAGGGAGATGCCACCTTGGTAAATTGGCCACAAAATGATTATGTGTCTGGAAATATAGTAGATGTAAGTGAGGATGAATTTAAAAAACACCTGGATGCCGGCAAGCAACAAAGCTTGTCTTTACTTTATTGGTTGCAAACAGAAGCCCCCAGGCCGGATGGGGGTAAGGGTTGGCCAGGACTTAGGTTGAGAAATGACTTAATGGGTACGGAAGATGGCTTGGCAAAATATCCTTATGTGAGAGAGGCCAGGAGAATAAAGGCCCTGTTTACAGTAAAAGAAGAGCATGTGGGAGCTGCCCAACGTGCCCAGGTTTCAGGACTTGAAGGAAAGGCTTTAAAAGCAGCAGATTTTTATGATAGTGTGGGGATTGGTTATTATCATATTGATTTACATCCAAGTTGCGGTGGAGACAATTATATAGATTTTGGTTCCCTGCCATTTCAGATACCTTTAGGGGCATTGATCCCTCAGGAAACGGAAAACCTATTGCCTGCAAATAAAAATATTGGGACAACTCATATTACGAATGGTTGCTACCGTTTACATCCAGTTGAATGGAGTATTGGAGAAGCGGTAGGGATGCTGGTTCCTTTTGCGATAACAAAGAAAGTTAGTCCCAAGACAGTAAGGGAGGATAGCGATTTGCTAAAAGAATTTCAGTCCTTTGTTAGGTCACAAGGTATTGAGACCTCCTGGCCAGCGACTGATAAGTAGGCTTAACCCTTTTGAAATAGCCTTCTGCTACATGATTAAGCTGTTTTTTGGAAAAGGAAAATAGGATTACAATGAATAAAAAAAATGTGCCTGAAAACTCAATGTTTTCAGGCACATTATACTTTTAATACTTTCTGTTAAAAATTATCTAACACCTATTTTTTGGATTAACCAATCGTGTCCTTCAGCACTTTGTTCTGAATAACGCCAATGTGCGGCATCGTGGTAAAGAGACAACTCCTTTTTACCAGGCACTACATTGTAGGCAGAATACATGGAAGTTGGAGGACATACATTGTCATTAAAACCCCAGGAATAAAACCCTGGAACTTTTACAAATCTCGCAAAATTAACAACATCATAATACTTTGAAGTTTCAATCTTGTTAGGTTGATTGCTCCATTCGTCTTTGAATAATTGAGGCCAACCTCCGGCACGGCCGTGTAGGTAACCTGTAAGGTCTGAAAGTGCTGGATAATAGCTCACCAGGTATTTGATTCTTTCATCCAAGCCTGCGGTAATGATCGATAAGGCACCTCCCTGGCTTCCGCCCATCACACCAATATTTTCACCATCAAACTCCTCTTGTGCAAAGATAAAGTCCACCGCTCTCACACAACCTAAATATACCCTCTTGTAATAATATTTGTCTTTATCATCAAGAAAGATTCTATTATAACCATTTAAGGCACCTGCACCTAAATCCTGATACAATGAAGACTCATAAAGGTTGACAGGGATACCATGAATTCCGATCTGTAAAGAAATGACATCCTGGTTAAGGTTGGCGCCAGAGTAAGGTCTGATTCCAGCTCCTGGTACATGTAGGATGGCAGGATATTTCCCAGGTTTCTTAGGCTTGGTTAATATGCCATAAATGTCACCACTGATGTTTTTAAAGGATACATGGTAAACATTTGTATGATGTGTAGAGCGTTCTGGCATAAGCGTAAGTACAGGTTCTAAAGGAATCTTTTTCATTGCCTCTTTGCCTTCATCCCAGAATGCTTTGAAGTCATCCGGTAAGGTAGTGGTAGGTTGGATATCCAAAGGTGTCACCCCAGCAGTACCTGTATTTCTATAAGTTTCTCCATTTTCTTTATAGGTTACCTGACACCTGACAAAACCAGGAACATCTAGTTTCCCTCCTTTAATAGTGGTCGTTCCTTTCTTTAGGGTGCTGGTACCTGTTAAAACAGGATCCATTTTTTCCGGACCAATTTCATATTCTATTTCAGCCCCTTCTATTAACTTCCCAAATTTATATACCGCTACATCAAATGAAATGTTATCGCCTTTTTGGTAAATCATGTCTGGAGAAGATGGGCTTACCATTATTCGGATAAGCTGGCCTTGTTGGGATTGTCCCAAGGCTAGTTGGCTGAAGACCAGTCCAACGAAAAGTAATAAGAGATAACATTTTTTCATTGATAAATAATTTTGGTTAAAATTGGTAATAGTTCTGATTTAGGAATAGAAAATCTATTTCTAAATTAGAAGTATTCTTTAATCCCGAAAATACAATAATTCTTCTTTTCTAAGGTGAAAATACCTAAAAAATCACCGGGATAACTTTCACAAACCTCCTGCTTTAACGCTTCTGAATTTTTATGATTTCTTAACAATTTACAAAAGACAATTGTAGATAAGGGTTAAATTAGGTTAATAGGCGATTAGCAGACGATTTAAAAAATATATTAATGGGTTGAAATAGGAAAAATCCATTATTTTGGCCAAATTTGTGCCTACTCGGAGAAATAATACCCAATTATCTTGAAGATTGTACTGGATTGAAATGGGTTTTTTCCAGAACTCTTGCTCTTCCTGATGAATAACATTTCAATTATTTGGGAAGCATTTACTGGAAGATCGGGTTAATATCTGGATGAAACTAACGTAAGAACAAAAATAATTTATGGCAAAATCGAAAGAAACTTTTAATAAAAAGAAAAAGAGAAAAAAAGATTAAGGAAGAAGAAAGAGAAGGAAGAAAAAAAAGAGGTAAGGAAATCCAATTCCAATAAAGGAGGAGATCTGGATGATATGATTGCCTATGTAGACGAAGATGGAAATATCACTTCAACGCCCCCTGATCCTACAGTTAAGAAGAAAAAAATTGAGCTTGAAGACATTGAAGTAAGTGTGTCTAAGCAAGCACCTATAGATCCTGAAGATCTCAGAAGAAAAGGTAAAGTTACTTTTTTCAATGAATCCAAAGGCTACGGGTTTATTAAAGATTTAGAATCTCAGGACAGTATATTTGTCCATGTAAAAGGATTGGTTGACGACGTCAGAGAGAATGATCAAGTAACCTTTGAAACTGAAAAAACTCCTAAAGGTTTGAGTGCTATTGATGTGAAATTAGCCGTTTAAACCTTATACCGTTTTATATAAATTCCTTTTGCTAAGACCCGTGATAGCCATTGCGCTTACACGTCTTTGCATGAGTCGACATTTGCCGAAAGGCATTACAAAATTGTTAAATTCCATCCAAAAAAATCCTGTTCTGGTTTTTATAAGGATGGAATTTTTTTTACTTGGCTTACTGAAACCACCTCATAAATCATTCTTTATGGTTTATGAGGTGGTTTTTTATGTGCTAGAATGGAGGATATTGCTTTGAGAATGATAATTGTGATGCCCGAAAGGAGTATGTATTTAACCCAATAGGATCTTTTTAATCTCGTTCCAATTGTTTACCCTTTCATGTTTTCCCGGGCTGGATTTTTCATTGTGGGGCTGAGTAAAAAGAAAGGTCTTCCCATCAAATACATCAAGATTTTTAAAATGATCATCGATCATTATGTCCGTCTTGATTATTTCTTTTGAGCCACAAAACACCATTTGTTGCCAGCTGATAAATGGGAAATGTTTATTAAGCCAATTATGCTTTTCTGTCAGGCTTAGTGGGAACTCTGTGGCAGCAGAAACGATGAAAATTTTATACTGCTTTGATAGTTCCGCTACAACCTCCTGTCCACCGGGGATGAGTGGCACTGTTTCAAAAAAAACCTTTGGTGTGCACATGTTTTAAAAGATGCGGAAAGGCTTCTGCTTCTGTCATCCCTACCATGTCACTGCTTTTTAGCGTAATGCCACTTTCGCTGTAATGCATATCAATAAGTTGCTGATACACATCTGCCAGTACACCGTCCATGTCTATGGCAATGGTTTTCATGAATCTTTATTATTTAAGGCATCAACCAATTGGCGATTAAGTTTTCGTTCTCTTTCCAGGGTATTTCTCCTGTGCAATTCAAATTCCTCACGAAGGTCCTCAAGGCTTTGCTGTGTTTCAGCTGTTATTTGATGACTTCTCTTAAATCTGAAATAAGAAATAACCAGAATTATAATTAAGAGTATGATTATTCCCCAAACCAGGTTGTTATAAAAATTCTTGTGCAATAACATTCCAAAAATGCTAAAACTATCTTTTTCCTCAACAGCTCTATCAAAATCTGCTTTTGTAGTTGTAAGCCGCTGATTCAAATCGGCAATTTGCGTTTTGTTTTCCTGTAGTGTCGTTTTTAATTCCTGAATTGTGGATTGGTACCCTTTAATAGAATCCAATATGTTGGATTGGAGTTTTTCAAGGGAACGGAATTTGATGACTTTATATTCCTGGTAGTTTGTTGATACCTTTTTTAAATAGTCAAATTGTTGTTCAATTGTACCATTTTCAACGCCATCAGAGGCAGTAGCAGGTTGTTCCTGAGCCGATAAATTTAAGCTTAGGGATAAAAATAAGGTGAATAAAAAATAGCGAATCATCATAATGCAATTGGTTAATTTTTTAATTAATCTATTCTTGTATAATCAATTTCTCTGCAAAATAGACAAAATTTCAAAGCTTTGTCTATTTGTTCTCAGTACAATTTGCATCTCCCTTTTCCAGTCGGGATTTCAATGCAAACATTAGTGATCCATAAAATCTGCCTTTATGAAAATTCACTATTCAGGTAACTCTAATTCTAATTTATATTAAATGAAGATTATTCTTCATCGATGGCTTGTAAAATGCATTTACAGGCCAATCTTATCTCTTCATTACTGATAGTAAGTGGAGGTGCTATGCGCATGGCGTTGTCGCAGTATAAAAACCAATCTGTAATCACCCCACCATCTATACAACGGTCTATTATCGGTTTTAATACATCAAAAGAGTCGAAAGCAACTGCCATCATCAGTCCTTTGTTTCTAATTTCCTTGATTTTGGGATGCTTCAACAAGCTTTTAAACAATTCCGCTTTCTCCTCAACTTGTTCCACCAAGTTTTCTTCTATAATCGCTTTAATGGTAGCCAAAGATGCCGCGGCACTCACTGGGTGTCCTCCAAAGGTAGTTATATGACCTAGAAGTGGGTTTTCTTTAAAGACATCCATGATTTTTTTAGAGGAAATGAAAGCCCCAATCGGCATTCCTCCTCCCATACCTTTGGCACAGACCAAGATATCTGGTTGGATACCAAAATGTTCAAAAGCCCAAAATTTTCCTGTCCTACCAAAACCAGCCTGGACTTCATCTAATATCAGTAGTGTACCAGTCTGGTTACATTTTTCACGCAAGGCCCTGAAATAATTCTTGTCAGCTACTCTTATTCCTGCTTCACCTTGTACCGTTTCTAGAATTATGGCAGCCGTTTCAGTAGTAATAAAGCTTAGTTGATCTTCGACTCCATATGCTATATTTCTAATACCGGGGAGCAAAGGTCTGTATGCCCGCTTAAAAACTTCATTTCCACCGATTGATAATGCCCCGTGTGAAGAACCATGGTAAGCGTCTGTACAAGAGATGATTTCCCTTCGGTTGTTATATCTTTTCGCTAGTTTTAAAGCACCTTCGATCGCTTCACTACCACTATTGACCAGGTATACATTGTCCAGTTCTGGAGGAAGCGTATTGACCAATGCTTGTGCTAAAAGTGTTTGAGGCTGTTGGACATATTCTCCGTAGACCATTAAATGAAGGTATTTATCCAATTGATCATGGATTGCAGCCAATACTTTTGGATGGCGATGGCCAATGTTGGACACCCCAATTCCGGCAATAAGATCCATGTATTTTTCACCTTTTGGACCATAAAGAAATACCCCTTCTGCTTTCTCTATTTCTATCAACAGAGGAAAATCAGTGGTTTGAGCCAAATGAGATAAAAATAACTGTCGATTGTTCATAATTTTAAATTACAAATGATAATATCCTATTTCTAGCACAGTTTTTCGCGAAAATTAGGAGGTTTTTGAATGATGGATAACAAAAGTAATCATAATAAGTCCTGTAATGAAACCCTAATCAATGAAGGTGGGTTTAAAACATTTTTTTACAGGAAACAATTGGATACTCATCCATTGAAATATCCAGGTATAGTAAAATTAATGGCCCTAAATTAGGGTTTATCTGGTACAAATCACTTAATTTGAAATTTACAAATTCATAAACCAAAAATATACCAATGAAATCAAAATCCTTTTATTTGTTTTTAGTATTGGGTGTCAGTGGAGCCTTTTCTGTGACAGCTCAGGAAAAAGAAATTAAATTACCACCTCAAGCTACTGAATTTTATGAGCCCGTTGTGCAACCAGTTAGTCCAGGGAACGAAAACCACCTGCCCCCAGCAGATGCCATAGTACTTTTTAATGGAAGTAGTCTTGATGCTTGGGTAAGCGAGAAGGATGGAAGCTTTCCAAAATGGGAAGTAAAAGATGGCGTTTTTACTGTAGTAGCCAAAACAGGAGGCATTAAAACCAAAGAAACTTTTGGTGATGTTCAAGTTCACCTGGAATGGCGTTCTCCAAGTGTAGTGAAAGGTGATGGTCAAGGCCGTGGGAATTCAGGTTTTTTCTTAATGGGAAAATATGAATTACAGATTTTGGATTCCTATGATAACAAGACCTATTCTAACGGACAGGCAGCAAGTATATACAAGCAACATCCACCTTTGGTAAACGCTACTCGCCAACCTGGTGAATGGAATACCTACGACGTAGTTTTTACAGCCCCTCGTTTTGATGCGAAAGGCATGTTAATTACACCAGCAAGAATTACGGTTTTTCACAATGGCATCCTAGTTCAAAACAATGTTGAGCTAAAAGGCCCTACTGAGTACATAGGCATTCCTCATTATGTGGAACATGACGCGCAGTTACCATTCCATATTCAGGATCATGGGAACCCTGTTAGTTTTAGAAATATCTGGGCCAGAAAATTAGATTGACCCCTTAATTAGCCTAAACCCATGTAATAATGAATTCCAGAAGAAAATTTATTCATAAATCATTACTTACTACTGCAGGATTTGCAGCTTTGCCAAATTTTTTATCCGCAGAACATTTGAAAGCTCGTGCTACCAGAATAGGAGCAAATGACCAGATTAATTTCGGATTGATTGGTTGTAATGGTATGGGATGGTCAAATATGCACAGTCATTTGCGTATTCCTGAAGTCAATTGTGTAGCCTTGGCGGATGTAGACCAAAGTGTATTGGACAAACGTACGGAGGATGTTTACAAGCTAAGAGGTAAAAGGCCGAAACAATACAAGGATTACAGGCTGATGCTTGAAGATCCAAACATAGATGCAGTAATTATAGGCACACCCGATCATTGGCATTGCCTGAACTTGATAGATAGTCTTTCAGCAGGTAAGCATGCCTATACAGAAAAGCCATTAGCCAATTCCATAGAAGAATGCAACTTGATGGTTAAAGCTGCAGATCGATATGGTAAATTGATACAGGTTGGGCAATGGCAACGAAGTGGGTCGCAATATGCACAAGCCATAGAAATGGTCAAGTCAGGTAAACTAGGGAATATCAGGCTGGTAAAAACCTGGGCTTATCAAGGATGGATGAACCCTGTTCCAAAGGTTCCTAATAGCCAGCCTCCCGCTGGTGTAGATTATAAAATGTGGCTTGGCCCTGCACCCGACAGACCGTTCAATGCCAACCGATTTCATTTCAATTTTCGTTGGTTTTGGGATTATGCTGGAGGTCTGATGACAGATTGGGGTGTGCATGAAATTGATATTGCCTTGCACGCAATGGGAGTAAGCGCTCCTAAATCTATCATGGCTTCTGGTGGTAAATTGGCTTATCCAGATGATGCGTCAGAAACGCCGGATACCTTGCAGACTGTTTATGAGTACGATGGGTTTAATATGCTTTGGGAGCATGCCACAGGTATAGATGGTGGGAATTATGGTACTACGGAGGGCATTGCTTTTATTGGAAACAACGGTACACTTGTGGTGAACCGAGGTGGCTGGAAAGTGATTGCCGAAACCGAAAATGTGAATGGCACCAAAAAAGAAAAAATTGAAGCCATGGAACTTGTTAAACCTGAAGGATCTGCTCAGAGAATTCATAGCAGGAATTTTGTAGAAGCAATGAAAGCGAATGATCCTTCAATGCTTAACTGTGGAATTAAAACTGGATCCATTGCGGCAATAAATGCACATATGGGGAATATTGCCTATAAATTAGGTGAGAAGATCTATTGGGATGCAGAGAAAGGCCAATTTACCAGTGGAAAAGCAAACAAATTTATTAAAGCCAATTACAACAACGGGTGGAAATTGCCTAAAGTGTAATTGTTATTTATATCACTATAAAAAAGGGATGCATTTTTGCATCCCTTTTTTTTGGAGTCCTCTCAGTTTGGACGAAATAGGTGCACTGTATTCTGCTTAATAATTGTCTAACATTTTTTTAATATGCGCCTTGGCATTGAACATGTCTTGAAATTCGTCCTTAATTACATGCCCTTTATCCAATAAATAGGTGATTCGTTTAGGAATACCTATGATAGGCACCAGCGCATCATATTTCTTACACACTTCACCACTAGTGTCTGAGAGTAATTCAAATGGAAGTTTGTTTTCTTTTTTGAAACGCAGATGTGTTTCCATATCGTCCCTGCTAATTCCGATAACAGGAATGTCTAAATCTCGGAATTCCTCAAATTGATCTCTGAATTCGCAGGCCTGAGCAGTACAGCCACCTGTGAAATCTTTGGGGTAGAAATAAATAACACATGCTTTACCAAAGAAATCTTTAGAAAGCTTAAAATCTGAGCCAGATGTGGAAGGTAACGTAAAGTCTGGTGCTTTTTGTCCTTTGCTTAATCCCATTTTTTAATATGCTAAACAAACTTTAAGATAATTAGTTTTCTTTTGCGCCTTTTATCTTCATTTCGGAACCAATTTTTATTGAAAGTGCTTTTAATGGGGTAATTTTTATTTACGATTAATAATAATGTTTTGAGTAATTCAAGTGTAAAGCACATGTTGCTGGCGGTGTGTTTTTTCGCACTAATGAATGTAGCTGTGAAGACTTTGCCTCATATTCCAGCAATTGAAATTATCCTTTTCCGCTCAGTTTTCAGCTTTATTGCTAGTTATCTTATTTTAAAGCGCAAAGCAGTGCCCGTCTTCGGGAATAATAAGAAATTATTGGTCATAAGAGGGGTAGTAGGTTCTGTTGGTTTAATCACTTTTTTCTATACCCTTCAACATATTCCCCTGGCAAGTGCCGTTACGATTCAGTACCTAGGTCCAATTTTCACAAGTATTTTAGGAATATTTATAGTTAAAGAAAAAGTCAAACCCAAACAATTCCTTTTTTTCGCCATTGCTTTTTCAGGAGTAATAATGATTGAAGGATTTGATCCAAGGATTGACAGCTTGTTTTTGGCAATAGGCATTACTTCAGCCTTGTTTTCTGGCTTAGCCTACAATGTGATCAGGAAACTTAAAAATACCGAGCATCCATTGGTGATTGTTTTTACTTTCCTCTAGTGACCATTCCTATAGCTGGGGTGCTTAGTTATTTTTTTTGGAAACAACCAGAAGGCTGGGATTGGGCCTTTCTACTTTTAATAGGTATTCTATCCCAACTTGCACAGTATTTTATGACGATTTCTTATCAAAACGCTAATTTGGCAAAAGTATCCAACTTGAATTATATAGGGATTATTTTTGCTTTGGGTTTTGGTTTCATTCTTTTTGATGAGACCTATAATTTATTCACCTACGGGGGTATGTTATTGGTACTATCAGGAGTTATCCTCAACTTTCTATACGCGAGGAGCCCAAAATCAAAATAATGCGTCAAAATGTGGTTTAAGCCGCTTAAACCTGTAAATTTGAGATTTATAGCACCGCTTAATATGAAAATAACCAAAGACCTTTACCATAGCTCTCTAACCCTACTGACTGATTATTACCAATTTACCATGGCATATGCCTATTGGAAAGCTGGGAAAGCAGAGGAAGAGGCCATTTTTAACCTGTTTTTCAGAAAAAACCCCTTCCAAAGTGGCTTTACTATCGCCGCAGGATTGGATTATGTGATCGATTACTGCAGGAACATGAAGTTTGGTGAGAATGACTTGGCTTTTTTGGCAGAAATGAAAGAGGCCAATGGAGAAAAAGTCTTTGAAAGCGGATTCATTGATTACTTGAAAAACATGACCTTTAGCTGTGACATAGATGCAGTAGAGGAAGGGGAGGTAGTGTTCCCAAATATGCCTATGGTCAGGGTCAAAGGTCCACTGATTCAGTGTCAGCTTTTAGAAACTCCTTTATTGAATATCATCAATTTTCAAACTTTGATTGCCACCAAGGCTGCAAGGATTGTTTTGGCGGCAAACGGTGATCCAGTAATGGAATTTGGTTTGAGAAGGGCGCAAGGAATCGATGGCGCACTTGCGGCCAGCAGGGCCTCTTATATTGGAGGCTGTGCCTCTACTTCAAATGTTATGGCAGCCAAGCTTTTTGGAATACCCGTTTCTGGAACGCACGCTCACAGTTGGATCATGTCGTTTGACGATGAGCTGTCTGCATTTGAATCCTATGCAGAAACTTTCCCAGACAATACTACCTTACTCGTAGATACCTATGATATTGTTCAGGGTGTCAAACATGCGATTGAAGTAGCTGAAAAACTAAAAGAACGAGGCAAGGAATTAAAAGGAATAAGAATAGATTCTGGTGATTTGGCTTATTTCAGTAACCTCGCCAGGAAAATGTTAAACGAAGCCGGATTTCCCAATGTTAAAATTGTGGCAAGTAATGACCTTGATGAACATATCATCACTTCCTTGAAGATGCAGGAAGCATCGATAGATGTTTGGGGAGTTGGAACAAAACTTGTAACAGCATATGATCAACCAGCACTTGGAGCAGTATACAAGTTGTCTGCATTGAAAAGCAAAGATGGTGATTGGGTGCCAAAGATTAAATTGTCTCAACAATCCATAAAAATTAACATTCCTGGATATCATAACGTGTTGAGGTATACCTCTAAAGGTAAAGCCATTGCAGATATGATTTACCTCGAGGGGATGGAGAAAAGTGATACAGTTACCATCATAGACCCAATAGATCCTACCCGAAGAAAGAAAATCTCTGTAGACAATGCCGAAGTAGAAGTGCTTCTTAAGCCAATTTTCAGCAAGGGAGAGAAAATATACGATCGACCAAGTATTCAACAAATCAGGCAGCGGACCCAAGATCGGTTAGCCATTTTTGATAAAACCCACAAAAGGTTGATCAATCCACATATATATCCAGTGGGGCTGGAAGCGAACTTGTATGAGTACCGAACAGCCTTGGTATTGAAAGCTAAAGCAATGGACAATGGGAATTAACTTAAATAAAAGTGCGCTCATCATTGTTGATGTGCAAAATGACTTTTTGCCGGGGGGAGCGCTCGCGGTAGGGGATGGGAATGAAGTAATCCCCGTTATCAATCAAATTCAGGATAAATTTGACCTTATAGTCGCTACCCAGGATTGGCATCCGTCCAACCACGGCAGTTTTGCTGCCAATCATCCAGGAAAAGAAGTTGGTGATTTCATAAACCTAAATGGTGTTAATCAGTACTTGTGGCCCATTCACTGCGTCGAAAATTCAGAAGGAGCTGGTTTTCCTGAGTCACTACAGGGTCAAAGCTGGAATAAAATATTTAAAAAAGGCACCAATCCTGAAGTTGATTCTTACAGTGGTTTTTTTGATAATGGTAAAATAGAAGAAACTGGCTTAGGTGACTTCTTAAAAGGTGAAGGGATAGAAAAAGTATTTGTTACTGGTTTAGCGGCTGATTACTGTGTCAAATTTACTGTATTAGATGCCCTGGATTTAGGCTTCAAAACTTATTTGTTGACCGATGCTACAAAAGGTGTGAATGTTTCCCCGAATGATACAATTGAAGCCTTCACAGAAATGGAAAATAAAGGAGCCATTTTGATTCAAAGCAATGATTTGCCCTAATTAGATCAAAATTTTTGATGGAATTCACTTTACCATCTTATCCTAATAATACGCGTTCTTCAATCGGTATCGAGAGAGGTGAACTGTCTTTTTTAGCAAGTGTTTCATCTAGGTGATAAAATAGCCATTCCCATTTCAGGTAAAAATAAAGCTCAATAAATTGTAGGAATTAAAAAACCCTCCAGTAAAATAACTGAAGGGTTTTTTAATTTGATTAGAAGATTATTGGATTAAACCTCAGGTTCTTTGGTTGCATGTAATTTGCCCATTTCCTGATCGATGGTCCAAAGCCCTATGCCTTCTTCACCTATTATATCGAATATCTCCAGAGCTCTCCTTGCAAGCGTTTCTTCTTCACGCTGTTCAGTCACATACCACTGCATAAAACTGAAGGTAGCAAAATCCTTTACGTTGAAACAATGATCTACAATGATATTAATAGACTTTGTAACTTCAATTTCATGTTCAAGGATCAACTCAAAAACCTCTCTAAGGGAATTGAAATGTTGTCTGATATTCGTGACTTCAGGCTGAATTGCATGCCCACCTGCCTCATTGATGTACCTGAATAACTTAAGCATATGACCTCTTTCTTCTTCAGCATGGTCATATAGAAATCGAGCAGAATTTGAGAATCCTTGCATCTCTGCCCATGAAGCCATGGAAAGGTAGTAGGCAGAAGATTTCCCTTCCATTTCCACTTGCTTATTAAGCTTAGCCTCTGTATCAATTAATAATGACCTTTTTAAGGTCACAATTTCTTTTTCTTTAGTTTTCATAATGTTTTATTTCATGTTAATTGAGCAACCACCATCTCTTTTCAAAAGCTTTTTGTCGGTTTTCTACACTTCTTTATCACTTTCGAGTTGCATTATAAAAGATAAATATAGTTATTTTCATTGGCCATTCTCACAATACAATCGTGCAAATCCTAATTTTAAACCATTCTAAGGAAGTACCATGACTTCAATTTTACTTGCAAATTTTTCTGTATGAAAGACCCTGTGTGTTGCCTTAATGAAATCTTCATTATCAGCTTCAAAGATATTCTCTACGTATTTTTGAGGATTTCTGTCTATTAAAGGAAACCAGGTACTTTGGACTTGAATTTGGATTTTATGACCTTTTTTAAAGGTGTGAAATACGTCCTGTAACTTAAAATCTACAGCAGAAATTTGATCTGGTACAAATGGTTTTGGGAATTCAAAGCTTTCCCTATACCTTCCCCTAAGCACTTCTGACCGAACCATGAGATGGTAATTCCCCATTTCTACACCATCAAGTACATATTCGTGGTTGGGATAATCGCCAGGGTAAATATCTATCAATTTCACGATCCAATCAGCATCAGTTTGAGATGTAGCGACTTTTAAGCGGGCCATAATCTCCCCAGCCAAGGTCATGTCCTCCTGTAGAACCTCAGTTTCAAAGGTCAAAACATCTGGTCTCCTCGCTGCAAATCGTTGATCATCCGCCATGTATTTACGAGGAGTGAAGTTTAATTTGATGTCCTGGCTATAGGGGACGGGATTGGCTGGGTCGGATATAAAAGTAGAAAACCGGTCACCTTCTGGTGTTGTAGAAGATAGCTTGCCTTCCTCATGCAGGTAGAAGCTTTTCCATTGGCTGTTTTTAGGTGGCCATTCATTGAATTTTTCCCATTGATGTTTTCCTGTATCAAACATATACGCTTCTGGAAGTGCTGGCTTCCCTTCCCCAGACTCCTTTAAAAAATGGTTGAAAAATTCTTGTTCTATATTCTTTTGGTACCATGTAGAAATAGAATCACCAAAGTAAATGTTTGAAATAATTTGATGGCCTGACTCCCTTGACCAATCACCATGTGACCATGGGCCCATAACGATGGCGTTATAGGTGTTAGGATTATTGCTTTCAATGGTTTTATAAATGGTAAGTGGACCGTAAAGGTCTTCTGCGTCAAACCAACCACCGACCGTGAGGACAGCAGGCTTTACCTCTTTTAGGTGAGGAATGATACTCCTCTTTTGCCAGAAGGAATTGTAATCTGGGTTGTTCTTTAATTGTTGCCAAAAGAAATTGTCCTCGCCATACCATTTGTCTGCATTTTTCAGTGGACCCATGTCCATGAAAAACTGGTAGCCATCACTGGTTTCTGGGTTAACCATGTCATACCAAGCCTCCTCTGTCGGGCCGTCTTTTTGGTAACCAAAAACGGTTGTTGCCAGCCAGTAACTTAGCAAGTAAGCTCCATTGTGATGGAAATCATCAAAGTAAAAATCACCTATCGGCGCTTGGGGCGAAACGGCTTTTAGATTGGGATGCGAATAGGGCAATGCAGCGGCACTGTAAAAACCCGGGTAACTTATTCCCCAGATTCCAACCTTTGCATTGTGGTTTTTTACATTTGAAAGTAGCCATTCAATGGTGTCAAAAGTATCAGTGCTTTCATCTATTTCGGTAGAGCTAGCCACTCTTTCTGTAAGTGTAGGACGCATATTGTCATATAGACCTTCGGACATCCAACGACCCCTTACGTCTTGATAAACAAATATATAACCGTCTTCCATTAAGAATTGAGAGGGGCCGAGTTTGTTTTTCATTTTGCCAGATCCATAAGGGCCTGCGCTGTAGGGCGTCCTTTGCATCAAGATAGGGTAGGGTTTTGATTTGTCTTTGGGACTATAGACAACGGTGTGTAGGTTTACTCCGTCCCGCATGGGGATATCATATTCTGCTTTTTCGTAAAGGGCTTTTACCTGATTGTTTTCTTGGGTAAATGCCGGATGCATGCCGCACAAGAATAAGGCGAATAAGACTAAAATGGCACGTATGTTTTTCATGATCATTTTTTGTTTGTTAGTGTCCATGGCTATCAATAAAGATATTGTTTTTTACCCTAAATTGCTCTCAAATTGCTTAGCTTTGCTATTAATATAATCCTTATTTTGTTGGTTTAGGATAAAAACCTAGAAAGAATTTATCCTAAATCATTGATAAACAGTTGAAATTGAATTTGTAAATCCAATAAATGAAGACCATTGCCTTAATTCCTGCAAGATTTGGAGCCACTCGCTTTCCTGCTAAGTTATTAGCCGATTTGAGAGGAAAACCACTTATCGCCAGAACCTATTTGAGTACACTGGCTACAGGTGTTTTTGATGAGGTGATGGTGGTAACAGATCATCAATCCATAGCCGATGCTGTAAGCAAAGAAGGAGGAAAAGTGTTTTTCAGTCAAAAAGCACATGAAAGTGGTTCCGATAGGATAGCAGAAGCTGCTGCTTCAATTGAAGCAGACATAATTGTAAATGTGCAAGGGGATGAACCTTTTCAAGACAAAGAGTCCCTGTCTAACCTGGTTGCCGTATTTGAGGATAAAACGGTAGAGGTAGCTTCACTTATGTCTCCTATTAAGGAAGCTAGCCAAATCATAAATCCCAATATAGTGAAGGTGGTTACCGACAAAAATAACTTCTCTCTTTACTTTAGCCGTTCACCCATACCTTTCCAGAGAAATGAAACCTCTTCTCCGGAGTATTTCCGCCATATAGGTATATATGCCTATAAAAAAGACCTATTGATGACATTTACCAAATGGGAAAAGTCCTTATTAGAAAACGTTGAAATGCTTGAACAATTAAGATTGTTGGAAAATGGGATTCGCATAAAAATGGTACCTACTACCCATCAGGCGGTAGCAATAGATGTTCCTGAGGATCTCGAGAGAGCCCTTACTTATTATGACAATCATTTCTCCAAATAAATCACTTTTAATAGCCCTTAGCTTTTACCTAACTAAAGCAAGTTTATTGGTTGTTCAATAGGTTCAGAGTATGTACGGCTACAAGACCAGCGGTTTCAGTTCTTAATCGGTGCTTTCCAAGGGAACAAGGTTTAAACCCATTGTTAATGGCCGAAGTGATTTCTTTTGGGCTAAAATCACCTTCAGGACCGATTAATACTAAGTAAGACTGGTTTGGAGTAGTTTGGTTGATAAGGTGTTCACCATTGTCTTGATCTACATAAGCAATAAAGCGCTCATGCGTTTGAAATGCTGAGTCAGTAATAAATTTATCGTAGTCTACAATTGGGTTTATTACAGGTAACCAGGTTTTAAAACTCTGTTTGCAGGCAGAAATAAGTTTTTTCTCAAGCCTATCCAGCTTTAATCTTGGTCGTTCAATATGCGCAGTTTTCAGAAAGGTAATTTCATTGAACCCCACTTCGGTAATTTTCTCCACCATCCATTCCATTCGGTCCATATTTTTAGTAGGTGCAATGGCCAAGTGAATATGGAATTTATCCATGGGAGTAAAAATCTGCTCCACTATTTTTAGGCGACATTTTTTTGGGTTATTGTCTTCAATATGGCAGGTAAACAAAGAACCTTTTCCATTCGTGAACAACACCGTGTCTCCTATGTTTTTTCTTAGTACTTTCCCTAAGTGGTTGGATTCCTGAGTATCCAAAGTAAATACGTCCCCGTTAATCTCCTCTTCATAAAAAAGCTGCATGACATTGTCGTTTATTCATTCGAATTTATAAAATTAACCGCAAAGGTTAAATAGGATTTGTTTATTATTGTAGTGAAATCTTTTTGTTGAAAACGAAATAAAATTAATAATGGTAACTAATTCTGATCTTGCCCAAAAGATTCTAAATTCAAGCAACTTGGAGTGGCAGCTCTGGCTTGAGGAAACGCTTGCTTCGTTTAACTGCGTTACCGGCACATTGCATGCGTTAAATTCGGAAACTGGACTTTTAGAGCTTAAAGCTCAGGTAGGAATTCCAGATTTTCTACTACCAAAGATGAGTACCATTCCTGTGGGTAAAGGTATGGCTGGAATTGCTGCAGAAAGAATGGAAGCAGTTCAAGTGTGTAATTTACAAACAGATGATTCAGGAGTAGTGAGGCCAGGTGCTAAAGACACTAAGGTAGAAGGAGCCATCACAGCCCCTATGATCTTAGAAGGGAAGCTATATGGTACTTTGGGGATAGCCATGAAAGATCCTTATGAATTTAATGAGGAGGAAATTAAAGCATTGATGGAGATAGCTGCTGCTCTTGCAACAAAAGTAAAGGCATAACATTAAACAGATATTAGCCGCATTTATTAAAAGTGGTATAGCTTAAAAATAGTAGGTCTTTGCTATTTTTATTGGTGCTAATTGGAGACAGCGCCTCTAACAGATCGCTAGAAATTTACATAATAAAGCCTCTCAACATTAATTCTTATGATAAGCGTTAATGTTGAGAGGCTTTTCTACTTGGGAGGGTATAGTTATATTATACCTTTACAAAAATCTTTAAACGGTAAAGGATGTATAAAAACAACCAAACCAAAAGGAGCGCACCGAATGCTTGAAAAACAGGATGCCATTCTTCACCAAGTGGGGCATACAGGCCAGCAAATAACTTTTGACTTGTAAAACGAAAATCGATAAAACTGTAAGCAAAATATATGGTGAGGGAGTTAAGCCCTATGACTTGAAAGACAAAAGCCCATTTTCGTATCTTCCAGACATCAATAACTACATAGAACAACAGTAAGGTCAAGAAACTTAAACCGCTTGTCAACATGATAAAAGAACTGCTCCAGAGGTGTTTGTTGATTGGGAAATGCAAGTCCCATATCAATCCTAGAACTACACCAATAACACCAGCAACGGCCAGGTATTTTATTTTCTTGATATCCAACCAGGCTTTGCCTAGAATTTCTCCGGCCAATGTGCCAAATATGGTTAAGCAAAGTGCGGATATTTGAGTTAACAGCCCTAATTCATCAAAAATCTCTTGCTTAAGAATTCCTGGTAAAAAAGTACGGTCAAACCAACCAACTAAATTTCCTTCAAAACTTAAATCACCCGCTCCATATCCAGGAACAGGAATTAGAAATAAGGCCGCATAATACAGTAGAAGTATTAAAATAGCAGCACCTAACCTTTTATAGAAATCGAAATTCAAGTAAATTAAAGTAGCCACAAAAGTAGCAATACCAATTCTACCCAATACACTTCCAAACCTTATTTGTGAAGGTTCGAAAAATGGGACTGGTGAATTTTTAAATAAAATCCCCAGAAGAATAAGCACTAGCATTCTTGTAAATGTTTTTCTATAAAGGGTCTTTTTTGACATACCCAATGCTCTTCCCTTGTTTAAAGAGAAGGTCAGTGACACTCCAGCAATAAACAAAAACAAAGGAAAATAAAATCATAAAAAGAAAATCCATTCCAAGCGGGGTGGGAGAACTGACCAGCCAACGAATCTATGGCAGAAATACCAGTTTTTCCTTTTAAAAGTACTATAAATGATCCAGCTCCTGCAATAAGCAACATATCAAACCCTCTTAATGCATCTATAGAGAGTAGCCTTTTGGAAGCTGTGTGTGAAGAAGAAACCGGGGAATTTATCTCCGGATCATTTTGATTGATGGGTGGGTTTGTCATGACAAAGACTTTCAGTAAATTTGGGGAGTTATTTAAAAAACTTAATACTCCCAATTTATTTCAAATTTTTGTAATAAAAAGGAATTTTATTTCATTAACTATAAAAGAAATGGTAATCAAGGGGTAAGTTTTGCCAATATCCGGTATTATAATATCACGAAGAATAATAGAAAAGAATTTTTGAAAATAGGAGGCTTGACTGCTTTAGCTACCATGACCGTTTGAAAGCTTAGATTAAAGTTGAAAATTTTAGTTTTCAAAATTCGCATAACCCTCTGGTTTTTAATATATCCGGATATGTGTTGCCTACATTTCAAAAAGTTCGTATCGGTATTGTAGGAATAGCGTAAAGCTGAATGGAACATACTACCTGGCTTAGTCACCAATGCCTTGAACTTAAATAGTAATTCATCACAAGGTTCGTTGACCTATATTGGATCAGTGGATGTTTGGAAAGAAATGTGCGAAAGAGTAGAAAGAGCTGTATTTAATCTATAATGCTACCTCGTGTTTGCTGTAGTGTATACAAGAAGTCCCAATATTTTACCTGATCATAGGTAGAATTCATTTATGATCTTTTTACAATTTGTTTAAATCTGATCATATGATTTTGGGAAAAAATGAATTCAATAATTAACAAATATACCTATTAAATGAAGATTTATAATCGAAAAGACCCATCTGAAATGGGCAAGTTAGCAGGGGATCACGCTGCAGCGGCAATTTTGGAAGCGATCCAAAACAAAGGTGAAGCCAATATTATTTTGGCTACTGGAACAAGTCAGTTTGAAACGATTCAAACGATATTGACACATGAGGATATTGACTGGAGTAAGGTCACCATGTTTCACTTAGACGAGTACTTGGGTTTACCGATCACCCATCCTGCAAGTTTTAGAAAATACCTTAAAGAAAGGTTTTTGGATCAGGTTAAAGAATTAAAAGCTTATCATCTTATTGATGGTGAAAAGGATCCAGCCGAAGAGACCAAGCGCTTAAATGACCTTATTACCAAATCCCCTATAGATGTGGCCATGGTTGGTATAGGTGAAAATGGACATCTGGCTTTTAACGACCCTCCAGCTGATTTTGACATTGAAACGCCTTATTTGGTAGTGAACCTGGACGTGGCTTGTCGTCAACAACAATTTGGAGAAGGCTGGTTTCCAACTTTAGAAGATGTGCCTAAAAAAGCTATAAGCATGTCTATTCAGCAGATAATGAAAGCTAAAAAAATCATCTGCTCAGTACCTGATGAAAGAAAAGCTAAGGCTGTCAAAGCCTGTCTTGAAAACGAAGTTAGTCCGGAATTTCCTGCAAGTATTTTACAACAGCATGCAGATTGCGGTATATACCTTGACGAAGCGGCTGCTTCTCTTTTAGATGCTAGTGTTACAGTAAACTAGTTTCTTTACCTAATTTGTCACAAGTGCATTGCGTTGAAGGTTTGTCTATCAATTAAACCTTAATCATTGCGCTTGTGACGATTTATTTTTTTACTGCCATGGCAAATATCTTTCATGCTCCCCCAAACTAAACGCATGTGTTTGATGCCATTACAATTTCAATTTTCTGTGGTCTCTAGCTGTCAAAATGGCCCCAGTCCGACTTTTTAAGGGCAATCAAATCCGAAGGAGTATCTATATCTATTTTACCAGCTTCAAAATTGACCAACGCCACCAGCTCTGGATTTGACATTAAAATCTTTTTTGCACCTTCCTCATCTGGCATTGCCTCTAACTTATCCAAAACCGACTTGTCAAATATTGCCGGAACTCCAGGCGTGTTATGATAATAAGAGGCAGCTATTGGTAACCGGCTATTTGCCTTTGCATCTAGTAAATCTTGGATCAATTCAGTACCAACCATTGGTTGGTCTGATAAAAGAACCAAAACTTGATCTGGCAGGTCATTTTCCATTAGCATTTTCAGTCCTAATTTTAATGAACTGCCCATTCCCTTTTTCCAATCCAAGTTCACTACCTTTTTTAGCCTTGGATGTGAGGTGAGGGGGTAATTTTTATGCCCTTCAACTACGATTACCGGCCCTTGGGTGGCGCTCAAAGCGATATCAGTAATGCTTTGCAAAAGGGTATTCCCCTTATATTTGATCAACTGTTTGGGTTTCCCTAATCTGCTGGAATTCCCAGCAGCCAAAAGGATGGTACCTGTTTTCATAAGACCTAGCGTGGAAGATCATTGCCCATAAATGCATTTGGATTGGTCATCGGTATGGTGCTATTCCATTTCCCATTGATCGCCGTAATGAAATAGTTAGCTAAAGCCGCGCTTCCTCTTGCATTTGGGTGGACACCATCTGTAGAAAACACTCCGTTAGGGGGGCTTATGGAGTTGGTCAGTGGTACATTATTTGAAGAAATCAGCCCTTTTCCAATATCGTCCATAAATCCCTCCGCATCAATTAAAACCAGTCTGTCAGTGTTAGCGGATACGGCAGTTGCTATAATCTGATTGAATGCTGCAATTTTTTCGGTCATTGCATTTTGTTCAGAAGGGAGCAAAACGTATTCGTCTCCAATGGGAACTGTGACCCCATAGATTAAAGTTGGATCATTTCCGGGCGTCTGACCTAATATTTGTCCGGTAGTAAGTGCAACCTTGTCTTCTGCATTGCTTTGCCTGATTGGGGGTAATCCAAGGCCCGAAAGGTCAGTCAGGGTTTTGTCTTCTATTACAAAACCATTCTGCCCTGTAGTGAAATTTATATTTCTTAGTTCTCTTTCGCTTTCACTAATCATTCCTGCAGCGACTAAATTGCTAAGGGCAGAATTATAGTCATTATAGGCACCATTGGCCAAGTTAGCCAATCCATCCGATAGCGGTAAGGCATTCCATGGTACCGTATTGAAGTATGGGAGTGCATTGATATTAGGAATGTTTCCTATTGCCCCTTTGGCTTCAGGGTTGGCTTGAAGCATGGTTCCCAAAGCAACCTGATAACGTTGTGAAAAATCTTGTTCACTGGTCAATAATTCTGGTATGGCACCCCCTGTAAGCGCATAGGTCAAAACATCATTTTTTCCTAACCAAAAACAAAAAATGTACCTCCATCAGCCATTGCTGCTGCTGCATCTCCGATAGGCGTTGAGGTTCCAGGCGCACTGGCAAACCTTGCATAATAAGGGTTAAACAATGGATGGGTAGGCTCCTGTAAGTTTCCAGAGGCAGGCAGAAGAGCACCTGCCAATGCCAGTCCACTTATTCCGAAATTATTAATGGATAATTTATCCCCAGTATATGGCGTTATTGCATTTCCGGGTACAATTGGTGAGGGTAATATGCTGCCAGTATTTAAATTCACGGTAAGTATTAAACGGCCTAAATTTCCGCCGGTTGGTGTGAGTATTAAATCACCTACTGGTGCATTTATGTCAGGGACATTAAAATCACCTCCGCCAGCTTCTTTCATCTGATTGGCAAGGATAACAGCAAAGGAATTCTGTTGTGACCTATCGTACAATGCTGCATCCATCACACCTGCTGTAATAGAACTTCCGATGGTCACCATTTTGGTGAAATCGGCCTGTCCGGAATCAGGTGATAATTGAGCAGGTTCTGGAAATTCATATTGGCAGGAGAGGAGTAAACCAATGGCCAAATAGGTAAAAAACGTTTGAAATCGTTTCATGATTTTATTGGTTTAGTTTAGCAATTCATCAAATGTGATGGAGAGGTAATAAATGGCTCCTGTGGTAGGTCCACCAAAATTTAGAAAATACCTGTTATTAAGAACATTGGACCCACCTAATTTTAAGATGGATTTCATGCTTTTTACTTTGTAGGATATTTGAGCATCTAAATTATGGATTTCAGGAACATTTCCCCTTGCAAAGCTGGATTCCCATCTAAATGAGGTTTGGTATCGATAGGCGATATTAAACCCTAGTTTATCGGTGAGTTTTCTATTGCCAAAGACGATATTCGTTTTGTGTTCAGGGGTATTGAACTCAGAAAGGTATCCTGCTTCAAATTCAGTTAGTAGCTTGTTGTAATTGTAATTACCTCCTATGGTATAATTACCAGGGAGATTAAAGTTGACACCTAAAACCAATCCGTGGGCACGAACCTCTCTGTCTACAATATTGGTGTAGGTCTGGAAGGTATTCTCTTGTCCTGGGGTGGTCACAGGTGTAAGAAGAGAAGGTGCATTGATGGCATTAATGGCTCCTTCATCGGAATTGGGGTCAGCACCAGGGAATACTGGTCCCGGAGCTTTTCGAATGGCCGTTTGAGAAATGAAATTATTGTATCTATTGTAATAATAAGCGAAATCAATTAGAAGCCTGTTATCCATTAGCAAACCCTTATAGCCAACTTCTATGGCTTTGACTTTTTCAGGACTTAAAGCAGGAAGTGAAGTCACTGGTTCTAATAGCCCTGTAGCAGACGCCCCAATTGGGCTGGCTCCTTCAGCTACTGCCGCAGTATATTGTTGGACAGATGCCAATGAGTACCCATTCTCATATATTTTGTATTTGTCTCTATAATAAGGCAAGCCAGAAATTAGTCGGGCAGAAATTACATTGAGGTCAATGTGTTGGGCTTGAGTAGAAGGCATTCTAAAACCCGTTTGGTAGGACAACCTGAAATTATGATTCTTTTCAGTGAATACTGCCGAAATTCTCGGACTAAATTGACCATCGAAATTCTCGTTTTTATCATACCTTAAAGAGCCTATTAACCTTAACTTTTCCTGTAATAAACGTTTGGACGCTTGAGCATATCCACCTATTTCTGTAATGCTGATGTCGTTTCCATCCCCATCTGCAAATATGGTCCCATTGGACCTCAATTCATAGAGCCTGTAGGCCGCACCTACCTGAAGGTCTATGAAATCCACCTCATTTTTGAAGTCATACTGACCTTCTGTAAGGTACATCCGGGAGCGATCATAAAACAGTGAACCACTAGGGATAATGTCTGCGCTAATGTTCGCTGCTGTTTCATTAAATTCAGTGCTTCCAGGTAAGTACCTGCCTGTATCGGCTTGCTGCCTTGCAAATTGATGGGCGGCAGTTTGTTGCTGAACAGTTCCTAATGTTCCAGGAACAACTTGTTGATTCGCCAGTGCGCCTAAATAATTTAGTGTGTATTCCCCATACCAGGTTGAATTGTCTTTCCAGGTATCATTGATCAGAATACCATTTAAATCTGAGATATAAGACTTGCCTGAATTATCCCTGGTGGTATAAGTTCGAACGAAGTAATTGTCCCCTTTCAATTCCAGCTTGTGCTGGGTAATGAAAAATTCATTTAAGGAGTAGCGTTGTGCACCTGTATAAATAGAAGTACCTGAACCGTAGTTTAAGGAATAAAACAGCTCTGCATTGTCAGAGACCCGGTAATGTAGAGCACCATTTAATTTGTAATTGCGCGCACCATAATCGACCAAGGTTTTTTCTGAGTAGCCTGTTCTGGAAACTACCTGATCAGGAATACTCCCTATATAGGCACCTATCCCTAGGGCATTGGCTTGTTGTTGTATAGCGCTTACATTTCTTAGCAAACCTATATTATTGGACACTTCATCGCCAAAGGTATGAACAAGGTTTGCTCCTGGGTTGAAAGGTAAATCACCTTGGGAAACGGAGTTAAGGTCAGTTTCATTGGTGCCATACCAATCTTCAGCCCGCATCATCGATGCACTTATTTTGAAGGCCCATTTATTGTTAAAAGCCTTGGCATATCTTATTGCCCCTTCATACATAGGTTGTGGCGATCCTGGCTCACCTGGATTTGAGCCGATATGATTGACTCCTTGTTTGTAATAGGCACTTAACCCTTGGTAATCGAAAGGGTCTTTGCTGTTTACCAGAAGGATGCCATTGAAAGCATTTGGACCATAGAGTGCCGATGAGGCTCCGGGTATAAATTCAATGCTTTCTACATCTAGTTCTGAAGGGCCATTGAGATTGCCAATTGGGAAATTCAAAGAAGGAGCCTGTGTGTCCATTCCATCCGTGAGCTGAACAAAACGGGTGTTACCAGTAGAGTTAAAACCTCGGGCGTTTAAGATTTGAAAATTTATGGAAGAACTGGTGATATCTACTCCCTTCAAATTGGATATGGCTTTGTAATAAGAATCTCCAGGCGCTTCCCTTATGTCTAGAATGTCCATTTTTTCAATGGATACAGGGGATTGAAGAATGCTTTCTTCTACCCGGGAAGCAGACACAACTACTTCTTGCCCCAAAAATGTTTGTTCCGCCAGATTGACTTCTAAAGGTGAAGGGTTAGTAGAAGAAATGAGGACTTCCTGACTGGCAAAGCCTACCATTGAAAAGATCAAAGTAAAAGGAGGGGGAGCGTTTACGGTAATAGAGAAATTACCTTTAACATCGGTAATAGTACCCGAAACCTTTCCCTTTACAAGGATATTTACACCTATCAATGTTTCTCCTGTATCCTGGTCTTTAACGGTTCCAGATAGGGTAGTAGATTCCTGTGCAAATGATGTGGCTACAGGTAGGGTTAATAGCCAAATTAATAGTAAATAATAATATAAACCCTTTTGTTGTTGGTTAGTTTTCATGGCACTTTGGGATTAGGTGTCAAATGGGTAATGCAATATGATTTAAGTGATATTATCCTGCTCAATTGTTCTTTGAAACAATATCGCTGAGATGCTCTGCGTATAAATGTGTTCTTTAATCTACAATAAATTTTGGGAATTTATATAATAATAAGTGAGCTAACTTACTGAATATTTATTTTGTAAAAGGAATAGGTGAAAAAAAGTCTCAAATCCATGTGTGTTGATTCGCTAATTTTTTCTTTTAAAAAATTGGCGGATTTTATTGGTTAAAAATTTGCACTACTTTTAGCTTTAAGGACAATAAACGATACTTACAACCTGAATTTTTGGATAGATTTCATATGGGGGCAATGCTTTATTTTTTTATGAATTGTTTTAAAACGTTCTCCTACTAGTTCTTTCTAAAAAATCATTGAACAAAAAAAGGGTTGCAGCAATTGTAATTTGCAAAAAAAAAGGGATAACCCTAAATGGATTATCCCTTTGCTTTCATTCTTAATGAGAATGAAAAAGATTATTTCTTTTCGTTTTCTTCGTTGACATGTTTCACCAAACGGTCACAAAGGGCTTTTATTTCTTCGGAATAATACTCATCTCCAGTACTGTTTAATATATTTTGACCCATACCACCTAGGATGTCAATATAAAATCTTTTCATTTCCGCAACTGACATATCTCCTGTCCAAAGGTCTATCCTTAAGGTACTTTGGTTAAGGTTATCCCAAATATTCAAACTTATGCTTCTTGTTGATTCTTGCCCTTCGGTTTCTTTGTCAGTAGCATCCCACTCTATACTCTTTGGCAGATTACCGTCGTCAAGTGAAACGGTAAATTTGATTTCAGATTTTTTCATTTTCTATAATTATTCTATTAATTCATGCAAAATTAAGAAAGAATTGGCAAAAGGACTTCACTAATCCTGAGCAAACAATTCCATTTCTTTTATTTCTCCCTTGATGACAAGTCTTCCTTCAGTTTTAGCTTTTATTTCTTCAATAGTTACTCCTGGTGCTCTTTCGCACAATTTAAAGCCGCCTTCTGGCAAAATAGTAAATACGCCCAAGTCAGTGAATATCTTCTGAACGCATTTAATTCCAGTTATGGGCATCTCGCAATGCTTGAGTAATTTGGAGCTACCATCTTTGTGACAATGATGCATGGCCACATAAAGTTTGGCCTCTGAAGCTACCAGATCCAATGCTCCGCCCACTCCTTTAATAAGTCCTGAAGAGATTTTCCAGTTACTGATGTCTCCATTTTCTGAAACTTCTAATGCTCCCAGGATGGATAAGTCAATATGGCCTCCCCGGATCATGGCAAATGCTTCTGCTGAATCAAATAAGGAAGACCCCTTTACCATAGATATTGTTTCCTTACTGGCATTGATAATATCAGGATCCATGTCTTCCTTTTCAGGATATGGGCCTATACCCAAAAGTCCATTTTCCGATTGGAAAACCACCTCTAGCTGTTCAGGAAGATAGTTGGCAATCAACGTTGGAATGCCTATTCCCAGGTAAATGTATTGACCGTCCTTGATCTCACTGGCGATTCTCTGAGCTATTTGTTTCTTGCTTAGCATGCTTAGTAAAGATTATTTCCTAACGGTTTGATTTTCTATTCTCTTCTCATAGTTATCTCCCTGAAAAATGCGTTGTACATATATTCCAGGTGTATGAATTTGATTGGGATCTAACTCACCAACAGGTACCAGCTCTTCGACTTCTGCTATAGTTATTTTGCCTGCTGTAGCCATAAGTGGATTAAAGTTTCTCGCTGTTCCTTTATAAATCAGGTTTCCAGCTGTATCTCCTTTCCAAGCTTTAATTAGCGCAAAATCTGCTTTTATCCAACGCTCTAATAGAAATAAACGTTCGTCAAATTCTCTTACTTCTTTTCCATCTGCCACATGGGTGCCTATGCCTGCAGGTGTGTAGAAAGCGGGAATACCCGCTCCTCCTGCTCTGATTCTTTCAGCAAGTGTTCCTTGTGGGATCAATTCTAATTCTAGCGTACCAACTTTATATTGCCTTTCAAACTCCAGGTTTTCTCCAACATAACTGGAGATTAATTTTCTAAGCATGTGTTGCTTTATGAGCAAACCAACGCCAAAATCATCAACACCTGCATTGTTTGAAATACAAGTCAAACCTTTAAGGTTGGTGGTTAGAAGGGCATTGATGCTTGCCTCTGGAATACCACACAGTCCAAATCCACCGATAAGTATAACGGCACCATTCTCTATGTCGGATACAGCTTCTATGCCGTCTTTAACGGTTTTATTTATCATTAGACTTCTTGTTTAAGGTTGAAAAGAAATCTACCACTTGGTTTCGGTCTTTACTTAACTGCATTTTTAATGCCGTAAGGTCTTCGAATTTTTTCTCGGGTCGTAAAAATGCTAACAATTGCAGGTTGATGGTTTTACCGTAAATATTTTGATCGAAATCTAAAATGTTTACTTCAATATTCTTTCGTTCGCCTGATACAGTTGGGCGCATGCCTATGTTAAGCATGCCTGCATAGGATGCATCATCTATTAGGACCCTCACAATATAGGCGCCATCAATAGGGACCAATTTATGAGGTTCATCAAGTTTGATATTGGCCGTAGGATAACCGATTGTTCGACCAATTTTATCTCCTTCTATCACGTTTCCCCGGAGATTATAAGGCCTGCCTAAAAATTCATTGGCCTTCACTATATCCCCTGACTCCAGCGCTTTTCTGATTTTAGTGCTACTAATGCCAATATTGTCTATATCCTCCCGGGGGATTTCCTCCAGGTCAAAATTATAACGATCTTGCTCAGCATCAAGGTGAGCAAAGCTGCCTTCTCTTCCTCTGCCAAATCGGTGATCGTAGCCTATGACTAATTTTTTGTTTTGATTTTGTTAACTAAAATTTCCTCAATAAAGTCTTTCGATTCCATTTTAGAAAACTCCTTCGTAAAAGGTATGCTTAAAAGATGGTCTACACCAAAACTTTCTAAAAGCGCTGCTTTTTCATCAAAACTATAAAGCAGTTTAATTCCATGTGATTCGGGAAACAATACCATTCTTGGGTGTGGCCAAAAGGAGACCAATACGGTTTCTCCCTTAATGGTCCTGGCAATGTTATTGATTCTTTTCAGTATTTTTTGATGCCCCAGGTGTACTCCGTCAAAAGAGCCAATGGTAACTACAGGTTTTTCTATGTAAGGAAAATCATCAAGAGATTTATAAATTTTCATTTTGCTCTTTTTTGATTTTGTCTATCAATTGGTCAAGCTCCCATGCCTTTTCAAGTTTGTAATCACCAATTGCATCACGAGTAAGTGCTGACATATAAGCGCCTACTTCCAGCGCGTCACCTAGGTCCCTTGCCAAACTTCTAATATAGGTGCCTTTAGAACAAACGATTCTGAAATGAATTTCAGGAAGTTCAATTCCTGTTATTTCAAAAGTTTCTACCGTAACAGGTCTTGGGTCTAGGATTACGGTTATGCCTTTTCTCGCTGACTCATATACTCGTTTTCCATCCTTTTTAATCGCAGAATGATTTGGAGGAATTTGCATGATGTCGCCAGTTAGCGTTGCAACAGCTTTTAGAATTTCCTCTTTTGTCAAATGGTATGGGTCTGCAACGGTTATTACTTCCTGTTCCAAATCGAAAGACTCGGTAGTTTCACCCAATACAAATGTGCCAGTGTATTCCTTTTTCTGGGCCTGGTATTTTTCTATGTTCTTCGTTTCTTTTCCTGCACAAATGATCAATAGTCCGGTGGCTAAAGGATCAAGGGTGCCTGCATGCCCTACTTTCTTAACCTTAAGTGCATTCCTGAGTTTTTTCACAACATCAAAGGAAGTCCATTGGTAAGGCTTATTGACAAGAAATACTTCTCCGTATGGTTTTTGCTGATTGTCCATTAATAATATGTTCCTGCAACGATGGCTATTAACCCAACTATGACACAATAAACTGAGAAATAGCTCAATTTGCTTTTTCTTACTAATTGGATCATCCAGGTGCAAGCTGCTAATCCAGCGATAAATGCCGCCATAAATGCAATCGCCATGCTTCCAAACTGATCACTTTGATAAGTTAGGTCACCCGATAAAATGTCTTTACCAATTTTCCCTAAAATAAGCGGGACAACCATTAAAAAAGAAAATCTTGCTGCCCTGTTCTTATCTATTCCCAACAAAACGGAAGTGGAGATAGTAGCTCCTGAGCGGGAAATGCCTGGTAGCATAGCAACCGCCTGAGCCAAACCGATTATTACAGCATTGACAAAAGATACTGGCTTCCCTGTATTTTTTGCTTTATCGGCCAGGTAAAGTAAAAGGCCTGTGATCAAAAGCATGAAGCCTACAAAAACCACTTTGCCTCCAAATAACTGTTCTAGTTGCTCTTCAAAAAGTAAACCTACAATCACTGCAGGAATCATGGAAACAATGATTTTCAGAGAAAACATTGTTTCCTCGTTGTTTTTGAATTGAAACAGCCCCCTCAATAATTCTCCAACATCTTTTCTAAACACCACGATTGTACTTAATGCAGTAGCGAAATGAACGACTACAGTAAATAGCAAACTTTCTTCCGGTAATGAATTGCTTCCCAAAAGGGCTCCAGCTATTTCTAAATGGCCGCTGGACGAAACAGGTAAAAATTCAGTAAGGCCCTGAACAATGCCCAAAATAATTGCTTCAAAAATGGTCATTATCTTTATTTGGTTTTATAAAAAATGGCGTAAAATTCAAAAAGAAATCCCGACAATACGACGATAGGACCTAAGGTTAAACCCATAAATCCAAAACCATGAAGGGTATTGTCCATTCCCATAATGGTAAAACCTATCACAATAATGGCTATGCCTATGAGCATAAGCTGGTAATTTTTTTTCGAAAAAGGCAATGGATTGTTTTTCATATTCTTAGTATAATTCGTCCAAAGACATGTTGAGGTATTTGTTGATAGAGCGGTACGTGCTTAACCAGGACATAAGTGCTCCTAATAGAATTAAAGTGCCAAATAACATGGCAAGCAATTCTATATCATAAAGTAATTGTAATCCTTCAATGAAGTTTTTACCATATTCCAAAAGGGTGAAAATAATACCAGAGGCAAATACACCAGCCAAAGCGCCATATAAGAAAGCACGCCATAAAAACGGCCTTCTGATAAAGCCCTTAGTGGCGCCAACCAATTGCATGCTTCGGATTAAAAACCGTTGAGAAAATAGGGCTAATTTTATCGTGTTGCTTATTAAGATAACCACCGTCACCAGTAGAATTAAAATCAAAGCTCCCAAAACAATACCCACTTTTAACAGGTTTTCATTTATTGAAGAAACGACATCTTGCATGTAGGTAACTTCAAAAACACCTGGAATCCCCTCTATCTCTGCTACGATTTTATCAATTTCTTCAGGAGTTTGAAATTCTTCATTGATTGAAAAGGTAAATGAATCTCTAAGAGGATTGTCGTCAAGGAACTTAGTGAAATCCTCGCCTACTTCCTCGAGAAAAACTTCTGCCGCCTCATCCTTACTAGTGAACTTTAGAACTGGTACTTCTTCTTTTTGCAGGACATAGGGTTTTTTACGCATCTGTCCGATGAGCTTGTCTATGTTGGATTTCTCTATTTCTTTGTTTAGAAATACCTGCACCTCTATGTTTTCACGGATGATAGATGTCAGTTTTTTTGCCTGGATGGCAATAACACCGAATAATCCCATCATCAGTAAAGATAGGGTAATGCTGAATAGTACACTGGTGAATTTATAACTCCCCAGCCTCGTTTTTTTTCTCTTTAATTTGGCCATCACATAATAATGTGTTTGTCAAAATTAATCAGGTATATTTACTTAACCAACCTTATTATTTAATTTGATTGGAATTACCCTTTCTGGGGTGGTCACCATGACGCTTTCAGCGCTATTTACATCCATGGAAAACAAGCCAGTAAATTGCCCAAAAGCAGGCATGATTAACGAATTGTTTTTGTAATAAAAGGCCGGTAGCCTGAACCTTTGTTTACTGTTCTTTTTCAAAACAATGCCAGGGTGAATATGGCCACAGATATTTAATGTATCCCTTGCAAGGCCTTCCTGAGGTTTATGGCTTAACAGTAAATCACCCAATTTTAAGCCTCCTGAATGTATTTCTAATGGACTGTTTTTGTATATACTTTCTGGTAAAATGTCATGATTACCCAAAACTAGCTGAAAGCTGATATTTGGGTGAAGTTCAATGAACTCAAGTAGGGTAAACCAGCTTTCATTGGCATCACTATGGAACAAATCACCTAGAAAGATGACCTTTGAGGCCCCTGTGCTGTCCAATAATTGATGAATTCGCGCAAAATCTTCTAAATGAATGTTTTCAGGAACAGGAATACCGGCCTTGCGAAAATGAGCGGCCTTGCCAAAATGCGTGTCAGCCAATAAGAGGGTATTCTCCTTCACTAAAAAAATGGCTTTCTCCTTCAATAAATGAAGGGTTGCCAGCTCATGGTTCCAAATGTATTTTCCGTTGTCGGATGCTGTCAAAGTTTTGTAATATTTTGCTCACAAAGTTACTTTTTTCTTTGGGTAATGAGACATCCTTTACCAAATCTTAAGTTTTAAAAAGTGGTTTAAGTTTTTCATTTGGGTTATTGGTCAGTTTAAAATGAAATTACGAGTAGGTCGACTCTTAACTATTTTGACTTGGGTCATTTCATTCAGGAATTTATTCTCAATCACAATTGGAATAAAAATTGTCTTTGCATTGTAGTCATCTGAAAGTCAAAACATTTGAAACCTGTATTTTAGTAGATAAAAAAAATGAAGAAAATAAGCATTACCGTCCTTTTAAGCTGTTTATTGATTTTGTCTGTCAAAAATGTTTTCGCCCAACAAATTGAAATCAGTGGTGGACTTACCCAAAAGGTATTGCTAGGTCAGCAAAAGGATGTATTTAATCCTGCAATAGGCTATGAGTTAGGCCTCAATCACCATGTCAACGATTACAGAATGGCACATTCACTGAATTATGGCCTTAATTTCGGGCTTTTTAATTTGAACAGGGTCATTAATGATGAAGGCTATTCCTCTCAATACCAACAATTGTTTGAGACAAAAGCTTTGTTTCGCTATGATTATTTTATCAATGATCACATTTCCCTATTCTCTGGTGGAGAAGCAGGTTTTCAATTTATAAATCTAAAATCAGATCAGAAGGTGGTCATATCTTCCCAAAGAGCAACTAAGGTTTTCACCAAAGCTATTCTTGCACCCCAAATAGGAGTGAATTTTGAATTGAACCCAAATCTGGCCATCTATTACAAGTTGACTTATGATTTGGGTTACTACATTGGTGATCAGCCTGATTGGGGAGGGTTGACCTCAAAATGGAACCATCTGTTGACCAATTCAGCAGGAATCAGAGTTAAAATTCGCACTGGCTTTTATTAATTAATTTTTTTGGACTTTTTAAATAGGCCATTAAATCAACCACCTCTTTGTCGGAAAGTGATTCAAATAAGCCTGGAGGCATTAAAGAAACATTGGTTACCTCTTTGTTTTGAATCGCTGATTTATTGATCTTCACAGGTTCTTGTCCAGCAATTTTTAAAGTAAGTTGCTTGGGATTTTCTGCTACCACATTGCCTGTATAGGTACGTCCGTCCATTGTCGTGATGACCACCAATTTATAGGCATCTTGAATTTCAGCACTTGGCTCAAGTACATTCAAAAGGATATAATCTGTATTTGCCCGATTAGAACCGGTTAGGTCAGGACCAATCTCAGCTCCCTCTCCAAACAGTTTGTGACAAGTGCCACAAGATTGTGTAAAAAGCTGTTTTCCAGCCTTAAGGTCTGCTTTCGCCATTGCACCTGTTGAAAGGATGGATCGGTAGCGGTCGTATGCAGCCGCATCATTGGGTACATGCTCTATGGGACCCCAAAATTCCACAAACCCGCTACCTATTACCCGGTGAAGCTGCCTGGCCAAGGTAACCGGAATTTCTTTTTGACGATATTCCCCGCTTTTATTTCGTCCAAAAGTAAGTTGCCATACCTGGGTCGTGCGGACAGCGTTTGGAGGATAGCTATTTGCTCCTCAGTTGAAGCATTAGGGTACATTTTTATCAATGCTTTGCCCAAATCATCGTTATCGAATGCTGCTGCCGACTTTATAGCTGTTGTGCGTAAACCACCGTCTTTAAATAATTCAGGTAGTAAGGGTGCAAGCTCATTTTTTGTCTGGCGGCCAATAATTGTAAGGACTTTATTTTGTCTTCCTTACTTACGGAACTGTTTTGTAGATTGGCCAGGGCTTTTTGAGTGGCTTCAGCATCACCAAAGAGTGCACTAATGTCGGCTGCAAGCTTGGCAGTCGAATTGTCGCCTTTTAATTGACGTTCCAGTGTTTTCCAATTTTCAGGCACACTTAAATCCGTTCTTCCTTCCATTCCACTGATCATACCCTCAAGTAATAAGGTTTTATTGGAGGTGGATTTCTGGATGATAGCAACAAGAGGGTTTAGTTGGTCCCCATCCACTGCTCTTCTCGCCATGTAGCCAGTAAGTAATGGAATTCCTGAATGATTGGCCAATGCTAAGAATCTTTCAGCATCCTTTTCAATAAGGTCTGATATGCCAAACCAAATTAACTTGGGGATATTGTGGTCATTGCTGTCCTCTTTTCTGGTTAATAAATCAGTGGCCAGGTCCCATTTCCAGTTTTCAGGAATCCGTTGTAAAGCCGAAGCCAGGTAAAGCCGTACAGTAGGGGAGGGATCACTTTTGGCCATTTCCAAAAACAATTTACGGGCCTCTTCTGGTGGGTTTTTACTTTCACAAAGCAGTTGAATTGACCAGGAACGTACGTAGGGGTCAGTATCACTTAGGTTTTGAATCAGATCATCGGTTTGCCAACTGCCTGTTTGATGTAGCGTCCAAAGTGCCCTTAGCCTGAAGTCGGGATGTGCTTTATTGGCAAACAGTCCTTTTAAGGCTTTTATAGCATTTTCTTCTAATTCACCTGTAAACGCTCTTTTCTGAAGGATACCTCGGGCTCTTCTTGCATGCCAGTCACTCTTGCTGCTTTGCAATTCTACCAGTTCCAGATCAGAAAGTAAATTGAGGTCTGAATACCGCCCTTTCCAGTTTTCTGCCAAGCTCTTTTCAGGCATAATTCTAAAAACCCTTCCTGTTTCACCGTTTAGGACTTCTTGTCCACAAATATCTGCATCATGCCAGTCCAATACATAAACGCCGCCATCAGGGCCTACTTCCATACTAAAACCTACCCACTGGGCATTATTGGCCATTAAGAAATTATCAGCATGTTTGCCTATAAAGCCCGAACCACTTGGTACCAGCTTGTCCGTTAAAACAGCATGTTCGTGGATATTGGCCATAAAAACCTTCCCCCTTTCTTCCTCAGGAAAGGCATCTGACTGGTAGATTCGAGCGCCACCGTGGGCGGAACGATGACTGTGATCGGTGATTGTTTTTATGTCCTCATATATGTAAGGATTAAAATGTTGTCCTCCCTGTCTATGATAAATCCCGCCAGGGACCACATGCCAGAGGTGGGGTATTACGCATGCTGACATAATGATTTGGCCTTTGGCATCGTAGTCGATCCCCCAGGGATTACTAAATCCGTGAGCCACTACTTCAAAATTGTGTTTTGTGGGATGATACCTCCATACCCCACCATTAATGTCTACCCCATCTGCTTCAAGGAGGTCTTCGGGGAAGGGGTCTTTGTGGTAATACAACTTTGTTTTTTCCTCCTCAGTGGGTTTTCTTATTTTGGAAGGTGTGGCAAAACCTTGAAGACCATATAGCCAGCCATCAGGCCCCCAATGTAGGCTGTTTAAGGTTTCATGTCGATCTCTGATGCCCCATCCAGTAAGTAAAACCTCAATTTCATTTACATCTGCTTTGTCATCCTGATCTCTGTCCGGAATAAAAAGGAGATTAGGTGGTGCTCCCACATATACGCCATCAAAACCCACCGCCAATGCAGCAGGGAAGGCCAGACCTTCCATAAAGATTTTCTTTGTATCCGCTTGGCCATCTCCATCGCTGTCTTCCAAAATTAGAATGCGGCTATTCCCACTATTTGAAAAACCATGTTGGCGTGATTCATAATCCTTGTTTTCGGCTATCCATAATCTTCCCTTATCATCCCAACAAAAAGCCATGGGTTGGGTGATCATAGGTTCCGAAGCAAATACATTGACCTTAAAACCAGGTTTTATTGTCATTTCGGCTACTGCTTCCTGCGGGTTGAGAAATTTGGCTTTCCTTCCTTCGTCTCTGGCCAATTGCCATAATGAGGCAGTATTGTACTTGCCTTGTCTATCTGTATATTCTGCCCAGGCCTCAGTGACGGCTACATCATTGAATTCTTTGGTGTAAAAATATAACCGATGTTTGATGAGCTCATGGGCACCGCTATCAATTTTCCAATCTTCGTCCCTGGTATAAGAAGGGCCTATACCAAATTGGTTGTCTACCCGCCATTTTTGTGGGTAGCTTTTGTTGTCAGGGTGATCAAATAAGGCAATATTGGCCATGTTTTCTCTACCTTCTACCTGCATTCCCACATTTACCCACATGGAAGGTTTACCTTCGGCCATTTCATTTACTTGGCGGGCAGTATTGGTGATTTCGGCTGTCATCCCGTCTTTCCATGGCATTCTTACAAATAGTCCTCCATAGTCATATTTGCCTATGGTAATGTCTTGCTCTGCCTGACCTTTCCATTCCAGATCCAAAAGGTATTCTTCCCCTTGCGCTTTTAATGTCCAGGTTTGCGTTTCTGTCATTAAAGGATTGCCTAAGCTGTCCAGCATTTCATAGACCGTTTGCCAGGATACATTTTCACCTTCTTCTTCCAATATGTTCACAGCTATTTTTCTCCAATAGTCTGCTCCTGGGTTATGGAAAAAGTCCCTTTGATTTACCCTGGTAAATCCCCAATAGATACCCGTTTGGTGCTTGTGGTGATTGGGGCTTTTTTCTGTCAGTATGCCTTTACCATCTGGAGCTATTATTGGGTGGATGTAGGGTCTGAAATCTGTTTCCACCACCTGCGTCAGTAGGGGTTGGTCCAATTCTCCTTTCCTAAAAACTTTTACTTGTTCATTGGAATCATCAAGTTGGATTACCAGGCTATCAGCTCCGGTTAATGCTTTCGCTTCTTCATTTTTATTGTTTTGTCCACAACCGAAAACAATGAACACAATTAGAACTAGAGGGTAGGTTATTCGCATGGCTTTGGGCTTTGTATTGACTTAATAATTGCTTTTGGGTACGATGACTCCATATTGAGTCTTGATACGTTTCAAGCGATCTGTCATGGCAATCTTAATGGAATCATAGGCAGGTTCCGTGTAAATGTTTTTCATTTCCATTGGATCTTCTACAAGGTCATAGAGCTCCCATTCGTCCAATTCATAAAAATGCATTAATTTATACCTTTCACTTGTAACACCTTCGTGTTTTCTAACACTATGAACAGCAGGGAATTCATAGTAATGGTAATACAAATAGTCTCGCCAATCTTCTGGAGTATTCCCCATCATTAAAGGCGCTAAACTTCGACCTTGCATACGGTCAGGGGCAGGTACTTCTGCCAGCTCCAGAAATGTCTGGGCAAAATCAAGGTTAGAAACCAGTTTATCGTTAGTGATTCCTTTCGGGATTTTCCCGGGCCATTGCATCAACAGGGGAGTTCTGAAGGATTCTTCATACATAAAACGCTTGTCAAACCAACCGTGTTCTCCCAAGTAAAAGCCCTGATCTGAAGTATAAACCACCAAAGTGTTTTCGCTGAGCCCATTTTCTTCAAGATAGTCTAAAACGCGTCCTACATTGTCATCCACTGATCGGATAGTGGCCAGATAATCCTTCATGTACCTTTGGTATTTCCATCGGACCAAATCATCACCCTTGAGGTTTTTAGCTTGAAAATCGGCTATAATAGGATCATAAGTGGCGTCCCAATTGGCGCGTTGTGAGTCATTCATCCGTCCGTAGGTACGGTTGAATACTGGACCTTTTTTATTTTCATCTGTCCAAATCTTTAAATCAGAAGCCAAATCCATGGTTTTATTTAGGCTCATGTCTTGTGTTTTGGCTGCGGTACCTCTGGTAGCATAATCATCAAATAAGTTATCTGGTTCGGGGAAGGTTAGGTCTTCATAAAGAGCTAAATGCTCAGGACTTTTTTCCCATTTTCGGTGAGGTGCTTTGTGCTGAAGCATGAGCATAAATGGCTTGCCACTATCTTGGTTTTCAGACAGCCAATTCAAAGATTTGTCTGTGATAATATCCGTAACATAGCCCTCTGCTACCGTAGTGTCTGTAGCAGAGATTACATCAGGATTGTAATAGTGCCCTTGTCTGGGAAGAATTTCCCAATGGTCAAAACCTGTGGGTACAGATTTCAAGTGCCACTTTCCTATCAACGCAGTGTTATAACCGTTTTCTCTAAGAAGCTTAGGGAATGTGATTTGACTGCCATCAAATGTATCTGCATTTGTTCTATGCCCATTGACATGGCTATGCGTCCCTGTGAGAACTGAAGCCCTTGAAGGAGCACATATGGAATTGGTTACATAGGCTTTATTAAAAAGGATTCCGTTGGTTGCTATCCGATCAATATTAGGAGTGGGAGCCAATTCTGCAAGACGACTTTTATAGGCACTTATGGCTTGAAAGGCATGGTCATCTGTGAATATGAATAGTATATTAGGTTGCTTAGGTGTTTCTTCTTCTGTTTTTGGTTTTTCAGAGCATGAGGCCAGTACAAAAAACAAGAAAAAATAAAGGGCTTCATCATCCAAGACAGGTAAAGTTGTCTTCTCATATTGTTAAATTTTATCTCTTCAATTACAAATATTTAAAGAAGTAAACAATATATAGATTATTGGGTAATATAGGAATTGTTGGTAGTAAAATATTATTACAAAATATATTGTCAATTTTTTCTGCTGTAAATTGCAAGAAGTGAAATGAAATATAGAAAGCGTTTGAGATTGTGGATAGCCTTTGTGGTATCGAGTGCCTTTGTTATATTTGATCAACTAATAATGTATCCATCATGAAATTTCCTCAATTCGCTTATTTTTTGTTTTCGTCTCTTTTTCTACTCAGCTGTAAGGAAAGCAATCACTTGACCCAACTTCAAGAAAGGGACGGCCTTGTAGCCGCCTGGGGTTTTGAAGAAGAGGCAGGTCAGGAAAGATTGGCTGTAGGTAAGGGAGAATTTCCACTCAAGGAAATGAATGGAAAAGTGGAAAGAGTAGCTGAAGGGCCTTTGTCAGGATATTCAGCCAGAATGGAAAATGAGGCTTTTTTCTCTTTGCCTCATGAAAATACGGGTGAACTCAATATTCATGGTAAAAATCAAGGTGTTACAGTAATGGCCTGGGTAAAGTGGGAAGGAAAAACTGGATTTGTCGGTGGAATGTGGAATGAATACACGGATGGAGGCAAGCGCCAATATGGACTTTTCGTAGACCTCCCGCATTACAATGGTGGCTCTCAGGTATGCGGTCATATTTCTTATACAGGAGGTCCAACGCCGCCTTTCCCTTTCAGTTGTGACTATGCAGCAAGTAAGCAGGAATTGACAAAAGGGAAATGGCACTACATCGCTTTTACCTATGACGGTGAATTTATAAAAGCCTATTTGGATGGTGAATTTCAAGAAAGAGCGCCTGAGCCTATCAAAAACACCAAAGGATTTGAAGGCATTCCTGATGGATTGGTTCATTCCAAAAACCCCTATCTATTTGAAGAAGGCATGGGAAACAATGGTTCCGATTTTACGGTAGGGGCTGTAGTCCTATCGAGAGGAATGGGGAATTTTTTCAATGGACAAATTGGAGGCTTGGCTGTTTTTGACAGGGTTTTAGATGAGAAGGAGATAGGTGAGATTTTTCAGCAAACAATGGTTGAAAATGGCTTCACGGCAAAAGCGGATTAAGGCAGTTCAAATGGTCTAATTTATTTTGCCTTAAATTCAACATGGGTATTTGTCAGGTACTTTAATCTATTTCCTAAATTAAGATTTTATTGTATTTAGCCTCTTCACATTGATGGGAATGTCTCGATTTCATCTGCCAAAAGCTTTTCCGAAAGTAATTTCAACTTCTTTTTAGCTACAGATTTATCGGTATAGGAAAAGGTATAGGTAGGATATTCAGGAGAAAAAAAGAGGATGATTTCATAACTGGATTTAATGGTGCTAAAGGTCGGACTTATTCCATTAGGTAGATTGGTTGTTTTTTGCTCAATGGGTACTAATTTAATGGCTTTGACTGGCGGAAGCTTTTTCCAATCCCCAGTTTTAAAACCGCAAAAAGAGAAGTACTCTTTAATCTTCTTTTCATTCAAGTCAATCAATGTACCCTCATAGGTATTGATAATAAGGAGTCCGGCGATAAATGCACTGATACCAACCCAAAGGGTTTTCTGCAATTCCCCCCCTGTCTCAATGAAAACGGGACTTAATAAGACGAAAATGCTAGTCAATAGTAGGATAGCACCCAATAAGTGTATGCCGTTGCGAAGGTCTCTTCGCTTATAATTATATAAGTGCATGTTTCGTCCTTTTTGGGTAGCTGGTAGAATTAACTACTATAATAGGTTATTCCTGTGGGAAATAGAAATGTATAGTGAAAACTTTATCTTTTTAATGGCTTTAATTTTATCGGTTTAATTATGAGATAAAGAGTCGTATGCTGAATAATATAAATTATATTTCAGGACAATAGCTTAGCTATTTCTGCTACAAAAAATTCCCTACCGAAAACCAAATACTACACTTATTTGGTTTTGATGGTCCCATCTTTATATAGGGCAATCATGCTTCTAAGTATCTCGCCAATGGTTTCAATGTCAATGTCCAGGTTCGGGTCAACGCGTAAAATCTTCATCCGACTTCGATTGCCTTTTTCAAGTTGGGGGTGGTGAATTCTATTTCCCTCAACAATCCCAATATAGGGCCCATTTGTTTTCTTGTCTTTCCACAGGTAACAACACATTTTATTCTTATAGCTAAAAAAGGGCATGCCGTATTTCAAATCAGTGCTGATATTTGCATCCATTGAAAGTATAAAATTACTTAATGCAAAATAAACACTTCTCTCAGGTTCAGGTGTGTTGTGGTAAAAGGAATCTATTTTCTTCAATTGGCCAGAGGGTTGATGGATGGCTTAAATAGTATGGGATAAATTTTTTGTACGGATCGAATGATTATAGCGTATTTCATTTTTTAAGTCTTAATCAATTGACTCAATATGTAATAAATGCATCAGCCTGTGCGCAAAAGGTGCAAAAAAAATGGCGACAGTACTTAGAAATATCACACCGCTGAAAAGGGCATACCCAGAAGCAAAAAACTTGGCAGCATCAGTAGACATTTCATCAATAGGTCCCATTCCAGTCAAAATCATGGATGCATTGTACAAACTGTCGATCCATTCCAACTCACCTATATAGTGGTATCCAAGTATGCCTATTCCCAGGGATACTATAAGAATAGCAAAAGCAATGGATCCATAACTGAAAACTCGCTTAACAAAGTCAGGGAAAGGTAAAAGATTTTTATTTGTAGGTCTTACCATCTTTAAATTATTCTTTGCCTTACCAACTTCTTTATAACAGGTAATAGAAACTTTCACCTACCCAAATTTATAAGGATTTGGCAATTCAAATGATGTTTCCTCAATTGAAAGTTGCTGAAGGGATTAAATTCCTTTACCTGGACCAACTCATTTTGGTCGGGCCGATAGATTGTGGCAACAATGCATTTGGTGAAATTATTTAAACCCCAAATTGCGTCATGTGGTGGTCAAGATGCTTGTAAAACATATTGTTCCATTCTACTTTGCTAAGCTTGCCAAATGAATGAGATTCCTTGTTATCAAAGCTGTTTTCACCTAGTTGCTGTGTTTGATTCAGGTAATCAATAAGTCTTTTACGTTCTAAATCAAAATCCCTGGAATCAGTTATCAAGAAAGCCGGAGCTGTTTGGGAATTGCGTTTGTATGGTTTCTCGCCTACAACAATGTTTTTTACGAAAGTCTTTAAAATGAACTTCATGAAAAAATTTGGTTTGGGATGTTTGTCCTCGTACAGCATTTCATAAGTGACGTTGCAGTGGGCAAGCATTTGAGGAGCCGACATTTTACCCCAATCAGGTTTTGTGTCAGCTTGCAGCTTATTGATTCGTGCAATCATTTCATCTGTCACACTTCTATTAAATACATTGGGTAAAGCCATTTTAAAGTCCTTAAAGTTTGAATGTGCTATTTACGATTTTTAGACCAAAGGGAGTTCCTTAAATGTTATTTCTTTCGGTATTTGGATAGGTTTTATATTCGAAATATTAATGTTTTCCCTAGCGCTATTTTATTTTTGTCATGAGAATTACACCAGTTGACCAATTCATTTTGGTTAGGTTAAAGTCTTCTCTTTTCTCAAGGTATTTAATTAAGTTTTCAGCCTTTTCCGCATGTCCTATTGGCCAGTTTTCCTGAAAGTTCATGTCATCAACTATGTACAAGCCCCCTACTTTTACCAAAGACAAGATTTCATCAATCTGGCTGTATTTACCTGGCCATGCATCTGCAAAAATCAAATCGAATTGAGGACCTGAATAGTTGTTTATCCAATTTTCCCCATCTTCACAAAGGATTGAAAGCCTCGGATCCTCACCAAAAAAGCCATTTGCAATTTTTGTTAATTCAGGATCGTTATCGATGCTGGTTAGTACAGAATCTTTATCCAAACCATCTACCATCCAAGCCAAAGACAAGCCTATCCCTGTACCGAGTTCTAATACATTAGCTTTCTGCCTGGAAGATATAAGCGTTTTTAATAAACTACCAATGAATAAATCAGAAGGCATGGTAAAGCCAATTTCCTTTGATTTATCTAAGATCCTGGAATAGACGGAAGGTATGTCTGTAAAATGAGCTTGGTTCATAGGTTTAGATCTAATCTTTTGAATAGGGGTTATTTATCATTCTTTTCCCTAAAATTCAGAAGCCTTTTCTTTAAGACTGCCTGGAAAAGACTTTTCAACTATCTTTTCCAAGCCTTGTAGTCGATCCCGAAGGGATATTGGAGCTAATTCTTTCAACTATTTTTCCGAAATTCTTTTAATCTCGTTGATTAATAATGGAAAAGCTGGGTGGGTCATTCCATGCCCGTATCCATCCATTTCATAAAGCACAGTTTCTTTATGTCCCACTACTTTCATCATCCGCATTAAGTAGGCATTCTCTTCATATCGACCTAATAACTCAAGTTCACGGTCACCAGTGATGAGTAAAAGGGGAGGAGCATCCTTACGAACATGAAATAAAGGGGCATATTTATCAATGGTAGGTTGTTCTCCTGGGATCCCCTGTTCTCCACGCACCGTGAAATGCGTAATCGTGTGGCCGCTAAATGGTATCAATCCGGCAATATCATTTGCGTCAATTCCATGTGTTTTTAAATAAGATTTGTCCAAACCGATCATACTTGCCAAATACCCACCTGCAGAATGTCCAGAGACAAATATACGTGAGGGGTCGCCACCATAATCGGCTATGTTTTCAAAGGTCCAGGCAACCGCTGCTGCCGCATCCTTAATGTATTCGGGGGCTTTTACCTTTGGAGAAAATCTATAATTAACACCAATTATAGCTATACCTTTGTTTTTTAAGGCTTCAGGGATTTCTTTTTCACCATTTGTAATTCCTCCCCCATGAAACCATACTACTGTAGCAAAATTCTCAACGTCTTTTGGGTAGTAAATATCCAGAACACATCGTTCAGACAAGTAAGTATCTGTTTTTCTTAGTTCATTCTCATAGTAAGGGATATTTGTTACGGTTTCATAATTGGTTTCTTGTGCGTTTGTAAGTATTGCCGTAAAAGCAAAACATAGAACCAGTACAATTCTTTTCATGAGTTTAGTCGGTTAATTATTTGGGGAAATTATAAATGCTAGATTTTTCATTGATATGACAATTGAATTTCTAAATTACTTAAATTAATTAAGGAATTCGTTAGCAGTACGTTCATGCCCACTTTCATGGGTAAGGGCTTACTGGCTTAATTCACAAAGTTTTGCAACAGTTTTTAAATTTCTGGTTGTTGCACGGGTTTGTAGTTTTCCCTCGAAAAAATTATTTGTCAGTTTAGATTGATGGTATTTCCCATCACAATAAATGAAAATATCCTTTCCTTCAACTGCGAATTTGTCTGGATTAAAATCCAAGGCTTGAATTTTCTCTAGGTTTTCCTTTTCAGGTTCCTTGTTTAGGAATGTTATGTGAAGCTTGGAAATATCGGTATCAGCTTGTCCATAATAGGGGTTGTTTTTAAAAGTGTTGTTTAACTCTTGGGCAGTTCTCACAATAACCGGAACATCGAAGCCGAACTCACTTTTAATTGATTGCTCGATTAAATCGGCCATTTCGATTTCGGTAGTTTTATTTTCAGAAGTGAAGATGACATTTCCACTTTGAATATAGGTCAAGACCTCTTTATAGCCCAAATCTTCAAACAAGGATTTTAGGTCCGCCATTAAGATTTTCCTTTTCCCACCAACGTTTATTCCTCTTAAAATCGCAACTTTCTTCTCCATGGTTTTTTGTTATATTCTTAATTTAATCTGGATCGACTTATTTGTCCTGCATTCCTTTTCCATCCAGAATTTTGGGGCTGTATTTTTCTATTCGTGATACCCGGGTTTTTGATTGCTTTGGTTGTGAAAAATACAAAATATAGCCTCTCTGTCTTCCCGGAGTCAATGCATTGAAAGCCAGTTTAAAGTCAGGTTCCTCCATAAATTTCAACTTTAATTCTCCGGGTATGGTCTCCATGGCCGTTTTGTTCATTTCCACCTTTAATTCTGACTTTTCTACGGCTACTGCTTCAAAAATCCAAGTTCGAATTTGCTCCTCATTAACCAATATTTGTTCAATACCGGTGAACTTGATTAATCGTGCTGCTTGGGTGTTCTCTCCAGGTTTTTCAAGCATACTGTCTACATTCGTAAGCAGTGCACCTTTAAAAAAGCTTATTGTGCAATAGTCTTTCAGTGCACTCATTATCAAAATATTGCTTTCTGTTTTATTGCTTTCAGTCACAGGGATAGTATAACAAGGAACACCCCATTTTACCTGCTCTGTTAAGCCACAACTAAGGATGATTTTCCTTAAATATATCATCTCCTCCTTCCAGTTATTCACCTTACAGTCGGGAGTTGCCCCCAATGGACAACGACCACACCCATCTTTTAAATAATGGTCAACACCTAAGTTCATGGATTCCTTTTCGTTTTACTGATCTTATTTGTGGCAAATGGTTTTTTAATCATCCAAGCCTTTTCCATTAAGGATCTTGTCCCTGAATTTTTCTATTCTTGTGGATCGGGTCTTTGATTGCTTGGCCGATGAGAAGAACAATAGATATCCCCTTTGTCTTCCTGGGGTGAGCGATTTAAAGCCAGCTTGTAGATTTGGGTCTTTATCCAGTTCCTCCTGAAACTCAATCGGGATGGTATATTCGCTGGTTTTCTTCTTTGGTATTTTTAAACCTTCTTTCTCTACTGAGATGGCTTCTTTAATCAAGACTTTTAAGGCGGGAGTAAGCTTTAATACTTCCTCTTCATTCGTAAATCTTATTTGCCTTCCTGCCTGTACATTTTCAGTTTGCTGTACAAGGAGCTTGTCTGGGTCTTTTAAAATTGCGCCTTTGATAAATAAAACTGCACAATACTCTTTGAAAGCATGAATCAAAAGCACATTATTTTGCTTCTTTTCAGAGGTATTCGAGGGCATCGTATAGCAGGGAACACCCCATTTTAATTCCTCAGTCAGGGGAAATTCTAAAATGACCTTTCTTAACAGGGTCATTTCTGTTTGCCACTTTTTGCCCTTGGCGAAATAAAAATCCACATCAGTATTCATAGCAACAGCTGATTTATAATAAGTGTACTCTAAAATATCACAATATCCTTACGCATGCAAAAAATAATTTCGATTGACCTTTATTTTGCTCGAATATGCCTTTATTACTGATACTAGGTTGAAATAAAAAGGCTTTTCAAATCATTTGAAAAGCCTTTTTTACTAAAAGAATAAATATTGATTATGGTAAAAACTTACTTTTAAAGACCATTAGTTTTTCACGGGTCATCTCATGCATAGAGTAGGGGATTCCTCCCATACCTTCACCTGAAGCATCTCTTCCACCAAAAGGCATCCAATCTACTCTAAAGGCGGTATGGTCATTTACCATAACAGCAGTAGCATTTAATTTATGAACCGTATCTAAGGCGACGTCTAAATCCTTTGTGAAGACAGCAGCTTGAAAGTGAAATTCAAGGCTGTTGGCAAGTGCAATGGCTTCATCCCTATCATCATAGGCGTAAACACATACTACAGGGCCAAAAATTTCTAGTTTTGAGACCTTGGCATCATTTGATGGATTGAGCAATACCGTAGGTTCGTAACAAGTATCACTGATTTTTTTACCGCCACATAGCAACTCAGCACCACCGGAAACGGCTTCTTTCACCCATTCATCTACACGGTCTACTTCTCCGGTTTGGATCAGAGGTCCAACTTCTGTGTCCTTTGATAAAGGATCACCTACTTTTAATTTTTTAGCAGCTGCGGCGATGTCTTTTGCCAGTTTTTCTGCAATGGATCGATGGGCAAATACCTTTTGGACAGAAACGCATACTTGTCCTGCATGGTAAAAGCCACCCTTCACCAATAATGGTAACATGTCTTCCATTACAGCGTCTGCTTCTACGATCACAGGTGCCGCCCCTCCATGTTCCAATGCACACCTTGTTCCTGGCGCCATTTTGGATTTTAGCGACCATCCAACCTTGGCAGATCCAATAAAGGATAGGAAATTTATACGCTGATCACTTATTAATTTTTCGGAAAGTTCATTGCTACAATTAATGGTTTGAACCCATCCATTCGGTACACCAGCTTCTTCTAGTATTTCTACTAATGCCAGGCAGGAATAAGGCGTTTTACTGGCAGGTTTGACAATCACCGGACAACCTGCAGCGAAGGCTGTTATCACCTGATGAACAATCAAGTTCAAAGGGTGATTAAATGCAGACAAAGAAGCGACAACCCCAATCGGTTCACGAATGGTAAAGGCCAATCTGTTCACTGAAGATTCGGTAATTCCCATTGGAATTTGGCCGCCTTTCATATGAGAGATTTCTTCAGTGGCGATTTTCAACCCATTTATAGCTCTTTTAACTTCTACTTTGGAGTCTTGGTAAGGCTTTCCACCTTCTTGAGCAGCGGTATTGGTTAAGTCTTCTACCTTAGCTTCCATTAATTCCCTCGCTTTTTCTAATATAGCGATCCGCTTATGAGGTGGAATCCATTGATTTCTGTCCTGAAAAATTGAATGAGCGGTAACTATTTTTTGTTCCAACTCATCTGCATTGGCCATAGGTAATGTTCCTATTAGCGTATTGTCATAAGGTGAATATACTTTCAGTTGGTCATTCATAACTTCGAAATTTTTTCTTTCAACATTACATTTAAAATCGGGTGGTTTAAAGAGTAATCAACTTTTAGGTCAATCACGTGTACCCCCGGACTATTAAGCGCTTTATCTAGAATCTCTTGTAAATCTTTGTCACTTTCTGGGCGATGGCCATGGGCCCCATAACTATTGGCATATTGGACAAAGTCCGGATTCTTAAAATCTAACCCGAAATCCTTAAATCCCATGTCCTTTTGTTTCCATTTGATCATACCATAGGATTCATCATTGAGGATGATTACCACCATATTGAGTCCCAGACGAACAGCCGTTTCTAGTTCCTGCGAATTCATCATAAATCCTCCATCACCACAGATGGCAACGACCTTTTTGTCGGGGTTAAGCAATTTGACGCACATGGCTGATGGAAGTCCTGCTCCCATGGTTGCCAATGCATTGTCTAGCAAAAGGGTGTTGGGATGGTAGCAGGTGTAATTTCTTGCAAACCATATTTTATAAACGCCGTTGTCAAGCGTAATCACATCTTTTTCACCAAGTTTATTCCGCAATGAATTTACCAATCTTTGGGGTAGGGTAGGGAAGCGTTCGTCCTCAAAGTATTTTCCAAGATGTTCCGAAACTTCGGTTTTCACCTTTTTGTAGAAATTAAAATCCCAGCCTTTTGAAGGTTTTACTGCTTCGGATAATTTCTCCACAGAACTAGTGATATCACCGACCACATTGAGTTGTGGGAAATAGACCGGATCTACTTCTGCAGGAGAAAAATTGACGTGGATTACTTTCTTCCCACCTTGTTTCATGAAGAAAGGGGGTTTTTCAATTACGTCATGGCCTACATTAATGATAAGGTCAGATTCATCAATTGCCGCATGTACAAAATCATTGCTGGAAAGCGCAGCTGTACCGAGATATTGCGGATGTCTTTCGTCTATTACTCCTTTTCCCATTTGGGTAGTGAAAAAATAGATTCCCGTTTTATCAACGAACTCAGCTAGTGCCTTGCATATAACGGTTCTGTTGGCTCCGGCACCGATAAGCAATAATGGCATTTTAGCGTTTTGAATCATTTCTGCTGCGGCAAAAATCGCAGCATCATCCGGTTTTGGCGATAAATGACCAACTACCTCGAAAACATGGTCATCAACTTCTTCTCGGGCAATATCTTCAGGGAGTTCAAGGTGAACTGCTCCTGGTCGTTCTTCTGTTGCCAAACGAAAAGCTTCACGGATGTTAGAGGCGATAACGTTTCCATCTACGATTTGCTTGGTGTATTTGGTTATCGGTCTCATCATATCGACCACATCAATTATCTGAAAGCGCGCTTGCTTGCTTTTCTTAATGGGCTTTTGTCCCGTAATCATGAGCATTGGCATTGCACCCAATTGTGCGTAAGCTCCTGGAGTAAACAAGTTGGTAGCACCAGGACCTAATGTGGCCAAACATACGCCTGGTTTTCCTGTAAGCCTTCCATAAGTAGCCGCCATAAATCCGGCTCCCTGCTCATGTCTTGTTAAAATTAATTTTATTTTTGAGTGGTTTAAAGACTCTAGAATATCAAGGTTTTCCTCTCCTGGAAGGCCAAAAATATATTCTACACCTTCTTTTTCCAGTGCTTTTACAAATAAATCAGATGCTTTCATACAGTTTAGGTTTTGTTTTGGGGCTCAAATTCAAGATTAATAAAAGCGCTCTTGAAATAAACAATTCATAGAGCAGAGAGTGCATCAAAAACCAGGCCTATATATGCCGATCATTAATGCATCAATTATTTTCGCAATTTCAGAAGGAGGTAAAGATTCAATCAGGTATCGATGTAACCCTTCAGGATCTTCTTGCCAGGTATTGCTCCCATCTTTATTAACGAGCACGTTGCCTTTGGGGCTCATTTTCCAATATTCTTTTTCTGAAAGCGCAACAAGTATGGATGTCTGGTCCCAGCTTTGTCTTCCTGAGTAGTCATTAAATAATTTATAGGCAAGGCTAACAGGATGGTCAACACTTAATGCATTTTTAAGAAAATCAGCACCAGTGATGATGTCATTACCTATTTCCCAGCCAGAAAAAATCACTTCTCCTGGCCAGTTCTTTACTGAAACTTGAGTAGACACTGGGTCAGGACGGTAAAAATTGGCTTCTTTTCCTTTTGGGAATTGTCCACCCATACAGGACCAAAGTTTCACCTTTTTTTGATCAGCTCCTTGCCGTCCAATGGGCTAATGTCATCAGGCTTGGATTCCAATAAATTACGCACATTTGTCAAATGGCCAATACTTATGATAATCACACTATTGTCAGGAGAATTTGCAAGCAATCTCCGATACAGTTGAGTGGCATCCTCAGGCTGTCTACCTTCCTTTAGAGGATGTGGAAATGTTGTCGCCAATGTTTTCGTGTACTTTGAGAAACTCCTGAGAGCAACCCCTTTTTCAACGGCAATCGGTATATCAGGCCTACCGTAATAAGTGTTGATTGCTGCGGCACATGCAGCAGCATCTATGTCATCACTGGTGACTACCACACCTAAAATATTGATACGTTGATTATCCTCCAAGGTATGGAGCATTGCTAAAGCGCCGACATCATCTACGTCAGAATCTAAATCCGCATCGAGGATGATGGGTACCTGCGCTTTTAGTGGTATTGTAATAGCAAAATATAGAAGAATGAGTATTTTAATTCGATGAATCATTTATTAAAGTGGGTTTATCAATCTGATTTTTGTCAGGAAAAAGCAATGACACTATTGGAATAGTTATTAAACCGCAAACCATGGCGAATGTTCTAAATGGAAATTGAATTCCTGCAATAGGATCCTCCATCGGGTAAGGTAAGAAAGGAGAAATCCCAAAGATGGGTTCACCACCACCAAATCTTAATAACAAGCTAATGATTATCCCTGCAATGGCTCCATTTTTATTTGCCTTTTTAAAGTACAATGCCATCACCAATTGAGGGAATAATACGACATATACGAGATCGGCACAGAGGTACCATAGCTCGTATACACTTTGAAGTGTTAAGGCAAGCCAGGTAGAAATAATACCAATTACCAATATGGCCAATCTGATTGAGCCTTTGATTTGTTTGTCCGTGCAGGAAGGGTTGATCAATGTTCTGTAAAAATTCCAGGTAAACATTGAAGCGGCAGATAATATGGAAGAATCTACTGAAGACATAACAGCTGCCGCGACGGCACCTAATCCCAATGCCGCTACGATTGGAGGAGTCATTTCCAGCAATACATAGGGTAAGACCATGGTTGGCTCAGGGGCTACCCCTAAGGTAGATTGCGTCCAATCAAAACCAACACCTGCAACGCCAATAAGTATCGCAGGGATGGCCATTAAAGCACAACATATACCTCCCAAAATGGACAACCTGACCGCTGACCTATCCGAATTTGAAGACAAGACCCGCTGAAAATATACCTGCCAGGGAATTCCTCCCATGATCAAAAGCAATGCAAAATCCAGCCACACCCATATACTATTTCCCCATGCCGGATCATTTCCAGTAAAGGCGTTTAGACTTGGGAATAAGGTGAATCCGTTTGCTATCTGTTGGTCATAAATGGTCAATGCAGCATCTATCCCTCCGATTTTATCCAAAGCGAATGGAATAGAGATGCCCAAGCCTACTATTATAAAAATAAGTTGGACTACATCCGTATAAGCTACTGACCATAATCCTCCCATCATGGTATAGCCTATAGCGATACTTGCCGAAACCATAATGGATGTTTCCAGGTCCAATTCAAAAATGGTGGCGAAGGTTATGCCCAATGCAGCCAGGATAGCGGCACTCCAGAAAATCTCCCCTATTAGTGCAGGAATAAATAATATTGCAGCGGTTTTTTTGCCGTATTTATGTTCGAAAACATCGATGAAGGTGGTATACCCAAAACTTCGGATTTTTTTAGCAAAGAACAAGCCCCCCAATATTAAACTTAAGGCATAGCCCCAAGGAGCTTGCGCCCAGACTAGTCCTCTAGCACTATCATACACGGCTTCACTAGTACCTATGAGGTATCCACCACCTACCCATGTTGCGGTCATGGTGAAAATCCCGATCCAGGCGGGCATTCGGCGACCAGCTAGTAAAAGTCCTTGCGATGTTTGGTCGCCGGATTCTTTTTTACTGGCATAATATCCAATGTATAGAATAATTAAATAAAATATTACTGTTATGAGGATTCCTAAGGTCTTGGTATCGATGACTTTGGTGGTTTAATTTCCGAACCAGTTTAAAGGCGAGGGGTTGAAATTTTGATAAATATGTTTTACTTCTTGAAACTCTTCCAGTCCGGCATGGCCAAGCTCTCGGCCTTGGCCTGATTGTTTGTAGCCACCCCAAGGTGCTTGTACAAAATAGACATTGAAGTCATTGACCCAGATGGTTCCAAATCGAAGGGCTTTTGATACCCTGTCTATTCTTTGAGTATCACGGGTCCAGAAACCAGCTGATAAACCGTAAATGGTGTCATTTGCTTTTTTAATGGCTTCATCTTCCGTGTCGAATTTTTCTACATGTATTACAGGGCCAAACACTTCTTCTTTTACAATCGCCATATCGGCAGTGCAGCCAGTAAGCAATGTAGGCTCATAGAAGAAACCGTTTATTAATGCTGGGTCGGTAGGTTTCTTTCCTCCAACCACTAGTTCAGCACCTTCCTTAATGGCTTTTTGGACGTGATTTGTCACTTTATCCAATTGGGCCTGGGAAATTAGAGGACCCATTTGTGTATCCTTATCCATTCCGTTTCCGAGACGAATTTTACTTATCCTCTCTTCCAGATGTTTTACCACCTCGTCATGAATAGAGGAGGCCACCATTACTCTGGTGCCTGCAGAGCAAATTTGGCCTGCATGGAAAAATACACCATTCAATATAAAATCTATAGCGGTCTCCCAATCTCCATCTTCAAAAAGAATATGAGGGTTTTTACCCCCAAGTTCCAGCGCAACTTTTTTGACATTACCTGCAGCTGCTTGCATTATTTTTTTACCAGTAACTACTCCTCCTGTGAAAGAGACCATGTCCACCTCCCAGTTTTCGGCAAGCTCTGCGCCTATAGTTTGTCCCGGACCTAGAACAATATTGATGACCCCTTTGGGAAATCCTACTTCCTCTGCCAAACTGGCCCACAAAAGGGTAGTTAATGGCGTGAATTCACTTGGTTTAATCACCATGGTGCATCCAGCAGCAAGTGCAGGCGCTATTTTCCATGCCGCCTGAAGAAGGGGGTAGTTCCAGGGGCAAATCATGCCCACAACACCTATCGGTTCCTTTACCAATAGGCTTTTACTATCGGGATTTGGACTGGCGATGGTATCACCTTCATTTTTGTCAGCAAGCCCTCCATAATACCTAAATATTCCTGCTATATCCTCCATGTCCCAGAGGCTTTCAGCAAGGGTTTTTCCAGTATTTAAAGTTTCTAACGCTGCTAGTTCTTCTTTATTCTTCTCAATAAGGTCTCCTAAAGTATAGACCATCCTTCCTCGTTCAGTCGCAGAAAGATTTCGCCACGCTACAGATTCAAAAGCAGCTTTCGCACTTTTAATGGCATTTTGTGCGTCCTCTCTGTCGCCTTCAGCTACTGTAGCTAAAGGTTGATTGTCAAATGGGTTGTAAATGGTTCTGACTTCTTTTGAAATGGCATCTTGCCAGAAACCGTCTATATATAGTTTTGTAGTTTTGATCAATTGGAAGATTGGTTTTGTTCTTTTTCTGGAAGGTATTTGTAATAAGGGACATCTTGGGGAGCCTCAGGGCTATTTCCAAGAAGTATGTCGGCTGCTTTTTCGGCAATCATAAGGACTGGAGCATAGATATTGCCATTGGTAATATGAGGCATTACAGAAGCATCTACCACATATAGGTTGTCTACGCCATGGACTTTTAAATTGGCATCTACTACGGACATGTCATCATAGCCCATTTTGGCTGTGCAGCTAGGGTGATAGGCACTTTCGCCCTCTCTAGCGACAAAGTCAAGGATTTCCTCATCTGTTTCTACACTAGCGCCTGGGGACAATTCTTTTCCCCTTAACTCATCAAAAGCAGTTTGATTGATTAGCTTTCTTGTAACCCTGATTGCTTCTATCCACTCTTTCTTTTCCTGTTCGGTGGAAAGGTAGTTGAATTTTATGCTGGGATACATTCCCGGATCCGAAGATTTTATTTTTACATGGCCTTTGACATCCGTATTCATTGGGCCCACATGTAGTTGAAATCCATGGCCTTCATTTGGTGCAGAACCATCGTATCGAATGGCAATTGGTAAAAAGTGATACTGTAAATTAGGGTAAGCAACGGTATCATTTCCACGGATAAATCCTCCAGCCTCAAAATGATTGCTTGCGCCCACACCAGTTCCTTTAAACAGCCACTCAAGGCCTATTTTTGGTTGGTTATAAAATTTTAATGAAGGGTAAAGACTGACAGGTTTTTTAGCTGCCCATTGTACATACACTTCCAGGTGGTCTTGTAAATTCTCACCTACGCCTTTGAGGTCTGCTACTACAGGTATGCCTAATTTCTTTAGTTCAGTGGCATTGCCTATACCCGAAAGTTGTAGCACTTGTGGGGTATTAATGGCTCCACCACAACAAATAACTTTTCCGCCGTAAGCTTTTACATTTTTTCCGTTTTTAACATAATCCACCCCGATGGCAGTAGTGCCTTCAAACAAGATTTTGCTTACAGTTGACTTTAGGTGAATCGTTAAGTTTTTACGGTCTTTAATAGGGTGAACATAGGCCCTTGCAGCATTCCATCTTTTACCTTTATAGATGGTGGCATCAAACTTTCCAAATCCTTCTTGCTGATATCCGTTGACATCGTCTGTCAGTGGATATCCAGCTTCTTGAACAGATTCAAAAAAGGCTTTGAATAATGGGTTGTCACATTTAGGTGTGGTCAGGTATAGGGGACCTTTATCACCCCTGTAAGTGTCACCGCCAATAAGTCGGTTTTCAAGTCGTTTGAAATAAGGAAGACAATGGGAATAATCCCATTTTTCCAGCCCTTTTTCCTTGCCCCATTTTTCATAATCCATGGCATTTCCACGAATGAAAATCATTCCGTTGATGACACTTGAACCACCCAATACTTTTCCCCGGGGTTGAAATATCCTCCGATTGTTCATATGCGGTTCTGGCTCGGATTCGTAACCCCAATTGTAATAATTATTGGTTAGGGGGTAGGTAAGCGCTGCGGGCATATGAATTCGGAAATCCCAACCATGGTCAGGTCTTCCTGCTTCTAATACAAGCACTTTATTTGAAGGGTCTTTACTTAACCTATTGGCCAGTACGGAACCTGCAGAACCTCCACCAATTATTATAAAATCATATTTTTCTTCTGACATTCTGTAATGTTTGACAATTGATTTGTCATAAAAAGCAATTGCTGCTAAAAGTTAATTTTTAGCAGCAATTGCCATCTTTTGAGCAATTTGATTTTATTTTCCTTTTGGGACAATTTTGACTATCCCTTTACCGTCTATTCCGGCATAAATTATTCCGTCTGGGCCGAGTACGACATTTCTAATTCTGCCCAATCCATCAATAATTTTTTCTCTTTTAGTAACTTTATTGTTCTCTAAAGTAAGTTTTTCTAAATAACCAAATTTCAAAGATCCTGATAAAACATCACCTTCCCATTTAGGGTATTTACTTCCAGTTATAAAAGCTAAACCACTTGGTGCAATGGATGGTACCCAATAATACAATGGTTGTTCCATTCCTGGTTTAGAAGTTTCTTCACTTAACATTGTACCGTCATAATTAATACCGTAAGTGATTTCAGGCCAGCCAAAATTAGCTCCTTTCTTAACAATGTTGATTTCATCACCACCTCTAGGGCCGTGCTCATTTACCCATACAGCGCCTGTCTTAGGATGAATAGCCATACCTTGTGGGTTTCTGTGGCCATAAGAGTAAATTGCCTTTTTGGCATCTGACTGGTTGTAAAAAGGATTGTCTTCTGGTACTCTTCCATCATCGAAAAGTCGATAAACCTTTCCACCATCACGAGTGATGTCTTGTGGGTTTTCAAATTTCTCACCTCTTTCTCCTATGGAGAAATACAAGTAACCCTCTTTGTCAAAAGCGATTCTAGCCCCATAATGTTGGCCAGCTTCTGTATTGGGTGTTGCTTTATATAATCTTTCAAAATTAATCAATTCACTACCTTCTAATTGACCTCGGCCTATGGCCGTATGGGCTCCTTTTTCAGGTCCTCTTGATGAGGTGTAGGAAATGTAAACCCACTTATTGTTTTTAAAGTCAGGATGCAATGCAACATCAAGTAGTCCTCCTTGTCCTTTTGCCCAAATTTCAGGCAATCCTTTAATACTGGTTTTTTGTCCATTTTTGAAATGTACCAAATCACCAGATTTCTCTGTGATGAACATACTTCCATCAGGTAAAAAAGCCATTCCCCATGGGATCTTAAAGCCATCGACTACTGTTTCGATGTCATATGCTTTCCATTCAGGTTCTGTGACTTCCGGGCCATTGGGTGGTGTTTGACCCATACAGGTCATGTACGAACTGATCACCAAAAGGGTAAGTAATAATGATTTCATAAGGACTAAGTAAATAATGGAATAGGTTAGATTTATTTTGGTATTTAAAAGGCCAATTTAAATTTAAAAATGCTCCAAAACAAGTTTTAATCTAGCAGTTCAACTTGAAGTCTAAGGATTCGGTCGGTCAGATTTTCAGAGCTTATATTGTTTCGGCTTAGTCTATCCACCATTATGGGGAAGGCAAAAGGGCTGATTTTTTTTGTGTTTATAAGGTGGATCTCATGTTTGTTAATGCGTTCAATTACCTGATACAATCGATTTTTTTCCATTTGTAATTGGACTACTTCATTTCGGGCTTGTTCAAGTAACAAGTTGTCAGGATCGTAACTTTCAAATACACCATAAATAATCCCTGAACTAGCTTGTAGATGTCTTGTAGGGATACTCTTGCCTGGGTATCCTTGAAAAACCAAGCCAGCTATGGCCGCAATTTCTCTGAAACGCCTTTTACCCATTTCACTTTCATTAATACTTGCGAAGATGTCATCCATCAAATTTTCCCTTCGGAATAAGTCCTCTTCTAAATTCTCCTCAATAGGGATTGGGCTTTCTGAAAGCAATTCAAATCCATAATCATTCATGGTAATGCTGATGCTTATGGGATGGCTTACACTGATTCTGTAGGCGATTAAAGCAGCGAGTACCTCGTGAACAAATCTTCCTTCAAAAGGATAGAAAAACAGGTGATAGCCTTCTTTGCTTTGACATTTTTCGATCAGTAAGGAGTCTTGATCGGGTATTCTTGAAATGGTTTTTTGAAGTGCTAAAATGGGTAGAATGGTTTTCAATTCTATTGAGTCTAATTGGTCTGAGGCCGCTTTTTGTAACTCTTGCCGTATCATTTCCGCAAGTCTTGAAGACAATGGCATTCTTCCACCCATCCATCTGGGAATCGTTCCTTTTTCTTTTTGACAGTCGTACCAGGGCTTTCATTTCCTTTATTTTAAGGAATTCAAGATTTCGTCCTGCAAACCAAAAAGAGTCACCGGGCTTTAGTTTGGTAATAAAGCTCTCCTCCACTGAACCTATATAGCCACCTGTAATGAACTTTACCTGGATCATCGGGTCACTTACAATCGTGCCAATCGAGAGCCTGTGACGCATTGCTATTTTTCTATCAGTTACCCGATAAAGCCCTTCTTCTGACAGGTTTACTTTTGAAAATTCCGCATAGCTTCCCAATGCCTTTCCTCCAACAGTTATGAAAGCTAACATCCAATCATATTGTTCTCTTGTAAGGTTGCGATAGGCAAAGCAGCTTTTTATAATTAGGTAGGCCTTTTCTGATACAAACCCATCACCTAATGCAAGTGTGACCATAAACTGGACGCCTACATCATAGCATGCTTCCATAGGGATTTGGTCTTCAAATTCTCCCTGGCTTATGGCTTTTCTCAAGGCACTGGCTTCTATCAATTCCAAAGAATGGGTAGGGACAAAGAAAATTTTGCTGGTAGCTCCGGGGGAATGACCAGAACGTCCTGCCCGCTGAACAAATCTGGTGACGCCTTTTGGTCCTCCGACCTGAATAATTGTGTCTACAGGTCTGAAATCTACACCAAGGTCTAAACTACTAGTACAGACAACAAGCTTTAATTTTTTCTCATGAAGTGCACTTTCCACCCATTCCCGCACCTTAGGATCTAAAGATCCATGATGCATGGCCATTATTCCTGCCCAGTCTGGCTTGGCTTCTAATATTTTTTGGTACCAGATTTCCGTTTGGGATCGTGTATTTGTAAAGAGCAATACGGTTTGGCTGTTTTCTATTATTGGAATAATTTTAGGCAATAGCTTAACGCCCAAATGCCCTGCCCATGGATATTTTTCAACTTCATCAGGTAAAACAGAAGTTACCTTTATCTTCTTCTTAAGCTTGCTTTTTATGATTAGTAAAGGAGTCTGAGGGCCTAACAGCACTGTGTGTGCCTGGGACAGGTTGCCTATGGTGGCAGATATTCCCCATACTTTAAGTGGTGTATTTACAACGGTCCTCAAATAACTTATGGCAAGCTGCACTTGAACCCCTCGCTTGTTGGCCAATAATTCATGCCATTCGTCAACAATAATTGCTTTAAGATTTTGAAATAAATCTTTACTACCTTTTTGAGCGATGAGTAAATGGAGGCTTTCAGGTGTCGTAATCAGACACTCGGGCATGGCTCTTTTTTGTTGTTGCCTTTGGGCGGTAGAGGTGTCTCCATTTCGTACAGCAACCCTCCATGGCAAGCCAGTTTCCTGACAGACTTCTTTCATGGCTTGGCTGAGGTCTTGGGCAAGTGCTCGGAGCGGTGTTATCCAAATTACTTGTAAGCCATTCTTTCTAGGCTTTGTCCAGCTGTCTGGGTATTGGTTTACATATTCATTTAAAATAGGCATCCAGAGGGCCATTGTTTTGCCACTGCCTGTAGGGGCATTTAATAAGCCACTTTTTCCTGCGCTGTAATTTTTGAGACAAGCTTTTTGAAAATCATGTGGCGTTCTTTCTTTCAGGGAATACCAATCCTTTACCCAGTCTTTTTTCATATCTCCTAACTCCTATAAAGTGCGGTACTTCTCTTATAAATCAAAAGGGACTTAACCTGAAACAAGCAATATTTGTTGTATGCCATAGATAAGGGTGCTATAAATTATTATCAGTACACAGCCACACTTGAATATACTCAGGTCTTCTTAAAACCAATTACCGTTAGCTATATGAAAAACACCAATTAAGATCAATTGTTTTGTTCTAATATGGCCGGGTAACAAAAGGCATAACAAGAATTATCCCAAAAGCTTTGTCAGTAAGAAAATTCTTAGAAGAACGCTTAAGTTATGGACTGATTTAACTGTAATAATAGCCTTAAACGGATGCTATTCCTTTGCAGCAAAATTAAATTATGCCCTTGCTTAGTTATAGCTGAAAAACATTTCCTCCCGTTTTAAATTTTAGGAAGTGTACTTTAATGCGATTTAGGCTTTTTCTGTCCTGAAAAAATAAGGGCTTGAGATTGAAATATTAAAAAAATGATAGTATCCCTAACGCTACAAGTATCCTGAGGTTGAAACTTGTTGGGGCAAAATGCTTAGACCAATGGCACAAATCCAATTGTAAATCTTGATACAAGACGCTTCTTAAACTAAAAGGCCTTCATGAGATTAATCAAATAGAATTTGTGCCATATTATTGGTTCAAGTCATTTTGAGTGGTATTAAAAGGGTTTACCCTTTCTTTACAAATTCAGACTTTAAAGCCATGGACCCAAAACCTGCAATTTTACAGTCTATATTATGATCACCGTCCGTTAGACGAATGTTTTTAACTTTAGTCCCCGCTTTTATTGGTTGAGGATACCCTTTAACTGGTAAATTTTTCAATACTATAACAGAATCACCATTCACTAAGGCATTTCCATTTGCATCTTTTACCTCTATTCCGGAGTCCTCAGAAACTGTTTCTTCGGGGTTCCATTCATAGGCGCATTCTGGACAGGTTAATAAAGGGCCTCCTGTGGAATAGGCAAATGTTGATTGACATTTTGGACAAGGTGGGAATTGTGACATATTTTTGAGATTAATATTTTCTGCAAATAAGGCAAAAAAATTCAATTTTTCGATGTCATTATTATGAAATCATTCAATTTAGGGCTAATTTTTATCATTAATAGCAATATTTAGAAGGATCAGCAGGTACTTAGATCTTAGCTCGATTGGACGCGACTATTCAGAAGGTTTGATTGTTAGTATATAGTGATCAGTTACTTAAATGGTTTTTTGGCCATTCTTATTTTTGCTTAGCCAGAATATAAAGCCAGTAATGGGTAGTGAAGCGCCAATAAGGGATGCTAAAAACACAAGAATTCTTCCGGGAAGTCCCATTATTCCACCCAAATGAATGTCATAAACCATTCCGTTTATTAAATTAAATGTACTTCTTTCATTAGATAATCCATTTAAAAATTCACCCTGAATGGGTTCACCGCTATATCGATCATGATAAAAATGATCGACGGCATTTATTCCTTTATTGGGATCAATGACTGAAAGATGGATGGCTTCATCTTTACGATGTGGGATACCAATCCTTACCTGGGAATTTGAAAATTCAGAATGGTATTTTTTAATCAGGCTGTTTAGAATTTCGTTGGAATCTGAAGTTTGATTGGTAGTTGAAATCTTAGAAGTAGGGGTTTCGTAGCTTATTTCATTTTCCCCACTAATTTCTTTGCTTATATCTTTAACAATCTCAAAACCCCAAAAAAGCCCTGTGACAACACTGAAAATAAGAATCCATGTGGCATAGAAGCCCAGGATATTGTGTAGGTCATAATTCAACTTCTTTGGAGAAACGGACCATTTAATGTAAAATTTCTCTTTTTTTGGCCAGCCTCGAATTGGCCACCACAATACCAGTCCGGAAATTAGCATTGGCAGTGCCAATAAAGTCACCCAGTGAACGATTTCTCTGCCAATGTCGCCAAGTAAAAGATTGCGATGTAAGTTTTTCAAATGGTTGAGCCATCCTTGTTTCATGTCTTGTAAATGAATGAGCTCAGCTGTATAGGGATTGATTTGGGCCAGGTAATAAGTTCCTGGTACATATAATAATACTTCAATGCTACTTTCTTGATCGCGGTATAGTGCAGTACGGAAATCGCCTTCAGGGAAGGCTTGTTTCATAGTATTTATTAATGCTGTTACAGGAACAAAAGGTTTGGATTGCTTCTCCACTTCATGCTGATAGATAATCCGACTAACTTCAGGTTCCCAGGTATATAAAGCTCCGGATAGTGCTACAACAGAGAATAGAATTCCAGTACCCAAGCCAATTATCAGGTGTATTTTGGCAAGGATTTTTCTAATGGACATCAGGAAATAAAATTTAATGTGATTGGAGTGATTAATTTTGACCCGAGAGATCCTATGACCGCTTTATCATGTGGTGGAATTGATTTATAGCTACTTATCAGGACTAGAAGGACGAGGCCATTGATAGAGTCCGAGTTTAAAGCCTTGAATTTAAATATTATTTTAATAAAATCTATTTACACATGGCTTTTCTTTCGATTAAGCGTAGAATCTCAAAATCACGGTGTAGCAATTTTAGTTTGATGAAAAGCATTTTACAATAGCACAACCCTCAAACCCTGATTAAATACAAAAACCACAGGAAAAAGCCTGTGGTTTTTATTGCATTTTCCACCTTGGAAATAGAACGATTAAGGCTGTTTATTTTACAGGGGTCAATACGATATTGCGATAGCTTACATTCCCATGATCACCTTGCAAATAGATAGGGCCTGAAGATAAAACATCTGCACTCATGGCGCCACCAGTTGGTCCCCATGCGGGTTGGTTGTCAATGATTTTTTTACCGTTTAGGATCACCGTTACGTGACGATCTACTAAGGTAATGTCCATTGTTTGCCATTCACCCGCTGGTTTTTCTGCAGCCTGGCTGGGTTCAATACGGCTGTACAAAGCGCCCATATTGTGCGAATCCAGGTCATTTCCATAAGAGTCTACCACCTGAATTTCATAAATTCCTCTTAGATAGACACCACTGTTATTTCCCTTAGGTACATTTACTTCTAGCTTAAGGTTAAAATCTTCAAATTCCTGATTGGTGCGGATATTTCCATAAGAGATGTGTTTACCATTTTCAGGCTGTACTGGGTCATTTACCAAGATTCCATTTACCACTTTAAAACCATTTTTTGTTTGGGATTCATCAATTCCCAGCCATCTAAGTTTTTTCATTGAACAATGCTATGGATTTGCCATAAGTCACTTTTGAAAGATCTGGTTTAGCTGGCATTGTTGGCATGAGGAAACCAGTGAAATTTGCCACATATTCCCCATCTCTTCGAGGGCCTGACATGGTTCCTTTTAAGGTGTTTCCAGTCTTTACAATTCTAAGGGTATTGGTTATGGTATGGCTTCGTTCATCGCTTTTCTTTGAAATATTGGTTCTAGTGACCACGAGTGTGTTTTCATCTGCCAGATAAACATTTGAAACAGGCAAAACACTTCCTCCTATCCAAAGCAGTTCAGCATCTAGAAAGCCCTGGTCTTCATTAACGTGAAGCCAACCGACACCTCCGCCTTCAACCTCCAGGCCCCACATGCCTAAAAATGGGTTGGCCATTTGGTTCTTTGAAAGGCTGCTGCCAAAGCTACTAATGGCAATAAAGAGAAATAGGAGAGCACTTGTAATATGTTTCATCTTGGGTTGTTTTTGAGTTGTTACTTAAGGTTTAATCCCAAAAAGGAGACTAAATATTGAATGTAAAAAAATATTTCTATTCTTAGACTTTTTTCCAGAATTAAAATTTTGTTATCCTGGTAGGTAAAATTGCTTTATTATTTAAAATTATGATTTTTCCCTTAAAAACAATTCTTTAATAATAACCTGTTTTTTTATATACTAAACGCTTGTCAAGATAGAAATACTTAATTTATACGTTCGTTATTCAGTTAAAACCATTGCTTAAATAATAAATTTTGGCATTAATTCCATATAATATTTATATTCAATTTATAAACCCTGAATACTATGAAGCAATCCAGAAGAGCTTTTCTCAAAAACAGTACTTTAACAGTAGCAGGAATGGGGCTTATTCACCCAAATTCTTTTGCCACTCCTAAATTTTCTGCAAACGATAAGATTAATATTGGCTTGATTGGCGCAAAAAATAAGGGCTTTAATATTTTAAGTCACCTAATGAAAACCGGTCAGGTAAACTGCTTGGGGATTTGTGATGTGGATAAAAATATTCTAGAAAACAGGATAGCAGATGTAAGGAAAGAATTCGGACAGATCCCGAAAGGATACGGAGATTTTAGAAAATTGCTTGAAAACGATGAAATAGATGCTGTTATCATTGGTACGCCAGACCATTGGCATTGCTTGATGATGGTGTATGCATGCCAAGCAGGAAAAGATGTATATGTTGAAAAACCCCTGGCCAACAGTATTGCGGAGTGTAATGTAATGGTTGATGCAGCCAATAAATACAATAGCGTGGTGCAGGTTGGTCAACAGCAACGGAGTGGAGAAGTATGGAACAGTGCCATGCAACACATTCATGCTGGAGGCATTGGGGAAATTAAGAAAGTGAATGTTTGGGCGAATTTCCCATATGGAATGGGGTCGGGGAAAGTACCTGATCAGCCAGTTCCAGAAGAGTTGGATTATGCGTTTTGGCAGGGACCTGCAGCAAAAAGAGCCTATAATCCCAGCCATGTGCATGGTAGCTGGCGGCATTTCTGGGATTATGGAGGAGGCTTAATGACAGATTGGGGCGTTCATTTGTTGGACATGGCACTGTGGGCTAAGAATATTTCCCATGAACCTAGAACTGTACTCGCTTCCGGTGCCAATTATAATATGGATGCTTATAGCCGGGAAACTTATGAGGTAATGGATGTTAATTATCCCATGGATGATTACATGATCCATTGGTCACATACTGCCGGAATACAGACAGGCCCATATGACAAAGCCTATGGGGTAGAATTCATAGGGGACAATGGCGTTATTTTGGCGGATAGAGGTGATTGGAGTATCCGGCAAGGAGATAAAGGTGAAAGTGAGCAGGCGACAAAAACAGCCAAGGAAGGTTTTAATTTTGGAGGGAAAAGTGACATGGAAATCCATGTGCTGGATTTTTTACATTGTATAAGAAATAGAAATGCAACCAAATGCACAGTTGAAATGGGGAGAAACGTTGCCCTATATGCCCATATGGGAAATATTGCTGTTAGGTCTGGTACCCACATGCTTGATTGGAATGAAGTCGCAGGCAGTTTTGATGGAAATAAAGCAGCGAATCAATTCATCATTCCTAATTACGATGGGCCATGGGAATTACCTAAAATTTAGAATAATTCGTTTTTAAGCTATCCTATTGAAGGATAAAGCTGTTTGTAGTCAAATAGTATTATTTCAGGATCCACTCTTAGTACAATTTATAGCCTCATCTATCACTTGGATTGATGTATAATTGGTTTCTTTAGGTGCTATAATCGCAATGCCTATTTCATGTTAAACCACTCTGATTCAATACAGATTTTAAATCTGGATAAATAAATAGGGGCTTAATCATGCCTTCTATAAATCTTTGTTTGGAATGTGCCTTTTATTCTTTTAATTAGCGTATCACTTGTAGTGAAAACCCAAAATTGACTAGTATAATAACCCATAATGACCAAGAACTGCTAAAGTTGATTGGAGAACGTCAAAACCATCAGGCCTTTGAAGTGCTCTATCAGCGTCATTTTGACGCTGTTTTTCGATATGTATTCAAGGTGATGCAAGACAGAGAGACTGCAGAAGATGTTGTTCAAAACATCTTTATTTCGTTATGGAAAAAACCACCAAGCTTGAATCATCCTACCTTGCTTCCTTATCTTTTTGGCGCTGCAAGGAATCAGATAGCGAAAGAAATTCGAAAAAATAAATGGAATAAAGAGCAGTTGGATTTTATTGAAAACACAAAGGGTATTTGTTCTACTGATGAATATCTTGAAGAAAGGGATACACGTAAGCTGCTGGAAAGTGGGATTCAAAAATTGCCACAAAAATGCAGAAATGTTTTTAAGCTTAGCAGATTTAGTTATTTAAGTAACAAGCAGATTTCTGAAAAATTAGGGATTTCTGTTTTCACGGTTGAAAATCACATCAAAAAAGCCTTGTACCTTCTAAGGCAATCCATAGAGTTCATCGTAATTTGCCTGGTCAGTTGGTATTGAGTTAACGCTCCTTTCTTTATCTATTAACCTGATTTCGATTGATAAACCTTTCAGAAAGGCGATGTTGATTTGGTTAACGAACTACTCCATTTTTCAGAAACACAGAAGAAGCCATTCAGTTAAAACACCATTTGAATGAGGCATAGGGGAATTGTTTCACGAAGGCCCTATTATCAAATTCTAGTAGCTTAATATTCCTGTTGGATCCCTTATTTAATCCAAACGCTGCACTTAATATATACTAAACGAAAAATTATTGATTTTTTTTCACTTCCGACTAGCTGATCCTTCGGTATTATGGTACTTCCCTATATAACCCTTTGGAGTTTTATGCAATTGAAGCAATTAATTAAGTGGGCAAAAAGGTACAGGTCTGGGAAATTAGACCCCAAAAGGAATGGGCAATTTGATTCAATATTGGATGAATTGGCACATTTGGGTAAAACTCCTTCTCAAGATGGAATGAGTGCAGCAAAATCAAATGTGTGGAAAAAAATAGAAGTCGCAGGAAGACGAAATTCAACTGGGAGGAGTGTATTCCTGCTGGTTAGAAAATTTGCTGCTGTACTTTTCTTCTTTGCTTTGGTAGGTTTGGCTGTATGGGAAATGTCAAGTCAACCAGCTGAAATCCCGATGTTGGTGAAAAGGACCGAGCAGGGAATGCGGTCAACAGTTACACTTTCAGATGGTAGTAAGGTACGTTTGAATGAAAATAGTAGCCTTGAATTCCCCGAGGCTTTTGCTGAAGAGATGCGCATTGTGCATTTGAAAGGAGAAGCTTTTTTTGATATCAAGCCAAATCCAAAGAAACCCTTTAAAGTGGTTACCGGCACCTCTGAGATTACTGTTTTAGGAACCTCCTTTAATGTGAATACCCATCATCAACCTGAAATTACTGTAACAAGTGGTAAGGTCAAAGTTGCCAATTTGAAATCCAATGAAGGCGTGGAATTAAACCCAGGACAACAGGCAATTATAAATACGGGTCAAATACAGGTGAAGGAGGTGAATCCAGATTTCTTTATTGGTTGGCATACTAGAAAATTGATATTTGAAGAAGAGAAAGTCGCTTCTGTTTTCTCAATTTTGGAGCGTGCCTATGGAGTCAATATTGATGTGGAAATGCCACAAAAAGAGATTGAATGTGTCATTACTGGTGCTTACAGCGGAGAGCGAATAGAAACGATCTTGTTGGGGCTTCGGCACATATTGGATTTTGAATACGAAACGGATATAAGTACCAAAACAATAACAATAGATCTTAAAAATTGTAAATAAATCTTAAAAGCCTATGTAATAATCAGCGAATAAGAAAAGGATCCAGCAACTGCTGTAACAGTTCTGGATCCAGCTCAAAACACTCATCAATTAACTAACCCGAAAAGAATTTTAAGCATTTAAAATTATGGAAATTAATTTACTAAAACTATTGATCATGGTATCAAAGAGGCTTTTATATGCCTTCCTTGTACAGGTGATTGCAATGCAATTTCTAATGGCGACCACCTCAAAAAGCCAAAATTTAGAGGATGTTAGCCTAAGTATAAGCGTTCAATCGAATACTTTTAAAGAGGTATTGGGGCTAATACAAGAAAAAACCCTTTTTAACTTTACTTACAATCAAAAAGTAGTCAAGGATAACAATCGATTTACCTTTTCTTATGAGGAAAGCAACCTTAAAGAGGTCCTTCAACACCTGGCACAGGTTACAGCATTTGAGTTTAAAAGAGTAAACAATACAATATATGTAAAGCCCGGCCTTGTGACCGAAAATAAGGAGGAGAAGGTGTCAGATTTTACTTCCGTATTAAACGATTCGGAGGATGTGTTTGTACCTATCAATGGAACTGTGGTGGATGAAGGCGGAAACCCCATTCCTGGTGCAACTGTAATTATTGATGGTACCACCACCGGAACAGTCACTGATCTTGATGGGAAGTTCTCTTTGAATGCAGACACTGGGGCATTGATTCAAATTTCTTTTATTGGTTATAAAAGCCAAACCTTCACTGTAGGCAATCAAACCAGTTATTCAATTACCTTGATGGATGATCAGGCTGCATTGGAAGAGGTGGTTGTAGTAGGATATGGTACCCAGAAAAAAGAAGATGTAACAGGAGCCGTTTCATCGGTGAATCAGAAAGCAATCAAAAATTTACCTGTTTCTTCCTTAGACCAGAAAATGGTGGGACAAGTGGCAGGTGTACAAATCCAGCAAGTATCAGGAGCACCAGGAGCAGGTACCTCAGTGAAAATCCGGGGGAGTGGATCCCTTGGGGCAGGCAATGAACCGCTCTATGTCATCGATGGAATGCCCTATTCTTCAGGGATGAATCAAACCCTAAACCCTTTGATGTTTATAGATCCAAATAATATTGAGTCAATAACCATTCTTAAAGATGCTTCTTCGACAGCTATTTATGGCTCGAGAGGGGCCAATGGCGTAATTATGATTACTACCAAAAAAGGTGAGCTTGATCAGACAACTATCAATTTCTCCTCTATGGTAGGTGTGCAGCAAGCTCCTCAAAAAGGCAGGCCACAACTTTTGAATCAAAGAGAATTTGCACAATTCCAACGAGATAGAATTGATATAGGAGTTAGGCAAACTGAAGGTAGAGAACCAACCTTGGCGGATTATCCTGAGGAATACAGGGATTTGGATGCACTTTCAGGTCAAGGAACAGACTGGTATGACCTCGTACTACAAACGGCTAAGATTCAGGACCATAATTTTAGCATGCAAAAAGGAACGAAGGATTCCAGAATTAATTTTAGCTTAGGTTATTTCAAGCAGGAGGGGGTATTGAAGCATACCGGCATAGAAAGATTTAGTAGTAACCTGGGGATTGAAAGCAATGTCACCAACAAACTTAAAATTGGGGCATCCATTCAACCCACCTTTATCAAACAAGACAGGGCGAGTACCAATCTAAATAGAAGTGATATTTTGGGAGTAAGTATTTGGGCGAACCCTATATCTACACCCTATGATGCCAATGGAAACATTAAACCGTACATCGTAGCGCCTCAAAGCCGTTTTCACTCTGCCTGGAGTTTTGTGAATCCTTTATTTGCTTTGCAGGAGATGAAAATGCAGCAAAACACTTTTCAGAACCTTGGTTTGGCTTTTGCTGAATTGGAAATTTTGCCGAATTTAAGATTTAGGTCTTCCTTGAATACCATTTTTGAAGTGTCAAAGTTCGAGCAATATGTTCCAAGTACAATTGGTGCTTCCAACAGACCTCCAACTGCGGGGACCGGTTATTCTTCCAATTCGAGAAGCAATAGCTTCGATTGGCTAATAGAGAATACCGTTAATTATGACTTAACCAGAGGTGACCACCGAATCAATGCTTTGCTTGGATATACCACGCAGAAGTTTACTTCCAATAGTATTTCGTTGGGCGCAAGCCCTTTTCCAAACGACTTGATAACGACCATTAATGCTGCTCAAAATATTGATAACTGGGGGGAAGCAATCAACGAATGGAGTATGATTTCTTATTTGGGAAGAGTGAATTATGCTTTGAAAGACAAATACCTTTTAACAGCTACCTTCCGTTCTGATGGTTCTTCAAGGTTTGGCAATCAAAACCGCTTTGCTATGTTCCCTTCCATTGCGGCAGCATGGAGAGTTTCAGAGGAAGATTTCTTCCAAAATATCAACTGGGTGGATGAGTTTAAAATCCGGGGAAGTTATGGTAAAAGTGGCAACAATAATATTGGTAACTATGCTCACCTTGCTTCCATTAGTGCAGGATCATATGTTTTTGGCAACAATCAAGTAACTGCTTCCACTGTAGGGCTAGCCAATCCATTTTTGACATGGGAGGAATCCAAGCAGTTTGACCTGGGGCTGGATTTTCAATTCCTGGAAAGCAGACTTAGTTTATTGATTGACTTGTACCGAAGAGAGAGCAATAATATGTTGCTGAATGATGTCATTCCTACCATTACAGGATTTAATTCTCAAACCATCAACCAAGGGAATGTTAGAAATATGGGGCTAGAAATCGCCTTGGGTGGTTCTCCTTATGTCGGAACCTTCAGTTGGGATGTCAATGCGAATATTGCCTTTAATAGGAACAAAGTAATGTCTCTAAATGACAATACGGTGAGAATCCTGGCAGGAAATAATGATGGCAACCCTACCCACGTTTCCGTTGTCGGTCAGCCCATCGGGCAGTTTTATGGTTTTGTCTTGGAGGGAGTTTATACCCCTGCGGACATGGAGAATCCTGATATTGTAAAAACACCTCAGGTTTACGAAGGAAATGTGAAGTATAGGGATGTCAATGGGGATGGTTTGATAAATGATGTTTTGGATTATACCATTATTGGAAACCCTCACCCTGACTTTATTTTCGGTTTCACCAATAATTTTGCTTACAAAAACATTGACTTGGGCATAATTGTCAATGGTCAAAGTGGTGGACAGGTAATGAATGGTTTGCGCCAGACGACAGATAACCTCCAGGGCTTTTTCAATGTGGACAAAGACTGGGAAAATCGTTGGAGAAGCACAGAAAATCCTGGAGATGGCATTCACTCAGGCATTCCTCAAGTCAGACCTAGTTGGGGACACAGGGTGTCAAGTTTATGGGTAGAAGATGCTTCCTATGTGAGAATTTCCAATCTTACTTTGGGATATACCCTGCCAAGTGATTTTCTCGAGCGTTTGAAGGTGGTAAAAGGATCAAGGATCTACATGACGGTTCAAAATCTGGCCATGTTTACCAATTATAAAGGTGCCAATCCTGAAGGGCAGGCAGCTAACCAAAACAATACCTTGGTTCCTGGGTTTGACATGACTTCTTATCCGCTCTCAAGAACCACCTCCATAGGTATTAATCTATCTTTTTAAACGCATTTGAATTCAAACCTGAGATTCACAAAAATTATTCAGACATGAAAAAGTTACTATATATACTTGTCTTTTTGGGAATGAGCTCTTGTTCAGAGGATTTTCTGGAAATCTTCCCGGAGACAACTTTAAATGAAGGCAATTTCTATCAGACCCAGGAGGAGTTTATCCTGTTGGCCAACGGGTGCTATGTGCCCATGAGAAATTACGAAAAAGATTTACATTGGGTGCTGGCAGAATTGATATCAGACAATACGAGTTTTCAGTACAATATCAGAACGGGTGAAGCAGTAAGAGGTGTGATTGACCAGTTTATCATCACTTCTGACAACCGTGGTTATGGTCAATTCTGGGATGAATCCTACAATGGCATCACAAGATGTAATAAGTTGTTATCAGAAATTGATAGGGAGGGTGTATCCTGGTCTAATGAAGCTTATAAGGACAGATCAGAAGGGGAAGCCTTGTTCTTAAGAGCCCTTTATTATTTCAATTTGGTGAGACAATACGGAGGAGTTCCTTTGGTGATTACCCCCATTACGGCGCAAGAAGCTGTGAATATAGACAGGTCTTCAGAAGAGCAGGTTTACCAACAAATCATTAACGACCTGGAAAGCGCAGCAGCTCATTTCTCCAATGCCACGGCGGTTCATGAAGATGGCAGAGCGAACAAATATGCCGCTCAAGCGCTTTTAGGTAAGGTTTATCTTACCCAAAACAATTATACAGATGCCGCAAGTGTCCTCAAAGAAGTGATAGATGCGAATCAGTACAGTTTATTGATGGATTATGCTGATTTGTATGATCCTTCCAATCCGGATTTTACGGAAACGCTTTTCGCTATTCAGTACTCTGAAAATAATAGTGAACTTGCCAATCGGTATATTTTTATGTTTGCTCCATGGAGTTCTGAAGGAGAAATCACAAACAGGCCGAATATTAGTATGGTGTCTGCAGGCTGGAATATGCCCACAGTGGATCTTATAAACGCCTTCGAAGAGGGTGATAAAAGGAAAGCTGTTTCCATTAATACCTGGACAGGCCCTGATTGGGACGGTGAAATTAGAGAGTTGTCCTATATTGGTAAATTCAAACCGCCAGTTTCTGCGCCTGATGATAGATGTGGTGACAATATGCCCGTATTGCGCTATTCAGATGTGTTGCTGATGTATGCAGAGGCATTGAATGGGCTTGGTAGAACAGGAGAGGCCATTCCTTATGTGGAAATGGTTAGAGAAAGAGCTGGCCTGACTGATGCGCTTATAGGTTATGATCAAACAAGTTTAGAAGCGTTGATTTTGAAAGAACGTCAGGTGGAATTCTGTTTCGAAAACCAAAGATGGTATGATTTAAAGAGAAGTGGAAAAGCTGTGGAGGTCATGTCGGCTCATGGAATCAGGGAAAAAGAAATGAAACCTTTCCTATTTGATGCATCCTTTAATGTGACAGCAAATAAATTATTGGCGCCCATACCTGCTGAGCAGATTTTAATCAATAGATTGGACCAAAATACAGGCTATTAATTAACAAAAACCAAAATAATTTACGATGGAAAAAGTATTTAGGAGTTATCCTTTTAAATGTGTGTTTATGGTGTTTCTATTGGTTTCAATGACCAAAGTAACCTCATTTGCACAGGGTGAAAAACCCAATATTATCTATATTCTTTCCGATGATCAGTCGTGGAATGATTACGGATTCACAGGTCATCCTCATATTGAGACGCCAAATATAGACAAGCTGGCGGGTGAAGGACATACATTCACCAGAGGCTATGTGACAGCTCCACTGTGTAGTCCGTCCTTAGCCAGTATCATTACTGGATTATACCCTTACCAACATGGTATTTCAGGGAATGATCCCGAATTTAAATTTGAGGGGAAGCGTTACAATAACAATTGGCAAATCGCAAGGTCCAGACTTTACAAGGATTACCTTGATGAATTTCAGAAACATCCTACCATACCAATGGTTTTGAAAAAATTGGGATACCTTTCTTTTCAGGCCGGAAAATGGTGGGGAGGAAACTACAAAGAAGGTGGATTTACGGATGGAATGACACATGGTGATCCAAGCCGAGGTGGAAGACATGGAGATGAAGGGCTTAAAATAGGCCGGGAAGGTATGGATCCTATATTCGATTTTATGGATCATGCAATTGATGAAGACAAACCATTCTTTGTATGGTATGCGCCATTTTTACCTCATTCTCCACACAATCCACCAGATTCATTACTCCAGAAGTACTTGCCTTTAGCACCTACCAAGTCAGTTGCTGCCTATTGGGCTATGTGTGAATGGTTTGACATTACTGTTGGACAGCTCCTGGACAGGGTGGAGGAAAAGGGGCTTTCTGAAAACACCCTGGTGGTTTTTGTAACAGACAACGGCTGGATACAAGATCCAAATGTGCCTAATAAATTTGTTAAAGGTTCCAAACAAGCGCCACAGGATATGGGAATTAGAACACCTATTATTTACAAATGGCCGGGTAAAATTAAACCCAAGATGGACCATTCCAATTTGACAAGTAGCATTGATATGGCCGTAACAACTATGGCTGCTGTTGGCTTGGATCCACTGCCGGATATGCACGGAATCAATGTGATGGATAAGAAAGCATTGAAGAAGAGGAAAGAAATTTACAGTATGGATTTTTCTCATGACATGAAAGGGGTGGATGTCCCGGAAGAAACCTTGGAGAGCAGAATTCTTATTACCAGTCCCTGGAAGATTATTGTCCCTGGGGTGGCCAATGAGGATACGCAGGAAGTGTTGCTTTACAATATTCTAAAGGATCCATTGGAAGAGAATAACCTCGCAAACAAGCATCCGGATGTGGTGAAAAAACTTACCGCTTCACTGGATAATTGGTGGGGAAAATAATGCTAAAGCTGGAAAGGGAATTCAACCTTTCCAGCTTTTTTGATTTTTAACCTAATGGAAGTACACTTAGGTTTTTCAAAAAATGAATAACTTTTTCTTCGGGCATTTCACAGGGTTTTAAAAATTCCTTACTTGAGGTTACGTAATAATTTAAACTGATAAAATTGGTGCCACCTAATTCTTCAGCATAGATTTTTATACTTTTTCCCTTATTAAAATCTGTCCTGGTAAGGCCATACTTTTTATCTGCATAAAGCACCTCTGAAAACCCAATAGGAAGTTTGTGAATATATTCCAATAGCATAGTTTTACCTATTTAGATCAGTGGTTACCAAAACCTTGACTTAACCCATCCATTGCTATATTTACCTATTATGAGCTACACGATAGCATGGAGCAACCCACTTTATGCCTTGCCCATTCAGGTCTTTTGGCAAACCATTTTTCATTTTCAGGTTGCTCGGCATAGGGTTTTTTTAGTAATTGGTACAATTCATCTATAAGTGCATAATCACCTTTGTCTGCATCGTCAATGGCCAGTTGCGCCATGTAATTGCGAAGTACATATTTCGGATTTACTGCGTTCATAGCTTTTTTCCGTTCCGAATCCGAGACCGTTTCCAATTGCAAACGGGTAGCGTAATGTTGAAACCAATCTTTCCATTGTTGCTTAATGGTATCGGTCACTTCTGTGGGAGAGTAAAATGCCTCTTTAATCCATTCCAGGCCTTCATTCGGGTTGTCTTTTTTAAAGGCTGCCAAATTTCTAAAGAAAATCGTCATATCGGTTTCCGTCAGTTGTAAAAGGGTTTCCAAATCCTTAATCAACGATTTGTCCTGTTGCTTTTCAGTTTTTAAGCCAATCTTGTTGCGCATCATTTGAATCGAACCCAGCTCAAAATCAGCTCTGTATTGATTTAAGGCAGCCTCTAGAGGTTCCACTTCCTCCACCAGGGGATACAAAGCATTGGCCAGTTGGTATAAATTCCATAGCCCTATATTGGGTTGGTTGCCGTATCTGTATCGCTTGTGCTGCATGTCGGTTGTGTTTGGGGTCCAACCTTCTTCAAAACCCTCTAACCAGCCATATGGGCCATAATCTATGGTCAAACCCAAAATGGACATGTTATCAGTATTCATCACTCCATGTACAAAGCCAACACGCTGCCAATCGATAATCATGCTCAGTGTACGTTGTACTACTTCATTAAAAAAAGCAATATAAACGGCTTTCGAAGGAGTGCCCAAATGAGGGAAGTGGTGATTTATGGTGTAGTCTACTAATGTTTTTAGTGTGGCTGTATCTTGTCTTGAAGCAAATATCTCAAAACTTCCAAAGCGTACAAAACTGGGCGAAATACGGCTAACCACAGCCCCTTTTTCATATTCCGCATTGCCATTGTACAGTACATCACGCATTACTTCGTCACCTGTTAATGCTAGTGATAATGCTCTGGTGGTTGGTATGCCAAGGTGGTGCATGGCCTCACTGCATAAATACTCACGGATGGAGGAACGCAATACAGCCAATCCATCGGCTGTCCTTGAGTAAGGTGTTGCACCTGCTCCTTTAAGCTGAACGGTCCATTGTTTTTGATCATTTTCTACCTCAAATAAATTAATAGCCCTACCGTCACCCAATTGACCTGCCCAGTTTCCAAACTGATGGCCACCATAGCACATGGCATAAGGTTTTGTGTTTTCCATTACAGTATTTCCTGTCAACACATTTAAAAAGTCGGTGGTTTTGCTATCTGCTTCTGTTAAACCTAAGTTTTTCAGCATTTCATTAGAAACGTGTAAAAGCTTTGGTTTCGCTGTTTTTTGGGCGTAACATAAGAAAAACAAGCTTCTTTAACTTGTCTTCGATTGTTGTCTAAAACAGGGTCTGCCGGTAATTCTTCTATGAAGGTATTTTTTATGTTGAGTTTCATTTTTTATTAGATTAAACCATCTGGATTTTAAAAACTGAACGGTTTTTTTAACCCGATAAGCGTAATTTATTCTTCGCTATTTTTGAGTTCAGCGCTTTTCTATAAACACCAACGGTTAAAGCTTAAAAGTAGTTCTAGGTATGGTTTAGAAAGCTTTGTTGAAAGAAAATAGCTGTCAATTTTTTATCCCTAAAATACCGCTAATCTTTTTCACTGATGATTTTCCAATAAGTATGTAGGGATGGGGATTTAAAGGAAAATATCAAAATTGGTGGTTTTGCTGTAAAAGGTGTTTGACTAGCGCAAATTTTGTTTCAAGGTGCGATTGATATTATTATCGGCATAAAGTAAGTATATTGAATAGTTAAATTTTCTAGCAATTGATTCAATTTACAATACCATGAATAACCGACTGAGCGTTTTATTTGTATTAGGGATGTTTGGTTTTGCCTCTTGTCAAAGCCCTGAGAAAAAGCCAAATATTATTTTAATCATGACAGATGACCAAGGTTGGTATGATGCAGGCTTTAATGGGAATACAGCAATAAAGACGCCTTTTTTGGACGATCTTGCTTCCAATGGAGTTGTTTTTAATAGGTTTTATTCGGCCTCGGCAGTTTGCTCACCCACCAGGGCAAGTTTAATTACAGGTAGAAACCCATTAAGAATGGATATACCCTATGCCAATACTGGTCACATGAAGCAAGAGGAGATCACCATTTCAGAACTTTTAAAGGAGGAAGGATATGCAACGGGGCATTTTGGAAAGTGGCACCTCGGTACACTTACCAAAACTATCCCCGATGCCAATAGAGGAGGCAAAGAAAAATTTCACAAGGATTACACCATTCCATCTGAACATGGTTATGACTCCTTTTTTTGTACAGAGTCAAAAGTCCCAACGTATGACCCTATGGTCTCTCCAAAAGAATTCATAGCAGGAGAAAGCATGCGATACGGCTGGAGAGCGGTAGAAAACCATGATTCCACAAATAATTACGGCACCGTTTATTGGAAGGGAGAAAATCTAATGGATACCAGTAATGTGCAAGGAGATGATTCTCGCGTTATCATGGATCGTGTGCTGCCATTTATTGAAAATTCCGTTAAAATGGAACAGCCATTCTTTTCCACAATTTGGTTTCATACCCCTCATTTACCGGTAGTCAGTGACAGTTTAGACAGGAGCCTTTATGCGGACATGGATCTACAGCAACAATTGTATTATGGATCCATTACCGCGATGGATAGGCAAATTGGGCGATTATGGGATGCTTTAGTAAAGGCTGGGATTGAAGAAGAAACAATTATTTTCTTTTGCAGTGACAATGGCCCTGAAGAGGGGACGCCAGGTAGTGCAGGCTTGTTTCGGGAAAGAAAGAGGAGTTTGTATGAAGGCGGAGTGAGGGTGCCGGCTTTTGTAATTTGGAAGAACAAAATAGAAGGCGGCAGAAAAATAGATTTCCCAGCATTCACCAGTGATTATTTGCCTACGATTCTGGATGTTTTAGGTATAGAATATCCAAAGGAGAGGCCATTAGACGGCATTAGTATATTGGATGCAATAGAAGGAAATGTGAAAGAAAGACCAAAACCAATGGGTTTTATATGCACACCAAATGTATCATGGGTCACCCATCAGTACAAACTTATAGCTGATGAAAATCTGGAGAATTTTGAACTCTATGATTTGCTGAAGGACGAATCAGAAAAGAACAATATTATTAACGAATTTCCAGAGGTAGCAGAGCAATTAGAATCTGAATTGTCAGAATGGTTAACATCTGTTGAGAACAGTAGAAAAGGAATGGATTATAGAGAATAAATCAATTGGTTATTTAAACCTAAGTAGCTGATGTTTTTATTATTTGGGATCGGTTATTTGACATATGAAAAAGGATGAATGGCAATAAAATAGGGTAGAGGAGCATTTGATGCCGAAAAAAAACAAAATTATCTATACCTTTTTAAAAGTATCATCGCAAATATCCATCACACTAAACAAGGGCGAAAAAACCGGAAATTAAACAGCAATAGCTAAGTATTTCTATTGCTGTTTAAAATGGAAACCCTAAAATTAGCATTCATGGTCTAATAAGCCATAATAGAAGGTTTTACCTTCATGAAACCAAAGTCATATTCTCAAATGATGAAAATTAAAGCTCACTGTCAATTAGTTTTTCAAGCATTTCCTTTGAAAGTGGTTTGCTTAAAAATCCATTGATAAACCCTTTACTAAGTGCTTTCTTTTTGTCATCCGGATTAATAGAGGTTGTTAACATCACGACTACCACTTTGCCTTTAATGCCTTCGTCCAGCTTATTGTATTCTTCCAAAAATTCCCAGCCATTCATTGCCGGCATATTAATATCAAGGAAAATAAGGTCCGGCTGAGGGTACTCACCATCTTCTTTATTCTCTAAATATTCTAACGCTTCATAGCCACTTTGCACGGCCACAACCTTATTTGCTAAACCACTGTCATCTATAATGATTTTATGCAAAAAGTTTGTAGGTTCATCATCATCTATTAATAATATGCAGTTAACTTTTTTATTCATGACCCTTGGTTCTTATTGTGAATTTAAAAATACTTCCTTCATTTAGCTTTGACTCCACCCAGATTTTACCTCCATGCAAATCTACAATTTTTCTACAATGTGACAGTCCGATTCCGGACCCCTCATATTTGTTTTTATTGTGTAACTGTTGGAAGATAACAAAAATCTTTTCTTTGTGTTCACTAGAAATACCTATGCCATTGTCCTTTACAGAAAATTCCCAACCAATTCCATCTCGAATTGCTGAGATTGTTATTAATGGTTTGATTCCTTCTTTACGAAATTTAATCGCATTGGTAATTAAATTTTGAAAAAGCATTCTTAAAGTGGATTCATAGCCATTAATCGAAGGCAGTTTTTCTACTATAATTGTTGTTTCCGTATCCTTGATTTCCTTACTTAGCTCAATTTCTATACCATTTATCAATTCGTTACAATCTACGAGCGTTAGATTGTTATCGTTGTCTATGCGATTATAATCCAACAAGCTTTTGATTAACTGGCTCATGCGAACTGTCGCCTCTTGTATAAATTGTAAACTTTTTAACCCTAATTCATCGAAATGTTCTGCACGTCTTTTAGTCAATAGGTCTGTATAATTAATTACAGTCCTTAATGGTTCCTGAAGATCATGGCTGGCAACATAGGCAAATTGTTCGAGCTCTTTGTTTTTGTATTCAAGCTTCTTGACATAGTCCATTTTCAATTCCTCAGCTTCCTTTCGTTCCGTAATGTCTTGGCTAATAGACATGTATTCAGTAATTTTATCTTTATCATTCTTAAAGGGAATGATGGCAGTAAACACCCAATAAAAAGAGCCATCCTTTGCCTTGTTCTTTATTTCACCCACCCAAATTTCGCCTGACTCAATGGTTTCCCACATCTGTATAAAAAACTGTTCCTGGTGATGACCAGAATCCAGAAGTTCAAGTGTATTTCCTACATGTTCTTCCCTTGAATATTGAGTAGTTTTACAAAAAGAATCATTAACGTAGGTTATCACCTTATTGGTGTCCATTAGTGAAACACTAGAGACCTGATCTACGCCTTCTTTGAAACGTTTGAGATAATAGCTATTGTTTTTTTGCAATTCCATTGCCAATTTTTGTCTTTCTTCATCTGTTTTATTTAGTCCCAAGGCTGTGAATATCAAGTATATTATGCCCACCGGTATGAATATGGCGGCATAGGCTACCAGCCCGAAATCTATTGTTATGATGTTTTGATGTATGCCAACAATTAGCAGATAGCTCGATACAATTGGAAATATAATAAGAGAGGGAAAAATTTTACGGGCAAGTTTGCTTCCCTCAAAATCTCCAGTCAATATTTGGTAAATAGGAGAATTTTGATTTTTAAACAATTGTAAAGTAGAGATTAGTAAAAATAGGATTGAAGTATTAATTGACATCGTTTGAAACAGCGAAGTTTTGTTTGCCATAGGTATAAGCAAAATAAAAGAAATGATACCTACTAGTGCTAGAATCGCTGTTGACGTGAATGCTAACAATCCTATTTTCCCAAAGATCCTATCTGGATACAAGTTTCCTAAGAATCCAATACCAAGTAATATTGAACATATGGCAGTTGCTGGGGACATTCTGCCAGGATTACTCTTTGAGAAAACGTCTGTGACAAAAATATTGTCAATTGAAATGAAGGACATACCAAGGTATTCACCTATTGTAATAACACCGATAAAAATTAAAATACTGGCCAATATTTTGTAGATGCCACGAAATCTGGTCTTTTTTTCTCGACAGATGAACATTAGTACACCAGATAAAAGAATAATTATAGCAGTATTAAATTTCATTGTGGCACCTGCAGCTTCAGGTGTTATGCCCAATAATTCATAAATCCCGACAAACCAGCCAATAATTACCCCCAGGCTTAACACCAGAAAAATTGAAATGAATATCTTTTCAATTTTATCTAAATTAAGTTTTTTAAAAATGGATATTGGCATAGGTTTTAAAAATATAATATGATCGTAACTGTTTTTCTATTAAAAAGTTTTTATTCTTGATTGGCTCTGACTTCTATTTTAGGGTGAATGTTTCATTGTAAAATAAGGAATTCAATTTTTAGCTCAATTTTAAATTAATAGCATCTTATTGACTAGGTTCATGTTTTGAAAGCGATCATTTGGATCTATTATTTAAATGAAAGCACTTCTTTATTTTATTTTTTTAATAGAACAATCTTTTATGATACATGATACTCTCAAAATATACCATTTATTAAGTTAATATTTTAGATTTCTGATATTAAACTGATATTTTAAATGCTTGATTCGATCAGTTAAAGCTTTCAAATAAAGGGAATTGGACTGATTAAATGATAAATCCCTGATTCGGGCATAGGAAAGAACCACTTCGGTATTTGACGTCGAGTAATATTTAACCAATGAAATAGTAGGCCTATTTCCCCCTAATCCTTTATTTTGAATCAATTGAGCAAGGGCGTTTTGTATCTTCCTAATTAGTTATGTTCAGAAAAGATGGCTGCAATATTTACAAATTTGATTGTGCTGCTAAATCAGGAAGTGAAAAAATATTTTATCTAAACTTTTAATTAAAGAGAAGTTAATACATTTAGCATCCTTTTTTTAACTTGAATCATGCTATAGAAATGGCGATAACCTGTTCGGTAATTCTTATAGGATGCTTTAAGTATTAAGAAATTGGGGTTTTTTAAACTGGGTCCTGCCTGAATTCTTCTTTCACCCTTTTATTCGAATAAGCTTTATTCTTCCTGAATTTTAAGGGATTTGTACACTTCTTTGATGTTTTCTAATTTATCAGTCAACACAACCAATTTATCATTGACCTCCAACGTGGTCGAACCATTTGGCATCAAATAGTTTTCATCCCTTTCGATCATTGCGATAATGGCATTTTTAGGGAAATTTAAATCTACAATTTGTCTCCCTATGGCATCGGTATCTTTTTTGAGAATTATTTCTTTTAAAATTGTTTTGGGATGTTCTTCCAGAAACTCCTCACTTGGGGTAGGTTTTTTGGCACCTTCTGGTAAGCCAACTTTCAACCATTTAGCGACTAAGGAAATGGTTGTACCTTGTATTAATACCGAACTTATCGCAACAAAAAAGACGATATTGAAGATAATATTGGCCTTGTCAATGCCAGCTAACAAAGGATAAGTAGCGAACACAATGGGTACAGCACCTCTTAAACCAACCCAAGAAATGTAAAACCTTCGCCTTAATTTCATTTTAAAGGGTATAAGGGAAATAAATACAGCCAGGGGCCTGGCTACAAGTATTAGGAAAAGTGAAATGATTAAGCCGAGACCTATGTATGGGATTATTTGAGAAGGAAAAACCAATAGTCCCAAGGTCAAAAACAAAACAATTTGCATCAACCAGGCTAATCCATCAAACATCCGTAAAATAGTCTTTTTATGAATTAGATTTTGATTTCCAAGGTAGACAGAGCATATGTAAATGGCGAGGAAGCCATTGCCATACAGTGAATCGGTAGCTGAGAAGGTAATAAACATAAGGGCTATGGTAAGCACTGGATAAAGCCCTTCAAAATCAAGCTTAATCTTGTTGATTATCCATTTACTAAGTTTACCAAAAAGGAGACCAGAAATTGCTCCTATTATCATTTGTAATAGAAACAAAGGAATAATGGAGAGCACCCCTTTGTCAGGTTGTTGCACTAGAGATAAAAATGCAATTGTTAGCACATAGGCCATTGGGTCATTACTTCCACTTTCTAATTCCAGGGTAGGGCGGAGGTTTTTCTTTAAGGCAAGGTTTTTACCTCGGAGGATGGAAAAAACTGCAGCCGCATCTGTGGAAGAGACTATGGCACCCAGTAGCAAACTCTCAAACAAGGTAAAATCTGTGATCAAATGGACAAAATAGCCTAAACCTAAAGCAGTTAGCAAAACGCCCATTGTAGACAATGCTATTCCTTCTTTCAAAACCGGCTTTACTGAAGGCCATCTTGTATCTAATCCACCGGAAAAAAGTATAAAGTTAAGGGACACAATGCCTATAAATTGTGCGATTTCAGGATTGTCAAAATAGATGCCACCTATGCCTTCTGAGCCAGCTAACATACCAATGGTAAGAAAGAGCAATAATGTAGGTATTCCGAAGCGGTAACTTGGTTTTCCTGCAATAATGCTTATTAATAATAGTACAGAGCCTATCAGTATTATATTCTCAATGGTTATATTCATCCAACCTTAATTTTTACTATAAAATATTTGGCAGACAGCTATTATTATAGGATTGAAAGCCCCTATTCAAGGGTGTTCATAAATACTCCTAGAAAAGAATTAGCCGCTAGAACTCAGTAATTTTTTATTTTGTTTCTGAAATGAAGTTGAAGGGCTTGCCTATCACACTCCTTTCACTTTTATCCCCAAAGCCGTTGAGGTGATTGAACCCAGTATAATTAAATACTATCCTTTTTATAACCTGTTGAAACCACATTAATTTCGATTCACCGTCGCTGTTTTCGGTTTCACATAAGAAGTGTTAGCACCTGGTATTTCAACGCCTCTATTTTTGAATTGAGACCTTCACAATGAAACCTGTTGAGTTATCCTTGTTAATAGCAAAAATAAGAATTCTTAGAAGGTTTACCGCAATTAATTTAAATAATAGTTGACGAGAAAAATAAAGTCTTAAAACCAAAAAATTGTAATTGAGGTTTTACTTGAGTTAATGTTACTTTAAAGCGTATGCCTGGTTTTACGTCTGTTTCAATATCAAGGTGGAGTAGAAAAATAGAATAGTCCTAATATATTTAATCTCCGATAATTTATCGTGCCAAAAACCAATCTTATCTCTTGGAATTGACCAGCTGTGGTAGAATCAATTCTAAGGTAATCTATTCAAAAAAATGACCCGGATTGATTGAAATCCGGGCCTGAAAGATGAAATAGGAGGGATTATTTATTGAAAGTAAAATCAGGAAGTTTGATTTTTTCGCCCCCTTTCATAGCTGATTCATGGGCTAAAATACCTACACAAGTTATGTTGGCAGATTGCCGGGCGTTTGGATAAGGTGCTCTGTCTTCCTGTAATGCAGCTATAAATTCATGTACAAGATGCGGATGTGATCCTCCATGTCCAGCTCCTTGAATAAAAGAAAGGTGCTGGTTGTCATCATCATCATATACTCCTGCAGTAGTAAAGGGGGCAATTTCTTCTGGAAGTAGGTGGGCATAATCTGGGATTTTAACCTTTTCAGGTATTTCTCCTGTATGTACCACACTGTCTTCGTTTTCGATTAAGGTCCATTCAAAGGATTTCTCAGATCCATAAGCGTCAAAACTCTCTCGGTATTGACGTGCGGTATTGAAAAGTGAGCGGGTAACTTCGGCTGAAAGATCCGAATCTTTTAATTTGATATGGCAACTCTCTACCGCAAATGGAGAGCCGTATTTTTCAATCAGGTTTTCATCGATCCTACCTGATCCAAAACAGGAGACATATTCAGCTTCTGCTTTTGGCAAAGCCAGAACTGGCCCGACACAATGCGTGGCATAGTGCATAGGAGGAAGGCCTTCCCAATACCCAGGCCAGCCAGCCATTTCTTGTTGATGACTCGCACGTAAAAATTGCAATTTACCCATAGCGCCACTTTCGTACATTTCTTTTACAAAAAGAAATTCCCGGCTGTAAATCACAGTCTCCATCATCATATAGGTAAGGCCTGTTCTTTTGGTTTCGGCTACGATTTGGCGACATTCCTCTACCGTGGTGGCCATGGGTACCGTACAGGCTACATGTTTGCCAGCCCTTAATGCTTTAAGGGATTGTTCCGCATGTGCCTGGATGGGGGTGTTAATGTGAACTGCATCGATATTGGGGTCTTTTAGCAGTTCATCATAGTCGGTGTATCTTTTGGCAATACCGAAAGCATCTCCAATTTCGTCAAGTTTTTCTTTGTTCCGCTGGCAAATAGCATAAATATTGGCCAAGGGATGTTTTTGGTAAATCGGAATAAACTCTGCACCAAATCCCAATCCTATGATCGCTATGTTCAATTTTTTATTCATGTGTCAACAAATTATTTGGGTTAAACGATTGAATTTTATTAGTTTTTGGCCCAATTTTTTAGAAAATTGAACCCTTCAGAAGCAAATTTATCCTGACTCTCTGCCAAAGGTCGCCATATGCAAACTGCTCCGGCCAGCTCTTTTATTTCAGGAGTAAAACTCTCAATGGTGACCACACCTTGATAATTGACCTTCTCAAGTCCAGATTTAAAGTCGTCCCACCTTGTTTGGCCCGTACCGGGAGTTCCACGGTTGTTTTCCGACACCTGAACATGTATCAACTTTTCACCTGCCTGCAGAATTGCAGCTTCAATGCTGGGCTCTTCAATATTCATGTGAAACCCATCCAATAATACCCTGGCAGCTGGATGGTTGATGTCAGAAATTAATTGCATCAAGTCGGAAGTTGTGTTGATCAGATCCGTTTCAAATCGATTTAAAGCCTCCAAAGCAATTTTCTGACCTGATTTTTCTGCCATCTGACAAACCTTGTGCAAATTATTTACAGCCCTATCCCATTCGATTTTCTTTTGTTCTGGAGAGACCAACCGAGCCTTTCCTACAGCAGAATACATGGGGCCAGCCACAAATTCAGCTCCTAAGGAAGCACTTATATCAAAACAGGCCTGTATATAATCAAAACTGGTTTTATGAAAACCAGGGTCATCATGCGTTAGGTCCCGACTTGGTCCAAAAGCAGCACAAATAATAGGGCTGAGTCCATTGTCTTTTAATGCCTTTTCTACTATCTCTGTATTAATTATAGAAGGATCCTCTACTGGGATCTCCACTGCATCAAAGCCCATTTGCTTTATTTTAGGAAAAAGGGATATGGTGTCGGAGCTAAAAGGGGAGGTCCACAACCAGGTACTGACTGCCAATTTAATGTCTAAAGCCATTGTTTATTTTTTGTTTAAAATCTTATTCAACAATCATAATTCCATTCATAATTCTCCAATGTCCAGGAACAGTACAAAGGAAAGGGTATTCTCCCGGTGTGGTGGGAGCAGTAAAAACAAGGCTTTCATTTCCTTCCGGATCAACCAGAGGAGTTGCAGCAATTATTTCGGGTATTTTTGGCACGAAATTCATTTTGATGCCATTTGGGTCTCTCGCCAATGCATCCGCAGCCTTGCCTATGGTTTCTAAACTTCCCGATTTCCCTACCAGTAGGTTGTGTTGCATAAAGTCATTGTTCACGAAATCAATCGTGACCTGCTGTCCTGCCTTTACTTTGAAAGTGGCCTTATCAAATTTCATTTCATGTGCAATTACCCCCATTTTGATGGTAACTGAACCTACATTGTTTGTTTGAGCCTGACCTTGTTCTGGCTCGGTAGTTTCAGGTTCATCACCTTCTATTGGAAGTTTAAGGTTTAGGTAGGAAGACCTGGGATTTATTCTTCCGTTAAAATAAAAGCGATCCTTGTAATTACCTACTTGGGAAGTACCCATATTGTCATGACCTATTCTAACCCTTTCCTGATCAAAATCCTTGGTGAAAAGACCCGCTGCTTTGCTTTTTGAAACCTGATTGTCATCAATGCTTAATGCCATCTTTCCACGATTCTCCAGGCTTGCGTTCAATACAAATTGCTGATCGGGTATTTTGCCGTTGAAAACAGCCTGGTAGGTTTTGCCATTTTGTTTTACCAACCAGTAAATGTTATTATTAAGTATATACAAACTATAGCCATTGGTCTTGTTACCCTGCGCCATGATTATCCCTTCCAGAGCTTCATCGGACTTGCTTATTGTGGCTTGGATGCGAATTTCTTTTCCCGCTATTTGTGGTGGAAATGGAACCCCAGACTTTCTATCTAAACTGTATTGTTCCTCAATAAGGCTTTTGCCTACCCGCTCTTCCAATGTCAATAAAGAATCTACTTTGTCAATCTGATTAAGCGCTGTTGAAGATGCATCGAAGGCGAATGGATGTGTGATTACTGCAGCAAACAATGCTTGAGGAAGGTATTCATCCGAAGCATTTTTCTCGTCTTGACTGGCTGATAAAAGGAAACCTGAAACATCAGCAGAAATGGGCATTTCTGCAATGGCAAGCAATGCCTCCTTTCTGGTATTAAGATTTTCATCATTGATGAGATTGGCATTCAAAATTGCTAGTAGAGTCGCCTCGCTTTTTGGTAATACCCGAATGGCACTTTTTCTCACACCTGCAGCAGGATGCTTTAAAGCTTTTATCACGGCATCAATAGCCTTAGTATTGCTACCATCAAGTGCGTCCAACCCATGCAGGGTCCACAAGGCATGAACGGCTGGAGAATTTAAACCGATTTCATCTAGAGATTGGTTAGCTATAAGTTGAAGAAGATCTTCAATTATCGAGGTATTGTTATTTTCTACAATTAGCTTCTGAGCGGTCATCCTCCAAAACATATTGTCACTTTTCAAGCCACTAACAAGGTCTTTATTAATGGAAGGATCAATGTTCATCGTTTTGTATTCCCCTCCTTTGTAAATCAAGCGATAAATTCTTCCATGTTTGGAATCTCGGAGTGGATTGATGTAGGCATTGCCTTCCCCATTTTCAAATCCTTTTGGTGTAGGATTGTGCTGGATGATAAAGTTGTACCAATCTGCGATCCAGACGGCACCATCAGGGCCTACTTCAGCATGTACAGGGGAAAACCATTCGTCTGAACTTGCCAATAGATTAAAGCCATTTTTCTCTTTAAAACCTGAACCTTTAGGTTCTATGATGGCATTGTGTAATACCCGTCCCGTAGGTTCAGCTACAAAGGCTATCCTGTTCCAGTAAGCTTTAGGGAAATTCCTTGCAGTGTAGAAATTGTGTCCTGCAGCGGCAGTGTAGCTACCATGCCAATCCACCTGACGTAAAAAAGGAGTAAGGTGCGGCATATCATAATGGCTGTCTATACCATGAACGGCATTGACCGAACCACCATTAACAGGTCGTTTTACAAATTTATTGGGCATAGCCAAATAAGCACTGTGCTGGCCATTTGCTGTAGAAATAAAAGTGTTGAAATCTTCAGTGAAGCCTAAACCCCAGGTGTTGTTACTGGTATTGCCAAGAAATTCCAGGTTCGTTCCATCAGGAGAAAAACGGTACACTCCTTGACTAAAGGATAAGGCTTTTCCTTCTGTTTCTCCTTTAAAACCGGAGTAGCCTAAAACACCCCAAATCTTATTGTCGAATCCATATTTTAAATTAGAAGGGCCTGCATGGGTATCACTTTTACCCCAGCCGGTAATAACGGTTTCCCTTATATCTGCCTTGTCGTCCCCATCGGTGTCTTTTAGAAATATGAAATCTGGTGCCATAGAAAGTAATATACCTCCATTGACATAGACCATACTGGTTGGGATATTCAAGCCGTCTGCAAAAACAGTGATTTTATCAGCCTTTCCATCACCATCGGTGTCCTCCAGAATCTTGATTTTATCATTGCCACCATTTTGCCTTACCTCATTGGGGTAGTCAGCTGTTTCAATCGCATAAAGACGACCCCTATCATCCCAGGCAATGGCCATTGGGTTGATAATGTCTGGCTCTGAGGCAAAAAGCTGTAATTCAAATCCCACAGGAACCTGTACCAATTTCATTGATTTTTCGGGAGAAAGTGGAAGTTGGTATCTTGGTGCAGGATCTTTGTTTTCATAGTTTGGAATAATAGCGTCTTCAAATTGAGGCTGGGGAATATCAAATTCAGCTACCTGCTCCGCCACTTTATCTCCTATCGCCCATAATACACCATTCGCAACTAGTTTTTGAAATTCAGGTTGATTCCACGTTCTTTCGTCATGACCATAGGCAGTATAAAAAACGCGTCCTTTTCCTTGTTCTCTTACCCAGGTATAGGGTTCTTTCTTGTCTCCTTCAGCCCTTTCCATTAATATGGTCATGTCATCATTTAACCGGCTGTGGATATAGGTCTCATCCCAGGTTGTGAAAATAGAAATGCCGTCCATTACCGGGTGAGAGGGATCAGTAATGGTAGTAGAGAATTCCCCTGTTCCATGAGTGGAAAATTGTCCTCCTACAGCTTCTATAAACCAATTAGAATTTTGGAAACAAAGGAACCACTGTGAATGGGTATCAGTGCCTTTCCACTTTCAATATAATTTTTAAGGGCTATCTCTTGTTCATCTGAAATCATTTCATGATTGGCATAGATGATTAGGCCGTCATAAAGCCGTAATTTTTCTTCATTTAGATCAGAAGGATCGGTTGTATAGCTTAGATTGATTCCCTGTTGGAATAAATGCTTGCCAAGGATTGACATTAACTTTTCTGAATCATGGTGTGTGCTTTCGTGACCGAGGAATAATATTTCCGCCCTTCTGGGCTCATCGGATAGCTCAATCTTGTTAGACTTGGTGCCACATGACATCCATATAAGCATGGCAATGGCAATTATCCCTGGGTTCTTCATTGTAATTGTTGATTGGGTAATATTGTACTACTTATTCAAGATACTAATTTGGGCGTTTTATTGTCATCATGCTTACTGTTTTTTATCTTATTATGACTGTTTTTTATCATTTATAACTATTTTTATTGGAATATGTAACATAAAAAAATTACTATTGAAAAAAGCTTTCCAAAAATCACGCATCCCAGAGCAAAGTGCTTTTGTGGTAAAAGAACTGATAGCACCAACTTTTGATAAAAATTGGCATTTCCATCCAGAGTATCAGCTTTTTTTGGTTCTCGAAGGAAAAGGGACCAGATTTATAGGTGATGATATGCGTCCATTCAAACCTAATGACCTGGTGGTTACTGGTCCTAATTTACCCCATCTGTGGAGGAATGACCAAGAATATTTCGAAAAGGAGAGTAAGCTTAAGACTAGGGGAATAGTGGTCTATTTTCCTGAAGATTTTTTAGGCCCAAAATATTTAGGTGAAAAAGAGGAATATGAAGAGTTGCATGCCTTGCTCAAAAGAGCTTCACTTGGGCTGGAGATAATGGGGGAAACCAATGAACTGATCAAGATGCAATTGATAAATTTGGTGCATAAGAAAGGTTTGGAAAGAATTATCGGACTGCTTGAAATATTATTGCTCATTTCCAGGTCAAATGAAGTCAAGCCGATTGTTCAGGCAGGATATACCAATGCCAATAAAGAATCTGAAAAGGACCGAATGAGTAGGGTATATGAATTTGTAATGGACCAGTTTCAACACGATATTAAACAGGAAGAAGTGGCTGCAATGATAAACATGACGAGCAGTTCCTTTTCCCGTTATTTTAAATCAAGGATGAATAAATCCTTTTCAGATTTTTTGTCAGAAGTCCGGATCAGTCATGCTTGTAAACTGTTACCTACCGAAAATCTTAATATCAGTGAAGTAAGTTATGAAAGCGGGTTCAATACGCTTTCTAATTTTAACCGGCAATTTAAAGAAAGAATGGGGATGACTCCTAAATCCTATAAGAAGGACTTTCAAAAGACATTTGAATAACCTAAAGGGCCTCAATTAATCGTGGAAAGAGATGAATCTGGTAGATTAGTCTGTAAAAGAAAATTGAATTGAAACGATGATAAAGTAAAACAATGCCGGGGAAATTCTCGCAAATTTCCCGGCAAAAATAAATTTTAGCTTTATAAAGCTTTTGCTCCTGCTTCAGCTACGGCATGGTCATTTTCGACAGCACTTCCGCTGACGCCAATTGCACCAACAACGTCCCCTGCGCTATTTTTTAAAGGTACACCACCAGGGAAAGTGATGAGTCCATTGTTGGAATTCTCAATATTGTATAAGGACCCACCTGGTTGTGACAACTCACCTATTGCTCCAGTGTTCATGTCAAAAAAACGAGCTGTTTTGGCCTTTTTTATGGAAATGTCCAATGAACCTAACCAAGCTCCATCCATCCGTGCAAAAGCAAGAAGATTGGCTCCTGCGTCTACTACTGCGATATTCATTTTAGTATCAATGGCCTTGGCTTTCTTCTTGGCGGCGGTTATGATTTTTTCAGCATCAGCTAATGTAATATTCATATATTTTGGGTTTAAATAATAATTAAGTAAAATTGGCTTTGTTTAATAACAAATAAATATAGGAATAATTTATAAAATGGGCTTATAAATAACGCTCAAAAATCACATAGCTTTAAGTTTATAAGAGACAATGGCACTTAAAACTTAATACAAAACTTCTTTTAAAACTTAAGTTTATTATTCAGCCAAAGGGTTGTTTTTGAAAAAATACCAGGCTGAAAATTGATAAGAAAGCAAAAAATCAAATGAAAATAATGAATGGTAAAAATGTGGGGATGTTGTAAGGATAACTAGAGGCTAAGGTCAATGGCCTACCATAGGAGTTTATTTTAGCTGTCGGTTTCTAAAATGGCTTGAAAGAGGATCATTTTTTTGCAACCTAGTAGTGACTATGGGTGAATGGTGATAATTACCTTTCCTATATGTTTTCCCTCTCCAAAGAGCTGTAGCTTTTCTGCGGCAGACTCCAAGGGATAAGGACCATCTATAACAGGTTTGAGCTGTTTTTTGGCATAGAGTCCTGCGATTTCTTCTAAACCAGCATTGGGCTTAAGGCTTAGAATATTTAATTTTTTGTTGGAAAAAGGTTGCAGCAGCTTACCCCAAATCAAGGTAGTTATCAGATCAATAAGGTTACCTCCGATACTGACGTAGTTGCCCTCAGGTTTCAAGGAGCGATGGTAAGAGAATGGGGATTTGTTGGTTTTGCAATCGAGGATTAAATCATATTGAAGACCATTTTTGGTGAAATCTTCCACTTTATAGTCGATAACATGATCATATCCCAAAGCCCTGAGCATTGCTAGTTTTTCCCTATTGTCTACGCCTGTTACCTCACAAGCATAAATCTTTGCCAGCTGTAAAGCCAAAGTTCCAACGCCTCCTCCAGCACCGTTTATCAGTACTTTCATGCCTTTTTTTATCTTGCCAATATCTCTTAAGCCCTGAAGGGCCAACAAAGAAGCATGAGGCAGGGCTGCTGCTGATTCAAATGACATGGATTTTGGCTTGCGTACAAGCGCTTTAGCATTGATGCTGATGTAGGCTGCAAAAGTTCCAAACCCATAATTGGAAATGTCTCCAAATACTTCATCTCCAACAGCGAAATCTTGTACCTCAGCACCCACCTGAACCACTGTTCCAGACAATTCCATTCCCATGATTTTCGATTTTGGCTTGGTCAATCCAAACATAAGGCGGTACAAAAATGGCTTTCCCCTGACCAAGCTCCAGTCGTAGTCATTGATCGCTGTACAATGGACTTTCACCAGGATTTCATTGTCCTTTGGCACTGGAGTTACTTGCTCACTTAATTTTAATACCTTTTCAGGTAAACCATATCTTTCAAAAATGAGGACTTTCATAGTTAAGCTAATGCATTTTAGGTTAGGTTAAATAGCATGTCAGCCTCTTCCTATTACCAATTCAAACTTTAAAAAAGTAAGATAGCCAAAACACGAATATTTAGGAAAACAATCTCCATTAATTGTTCTTTTCAAAAGAAAATCAATGAAAGGCACCAATATATATTTTGCAATGGCATTTTAATCTAATTATTTGGAATGAGTCAGGTAAAAATGCGCATTGGAGAAACAGAAAAAACAAGGACCAACCGTTTTTCGCAGTTTTAAACTTTACAGGTACGCATGAAAGTGCAACAAATCTGAAAGCAAAGCATTTGGATGTAGTTGAAGCAAAACCCGAAGACCAATTAATAAAATCAGGAGCGGTTCGTCTTCCAACCTATTTTCCAAATACTGAAATAGTCAATGAATTGTAGACCAGGTATTATAACAATATTACAGCGCTTGATAATTATGTTGCAGCTATTGTGGACGAATTAAAAGAAGGCGATTTAGTAGACAACACCATTTTCTTGTTTTATCCCGACCATGGCGCTGGTGTGCCAATGCATAAAAGGTGGCTGTATGACACAGGTTTAAAAATACCTTTAATCGTATATGCGCCGGAAGCCTATCGCCATTTGGTTCCCCCAAAGTGCTGGAAAAGCTGAAGATGAATTGGTTATTTTTGTAGATTTGGCGCCTACCGTTTTAAACCTAGCAGGCATTTTCATACCAGAAAACATGCAAAGAAGGGCTTTCCTTGGCACTGATCTAAGACCGGCAAGAGATTATGTATATGCTTCCAGGGACCGTATGGACGAGCGCTATGACATGCAACGCGCAGTAAGAGATAAGCATTTCAAATACATCCGTTATTATGAATTTACAAAGCCCTTCGTCCAGTAAATGAATACTCCCGAAAAAGGAGCTATAGT
>NZ_ATNM01000113.1 GCF_000427295.1 Cyclobacterium qasimii M12-11B | reverse complement strand
TTTATTATTCTATCAAAGTTTGAATACCAGTATTACTTGAGTTCAATAATTATTGAAAGTGTATTTAACTGTAATTAAAGATCACAAGAATAGAAAATGAATCATGCCTAAAAATTGGTGGATTGAGAATAAAATAATTTTTTTCTTGAAATAGAAATTGGAAGAAAAGGGATTTTTAAGATTTCTTTTACCAGCAGGTTTGCCTGACTAGCTTAGATTAACTTCTTCTAAGTTTAAGGACGATGATTACTGTATTTATTTAGTGGCGCAAAATATTCATCCTTATTAGCTACTAGGTAAAAAAAGTCACCTTCAAGGTTGTCTAAGATTAAAAGAGTATTCAAAATTTCACTCTTCGTGTAAAAGCACGTTTCTTAAAAATGGATAAATGGAAATGAATCAGTGAGGAGCGACGTTGATAGAAACTGGGAAATGACACCAGATAGTACACAAATCACAGCTGAATCCCCGTTTTTTTTAAGTCGAATGGCTGGATTCTATTTCCTGAAAATCCAGAAATGCATCTCAATTTTATAGTAACAGGACTTCCCAAGGGAAATTGTATGCGGCAGTAATCAATAAATGGCTAAAAGAAAGGCAACTTGGTGGCTCTGATGAAGGGAACGAATAGTGAAATTGTAGAAGCTATACTCCGTCGATTACCTGAAGTAAAGCAAAATAATGTAATAGAAGTGGCCTTGACATGACTGGAAACTTTCTTACCAGGCCGTTGAAGAAATGAGAATCTCTCATAGATGGAACGCCTTTGAAGATCAGAAGTAAGAAATACTATAATAAAGCAAAGAATAAAAAAGTCATTTGCTTCAGACCAACTTGAAAACGGAGATACTTAAAAGCCATATTTACCAAAAGGGAAGCATTCTCTTTTAAAAAGAAAAATAAAAGGACAGTATTTAAAGCTCCCCTTGCCGAAATACTTTTTAATCGCTATCCTGACTTGGAAAGAGCCTACAAACTTCCTAGGTCATTAGCTAGGTTCAACCAAACGAGCAAAGTAATAAGGTGTAGCTTTAACGAAACTGTATCAATGGTACAAAGGGGTAGTACAAGAAGGTTTTATATTATTCAACACAGTATATAGAACCATAAAAATCACTACACTTAAAACCTTATCTTTTTTGATAAGCGTAGCACCAATGCCTCATCCGAATCATTAGTGCAAAAATAACGGCTTTCAGGATTCAATTCAGAGGAGTTACCAACATACAATTTCCGCCATTTAGATTTTCAATAATTTTGGTGAAATTAATAGCTGCAGGTTTTCAGACTGGTTTCTTTTTTACCAGGGGATAAAATCCCATTTCAAAATCCACTCAACTCATTTAAGGTTTACAGGCTTTTTTGGCTAATTCTAATCTTCCAATTAGGATTATGAGAATACCGTTGTCAGTTGCGCCATTTTCTTTATTATTAATATAGTATAGGGATTTATTATGCTATGCAAAATAGGACTCGATTCACTTTGATTGGTAAGACTCAAGATTTTGGTTCTCCTATAAACTTAGGCATTTTATTTGATAGCATTTATAAGCCTGAGTTTGGTATAGGACAAACTTATATAAATAACCAAGTTCTCGCTGCGAACCCTTTTTGGATTTATAGAGCAGCAATTAGGGACTTGACAGATACAGTATTTTTGCTGTTTTCATTGCTCAAAAATACGATAATCCCAGGGCTGAACATTTTTAATTAAAACTGGTTGAACTCAAGTTGGTATTCACAAGTCAAGGATTAAGTGTAGGATCGAAGAACTAGAAAAGTGCTTGTATCGGTAATAAGACAATCGGGAGTAAGACAGTATTGTTGCTTTACTTATGATTAATAGTGGACAAGTTCAATCCAGGTAATTCTATTTGGCTTTGTGAAAAAGGCAATCCAACCTTAAATAATCTAATGTCTAAAAAATGACACCATCTTTTCATATAAGCATGGAAAAGGAGGTGGTGTCATTTTAGTAGGGCGGCACTTCTCCCGGAATGGAGTCCTTCTGAAAGAAGATGTTTTACTCAATTCTATATATCGCGGGAATGGTACCTGTAAGCGATTTGAAGTTGCGTTCTATATTACTTTCTTAAGGAGGTACAGAGAACACCTTCTAATAAGAAAATTAAGGAGTCACGTCAAATGCCTTTTAAGGTCTAAGGCCTAATTTAGGAAGGGGTGCTGAAAGATTAATGGACTGCCTTCTTCTGGATCGTCCCACTAGTATCTATAATAGGTATTTAATCTGTGGTAGGTAAGTGTCGCCAGACTTACTGATGGATGGGGGTGGAGTAGTTTGCTGGACTTCCATCTAAAAGCTGTCAATTAGGTTGCTTCGCCATAAGGAAAACTTGCAGATACTATTATGACTATAGATGATCTCCTCTTTAATAGAAAATTCCTCTTTCTATATAGCATTAGGAATAGCGGTGGCTCCCACGAGTTGTCGATTCGTTACACCTTTAGGAATTACAAACTGGGTAAAAAGCGAGACAGGGATATCCCAGGGTTTAAATATTGAGGGTAGAAATGTTTTTGTGGTTGATTATCAGTTGTTTTATGTATTTAAGTGGTTTTTCTTTGATGTTGGT
>NZ_ATNM01000112.1 GCF_000427295.1 Cyclobacterium qasimii M12-11B | reverse complement strand
ATGCTGGAGTGTTTCCAGTGCTTCTAAACGCTTATTCAGTTTGTCCAGTTCTTCAACGAATACTTTCACATAAACATCATGAGCACCCATTTGCCCACTTGTAATAAAGCCCGCCTTCTTTAGTTCGGCTTCAAGCGTTGCTTTTACTGCTTCTACATAGTTCATTCTTAAAACCTCCTATACCGTTATTGCGAACAGTATAAGACCCTTTAATGATGATTACGACTGTCTTTTACATTTCAATACCAATTACAATACGCTTCCCCATAAGAAAATCAGCTAATGTTATACCTTGACCATCTAAATAAATCTTTACTGCGGTTGTTCTGCATATATCATCAAGCCTTTTTTTCTTTATATGCCCTATAATCTCTTGAGCTTCCCCTTTAGAAATATCCTCAAACTCTACTGTAAATGGATAATCTTTAGGAAGTAGCACTGGAACTACATACCCTTCCGCATTGCCTTTTATATATAACTTTCTGCCATAGTCCACTAAAGAGCTAACTAAATACGTTAAATAACTTTGTTGCTTTTTTGTCATTGGTTCTAGTTGGAATAAATTCGTATAGTCAATATCCTTGCTAATCATTCCAAATGCCCCTGTCGCCTATATAAAATATATTGTAAAATGCCCTTGTTTTTTAAGTGCGGTATAAAATCTTTTGTATAGTATAAAAAGTGTTTAAAAGAGTAAAAGAATAAAAAGTAAGTACAAGTAATAAATATATATATACATTACTTGTACTACTTTTTAAAAAGTAAAAATCGAAATAGTAGGAAAACGTTGCTATATCAATCGTTTTTGCTTGTTTAGCTGATATACATTGACAGCCCTTCCGCCCCTTCCTTCCTTGCCTACCATTTGTATATATCCGAATGCTTCTAGTTGGGTCATTGCGTTTTGTACAGACCGTAAAGCCAAACCACACCAAGCAGAACCAAAGCGATAACTAAAAGCCGTTCTATTTTGGTCA
>NZ_ATNM01000111.1 GCF_000427295.1 Cyclobacterium qasimii M12-11B | reverse complement strand
AGTAATATACCAGAAATAGAAATAAAATAGGAGCTATAGGTTTAATAAAACTTCAGTAATATATTTAATAACATTATATTTAGTAAGAAAACTAAAATAATACACCCTGAAAATGGTTGATAATATCTCCATTAATAATGCAATGAGAAAAATAGTGTAGTTGGGATAATTTAAATTATAAAAAACAATACCAATAGGAATAACGAGGAGTTGCATAGAACCAGCAACGGTTTGATATAACCTAATTTTCCCAATAGCTTGAACAGCACTCATTATACCCATACTAAATTGACGAACTAAATTAATAACCAAAATTAATTTACAAAAAACAATAGTGTTTTCAGGAACATCCTTTAACCAAATACTTAATATTAATGGCAGTTCAAAAAACAAAGGAATCGATACAAATGAATAAAGATAAAAAGAAAATTTACTACTGATTATACTTAATTTTATCGTTCTAGCTCTGTTACCACTTCCTTCACTCTTTGTCATTTGAGGTTTAATGGCTTTCATTAAAGTCTGCGATAAAAAGGAAAGTTGTCCATTTACTTGTTGAGCAATTCCAAATGCAGCGTTAACAATAGTCCCAAAATATATATTCAGAACTATTGCAGTTCCACTATTATTCCCAATACTAGATAGGACTCCAAATAAGTTCCAACTAGCAAAAGAACTCATTTCTTTAATCTTTTTAGGCTCAAAATCATTTTTATAATTAAATTTAGTCTCAACATATTTATTATTACAATAAATCCATTTAATTATTCGAACTAATAGGGTTAGAATAAAGAGTAAAAATCCATATAATAATAATTTATCAAAACTAGAGTTTAATAAAATAAAAGCGATACAAAGTTTACCTATACTTTCAAATATATCAAGTATAGATAAAAAAAGCATGTTTTCATGAGCATTCGCTAGTCCATCGTAGGGAACAGAAATAATCACTAGAAATGTAGAGCCAATAATAAATTGCAAAAGATAATTAGCGGTTTGCAACCTTTCAGATGCAATATTAAGATGGTTGTTTAAAAAATACACGCCGACCGTTTCAAATACAATTAAAAGCAAAAATCCAATAAACAAATGAAGAATAATACTATTTGCAAAAACTTTTCTCGTTTGAAGAACATCTTCTAATCCTAATGAGAAAGATAAAAATCGTTGAGTGGTAGTCGTCATTGCCACGTTTATAAAACCTAATAAGGAAATAACACCACCAACTACACTAAAGATTCCGAAATCTTCAGTTCCTAATGCACTTAATATTAATCTAGTAGTAAATAAAGAAATAGCAACTGATACAATTAATTTAAAGTATAAGATTCCTGTATTAATTAAAATTTTATTACCAGCTTGCATTCAAAAATTTTTTATAATTAATAGTTTTATATCTTTTAAAACTTAATGCTTTTTATTCAAACAAAAGATTGGGATATTTCTTTAAAGAATCTAAAAGTATCCTATTGTAAATATTTACTCCTTGTTGATTTAAATGATTGTCGTCTAAAACAATTCATCCTTCAAATCT
>NZ_ATNM01000110.1 GCF_000427295.1 Cyclobacterium qasimii M12-11B | reverse complement strand
TCCACGCCTTACCAAAAACGCACATTAAGTCCAAATACCTACCCCAAGCTCCAACGGAGCGTAATATATCAGCCAAGGGTGTCAGCCCTTGGTAGGGAAGATTATACACATCTTGATTTTGGCGGTATTGTTGCTCTTTTTTGCAACAATACTGACAAAATCTTCTCGATTATATTTATATACTGCCAACTGCCAACCCTACTAAAAAAAGCAGTTAAAAAGTTCCCGAATTGGGAATTTCATATTATTTTTGTCATAGAATGCTATAATATGAAGAGAATATTTGCAAAAAGTACGTTGAGAATATATTGGGAAAAGCATGCTGCCTCAGAACAATATTTAAAGACTTGGTATGATACTGCAATGAATGCTAACTGGAAATCGCCCAATGATGTAAAACAGACTTATGCAAATGCCAGTATTTTAAAAAATGGCCGAATAGACTTCAATATTAAAGGTAATTCTTACAGGCTTATTGTGAAATTCAATTTTGAAAAGCAATGGGCATTTATTCGTTTTATAGGTACTCATTCTGAATACGATAATATTGATGCTGACACGATTTAAAAAAAATGACATGGATATTAAACCAATAAAAACAGAAGTTGATTACCACATGGCGTTAAATCGACTTGAGGAGATTTTTGATGCCCAGGTTGGGACTCCTGAAAGTGATGAAGCAGATATATTAGGCCTAATGATAGATGAATATGAAAATAAATATTATCCGATTGAAGCACCAGACCCAATTGAAGCGATTAAAATTAGAATGGAAGAAATGCAACTCAAGCAGGTTGATCTGGTAAATGAATTCGGGGGAAAAAACCGAGTTTCAGAAATTCTTAATAAACGGAGGAAACTGACGGTTGAAATGATTCGCAAGCTGGAAACACGCTTGAATCTTTCTGCAAGCCTATTAATTAAAGACTACCAAATCAGGTAATAGCACTGAAAAGAGTTGGCCTTGGTAATAATGGGCAATATTCAATTAGTTGCTATCTTACCGAGATTTAGGTGCCTTTAAAGTAACCCTTTTACGGTCACAGATATCTTGCATGAACTGTTAGCCTAAGTGTCCCGCTATTTAATTCTCAAAGACGGATATTCAACTTTTTAAAAAAAGACAAAACCCCACTAGGGCTGATATTTTTGAATCCGATGGCCTCAGCTACTGGTTGAGTGAATAAAACGTCAATTGATTTTAGGGGTATTGTTGCTTTTTTTCACAACAATGCTGACAAAATCAGGACGTACCCATTCTCTATTTAAGGTAATAAATAACCTTTACGAAATCCGAAACCCCGATAGGGGTGAAATGATTATAGCCGGTGGCTTCAGCCACAGGATTAGTGAAATATACACCCATTGATTTTGGCGGTATTGTTGCTTTTTTTTCGCAACAATGCTGACAAAATCTTCTCGGTTGATTTATCGCGAGAGGGCTTTATCTATTTATTTATAGCCAAAACACTAAAGTCTCCCATATTTGCCTAAATCCCCATCAACCAATCCCAACTCACTAAAAAAACCATCCGAAAATAAAAACCACAAGGTTTCATTAAGACCCACTATAGATAAGAAATTAGGCCCGACTTAATATCCCCAAACAGATACTCCCAAACACCACAGGGGCACTTCAAAACTCCCCCTGTGGCCTTATTTACACCAAATTACTGACAGGGAACTGTTTCGGGGCACCGAAAACTTACAAGCTTGAATACTTTTTATGGATCCTTGAAGGTTAAACATTTTATTTTCCACCTCGACATGATCATTTTGACTATAAACAGACATGGATAAATGGCTGATACGGGACAATGAATGAAAATACTGATTCAAAATGGGTAACGACTTGGGTTTTTATGTCAATTGGTACATTTTCCGCAATTTTTGAGTAAAAAAAATAGGGTGCAGTCTGAAAGATTTCAACCGCACCCTTCAATAACTATTGGGTGATTTAAGCAACTTTTAAAATTTCACCTCCTGTTTCTTAAGAAGAGACTGATCTTTAAGTGATTTCTTCACGTAATAGAAGGTCTATTGTATATTCCAGGTTTCTTTTCCTTTAGGTCTTCTTCCGGCTTGTTCAGTTCATTGTGCTCATGACATATAAGTTTTTAAATTATACATAAATGAATACAATGAAAATACTTTTTAATGTTTTAAAATACAAATTTTATTATATAAAATATACTTAAGGATTAATTATGGAACTGTAGAGTTCGTTTTTGGTTTACGAAAGTGTTTGCAGTTGAAATAGATAGTATATGAAATCTTTCTATACTTTAAGGCTGTTTACTACCTAATATAAGGTAGTAAATTTGGTAAATATTGATAATTGCAAAATAAAAGGCTAATATTTTATCTTGTATTCTTTTAAAGTTGGAAATACTTAATTAGTTTTGTAGGTGAGATACGAATGAAGTGTGGGTTACATTTTATCAGTATGTTCTAATCAATTAAAAATAATACGATGAGGTTAGAAGATTTAGGAGAACAAGTCTTAAGGGAATATAAATCTGTAAAATACTTCCCATTTGAAAATGAAGCAGGGGCACCTTTCATTTTAACTTCTGAACCTTTAAGTTATTTAGAGGCGTGGATTGACAACAAATTGACTGCAATACAAAGAGACTCTGGTAGAAGTAGAGATAATTTAAAAAAAGCCCAATATTTCACACAATTATCAAAAGACTTTTATAGCTCATCAAAACTTGCTAAAATGCCTTCTAAAGGCACATTGTTATATTACTCTTTTATAAACCTCATAAAGGTATTTTTAATTTTGAGAGGGTATGATTTAGAAACTAGGATGGAACATCATGGTTTGTCTCTTCCTTCTGATTCAAAGCTGCAATTGAAATTAGCAAACCCTAACGGAGGAGGAATTTCTATTTTTCATGAATTTTCCAAAGTAATAGGTCGAGAAGTGAAAAATGAAGATGGAATTAATATAGATTTCATTGATTTATTAAGAAACTTACCTGAAGTTCATGAAATTGGTTATGCATTAAACTTATTCCCAAAAAGTAAAAGAAAATTTTTACCAGTTGAGATTAAAATACGAACAAATAGGGCGCGAAAAAAACTTTTTTATACAATCAGTTTTGAAAAGAAATTCTGCAAACAAATGAACGTAGAAAAATTTAAAAAAGGTGTGTTTAAGGAAAAGATAACTTCAATTGAAATTGAAAATGATCCATATAGAAACTATTTTAAATCTATATTACATGTTGGATATACAAGGAACTCCGAGAAAAGTTGGAAAATGTGCTATCCCAAGTTAATTAATGACTTGAATGAATTAAATATAGTTCCTATGCTAACGCGGAGTGGTTACAGGTTTTATATAGATTTGGAATCAAATAGACTGCATAGATTGTCTTCTGTGCTTGCATTTGCTTATTATTTAGGTACAGTGGCTAGATATAGGCCTACTCTAAACGAAACTGTACTTAAAGGGAAGTACCAATCGATTATCAATGAAGCTATAACATCCGTTCCAAGTCAGTTTTTCTATTTAATTGTAAGTCATATAACGAAACAAATTTGTGCTATTCCAATGGCGAAAATAGAATAGAAAGAGGCTAGCAAAATCTATAACCAATTGTAGTCATCAGGTGGCGATTGCCTATATTAAATTGTTGTCGTATTTTAGGAAAAAGCAATATGAAGAAAAAAATACCTTTTGTCGTTTTAGAGACCTTAGAGAAATATGTTAATCTTGAAGGGGATCAATTTAATATTTTGCCTTCTAAAAATTTTCTGTTAAAAATCATTGATAATGACTTAGAATCAGATTTTTATTTTAATGTAGAAGAATTTAAAATTGAAAAAGAACTAAAATTATTAATTGACCTAAAACCGCGTAACAAATCAACAACAAATAATAGTAGGACTTGGATTGAAATTAATAAATTAGACTCTGTTTTCTATTCTTGGGTTAATTTACTGAAAGATTATGGAGAAATAAATTCTTTTTATGATGACCCAATTTTAAAATCTTTTGAAGATGATTATTATTCAGAGTTTGAGATAATAGAAGAGGATGCAGATATTAAACCTCTTAAACCAACGCAGATAGTTCTACTTGATAAGTATTTGGAGGATGTGGAGAACTCTATTGAAAATTTTGCGACAGATAATAACATAGTTGAAATACAGGAGATTAAAAAGGATGTCATTAATTTGAGGGAAAATTTAACTTCTAAGCCTAAAGCATGGATTATTAGAAGTCTATCAAAGATTTGGGCAAAATTGACAAAACAAGGAACCAAATTCCTAAAAGAATTTGTATCTGAAACTAGAAAGCAAGCAATAAAACAAGGAGTTAAATTCATGGTAGAACAAGGAACTGACTTGTTAAATTAGAAAATAGCGTCATTTACTATGCGGACTAGTAGTTTAAGTGGGTTGAGTTATAATGCAGGATAGATTTCATGGGAATGCTAATGGCTGATCTACTAAAAAGTTTTTATAATTACGCCTATCTCCAATAATCCCCCAAATTCCAGCTCCCCCAACTAGTCATAAACACCTCTTTTTGAGTAGTAAAAGAAAAAGTCATGCAAATCAAGATATTTTATAGCCTTTTTCTGGCATCGCTATTAATCATAAGTTCCTGTGGGCAAAAAAGTACTTCTGCTGAAGTACAAGAAACCGAAACCAAAACCCCAGCCAATTGGGCCGAAAGACTGGGTTATCCTGAAGGGAAGAAAGTAATTATGCTGCATGCCGATGACATTGGCATGAGCCCTGAAGCCAATACTGCTGCCATAGAAATGCTGATGGCCGGTGATATACAGTCTGCCGCGGCCATGCCCCCTTGCCCTAATTTTGAAGAAATCATTGCCTGGGCCATTGAGCATCCGGAAATAGACCTTGGCTTGCACCTGGCCTTAACCAGTGAATGGAAAACCTGGCGTTGGCCTTCTGTGGCGCCCGCAGCCGAAGTACCTGGACTTATTGACGAGGAAGGGATGTTATGGCGCTCTGTAGAAGAAGTGGTTGCCCATGCCTCTGCGGAGGAAGTGGCCACTGAAGTAAGGGCGCAGATTGAAAAATCACTTGCCTTGGGTTACCGTCCCGACCATATAGATACCCATATGGGAACCTTGTATGGAGATCCTAAATATGCCATTGTTTACCTAAAAATGGCCATGGAATATGGCATTCCAGCCAATGCCATAGACCTTTCAAATCCTGAAGTGGTGGAGATTTTTAGACAAGGAGGTTATCCCATTACCGATGAGGTGGTTGATTTTATGGCTACCTACACCTTGCCTAAACTGGACTTTTTTACCAGTGCTCCCAAGGCAGATACCTATGAAGAAAAAAAGGAAGCCTTTAAAAATTTGATCAGGTCATTGAAACCGGGATTAACAGAAATTATTTTCCACCCTTCCGCAGATACCGAACAGTTGAAAACCATCACCGGCTCCTGGCAACAAAGGATTTGGGAAGCGGAAATGTTTGCTGATCCGGACTTGAAGCAGTTCTTCGAAGAAGAAGGCATCATCTTCACCGACTGGAAAAAAATCATGGAGCGCTTTAATTCCTGATCCCGACCATAGCAAGAGGTTTTGCTAGCTCCTAAAGGAACGCAGATAAATCACATATAAAGCCCCAAATTAGCTGACTTTGCAGTAATCCCATCCTGCAATGGCTATACTATGAACTGATTTTGGTTTTAAATGAAGAAATCCTTCTACCGAAATTGGATCAATACAATAACAAACCAGGATTAGGTAATAGACTACCTATTGCATAGTCCGGGTTAAATTAAATTACCTGGAAATGAAGCCTGCGATAGAAATTTATATCTCTGCACTGGCAATAGCCTTTATGGCCATTGCATGTAGTAAAACCACCGAATCCGTGGATCTCAGCAAGGAGCAGTTGAGCAGCCATACGGACATCCCTTTTTTACAAGAGTACCATGAGGGTTTTGTTGTCCGTGAAGCAATAGTCGCAGCCAATGATGTGAGGGCCATTCATGTGGCTGCCAACCAGAATGTTTGGATCGCTACGGGACGTGGGGCGTATAGAAAGCAAGCGACAGGAACAGAATGGGAACAAATGCTTCCGGAAGACAATATTGGGCCAGTTTATGACCTTGACTCGGAAGCCTCAGGGCGGGTCTGGCTGGCTTCATGGGATGGCGTTTATGCCTGGGAAAACAATTCCCTGGAAAAAGTACCGGGTCTAAAACCTCCTATAGCCAAGGTCCTCAGCAGTCCCGAGGGTGTTTATGCTTTTGGGCCATACGGCATTTGGCTTTACAAAGGCAATCAGTGGGTGGCCAGGGACATTACCAAAGCCAGAAGTATACGTGCCGCTCTTACTGATAAGGATGGCGGTGTATGGCTTGGGACGGATATTGGGCTTTACCAAAGTGCCCAAAAGGAAACAATCCTGTATCAGGAAAACGAAGACCTGATCAGCGTTTATGTAAAAGGGCTAGATTTTGATGAGGAGGGGAACCTTTGGGTTGGTGGACTTGGAGGAGTAACCATCAGAAAAGGTGACAAGGTAATCGGTAAAAAAGAACCAGCCAATGGCATTACCAATGTAAATGTAAATGTGGTGAAGAAAGCCCCTGATGGTAAAATGTGGGTAGGAACTGATTATGGGATTACCAGGTTTCAGCCGGGAAAAGATGACTATTCCGTCCGCTTAAGCAAGCGTTGGCTAAGGGCAGATGAGGTTAGAGACATTGATTTTGATGCACATGGAAATGCCTGGGTAGCGACTTCAGATGGTGTGAGCCTTATTGGAAGAAAGGAAATGACCTTGGCCGAAAAGGCAGATTATTTCTATGATCAGTTGATTACAAGACATGTTCGGGAACCCGGAATTGTCGCAAGGTTTAAGCTGGAAGTGCCTGGTGATACCAGTACCATAGTGCCTGATGATGATGACAATGACGGAGAATATACCGCCATGTACCTGGCCATGGAATCCTTTCGCTTTGCAGTTACCGGCAGTGAGGAAGCCAAAGAAAGGGCCAAGAAGGCCTTTGACTTTTTGCACCTTTTGCGTGAAGTTACCGGTAAGGATGGCTTTTTTGCCCGGACGGTGGTTCCGATAGACTGGGACAGGCCCATGCACGACATGAACAGGACCTATACCGACAGGGAATTGGCAGAAGCAATCGTCAACAATCCAAGGAATAAAGCTGTAGAAGTTCGCTGGCATCCTTCTGAAGACGGCAAATGGTTGTGGAAGGGAGATACCAGCAGCGATGAATTTGCCGGTCATTTTTATGGCTATTACTGGTATTATTTTCTGGTGGCCGATGAAGCCGAAAAACAGCGAGTGGCAGCACATGTGGAGCAAATCATGGATCATCTGTTGCGGAATGATTTTTACCTGGTGGGAGTGGACGGGAAACCCACAAAATGGGGTGTCTGGTCACCCCAAAGTTTGAACGATGACCCGGAATGGTCACCGGAGAAACCCTTGAATTCACTGGAGATACTGTCATTTCTCAAGTTTGCCCATGCCATTACCGGCAAAGCAAGTTACCAGGAAGCTTATATGAAGTTGATCACAGAACATGGTTACCTGGAAAACGCCAAAAAGCTTTACACCACCAACCCGGCATGGGAGACCTATTTTGACATTTACATGGCCCTTTACATTTACCCCGCACTTATCAACCTTGAAGAAGATCCTGACTTGAAGGCCGAGTACCGCAAACATTTGGACCAATGGTTTGCTAAATTCAGAGAGACGCAAAGTCCCATGCTTAATTTTACCTACAACCTATTGACTGAGGGAAGCGATGAACTGGAGGCTTCCATATTCTTCCTACAAGATGCCCCGCTGAGTTTGGTAGATTGGTACATTGACAATGGTAAGAGAGAAGACCTGCATTTGGTGAGGTCCCCCATTCTGGAAGAGGTACAAGTAAATGAATTGAGACCACCCAGTGAATACCGCACCATGCGCTGGGACAATAACCCCTATTTGGCGGTTTCCGGCAATCCCTCAGAGGAAAAAGAACCAGTTTATTGGCTTTTACCCTACTGGATGGGAAGGTATCAGAGACTAATCAAGTAGCCGATTTTGGCTGTATTGTTGCTTTTTATTCGCAACAATGCTGACAAAATCACAACGTCTATTTCTTATCAAAAACGCACATTAAGTTCTTAGACATCACCAAGCCCTAAAGGGGCGCAATATCTCAGCCAAGGGTGACAGCCCTTGGTATAAAATGATCAACCCATCTTGATTTTGGCGGTATTGTTGCCATTTTTTCTGCAACAATGCTGACAAAATCACAACGTTATAGCCCTTTTCTACGCATCAACTTTTATGACAAACCAAAAACCCCGGTAGGGGTGACATGATTATAGCCGGTGGCCTCAGCCACCGGATTATTGAATAAAACGTTTATCGATTTTGGCGGTATTGTTGCCATTTTTCTGCAACAATGCTGACAAAATCTCAACGTCTATTTCTTATCAAAAACGCACATTAAGTTCTTAGACATCACCAAGCCCTAAAGGGGCGCAATATCTCAGCCAAGGGTGACAGCCCTTGGTATAAAATGATCAACCCATCTTGATTTTGGCGGTATTGTTGCTTTTTTTTCGCAACAATGCTGACAAAATCTTATCGGCTAGAATCCACCAAATACTTTTAAGTTCAATAATATAACAATAAGTTTAGGAGGTTTGTGAAAAAATGTAAAAGCATTTTCTGTGTGATACTTTAAAGAAAATATCTAAAATCAAATTGTTTTAACAGGATTTAATTTTGCGTAAGTTTAAGCATCAAATTACATCTATGAAGCAGAGGTTTTATTTGGATACATCGGTTTTTGGAGGAGCGTTCGATAAAGAGTTCGACGAAATCACTTTACAACTCTTTGAGCGAATAAAACTTGGAAAGGTTACTTGTGTCTATTCGGAACTAGTCGAAGCGGAACTTGTTGATTCACCCAGCAAGGTAAAAAATTTCTTTAGGGAATTGCCTAAGCCAAGTCTTGAAAAAGTAGAAATAAATGATGAAATTCTGTCGCTTGCAACCAAGTACGTAGAGGAAAAAGTAGTGGGTGAAACAAGTTTAGATGATTGCATACATATTGCGATCGCAACGTACCATCGAGCAGACATTCTAGTTAGTTGGAATTTTAAGCATATAGTGAACGTTTATAGAATCAGAGGGTACAATTCAATAAATCTGCGAATGAATTATCCATCATTGGAAATACGTTCTCCCAAAGAAATTATCGATTATGAAAGCTAAGGAAGAAAATCAAAAAACAGAGTTTGATACCGTTCAGACTTTTCGTAAAATTAAGGAAAAGATTTCCAAGGATTTGAAAGGAAAAAGTTTTGCGGAGATCAAGGAATACTTGAAAAACCGGAGCTCAAAACTACATACAGAATAAGTCTGACACATACACATCGGTTATCGCTAGGTAGAAAGTTCCTAACTGACCAATTGGAACTGCTACTATTCGGGTGAACGATCCAATGAACGCTTTAACTTTGTTCGATCAAAAGATCATTTTTTTTAAAAATAGGGAGCCTGCTAACCTAAAAACTAAAATTCCCGCCAAACCAATTTCCTCTTGATTTAAAAAAAGCTTGCGAATGCTTGTCTATGGTGCTTCGGGATCAGATTATGTGAATTATGCACCCACCAGTTAATTGTTTTTATCCCTTTATTTAAGGCGTTATCTAGATAATTTTCAAAAACGATGTTTAATGATGAATTTTACGATATCACGTGACCTATAGGTGTGATGTCAAAGCAAAGGATATCATCTCGTGCAAGAGTAATTTAACGTCACAAACACACCTTTCCTATTCGTTTTTGTAAATGAACATTAAGTCTATGACAACCGAAAACCCAGGCAGGGGTGAAATGATTATAGCCAGTGGCGTCAGCCACTGGAATAGATATAAAATGCCAATCGATTTTGGCTGTATTGTTGCTTTTTATTCGCAACAATGCTGACAAAATCACAACGTCTATATTTTACCAAAAAACGCACATAAAATTCTAAGACAACCACAAGCCCTAAAGGGGCGCAATAAATCAGCCAAGGGTGTCAGCCCTTGGAATAAAATGATCCATCCATCTTCCTCATGATCGTTATTTTCTCTTGGTAATGAATTGGTCTTAACACCTAAATTTTACGGAGATGGGGTGATTTTTCTGTATATCCACTGTTCATTTTTGGCTTGACCCAAAAACGAACCAAAAAGGTCAAGGCTGTCAAATCTTATTTCAAATGATGGACAAGGTGTATGGGAAATATTTCATTTACATTACCATCATTTGATTTTTGGAGCTGGACTCCAGGCTAAAAATGAGTGGATCTCCTTGTTGGAGCTAACTCATTTTCTTAACGCCTTCCATCCTGCACCAAAAACCATAATCTTTGAAGGCCGGAAAATGTCTAAAATAACATGCTGTCGTAGATTTCAAGTCTACCAAACCAGCAATTCACTGACTGAACCCTGAAACCATAAATGACCAATTCTTAATCAAAGACGCGCACCAAGTCTTAGGATTACACAAAGCCCTGACGGGGCGCAATATCTCAGCCAAGGGTGACAGCCCTTGGTATAAAATGATCAACCCATCTTGATTTTGGCGGTATTGTTGCCATTTTTTTCTGCAACAATGCTGACAAAATCTCCTTAATGCAGACTAGATACCTGATCAGGATAGGGTACGAATTGTCCGGTAGCGTTTATTGTTGGCATTTGTGCTTTGGTCTCTTTCAATAACTTTGTCATCAATTCAGCCATTTCTTTGGTTTTAATCTTATTGGTCTTGCTTAGCTCGGTGGATTCACCGATATCATCCTTTAAATTGAACAATTCAAATTTTTGATCCACATGGTAGTAGATCAGCTTCCAGTTTCCCTTTCTGACGACACTATAGGGTGGGGTGTAATAGGTATTAGGGAAGTGCCAAAGTAGTGGTCTGTCCACAGAATTAGAACTCACCCCTTTTAAAAGAGGAACAAAGCTTTGGCCATCTATACTTTTATTTGCCAACTTGTTAAGTCCTGCCATTTCTAAAAAGGTTGGAAAGATATCCTCGATGATAATACAATCATCTGTAGTTGTTCCCGGATTGGTCACATCTGGCCACTTGACCAATAGGGGTACCCTGATACCTCCTTCATATGGACTTAATTTATGCCCTCTCAAGGGTAGGTTTTGAGGTACTTGCATTGGGGGGCCGTTGTCAGACATAAAAACAACAATCGTATTGTCATTCACACCGAGTTTTTCCAGGTGATTCAAAATGTCTCCCAAGGATTTGTCAATGCCCTCAATCATTGATGCGTAGGTGGCTTCCAGTTCGTTTAGCCCCTGATCTATGTATTTTTGGTAATAGCGTTCATCCTTTTCCCTAGGGGGGTGATTGGCATAATGTGATAGGTACAGGTAAAAAGGTTTGTTGTCCTTCACTGCCTTTGAAACTGCTTTTAGCCCTTCTCTAGTCAGTGCTTCAGTTAGGTAAATGGCTTCGCCATGATAAGCTTCCAGGCCGGGTAAATCCAATAAAGGGTTGCCCGCACCTTTCCAAGCCGCGCTGAAATTATTGGTGCCTAAATAGCTTCCAGGGCCACCTGCCGCATTTCCACCAATGTTAAGGTCAAAACCCAAGTTTAATGGATTCTCTCCTGGAGTACCTATGGCCCCAAAATGTGCTTTCCCCACATGAATGGTCCTATAATCATTTTGACTCAATAGCAGCGGCAAGTTTTCTGAATGAAAGAAAGTATGAGGAATATTAGGGACAGGGCTCAGGCCGTTTAGGTTCCAATCGGGGGACTTTACCACCTCGTGATCATTATCAGGTGATACATCTTTTTTCAAGGTCCAGTTGGTAACCGTATGTCTGGCAGCATTTATTCCCGTCATTAAACTTATCCTGGAAGGAGTACAGACTGCACTGGCATAAGCTTGTGTGAATTTCATTCCCTCTCGGGCCAATCTCTCCATATTGGGAGTTTGATACCTTTGGTTGAGTGCAGTAATTTCTTTATAAAATGGCACCGAAGTATCTTGCCATCCCATGTCACCTACAAAGAAGAAGACGATATTAGGTTGTTTTTTCTTTTTAGGAATTTCCGATCCATGTACTGCGCCGAAAGACACTACAAATAGAAATCCTAGTAGGATGATTTTTACAGGTAGTTTTATCATTATTCTATATCTATTTGGTTGGCATAATAAGTATACCAAGGTTTTGGCCTTTTCTTATAGGTCTTGAAAGGTGTTGATTTTAGTATGGATACCCATCCCACGCTTATTTACCATCTGAGCCTTTTGAACTGGGCTCGGTTTCGATACTGGATAAAATTAAGATTTCACTGAATTCAAGGGATCCGTCGTACCAATATAGAAAAGTTAACTATCCCAATATAATGTTTTTAAATACATTTTAATATTGAACATTTTCTATTACAAGAATGGAAACAATAAAGGATTCATTTTCCATCTTGCAGGCCAGGCCCAATACCTTTACGATCCCTTTTTTTGATACACAAAAGGCCTTTCCATTTTGTCGGGCTTGAAAGCTTCACCCTGCAGGGTAGGGATGGCTATAGTCATAATCTCAAAATCTTCCGTTTTTTCTCGGTGGATACCATTCGTAGCGCTTAACAAACCTATAAAAATATGGGGCTTTCAGCTACTGCCACATCGGTTCTTTGGTTAGGACGAAGAATACCCATCCTCCAGTTAGGCTGTAATTGCAAATTTACCCCTAGTCGAAGTTCAACTTCCCAAAATTGAAGTAAAGGAAAATTTCACGATATCCGAAGAAGCCTGAAAGGCTTCAACAATAATAACCGGGTGGTGTCAACCCACGGAAACCTGAATAAAACGTCAATCGATTTTGGCGGTATTGTTGCCATTTTTTTTCTGCAACAATGCTGACAAAATCCCAACGTCCATGTCTTACCAAAGATGCGCATAAAATGCTGATCTTACCAAGCCCCAACGGGGCGTAATATCTCAGCCAGGGTGTCAGCCCTTGGTAAGGAAGATTTACATATTTTGATTTTGGCGGCATTGTTGCTTTTTTTTTTGCAACAATGCTGACAAAATCACAACGGTACATTCCTTTTCCGAAACCACACATTAACCTTTACGCCAACCAGAAACCCCGACAGGGGTGAAATGATTGTAGCCAGTGGCGTCAGCCACTGGATTGGTTAAATAAACGTCAATTGATTTTGGCGGTATTGTTGCTTTTTTCTGCAACAATGCTGACAAAATCTTCTCTATAAATGGCAAAGAAAAAGGGTCTCCTCATCGAGAAGCCAAATATGTTGCAGAAAGTTGAACTAGGGGAGATGCCATGACTAGTTCTAGGGTTAATATTCATTATTTCAAGATGTTGGAGAATTAAAGTTTCCTTTCATTGAAACTTTTTCTATCTTTGGTAGGTATTAATTAATGCTGATTTGATGGACAAAAAGTTTGATATCAAATTAATTGGAAGAGGCATTCGGATTTATCAAAAGCCAAAATGATAAAGTTCAGGACAAGATATTTTACAATATCCGAAAGGCACAGCTTCTTAATGATCCGAAACTTTTCAAAAAACTAAATCAAAACATTTGGGAATTACGCACCAAATATGCAGGACTCCAATATCGGATTCTTGCCTTTTGGGAAAAAGAAAATAATGAAATGACACTGGTTTGCGGCACACATGGATTCGTAAAGAAGACAGATAAAGTAAGCCCTAAAGAAATTGAAAAAGCTGAAAAAATCAGAATTGATTATTTTAACCGGAAAAAGAAAGAAAAATGAAAACATATAGTTTAGACGAAGCACAGGATTTAATAATTGGCAAGGTGGGGACAGCTCGCAGAGACCAATTTGAATTTGAGCTTAAACTAGATCTTATTGGTGAAATGATCAAGACTGCCCGAAAGGAACGCCACCTAACTCAGGAACAACTTGGGGCATTAATTGGAGTAAAAAAATCACAAATTTCAAAACTTGAGAACAATGCCAAAAATGTAACCATTGAAACCATTCTAAAAGTATTTGAGGCGCTAAAGGCAAAGGTCAACTTTAAGGTCGAACTTATGAACAACGAACCAAATATCGTTTGACTGTAGGAAACAGGCACTAAAAAACATAGGCAAACCAAATCTTCTGAAAGGTAACCCAAAAAGAGGTTTTGCAATGCATCTAGCAACTGGGGCGCATATTCATTTCGATTCGACGTTATGACCAATTTACACACATGAAAAATAAACGAATTGTAGCAATAACCTTTTCTCTTCTTTTAACCCTAAGCTCATACGCCCAACAAATCACACCAGATGAATTCCGATAAAAGATTGAATTTTGCAACACCAATCTGTCAGATGGCTATTGATATAAAGGCGTAATTACAAATTACACCTAGTCGAAGTTCAACTTCCCAAAATTGATGTAAAGGAAAATTTCACGATATCCGAAGAAGCCTGAAAGGCTTCAATAATAATAACCGTGCGGTGTCAACCCACGGAAACCTGAATAAAATCCCAACGTCCATTCCTTACCAAAATCATACACCAAGTCCTATGATTACACCAAGCCCCAACGGGGTGCAATATATCAGCCAAGGGTGTCAGCCCTTGGTAAGGAAGATTATACACATTTTCATTTTGGCGGTATTGTTGCCTTTTTTTCTGCAACAATGCTGACAAAATCTTCTCTTGGGATTCAAATTTTTATTTCTTTTTGGAGAACTGTAATTATGGGTTTTTTGGGGACATGAGAATAATGTTGCACTAAAGGGCTACTTTCTTTATATTTGAGGCGTGAGTAAGAAGCGTCAAATAGTCTTTTACAAAAGCCACTTTCAAGATTTTTTCATTAAGCAAAATCAGAAAGTAAAGGATAAGATTATTTGGACATTAGGATTGATTGAAGAGCTGGATAGAATACCAGAAACGTATTTAAAATTTATCAAAAATACGAATGGGCTTTACGAAATAAGAGTCCAAAAAGGGAACGATATTTTCAGAATATTTTGTTTTTTCGATGAAGGTAAACTTGTTGTCTTGATGAATGGATTTCAAAAAAAGACTCAAAAAACGCCAAAGAACGAGATAATTAGGGCACTTAGCATAAAGACAGATTATGAAAGCAATAAAAAATGATTTAATGACACTTGAAACGTTTAAGGATGTGCATTATGGTAAAACCGGGACTGAAAAAAGGGATGCTTTTGAAGAGGGGTACAAGTCTTTCAAAATTGGAGCAATGCTTCATCAAGCAAGGATTGATAGGGGAATGACACAGCAAGAATTAGCCGATAAAGTCGGTACTACCAAATCCTATATCTCTAAGATTGAGAATAATTTAAAGGAAGTAAAAATATCCACACTCAAGAGAATTATTGAAAATGGATTGGGTGGAAAGTTGGAGTTATCGGTAAAACTTTAAACCATTCTATACAAAATATTATGCTGGTAGTAATTGGAAAGGGAGTATTGCTGCTTTGATAAAAATAAGAATCGATAACATGGTAATTGTATGATAGTCAATATTGTTTATGAATTAAATAGACAAAATTTCTTTCCCAAGGCTTTTAATTAGAATTTGGAAAAGCAACCCCAATGTGATTACTTTATAATTACATAAACTGCTAGAATTATGGAAATATCAGTGGTTAAAATAGGGAATTTTAAGGGGATTAGACTTAGTAAAACGCTTATAGCACGGTATAACATTAAAGGCACAATTGACTTGATTCTTGAGAAAGAACAAATTGTTCTAAGGCAAAAAGCTACTCCTAGAAAAGGCTGGGAAAAGGCATTTAAAGAAATGAATGAAAATGGAGACGACAGCCTTCTGATTAGTGATGGCTTTGAAGACGACAACCTTGACGAATGGGAATAGAACAATATCAGATCATCTTGGTGAATCTGGATCCTACCATTGGGAGTGAAATATAAAAGACCAGACCTTGTGTTATTGTCCCTCCCAACGAAATGAATAAATACCTCAGGACCCTTGTTATTGCGCCTATGACAACGAGTTCCAAAAACTATCCGACCAGAATTGAGGTAAAACATGACAACAAAATTGGTTGGATTGTTCTTGACCAAATTAGAACAATTGATAAAGGACGATTTGTAAAACCTTTGGGCCGGTTATCAAAACCAGAAATAAAAGAATTGAAAGCCATTATCAAATAGACTTTCGTAGACTAATAGCAAATCAAACCTAACAAAGTTAAAAATGGATAGAACTTCATTTAAGCTTAAAAGTATTTACTTCGTCGCAGTTGGATGCCATATCTGACCTTTGCTATATGCGAATTTCCCGTTGACTAATAGGGTATTGCCAATGCTAACATAAGTAAGATTTTCTTAGATGATTTGTTTTAGGCCATTGCAAATGGCCTTTTAAAATGATTTTTCTAAAGTTTATAGCCATTGATATAAAGGTGTAATTGCAAATTTACCCCTAGTCGAAGTTCAACTTCCCAAAATTGAAGTAAAGGAAAATTTCACGATATCCGAAGAAGCCTGAAAGGCTTCAACAATAATAACCGTGTGGTGTCAACCCACGGAAACCTGAATAAAACGTCAATCGATTTTGGCGGCATTGTTGCCATTTTTCCGCAACAATGCTGACAAAATCACAACGGCATTGTCCTTTGCAGAAACCACACACCATACTTTATGCCAACAGAAAACCCCGGCAGGGGTGATATTTTTATAGCCAGTGGCGTCAGCCACTGGATTGGTGAAATAAACGTCAATCGATTTTGGCGGTATTGTTGCTTTTTTTCTGCAACAATGCTGACAAAATCTCCACCGAAGTTAGCCTAGTAGACACGACTCCTCACCCATATGCCTCCTGAATTCCAATGAAAATCCCCCCTAGATGGAAATATTTGCCCTTTAATTGTAAATTGGCTTACCAAAGAAAAAGGACAATGAATCATATAAAAATTAGTAGTGCTATTGGATTATTATTGGTTTTTCTCATGCATTTTACGCCCATGGCCTTTGCATCAGCAAACCAGGTCAATAAAAACGAGCTCACTATCTATGTGGCTCCAAATGGAGATGATAAGAACGAAGGAAAGATTGACCAACCATTGGCCAGCCTTATAGGCGCTCGTGACATGATCAGGAAGCACAAAAAGAATACTGGGCATTCTGGTCCGATTACCGTGTTAATCCGTGGAGGTGCATACCAGATGTTAGCACCTCTGGAGTTGAATCCAGAGGATGGCGGTTCTCAAGAAGCTCCCGTGGTGTATAAAGCCTATCAGGATGAAAAACCAGTGTTCAGTGGTGGCAAAAAACTATCTGGATTTAAGGTGAATGAACTGGGCATTTGGGAACTGGAACTCCATGAAAGCCAGTATTACAAATGGCGATTTGACCAGTTGTACGTCAATGGAAAAAGGGCAACTTTGGCCCGTACACCCAATGAAGGTTTTATGCACATAGCTGCAGTGAAGCAAAATGATTGGATAAAAGGTACAGGAAGGGCGGTAGAAAAAGCCCAGCATGTGTTTTCTTTTGACGAAGAGAACTTTTCCCATTTAAAAGGTGTCGCCGACGAGGATTTGGATAATATTCGCCTCAGGGCCTACCACAAGTGGAATTTCACCATGCGGTATCTTGATAAATTGGACAAGGACAGTGCACAGGTATATACTTCCGGTGGAGGAATGCCACCCTGGAACCCAATTAAAGAAGGAGGGCGGATTGTATTCGAAAATTTTGCAGCAGCATTGGATGAGGCAGGAGAGTGGTATTTAAATTCGAAAGGAACCCTGTATTATATCCCTCTTCCCGGTGAGCAACCCGAAGATGCGGAAGTAATTGCTCCGGTGTTGGATAACCTTGTGTTGGTCAAAGGGGATGCTGCCAATGGTGAATCGGTTGAACATGTTCGTTTTGAAGGCCTATCTTTTATGCATTGCCATTATGCGGTTCCTCCTTCGGGGTCTGAACCCAGCCAGGCGGCTGCAATGATCAATGCGGCGGTGATGATCGAAGGGGCCAACCATGTTGACTTTGTGAATTGTGAAATTTCTAAAACCGGTCAGCATGCTCTTTGGTATGGCAAAGGCTGTCATTACAGTACGGTCGAGCGCAGTTATTTACATGATCTTGGAGGAGGGGGGATTTACCTTGGAGAGACCAAGGCGCATGAGGGTGCGAATCATACCTCTCACATCAAACTGCACAATAATATCATACAGACCGGAGGTTTGGAGTATCCTACAGCTGTGGGAGTCTGGGTAGGCCATAGTTCTGACAATGAAATCAGCAATAATGATATCGGTAATTTTTATTATACAGGAATTTCTGTTGGATGGGTTTGGGGATATGCCGAAAGCAATGCCAAAAGGAATAAAATAGTTAATAATCATATCCATCACATAGGTTGGACCCTGCTTAGCGATATGGCAGCGGTTTATACCCTGGGTAAATCAGAAGGAACAGTGATCAGTAACAATATTGTCCATCATGTGCATGCCTACTCTTATGGTGGCTGGGGCTTGTATACAGATGAAGGCTCCACCGGTATAGTGATGGAAAATAACCTGGTTTACAGTACCAAAACCGGCGGTTTTCACCAGCATTACGGTGCAAACAATACCATTCGAAATAATATCTTCGCCTATGCCAAAATGTACCAAGCCCAGTGTACAAGGGTAGAAGAGCACAGGTCATTTGATTTCATGAACAATATTATCGTCTTCGATGAAGGTGCGGTGTTACAAGGTGCCTGGGAAAAGATTGACATTGCCATGGATAACAATATGTATTGGAATACGGGAGGAGAGGAGTACGATTTTAACGGAAAAAGCTTTTCAGAATGGCAAAAGTTTGGGCAGGATCAACACAGTAGGATCATGAACCCCCGATTTAAAGATCCTGAAAATTTCAACTTTGAATTCAGTAGCAAAAAAGCCATTAGGCGGATTGGTTTTGAACCATTTGACCTTGATGCAAGTGGAGTTTATGGTAATGAGACATGGATAGAAAAAGCCAAGCTGCCTTCAAGGATATTGGCCGCATTTGATGAACAGGTAAAGTTGAATATGGGTAAGGAATAGGAAAACATTTGATCCCATCAGGAAAGGTGACGTTTATTTGGTCAAGCAGCATCCTCCATTAGATAGCCACAGAAAAAGCAGATAATGAAGATTGACGAGTTCTGTTACTGACTTTAGATTGAATCAGCCCGTTTCAATTCCATCAATTCAGCAATAAAATTTCTTTTGCCGCAACTCCCCTTGAAGGGGGCAAGGGATTTATACGGGAAAGTAATTCTATTTCAACTTGATATTTTATAGTTGTTTGCATCAGAAATCCCTCCCGACTTTGGTCGGGACAAGCTCTCAGTCCCTCTTTTTTGAAGGGGGATTTTGTTAATTCTAATATTGATGAATCGCATTACTAATAAAAAACAAAAGCCCTGACTACTTTTTAAAGTAATCAGGGCTTCTTTTGTGGAGCTGGCGGGAGTCGAACCCGCGTCCAGATAGGGAAACACCGTACCGTCTACATGCTTAGTCAACTATTGAATTGTCGACCGAAAGCCGCTGGTTGACACACCTACTTTCAGCTTATCTGCTTAATTTCGCACCTGATTAGCAGCATCACAAGCACTAGTCCTTCCTTATCGACACCCCAGTATCAACCCCGAAAAGACACAGGGTTGCGGGATGTGGCCGGGGAGCATCTATCGAAACTCAACCCTTTAAGCATTATCTAGTCCCCTAAGGGTAAGATTACGCAGCCATGGCGTAATTAGATTCGCCAATTATGGTTTGTATGAATCGTTCAAGGCAGTACATACTCCAGCCTGCATGCGAGCCCAATCTTCACTCCTACTGTCAAAACCGGTCAGCCCCATTTGAGATGAGTTGACAAAGCTAACACAAATTTGGTTCCAAAACCTAAATATTTTTTAGCAGTTAATAAACCTTGTGGAAGGGAAACCTGGACAATCCTTTCATGGATTTGCCTTATAACCAGCCATCGTGGTATGATCGTTTTATAAAAAAAATACTTAAGCATGACTCCGACTACTTTAGAGGGGCGAGGTAAGGAAGACGTGATATTCTCTTGGCTGGGGATTCCCGCGGCTTTCTTCACTCAATGCCCTCCCTAAGCCTCGGAATGATGATTTTGTGGTGGCACTGAGTCGAAATTAAATTTATAAGGGTAAGGTTTGACTGATTTTAATAATGATAATGAATGCCTTTGGCAAATTGTGCTACACATATTAAAATAAAAAAAGGCCATGGAGTCGTAACCATGGCCTCTGAACTATATAAGCTAAAAAAATCACCTTTCCGAAATACTGTCTGAAAACGGTTTAAAGCATGTTAATACTTTTATCTCAGCTGTTTTGCTATTTATAAAAGCATATACGAACAGTTATCTTTTTTTGGATCGCTAGCGCAGTAAATTATTTTGCTTTCAGTGTTAAATCTCTGTTTAATTGTTTGGTAGTTAATAGGTTGTAGCTACAAAATAAATAATTTTTTTTACCTGAAAGTAACAGTTCTTGCCTGCTTTTAATCAATAAAGGTGCCAAGGAATGCTTTTATTAACCCTACAGCCTGTTTTTTGTTTCAATTTATTTTTTAAATCAGAAACTACCGCCAGCCGAAGTAGCTAAGAAAGACCAGTCTATTTTGATTGGATGAGACGGTATACTTTTCAAAAAAGGGTTAAATTGCCTCAAGGTTGGAAAAGGTCAAAGCTTGCTCCTTCCTATGTCATTTATGATGTGTATTGCTAACCTTATTTTTTATCCTTAAAGCCAACAGTGCATGTTCGACGCCGATTCCAGAAGCGGAGCCAGGATTCTCTACAGGAAACTCAAGTTAAATTGGGTTTTCAGTACCTCTACCTTTATTGGTAATTTCCTGATCGCATTATTAGTGACCTATTTTTTCAGTAAAATAGGCTACGATCCCCCTGTCAATTTCGTTTTTTTATCAGTATACTGGCAATAGGACTCTGGATATCCGAGGCTTTGCCTCCTTTTGCAGTGGGAATTTTCATCATTGCTACCTTATTGCTGGGGTTTAGTACTGATTTCTTTTTTGACAAAACCATGCCGGCCGAGCTCTATATAAGTACCTGGACCAGCAATGTGATATGGCTACTATTGGGAGGCTTTTTTCTGGCAAAAGCCATGAGTTTGGTAGAATTGGATCAGCAACTGTTTCAGTTTACCGTCAAAAAGTTTGGCCAAAAGCCAGAGGGCTTATTGCTGGGATTGATGATGACTACGGCCATTGCGAGCATGATCATGTCCAATACTGCTACCACCGCCATGATGATTTCCTCTATAATCCCCTTGGTAAGATTAATTGGTAAAAACGCACCTTATGGCAAGGCTTTGCTGACGGCTATTCCTGCTTCGGCATCGGTAGGAGGGATAGGTACTATAATCGGGAGCACACCCAATGCGATTGCTGTAGGGGCATTACAGGAAAAGGGCATTAGCATAACCTTTGTGGATTGGATGGTCGTAGGTTTTCCTACCGGATTGCTATTGGTATGGCTGTTTTGGAAATTTCTCTGCAAAACCCAGGATTTCTCTGACGTTAAACTTGATCTTTCCCTTTTACCCAAAGCCACAGGGAATGTAAGTCGATTTGAAAAAAATGCAGTAATTGTCACTTTGTTTATTACCGTGTTGATGTGGCTGACCGAGCCCTTACACGGAATTCCTGTCGCAGCCACTTCCGCAATTCCCATAGTATTACTTACTATGACCCAGGTGATTCATTCGGAGCATGTACGTAGTCTCCCTTGGGATACCCTCATGTTGGTGGCTGGTGGGCTTGCCCTGGGCATTGCCTTGGTGGAGGTGGGTTTGGCGGAAATCGTCATGCAAAAAATCAATGCACTGCCTTTGCCCAAAGTTTTTATAGCCATTATCTTTTGCCTGGTAGCGGTTCTGTTATCCAATGTCATGAGCAATACGGCTGCAGCCTCCATACTGGTTCCGCTGAGTCTTGCCCTACCAGGGATTTATGGCATTGCAGGGCCGGTGATGGTTGCCTTTAGCTGCTCTTGCTCTTTGTTACTTCCCGTTTCTACTCCCGCAAATGCCATTGCCTTTGCAACAGGGATGGTGGAGCAAAAAGATTTCAGGACTGGGGGGCTTTTCTATATTGTTCTTGGTCCAATAGTGGCTTTCTTGGCCGTTATGGCCTGGGTGCTGGTATTATATTAGACAAAATATGCTATGAATTTGTACTTGTTGTTGCCTTTATTTTTGTTGCTTTCCTGTGCCGGTTCAAAGGAAAAACAGGATTTGAACCAATTGGAGAATGGAATTCGAGACCTGATGCAGGGGGTAGAAGGAGATTTTGGCCTTGCCTTTAGGTTATTGGATGATTCTGGTAAGGAATTATTCATAAATGAAAAAGAGGTGTTTCATGCTGCCAGTACCATGAAAACACCTGTCATGATCGAACTTTTTAAACAATCGGCTGCAGGGAAATTTTCCTTGCAAGATTCCATATTGATACGAAATGAGTTTAAGAGCATTCTGGATGGTAGTGCTTACAGCATGGACCTTGGTGTTGACAGTCAGGAAGCCTTGTACAGTCGAATCGGTGAAAAAGGCAGCAGGTACGAATTGATGTACCAGATGATTATTAAAAGTAGTAACCTCGCAACTAATATCCTGATCGAAGAGGTAGGGGCAGAAAATGTAACACAAACCATGCGGGATTTGGGGGCGCTAGACATTCAGGTGCTTCGGGGAGTGGAGGATCTTAAAGCTTTTGAAGCAGGTTTAAGCAATACCACCACTGCCCTGGACATGATGCTTATCATGGAGGCCATTGCCAAAGGTAAGGTGGTTGGTTCCGGCAATATGATGGAAATTCTCTCCGATCAACATTTCAATGGATTGATCCCAAAATATTTACCCAAAACGGCAAAAATAGCACACAAAACCGGATCCATTACGGGGGTACAGCATGATGCTGCTATTGTGGATTTGGTCAATGGTAAACGCTATGTATTGGTCATTCTGAGTAAAAATCTTAAGGATGAAGAAGTAGGTAAAGAAAGCATTGCGAAAATCAGTCAATTGATTTATACCTATGTTGTAGAACAGTAGCATGGACTGCTATTTGGCTTGCCTTCAGTTTATTCCCTTCCTAAAAAACCAAATTATATTTTAATTAAACATTATTTTAATATCTTTGCACCTTATTTATTTGCCAGAAATGGGATAAATGACAATTTTTTAAATTTATCAATGCTTTAATTAAAAATTCACCTATAATTCAAATCCATGACACAGGCCTTTTACAACTTATTCAAACCAAAAGAAGCCAATCTAAAAGATGAAGTTCTTTCAGGTTTAACTGTTGCCTTGGCTTTGGTTCCCGAAGCGGTAGCCTTCTCTCTTATCGCAGGAGTTAGCCCTTTGATAGGATTATATACAGCTTTTATCATTGGATTAATCACTTCTATTTTAGGAGGTAGACCTGGGATGATTTCAGGAGCTACTGGAGCCATAGCGGTAGTAGTGGTAGCATTGGTGATCGATCATGGGGTTGAGTACCTTTTTGCTGCAGTAGTATTAATGGGATTGATTCAAATATTGGTAGGCGTACTGAAACTTGGGAAACTTATTCGATTGGTTCCCCATCCAGTTATGTTTGGGTTTGTCAATGGTTTGGCGATTATTATTTTTACCGCCCAGTTTTCACAATTTAAAACAGTAAATGCCCAGGGCATTGCCGAATGGATGACGGGTTATCCGCTATACCTAATGCTAGGACTAGTGTTGGTAACCATGATTATCATCAAATTTTTGCCCTTGTTGACCAAAGTAGTTCCTTCAGCTTTAGTGGCGATTCTTACCGTTACTTTAATAGTGATTTTCGGAAATTTAGATACGCGAACAGTAGGCGACATGGCCTCTATATCTGGTGGTCTTCCTGAATTTCACATCCCAATGGTATCTTTAACAATGGAGACCTTTTGGATCATTTTACCTTATGCGGCCATTATGGCTGGTGTAGGTTTGATAGAAAGTTTGCTAACACTAACCCTTGTAGACGAGATTACTGAAACACGAGGAAGTGGCAACAAAGAATGTATTGCTCAGGGAGTAGCGAATGTCACTACAGGATTCTTCGGAGGAATGGGTGGATGTGCCATGATCGGCCAGTCACTAATCAACGTGAATGCAGGAGGTAGAAACCGGCTTTCTGGAATAGTAGCTGCCTTGGGTCTACTTACCTTTATTTTGTTCTTCTCCTCTTATATAGAAATGGTGCCAATGGCAGCCTTGGTAGGGTTGATGTTTATGGTAGCGATAGGAACTTTTGAATGGGCTTCCTTTAAGGTTTTTAGAAAAGTGCCTAAATCAGATGTATTGGTAATGATTCTGGTAACCTTGGTCACCGTATTTTTACACAATCTTGCCTTGGCAGTATTGATCGGAGTAATTATAGCCGCATTGGTTTTTGCCTGGAAAAATTCTAAAATGATTCGTGCTAGAAAACGTGTTGATGAAGAAGGGATTAAACATTATGATATTTTTGGCCCCTTGTTTTTTGGTTCAGTAACAGCTTTCGGTGAGAAATTTGATCCATTAAATGATCCTGATGAAATTATTATTGATTTTGAGGAAAGTAGAATTGTGGATCATTCCGGCCTAGAGGCTGTTCATAAAGTGACTGAGCGTTACAGCAAATTGGGAAAAACGGTTTATATCAGACACCTTGATACATCCAGTAGGGCATTGCTACACAAGGCCAGCCCTATAATCCATGTGAATTATAAAGAAGATGATCCTGAATTTATGCATGCTGATGAAAAAGTATTAAAATAAGGTTTCAGATTGAAAGATTACAAATCCGGGTTGAATTATTCAACCCGGATTTTTTTTGTTTATATCCCAAAGCTCAATAATACTGAAATGATCCCTCGGGTTAGGTTTCTATGTCTTAGAATTCGGGCTAAAAAAGCTTGCAAATTTGTGGGAGTAAATTCTATTTTGGGCGATTTCTTGCCTTTTTCACGAAGTCGGTAGGGCTTCAATAAAAGCAGCAGTGGGTTTAACTTACAGAAATCAGATAAATTACCAAATTCAGACAAGTTACCTTCATTGCCTTCCATTTTTCCATGTCTTTAAATCCTTGTTTAAGTGCCCTTTGTTCTTGCCGACTTACTGCAATTGTACTTGTGCCTATAAGGTCTAAAAAATTTCTAATGCCTGATTCTTAGAGGATATGTTTAGGATTTTATTGCTTTTTTAACAAAATTAAGAGTCAATATTTGCATGAGATTTAAATTTTTAGTTAATTATATTCTTTCCATTCTTTCTTCAAAATAATATTAACCCTTAGCTAAACATAGACATGAACAAAACACTCTTATTTTGTTCCTTAATTTTCTTTTTCGCCTGTAGTGAAGAAACCCAAGAGATAGAGGAAATCCCTATGGAGACTTTTCGCGATGAAGTTAAAGCTACCCCTGTGAAGGTCGGTGTTTCTCAAAAAAAGTCCTTTGATTACCTGATCAATGCTTCGGGGAAAATAGAAGCAGAAAATGAAGTCATGTCCATTGTAGAACGTAGCGGTTATCTTATTGATCTCAAAGTTGAAGAAGGGCAGCAAGTGAAAGAGGGGCAGATTATCGCATTGCTTGACAGGACAGACAGCCAGCTGGAATGGGACAAAGCTCAAGTGGGCCTTCGAACTGCAAGTGCAGAGTATCGGAGCCTAAAAATAGTTTCCACGGTAGAAACCACCTTTTCGGAAGACCTGGACAGAAATGCCAGGGATGAATTCTGGAAGGCTTCTAGTGGGTTATTAGCAGCAGAAATTGCTGTAAGAGAGGCTGAAAATAACCTTAATAAAACTGAAGTTAAAGCACCCATCACAGGTGCAATAGCAGACTTGAAACTTAAAAAGGAAGTCTTGTCAATGCAGGTGATGAGATCTGTTTGGTATTAAGCACTGGTTTATTAGAAATGAAAGTAAAAGTTTTGGAGTCGGATATTGGCTATGTGAAAAAAGGGCATAAAGCAGAAATTTATCCCGTAACAGGAGCAAGTGAAAGTATTTCCGGAACGGTAATAAGCATTAACCCTAAGGTGGATGAAAACGGACTGGTTCAGGTTACTCTGAAGCTCAGCAAAGGTGGAAGCCTATTGCCGGGAATGAATGCCAGAGCTGTAATCAGGGCGCCACAAAACAATAACCTCGTTGTCCCAAAAGAAGCGGTGGTTTATCGATCTGGTCGGCCTGTAGTCTTTACGATAGATAATAATGAAGCCATATGGAATTATATAGAGGTAGGGAAGGACAATGGAAGAGAAATTGAAGTATTGGATGGGCTTGAAGCTGATCAAACAGTTATTGTGAGCAATAACGTGCAGCTAGGACATCAGGCGTCAGTGGAGATAACAACAGAATAAGCTATGGTTAGATTTTTACTCTCAAGACCGATAGCTGTTGGAATGACCTTTCTGGCCTTCCTTATTTTTAGTGTGATTTTGTTTCGAACATTGCCAATTTCATTGCTGCCTCCTATAGATGTGCCTCAGATTGTCATTAAAGTAAACTATCCCAACTCTTCCCCTGAGTCCATAGAACAGAATGTGCTGGAACCTATCAGGGAAGGCATGGTTACTTTAAATGGCCTGCAAGATTTAGAAAGCAAGGCAGGTTCTGAAGTCGGGGATGTTCGGTTGACCTTTGATTTCCAGACAAGGATGGAGCTGGCTTATATTGAAGTCAATGAAAAAATTGACAGGCTTACCAACAGCCTTCCGAATGACATGCCCCGGCCACAAGTGGTTCGAATCAATTCCAATGATATCCCAATTGTTCGGTTACAAATAATTCCAAAAGAAGGTGTTGATTTCGCTGAAGTTTCGATGCTCACAGAGAATGTGATCAAAAAGAGGTTGGAACAACTGGAAGGCGTGGCGCTGGTAGACATCAATGGCCGGCAGGAAAAGGTGATTACCGTCACGCCAAACAAACCTGTGATGACTGGTTTAGGCCTTAAAGAAGCAGACTTAATCAGTGCCATCAAGGACGGAAACAGTGAACTGCCAGGCATAAGTGTGGAGGATGGACAATTCAGGTATTATTTACGTTTGGCTTCCAGACTTGAAACGGCTGAAGACGTTGGCAACCTCCCCATCAGGGGGCCATCAGGAAATACCGTAACCCTATCAAAAGTAGCTGATGTTAACCATTCCCTTGCCAAACCAACAGGTTTTCATTTGTTTCAAGGCAAAGAAGGACTTGTAGTGACGGTGCACAAACAAACTTCAGCTAAAATGAATGAAACCATGCCGCTGATTCATGAGGCAGTGGAATTGTTTAAAGCCGATTACGAGCAGGTAGATTTTGAATTGACCCAAGACCAGTCCTCTTTGTTAAATGCTGGGATCAATAACCTGCAAACCAGTTTGCTCTTCGGAGGTTTGTTTGCATTCGCTATTCTGTTCGTTTTCATGGGCAATTACCGAACACCAATCATTATAGGGATAAGCCTACCGGCCTCTCTTGTGATCAGCTTCATGGTATTTTATTTTTTCGACATCTCCATAAATGTGATCTCTTTGAGTGGTCTGGCCCTGGGGCTGGGGATGCTAATTGACAATGCCATTATCGTTTTGGACAATATCAATCGAAAGCGTGAGGAAGGATTGCCGCTGTTTGAGGCTTGTGTAAGTGGTGTAAATGAAGTTCAGTCCGCCCTTATCAGTTCTGTGCTTACGACATTGGCTGTGTTTGTTCCATTGGTCTTTTTAAGTGGTGTGGCAGGAGCCTTGTTTTATGATCAGGCAGTATCTGTGGCTGCCATACTTTGTGTCTCTTTATTGGTAGCTTTTATTTTACTTCCCTTATTGTATTTCTTGTTGTTCAAAAATAAAACGAAAAGTACGATCAAAGAAGACAGTCGTCTTTTCAAGGGAATGCTAAGAGGGTATAAAATAATTTACCAGAAGTTGTTTTCTCGTCCCGGCTTGTCTTTGCTGGTTTTGTTTCTGATGATTCCATTGCTGTTGGCCACTGTCAAATTCTTGAAAGTAGAAGGTTTGCCACCAATAGAGAAGTTTGACGTTTTGATTTCTTTGGATTGGAACGAATCTATCGACGCAAGCCAAAATAGAGACCGGATTCAAAATCTACTTGGCCAATTGGAGGGTAAGTTTACTGTGGCTGAGAGTGATTTAGGGTTAAGGCAATTCATTTTGTATGAAGGTGAAAATGCCATTCAACAAGCCGACCTTTACCTGATGTTTGCCAATAATAATGACAAAGAAAATGTCAGCAATCAACTTCGGGATTTTTTCCGCCAAAATTTCCCAAAAGCCAGCTTAGAAATAAAAGATGCTCCCAATGCCTTCGACCAACTGTTCAATTCAAACAAACCTTATTTTGAGGTGCGCTTAAAGCAGTTAGAATCTCAAAAGCCGATTAGCCCGAGCCAAATGAATTTATGGATGGAAGAATTCCCATTAGCAGGCGTGTCCAAGGGGCCAGGTCTGCAAGAAGGATCCTCTGTGATTTTCAAAACCGATCTTGAGAAGTTGGCTTTATATGGTCTGGGAGTAGACGATTTGATCACCACAATAGAACAACTATTTGGCAATTACCTGATTACTGATATTCGTCAATTCGGCGAAATTATACCCATTCAGTTAAGGAATGATCAATTGGATTTTCAGACGCTATTGAAGCGCAATTATATCTATGGAGAAGAAGGGGTTGCCTACGCTTTGGATGAATTCATTGCGTTTTCTTATGATTCCCATTATAAATTTGTAACCTCAGACAGGGCGGGCATTTATCAATCCCTAAACCTCGATGTGTCCGAGCCGGAAAGTCATGAGGCAGACATTCTGTCTTGGGGTGTCGAAAGAAACCTCGCGGTTGGTTTTGCAGGTCAGTATTTTCAGGACCAGGAAACCATCAAGCAGTTGATGGGGATTTTGATGATCTCCATTCTGTTGCTTTATTTTATTCTGGCGGCTCAGTTTGAGAGTTTTCTACAACCGCTTATTGTTGTATTCACACTTCCTCTAGGAGTGGGAGGGGCCTTTTTGGTGCTATGGCTTTCAGGTACTTCCTTAAATGTAATGTCGGCTATAGGCTTGGTAGTGATGTTGGGGATCATGGTCAATGATGCTATCCTAAAGATCGACACCATAAACCGGCTAAAAGTGACTTACCAGACGAAAGAGGGATTACTTGCAAGAGAAGCCCTGGTCAAAGCATTGTATCATGCTGGTGAAATAAGGCTGAAGCCAATTGTGATGACATCAGTCACCACCATTCTGGCATTGAGCCCTGTAGTATTTGGTGCTGGTTTGGGAGCAGATTTGCAAAGGCCGCTGGTTTTTTCTGTTATAGGAGGACTGACGATAGGTACTTTTACTGCTTTGTATTTTGTACCACTCGCCTATTGGTTTCTATCAGGTCAGCGAGGGTCAGTTAAATTTTAATCCGTTTTCGAAGATATTAAGTTTCGCTAGTTAGCTAACACAAAATCATGTCTCATGCATTTATCTAATCCATGGGTTAGAACCCAATGCTATTGATTATAGCATTGTTTTGGTTTGTGGTTTATCCCTTTTTCAATTCTATTACAGTAATCTCAGGCCAGATTCCCACTCTACCGGCAAAGGCATGGAAACCAAAACCTCGGTTCACGTATAGGTATTTCCCTGCCTGCTCAGCTATCCCTGCCCAGTTGGTATAGCGATATTGCGCAGGGCTCCAACGTACAAAAGGCGTTTCTATGCCTATTTGCATACCATGGGTATGCCCACTAAGTGTCAGGTGTATGTCTTTGGGGTGATTTTTTACTTGCTCGTCCCAATGGGTAGGGTCATGTGAGAGTAAAACTTTAAAGGCATCGTCAGGAACGTTTCGAAGGGATTTTTCAAGATCCCCCTTAGACTGAAAGCCCAAGCCCCAGTTTTCTACTCCCAATAAACTTATTTTTTGTCCATCTTTCTCTATTACCCTGTTCTCGTCAAGTAAAAGGTCAAAGCCCATTATTTTGTGTTTTTCTTTCAACGATTGAAGATTTTTCACTTTAGCTTCTGGACTAGGCCAGGAAGTATAATCTCCATAATCATGGTTTCCCAAGATAGAAAATTGCCCAAAGGGTGCTTTTATTTTCGAGAAAATATCAATCATTGGATCAATTTCATCTGCTTTGTGATTGACCAGGTCGCCAGTAAATACAAAAAGATCAGACTGCTGGGCAGCTGCCATGTCAGCCCCTTTTTTTACCGCATCATAATCGGTGAAACTACCAGCATGAATGTCTGAGATCTGCGTGATGGTAAATCCGTCAAAGGCCTCTGGAAGGTCTTTAAAATAAAGTGTTTTTTGATGGTTCTGAAATCATATTTACCCTTAATGATTCCATAGATAAATCCTGTCATAGGAATAGCCGCCACTGCAAAAGCTATTTGGCTTATAAACTTTCTTCTGGAAGCCATCAGCGATCCATCTTCATTTGTAGCTCCTGTCGCATAGCCATATACAGAGCCAATCCCCCTGACAATGTCTTCTCCAAAAAGAAAAACAATGACGGTTAGCTGGGTGACAAGAATGACCAAAAACAAGTTAAGGGATTGCTGGGAAGCAGTTGATATCTTGCCTTCCTGCATAATGGTGTAAAAGGTGAAACCTAACCAAATAGCCACTGCCCCAGCTATGGTCCAATATATTATTTTACCCTGCGTCAAATAGTCTGCGGGTAAAATTGCTTTAATTCCTTGAAAAACGTACCAATCTAAAAAAATAATAATTGATAGTAATGTGATGATAAATAAGGTGCCTCCCACTTTTCTCATGATAGTTTATGTTATCCTATTTAACTGGAAATCACGTGAGAAGGTTAATAAAATTTCGTTTCTATCGTTTCATTTTAAGAAAACAGGGTGTTTCTTTTAAATCCGTAGCAGGCTTTGTCTTTCTTTATCCTTTAGTAATGAGGTGGTTAGTCTGTTCCTTGTTTTAAAGTTGTTGAATGCTAACGGATGTGTGTAGGGTAGAAGGTTTGAGATTTTCTCCACCAAAAGAACCATGGACAGGGAGGGTATTTTCTGGAAGAAAGCTGGCAGCAAGAGGGATATAATGTTCATCTGCCATTAGCCCAAGACTTGGATCCAATCCTACCCATCCTGCACCAGGCAGGTAGGTTTCTACCCATGCATGAAGTTCATGGCCTTCCTCCAATTCCGGATTGAAAGCATAGCCACTGACAAACCTTGCAGCCAAGCCTACATGTCTTAACATTTCTATTAACATAAAGGATAGGTCCCTGCAGGAGCCTTTCCCCGCAGCAAAGGTTCTGGCTGCTGACCAAAGATTTTCTTCTTCTCGAATGATATGGTGCCAGTCTGCATGAATGGCAGCATTCAATTGTGTCAAGAATTGGATAGGGTCGTTGGTCTTCAGCTTTTCAAGCGCATAGCTCTTTAATAAATTGTTATTGCTATGAAGGAGGTAAGCATTTAAGATTGGTAAATTTTTTTGCTGGTAAGCAAAAGGAGTGTCATTTTCAGGGTTGAAGTTTTGCAAAAACCACTGATCCATTAGAAAGAGGAAGGGGTTAAAGTGACTGGTGTTTACCTGAAAATCTACTTGGATCACCATGTTTTCCGTCTCGCCTGTAAACCAGGCTTGAAAATAGGGGTTTCCTTCAATGCTGTACCTTTCATTCATGCCCTCTGGTTTGGGATTTATATCCAGCGAATAGGCACTGATTTCCAGGTGATTTCTTTGAAGTGGTTTAAGGTAAAAGTGATGAGGGTTCAACCTCACCAGCTTTTGATATTCATAAGTAGTGGTATGTTGTATTTTCAGACGCATAATTGCTGTTGATTTAATTTAGAAAAGACAACATAATTCAAATTCACTCATTCACTTTTCACAAACTCTTTTCGAGAGAATGCCTTTTCCAGGACTTCTGCCGGAAGGTTATGGATGGCTTCTTTTAGTGATTCGTTCCAAATCTCAGATAAATGATTTAATTCATGCTGTTCAAATCGGTTTTCAACTATATTGTAACTGTCGTTTTCTAAAACCACGGTGTCTATTGGATAGTCAACATCATTTGAGCTGATTCTAGTCGCATCGAAAGCCAGAAAGGCACTTTTTAGTGCGAGTAAAAGCGGTTCATCATACTTGAGAGATCTCCTTAAAACAGGGTTACCAAATCCAGTGTTGCCAATAATGACGAATGGTGTTCCTTGTCTGATTTCTATCCAATTTCCTTGGGGATAAAGTAAATAGAGCTTTGGTTCCTTGTCCTCTTCAAGTTGTCCACCGATGATGGAAAACAAATTGAAGGAAAACCCAGAACTTTCCAGTGAAGCCATGTCCTCTTCAGCCACACGTTTCACCTGATCTGCAAAACCATTGACGGCTTTATAAAGCTTGTCATAAGAAGAATCATTTTTTTCAATTAATTCTCCAAAATAGGTAATCGCCTTGTCTCTTACAGAGCGAAGACCAGAGGTCATAATAAAGAAAGAGTGTTTTCTTCTATTTACGGTATATACTTTCTTCGAAGTGGTAGTGTCATTTCCTGAAGTGATTCGGGTATCTGATAAACCTACAATTCCGTCCTTTGTCTTTATTCCAATACAAAATGTCATTCTTGTCCCATCGTTTGGGAGGCAAAGTTATCTTTTATTTGGAAATAATTGTCGTTTATTTTATTTGATATATTATTAATTTTGATTTGTAAGTGTTCGATGTATTCATGTAAACCACTGGAAATAATATCATTAACATCATCGAATTCCAGCTTAGAACGCAATTCTCCCATTGCTTTTTCAGCACTATTAGTATACCCATCACCATTGGCTCCCGAGATCTTATAGAGGCATTGTTCTGCTTCTTTCAAGCAAAAGAAAACAGACCTGGGGAAGTATTTATTCAGCAATAAAAATTCCACAACTCCTGAAGGAGAGATATTGCCATAGAGCCTTCTGTAAGTATTGAAAGCGGTTACAGATTTTAGCAAAGCCATCCAATGAAGAAAATCTAAAGGGGAACCCACTTCATCTGCGGAAGGGAGTAAGATATGGTATTTTACATCCAGGATACGTGAGGTTTTGTCCGCTCTCTCCAGGTACTGACCCAACTGCCTAAAATACCAGCCTTCTGTGCGCGCCACCGTGTTGTCTGCCAATCCGTAGAGAAGCAGGATTTGGGATTTTACCTCCTCAAAAAAATCTCTGGGATCTTCCTTTTTCCAGACTTTTTCATTCGAGGCTTTATTCACAAAATGATAGGTTTCATTTAATTTTTCCCAGGTTTCCTTGGTGAGGTTCTCTCTAATCATTCTAGCATTCTCTCTGGCTTTGGAGATTGAAGAAATAATGGAATTTGGGTTAGATTGATCAAAGGCCAGGAAGTAAATGACTTCCTGCATATTATAACTTAGGTTTCGGGATTTATAAAGCTCATGATCTCCTGTGGCCATAATTAAAGGCTCCCATTGTTCTTTTAAGTCAGGGGGTAAGTCCAACATTAGGTTGAAATTAACATTGATAAATCGGGCATAATTTTCAGTCCGCTCCATGTATCTCCCCAGCCAGTAAATTGAATTTGCAACTCTACTTAACATATCGTTTGTTTAATTTAATACAATACCCAGGTGTCTTTGCTTCCACCACCTTGAGAACTATTGACTACAAGAGAACCTTTTTTTAACGCTACCCGAGTAAGGGCACCGGGAATTACTTCTACTTCACTTCCGTACAAGATATAAGGCCTTAAATCTACATGCCTCCCCTCTATGGTCTTATTGTCTACAATGGACGGTACCGTGGAAAGTGAAAGTGTAGGTTGGGCTATATAATTATTAGGATTTGACTTGACCAATTGTCTGAATTTCTCATGTTCTTCAGCATCAGCTTTAGGCCCTATCATCATGCCATAACCTCCGGCGGCATTGGTTTCTTTTACCACCAGGTCAGCAATGTTTTCTAATACATGGTTTCTATCTTTTTCCTCTCTACAAAGAAATGTAGGTACATTATGGAGTATTGGATCCTGATCAAGGTAGTATTTTATTATTTTGGGCACATAGGCATATACCGCCTTGTCATCTGCCACACCTGTTCCAGGAGCATTGGCAAGAGCAATGTTGCCAGCCTTATAAGCTTCAAAAAGACCAGGAACACCTAACATTGAGTCTGGATTGAAAGCTTGTGGGTCGAGAAAAGTATCATCTATCCTTCTGTAAAGCACATCTATTTGCTCCAAACCCTTGGTGGTCTGCATGTAAACTTTTTTGTCTTTAACCATTAAATCCAGGCCGGAAACCAATTCCACCCCCATCTGCTGGGCCAGGTAAGAATGTTCAAAATAGGCGGAATTATAAACACCCGGTGTCAATACACCTATTTTGGGTTTTGGTTTGTCAGACAAAAACTGCAACATCTCTAGCAGTTTTGCAGGATAATCTGACACGGGCCTTACACCTAGTTTATTGAATAAATCTGGGTAGGCACGCTTAATGATTTCCCGGCTCTCCAACATATAGGAGACACCTGAAGGACAGCGCAAATTGTCTTCTAAAATATAAAACTCTCCGTTATTGTCCCTGACCAGGTCTGTGCCTGTAATGTGACACCAGATGCCTTTTGGTGGAGTCAAGCCCATACATGGTTTCAGAAAATCTTTGCTCCCCAAAATTAAATCTGAAGGAACTACTTTGTCTTTCAGAATCTTTTGGTCATTGTAGATGTCTTGTAGAAAGAGATTTAATGCTGTAATCCTTTGCTTGAGACCTTCGTTTATCTTATGCCAGTCGTTTCCTGGAATAATTCGGGGAATGATGTCCAAATGCAGAATTTTTTCTGAACCCTCTTTGTCATGATAGACATTGAAGGTCATTCCCATGGCCATCTGGGCCTTGTCTGCTGAGTATTGTAATTGGTTAAGCTTTTTGGCCGAAGTGTTTTCAATAAACGCTCCGAAACTAGAGTAGTGATCACGTAATGTCTGATGTTCATCATACATTTCATCATAAAAGGAATGTTGGTGTTCGTGGTTTACCTTCATTTTGCCTAATTAAAACAGTTGGATTAATGACTTATGAATTATAGAAGTTATAAAAATTAGGCATAATATTTTAATTATGCAAATAATTGAAGGTGGGCATTGATGTTTTAGAAAATTGTTCTGTGGTTTTGTGTTTCTACCGGATAAACATTCTGTTTTCTGATCGGTCATAAGCCTGAGTCCTGTTTCAGGATAACCTTGTTCCTTCTCGGTAAGCGGCTCTATTACCAAATAGAAAATCTACTTAATTTATAAATTAAATATTTAGGTATAATTGTGAATTCAAGTGATATGTACTAAATTATCAGTTATATAAATTAGTCAATGCAAATTATAAGGACTGCGTTTTATGATTTCTTTGTATTTAAAATTAGCGCATCTAAGAAAGTAATCTGAATAGATAATTAGTCACAATATAAAAGGCGAAACTTGAAAGTAGCACCATCAAATTCATGAAAAGCACCAAAATGAGCAGCAGACAAAATACATTGGGTGAAAATATCCTTTACAGAATCTCCGGATTCATCCTGTTTTTAGCAATGGTTTCTGCTTGTAATAAGACTGAAAACCTGGGCAAAGCAGATGCGTCTGTGGTATCAAAAGAATTAGTTAAATCTTCAAAATCTTTAATAATACCTATTGATTCATTAACGGTAAATAGAAGTACACAACTGGTCCATTACCAAGATTCTAAGGATTGGTTGTTTAACCTTAATAGGAGTTCCAACGAGATACAGATGTATGATTTGAAAGACAAATCCCTTCATAAAAGATTAAAATTCCCAGTTGAAGGGAACAAGGGCGTTGGTCGGATTTTTTCATTTCATATTCACAATCTGGACAGTATATTTCTCTTTCAGCAGTTTAGTACTGATATATATTTAACCGACACAAGTCAGTCGATCAAGAATAAAATTACAGTTCAGGTACCAGAAATGCATACCCCTCCATTTGTACACTCCACTTACTTTTCATCTCCAGTAGTGGTTATAGCTGACGCGTTAGTGGTGAAAACACGTCCTGCTGATGATTATAAAGAAATAACAAATGAGGTGCTGTCTAAAAGACATCTGACTTATAGCATCAACCTAAACAATGGTGAGACGAAACTCTTGAATCATAAATACCCCAATGACTATTTGGAAGATGGGTATAAACTTTTTGATTTCAGTTTTGCAAAAGGCATAGACAGATGGGTTTATTCTTTTCATTCTGACCATAAGTTGTACTCTTCAGATTCCATGCAGGTCGGGTTAACAGCAGCACTTTCAAAAAGTAAATACATCAATGGCTTCCAAAACTTTGACGTGTTTGGTTCGCGAGAGCAACATTACAAATACTATGCAAGTGCGGCGAATTATAAAAGTATTCTTTACGATAAATTCAAAAACGTCTATTATAGGTTTTGTTATCCGGAAATTGAGGTGACGAGTGAGGAGGAAATAATGAAGTATAGATTTATGCCTAAACTTTTCTCCATATTAATTTTGGACAGTGAGTTGAATGTTATTGGAGAAACCTTATTTAGTAAGGATAAATTTTTATCAGACAATGCTTTTATAACCGAAGAGGGAATATACCTATCCAAAAACCATCCGGATAATCCTGAACTCAAAGAAGACTACCTGTCTTTTGCCTTATTCGAGCTAATGGACATTGATTAAACTGCAATTTGGGGATTTGCAGGATTGAAAAATAAGTAGGCTGTTGATTTCGACAACAGGCCACTTAAACACAAAATTTGTAAGAAAACTATTTCGCGATGAAATTCAGTCATTCCATCTAACTCTTTTAGCCAAAACGGTAATCCTCATTAAGTAATGGGATTTCAAGCCTTTCGAATTCCCCAGCCCCAATGGGGCGAAATAACATAGCCAAGGGTGTCAGCCCTTGGTAAATATATTAAGAGCAGATCCAGATTTTGGCGGCATTGTTGCTTTTTTCTGCAACAATGCTGACAAAATCTCAAGCTATACTTTTAGCGTTTAATTCTCTGCCAGTAATAAAATAAAGGCATATTCCATTGCCAATTCTTTTAAAGCACTAAATCGACCAGAAGCCCCGCCATGTCCCGCTTCCATATTGGTATGCAATAGTAAAAGGTTTTGGTTGGAGCGCAAAGCCCTTAATTTTGCTACCCATTTGGTAGGCTCCCAGTATTGCACCTGACTGTCGTGTAAGCCGGAAGTTACCAGGAGGTGAGGGTAGTCCTGCGCTTTCACATTGTCATATGGAGAGTAGGATAGCATATAGTCATAATAGGGCTTTTCCTTAGGGTTGCCCCATTCGTTAAACTCACCGGTAGTTAAAGGAATACTTTCGTCCAACATAGTTGTCACCACATCCACAAAAGGAACGGCTGCGACTACACCATGAAATAGATCTGGTCGCTGGTTGATCACAGCACCTACCAAGAGTCCGCCAGCACTTCCTCCAATTGCAAAAAGCTTTTTTGGATGGGAATATTTTTCCTGAATTAAATATTCACCGCAGGCTATGAAATCTTCAAAAGTATTCTTCTTCTTTAACATTTTGCCATCTTCATACCAGTGTCGGCCCATTTCCTGACCTCCTCTAATATGCGCAATGGCAAATACAAATCCTCGGTCAAGTAAGCTTAATCTACTGGAGCTAAAATAGGGATCGGAGCTTAGCCCATAAGAACCATAGCCATTTAGCAATACAGGATTTTGACCATCATGATGGAACAAGTCCTTTTTATATACCAGAGAAATGGGTATTTCTGTTCCGTCCTTAGAGGTAGCCCATACCCGTTCAGATTGGTAGTCTTCTGGTGTGTGACCACCTACTACTTCTTGTCGCTTCATTAGCGTTTTATCCCTGGATTCCATGTTGTAATCGTATACCGTGGCAGGGGTTGTCAATGAATTATAACCATACCTGAGCACATCGGTATAGAATTCAGGGTTATTGCCGATCCAAACAGTATATGCCGGATCCTCCATTCGAATGGTGTGTTTTTTATCACCATCCCAGGACCTGATTTCAAGTCGCTGCAGCCCATTGAAGCGATTGGCAATGACTAAGTGATGCTTGAAAACTTCAAATTCTTCTAAAAAAACATTTTCCCTGGCAGGGATGATGTCTTCCCAATTTTCTTTTTCAGGTTTGTCAATAGGTGTTTTTACCAATTTAAAATTGGTGGCCTTGTCTGCATTGGTGAGAATTATAAAATGTTGCTCATAATGGTCGACTTCGTATTCCAAATCATCCTGTCTTTCTTGGATCACTTTCCAGTTTTCCTCGGGCTGATCTACTGGGAGGAAACGGTATTCTGAGGAAATTGTACTGTGACTGGCAATGAATAAAAATTTTCTAGACTTCGATTTTTTTAATCCAACAGTAAAGGTTTCATCGGTTTCCTCATAGATCAATTCATCTGATTCTTGAGGCTGGCCTAAGACATGTCGGAAAATTTTATTTGGCCTTAGGGTCATTGAGTCCTGCTGGGTATAAAAAACGGTCGCATTGTCCGCCGCCCATGCCAGGTTCCCTGTGACGGATTTCAATTGATCCTCCAATACCTCTCCGCTTATTAAATCCTTAAAATGGATTGTGTATATACGTCTCCCAACATTGTCAAACGAATAAGCAAGCAGTTGATTGTTTTCTGCTACTGCCAGCGCATTTACATTCATGTATTCATGCCCCTCTGCCAGGGTATTAATATTCAAAAGCGTTTTTTCATCAGCATCGAGATTCCCTTCTTTTCTGCAATAAATGGGGTATTCTTTTCCCTTTTCAAAACGATTATAATAGAAGTAACCATTTTTAAAATAAGGGACACTGGCATCATCTTCTTTAATACGTCCTTTCATTTCCTCGAAGAGGACTTTCTGTAAGGGCTCGGTTTTCTTTAGGCAGTGACTTTTATATTCATTTTCCTTTTCCAAATATTTCACCACATCAGGATTTTCTCTTTCATTCATCCAGAAATAATCGTCGTTTCTGGTTGAATCTTGATTTTGGAGTGTTTTAGTTATAATTTTTGCTATTGGTTGAGCTATATTTTTTGTCTTGGTCATCCCTATTCAGTATATGTAAAGTTTGGAATATAATTATTTTGTAATAGTCATAGAATTTTTCTTATATTGACAGGCTTATCAAGTTTATTTATAAAATCAATTAAAAACCATTAACCAACAAAAGTATGGGTTTGATTAAAGAATTCAAGGATTTCGCCGTAAAAGGTAATGTAGTCGATTTAGCTGTAGCGGTCATCATTGGCGCAGCATTTGGGAAGGTCGTTTCTTCTCTTGTAAAAGACATTATCATGCCTCCTATTGGCCTATTGGTCGGAGGAGTTGATTTTACAGATTTAGTAGTTGTTCTCAAGGACGCCTATATTGACCCCGCTGGAGAAGAAATAGCGGCTGTTACCATTAACTATGGTACTTTTATTCAATTTACTGTTGATTTTGCCATCGTTGCCTTTGCCGTCTTTATGATCGTTAAAGTGATCAATAACTTAAAAAAGAAGGAAGAAGCAGCGCCAACACCACCACCACCTACTGTTAATAAAACAGAAGTATTATTGGAACAAATCAGGGACTTGCTTAAAACCAAGTAAATCTGATTAAGAACAATTGGCCGGTAAGGAGCTAGTAAAGATCCTTACCGGTTAAATTGATACCTTAACTGAAACGTTGTTTCTACCAATTCGTTGCCTTGAATTTCCTGCAAGCCTGAACCAATACTTTCTCTGTTGGTATAAGTCGTTTTCGCCCACCTGCCCCAAAATGTAAGCCTTCGATTGAGTTTGTACTGGGCTAAAAAATAGAGGCGTATTCCCTGATCATAGAAATTCGGTATAGAAAAGGCCCAAAGCACATTTTTTTCATACAAGTACTGCCTGTTTTCATAATCGTCCGTGTCAAAGAGGGAAACCCTTCCTGATAGTTTCCAGGCACCTACCTCCCCTGATAAATCCTGAGAGATCGCATAACCTTTAGATTTATGCCCACTGATGCGGTAAAAACTTTGCTGTACACGCGTTTTAGCCTGCCACCAGCGACTGGGTTGATAAGTTAGGTTCCATACTATGTTTTGCCTTTTTCCCTGCGCTAGCAGGTATTGGCTGCTGGTTTGATCTTCTGAAACTACGTTTCTACTTTTTACCTCTTCCCGAAACTGGAAAAACAGCATCAATTGTTTGTTTGGCTGAAATTTTATCCTGCTGAGCCATTCGTGTCCCGTTGAAGGTGCATACATTCTAAAACGCATCCAGGGAAATTTGAAATAGTCATAATAAGCTGACCAGCTAATTTTTCTGCTGGGTTTGAAGTGAATACCCAGGTACAAGCCCTCTTCATTAATCGGTCGAGTGCCTTCTGAAAAGGCATTCCCATACTGAGAATGAAAGTTACGATCATATTTTCTCCAAATCATGGAGAAATCAACTTTGCTATTCAAGCTACTCATAATCCCTGCCACGTGCCCCATACCGCCACTTTTGGATATTGCAGACTCTCCAAATAAATAGTGGTTTCGATAATTATAGGTGAAATATAGACTGTTGGTGACATTGTTCTTCCCTTGGAATTCGAATTGATTGTATATTCTTTCCAATGGAATAAGCGGTTGACTGTATTGCGTGTAAAGGAGGTTTGAACCTAGTCGGAAAGATTTATTAGGATGGCGGTAATTAAGGTTCAATCCTATATTTTGTTCAATAGCCTGCGCTTTTTTCTGTATTTCGCTTATTGTCCGGTGGAGGCCTGATAAAACCAGTGAGGATAAATAGGAGGATTCATTGGCAAGGCTGTCTTGAATGTATTGTAAATTGGCATCTCTTGAAGTTCGGGAAAGCATGACAGTCCATTCTATATTCCCTGATGAGTAAGTCCCTGCCAGCCCTCTGAAAAACCCTGCTTCCATTACGGAAGTATAAGGTCTTAAGCCAGTCGAACTCCTTTTTACGGTGGTGATGGTCTCAGCACCCTTCCCTACAGAAAATCCCGATCCGAAAACCAAGCCTTGGCCGAATTGCAATTGGTAATCTCCCAGAGAAAGCGCTTTTAGTTTGCCCTTGTTATAGAGGGTGTAATGAAACGAAAGATAATTGAATCCATAGCGTTTACTTTTGGGATCCCAAGTGAATTTTTCTCCTGAATCTTTATCCAAAGTCAAGCCAAGGCTGAAATCCGCCGGTTGTTGTAATCGGAACCTCATGTATAAGTCATTGGGGTCTCCAACATACCGGTTACTCAGGTCGCCATTGCTTAACGTGTCAGGGGCAGTGAAGCCTTTCCTTGTTTGCCATATCCTTCTTTGGCGAAAGAGTAAATAAGCATTTTCAGCTTTAAGGATACGTTTCAGCCCCGGGTTGCTTTGATTAGGATGTGTCGAATTGATTACCACAAATGGCAAAATATTTTGAATGGTTTCTAAAGTCCATTCAGGGATTGCCTGTAGCTCGTAAATGGAAGAAAACTTACCAAATTGATTCCTGTATTTAATAAAAGACTGGATTTGTAGGGGGCTGAGTAAGTACAAGGATTGAAGCTCAGTGCTGGTAGCAACCTGCAAGTCCAATGGCTGAAAATAGCGCTGGAGAAGACTTTCATACAGGTCTTCATAAGGGATGTCTTCTTCCTGCATGGCAAACCGCTCTTCTACGAAGGCTTCTATATCAAGTTCCTTTTGTGAAGCCTGTTGTGCAAAAAGAGCAAAAGGCAGCATGTATAGGACAAGGCCGATGACAGATCGGCGATTCAAGGTGCTTTAAGGTTATAATTTAAAGAAAAATGATGCGTAAAGCCCAACAGGTAATTGCGACTCATGGCATAATCTACCTGGAATCTTCTGGGTCTAAAACCTATCCCAAAATACAAATTATTGGGTTGGCTGGTGATACCTGTTCGTGCCCAGAATTTCTCTTCAAAGCTATAAGCGATACCAGCTTTGAATTGGGGGGGAGAAAACAATTCTTTCTCCGTTTCTATATTCACCATTAGGTTTTTAGCGGGGCGGTAGGATATACCAGCTTTAACAATCGTGGGTAGATAATCCAAACTCGCTTTGCTTATGGCTGCTCGGGTTATATTGAATACATGCGCACCAAAAACAAACCGGGAATAAGTTCGGCTGTTCCACCAAGCTCAAGCACTGGTCTGGCGCTTCTTCCATAGCCTTCAATATTGGTCTGGAAATAATTGATTTTTATACCCAAACTTGCCAAGCCAAGTTGCTTGGCCAGGCCCAATCCGATCTGTTGTTGGTTAAATAGCTCTCCTCCGTAATTGGAAATGCCAATTCCTATTGTTCCTATTTTTTCGGTAGGCAATGTTATGCCTGCTGCAAGAGTGGTCAGTTCATTTAGTCCAAGTCTGTGATCGTATCCCGCTATGGCATGGGCTTCAGATGGTGCTTTGCCTAGGGCACCTATATTGTTGAAAATAGCCCAAGGGTCGCTTAAGGTTACACTTGCATTCCCAATTCCTATGCTTTGAGCCCCTTTTGGGAAATGATCCATGCTGTTTTGAGCCCAGCCTATCCTGGAAAAAAGCAAAAATATACCAAGTAGCACCCATTTCTCCATAATCAAAAAATAAGGGAAAAAAGAAAGTATTACTTGAATATACTATAAAAAAACGTAATGATGAAACAGAAAACGAATTATAATGGAGCTTTCACATTGATAAAGAAGCCTCGGGTTCCCATATTATTAACCGAATACTCAAACCTGAAAACGGCGTCGTACATTCCAATAAGGTCCAGGCCCATGCCATAACCGCTCAGGTATTTGTTGGTGAGTGCTGCATTCTGGGGCAATCGATTGGCATCTCTTACGTACCCATGGTCAAAATTGGCACTGAGGTATAGCTTAAGGGGGAATACAGAAAATTCATCTATAGGCATAAAATCAGAAATGTCGTAAGCCACGTCAAACAACTCATAGCGCAAACTGTTTTTATGGACGATCAATTGCTGGCCTTCGATAACATTGAGCTCATAGCCCCTAATGAAATCCGGTTTATAGCCAATACCGCGGACAAGGGTGTAGGGTTGGTTGTCACTAAAGAATGCAGAACCGGAAATCCCGGTAGCAAAGTGAGATTTATCTCCCAGCCTTTTGTACGTGCTGGCCATGATACTAAATTCCAGCTCATTTATATCATCCTTCCCAAACAGCCCGTATTTGGTTAAGCTAGCATCCAATAATGTTCCTTGGGTAGCATAGGCCACATTATCACGATTGTCATGTCGGTAGCGATAGGAAGCCAAGAAATACTGTAGTTTTTTACCATCATGGGTGAAGTAATCGGGGTTTTCAATGATTACATCCTCATGGATTTGGGTATTGTGATAGCCTGCAGTAAAATAATGAAAGTTATAAAAGCTCCCTCTAAAACTATAAGTTAGCGAGGCATTGAGAGTTTTTCGCAATATGTCTTCATCTGGATTCCTGAAGAAATATTGCTTGTTGCCTATAGACCTTACGGGTATGTTTTTATTGGTGTAAAAATTAAATTTTGCAGCCAACCCATGGAGCTGGTTTTTATCGAAATAAGGGATGGTATAATTCAGGAGGATGGCTTGAGTAAAACCTATCTGGCCAATTACCCTGAGTTTTTCGTTTCTTCCTCCAATATTATTGTGGTCTAATTTTACGCCATAATTTACCCTGGAAAAATCTCTGTTTTGATTGGAATACCATTCAGAGAAGTTCCTGTCAGCAAGATTAAAGATTATGCTTGGTAGTATGTACCATCTTTCCTTAAGAGAAACCAAAAGTTCAACCTGCTCATCACCTACAAAAAGAGGTGTTACTGTTGCGGTTGTGAAAAGTTGAAGATTATATATTTTTTTTTGGTCGGCGGCGACTAGCGCCACAAATTCCTCCCAATTATAGGTCATGTTTTCCTCAATATCCATTTCCCGCAAGATGATATTTTACGGGTTTTTTCGTTTCCAACAATGAAAATATTATTTACCGTAACCTGTTTAGGAGTAGTAACTTTTTCCGAATTGATGTTCAAAGAGTCACTGTTTTGGGCAAACAGAATTTTACCACCACCTGTTTCCAGAATGAATATAAGGAGGAGAAGCCAGTAAAATAGCGGTTTTAGGTTCAATTGAATCTTAATTTTGATTTTAGAAACAGAACTTTATTTTTAAAAATAGACTTGTTTAGTGTAAATACGAAAAAGTGAAGAGAATAGTGAAAAATATTGCAGTATTTCCCATTTTGATTTATCAATATGCTATTTCTCCTTTGATTCCCAGGTCTTGCAGGTATTACCCTACCTGCAGTCAATATGCCAAAGAGGCCATTATGAAACATGGCGTTTTAAAAGGTGGATGGATGGGAATCAAGAGAATAGGGAGATGTCACCCTTGGGGAGGACAGGGCCATGACCCTGTCCCTTGATTTAGTTCTGGATGGTTTTTTTCTTTTATTCGTTAAAGAATAAACAACAAAACCCAGGCCGATAACGACCAATGGAATACTTAGCGTTTGTCCCATGTTAAGGGTGAGGTTGTCTTCAAAGTCCACTTGGTTTTCTTTGAAAAACTCCCAAAAGAACCGCATTCCGAAAACGGATATGAGAAATAATCCCAGGTATAAGCCTTCGGGTATTCTAGACTTGTATTTGGTCCACCCAATAAATAGCAAGATGAAAATCAATAAATAAGTGAGGGACTCATAAATTTGAGTGGGGTATTTGGCTTGACCAAATGTTTTCACCACTGCCAGATAATGATCCCCTTGATCTTTTATCTCCAAATTCAAAGGTGTTTCGGGGTCTTCTGCCATGTATTTTTTTGAGCTATTGAACCGAGTCAATGCATACTTGACATCTCTCTCAAGCACAGCTCTTAGATTTGCTTCATCAAAACCTCCTTTATCAATTTCAATGTCAAAGTTAACGGGAACACGTCCTGTTCCAGAAAGCTCACTTTGTCGGTCTGCTGGCTTATAGGCTTTGATAGAAGATATTGGGAGTTTCATTGTGTGCAGAATTTCTTCTGTATCTCGAGCAAAGACAAATCCACTGTCCGTACCAGTGGGCATACCACCTATTTCTGAATTCATCAGGTTGCCGAAACGAATCAAAGCTCCAGTCAAGGCTATTACGATAACAACCCTGTCTACAACCCATAAATAAGATTGACCGGGGGTTCTTCTGACATATAGCCATATAGCAATAGGGATAACGATGGCTGCACCATGACTTGCCAGGCCACCTTCCCAGACCTTCAAGATGTCTATGGGATTGCTCAGGTAGCGCTCCGGCTCATAAAATAAAACGTGGCCAAGTCTGGCGCCAATGATGGTAGCCAATACCATGTAAATTGTCAATTTATCCACCAGGTTTTCATCATGCCCTTCTTTTTTAAAGAAATGGATCATGAACTGTTGGGAGATAATAAAGCCTAATGCAAAAAGCAGGCTGTACCAGCGTAACCTGTCAAATCCTGAAAAAATCGAAGGATTTGGACTCCATACGACGTAATACAAAATACTATTGATCATGGGTTATTATGTTTTTGATGTTTGTCGTTGATTTATTCTTCAAGGGTTTCCATTAGTGCCAGCTCCTCCCGGTACCCTCCGGAAAGTACAGGGAAACGATACCAGGTCTTAGGGTCTACATTAAATTCATCCAAATGAAAGGAAACCGCTAGACGTTCTCTTTTCCATTGATTGATTGACCAAAGCCTAAAGAATTTGGCAATGTAAGCTTTTAAAAGAGATGGTTCAAGAGAAATTTCTTCTTTCAAAATCAGGTATACATCCATTGGAGACCTCCTGTCTCTTATGGCTAATTTTTCAATGGCAGAGATGATAGGGTAGGGCATAAGGTCTTCTTCATCAGTCTGACTCTGCTCCTGAGGCCTTAATTCTGCGGTGGGTTGGAGGGCATTGACTTCCTTTAAACCATCATAGCCCTTTTCCTTTTCAGCCCATTGTAACCACTGTAAAATAAAGTCTTTGCTCACTGCCGCTATAGGTGATATACTGCCGCTGGTGTCACCATCCATTGTGGCATAGCCTAAATCACCTTCACTTCGATTAGAGGTGCTCAGAAGTAGGTAGTTTTTAATATTGGCTATCATCCATATGATGGGTGAACGTGCCCTTGCCTGGATGTTTTGAAGGGCGATGTCATCTTGTTCCCATGTTAGTTCCCTGCCCAAAGCTTTTTCAATTTTCCTGGTGTAAGAGTTCACTTCCTCATCGATGGTCCAATGGTGAAAGGTTGCACCCAAACTCTTCGCTAGGTTGCGGGCACTATTTAGAGTAGCATCGGAGGAGTTTTTTGTTCCTTGGTAGGCTGTGGTAAAAAGTTTTCCTGTGATCTCCTGAATACTGCTTTCTGGGTCAATGTCAGAAGTACGATTGATTTTTTTCAAGAACATGGCTTTTCCAAGATCCTTCACTCCCCTTTTTACCATGTCGGCCACAAGTATGGCTATGGAGGATGAATCTGCTCCACCGCTAAGTGAAAGGACAAAACCCCTGCTTCTGCTTTTTCTAAGGTAGTCAAACAGCGCTAAAGTGGAGGCTGCCATGAATTCCTCATTTTTGGTATGTAAACTGTGTTCTAGTTTTAATGGCTTTGGCTCTTGAGCAGGGTAGGTTACTGTTGCCAATTGATAAGATTGATAAGAGAGCAACTTGTTTTTTACCAAACACTGACCTTGTTCGGAATAAAGTATTTCCCCATCAAATATCATTCGCCCACTTTCATTGCCAAGCAAATTAACATAAAGGTAAGCCACTCCCAGGTCCCTTGAGCTTTCTGTAACTAATATTTCTCTTTGCTCACTTTTGCCCATGGCAAAGTGGCTGGCACTAGGGTTGAAAATAATGTCAACACCACGTTCTTTGAGGCGGTATCCGGGCCTGTTACTGCTTCTCCATGCGTCTTCACAGATTTCAAAGCCATATTTGTGGCCGTTTTTTTCAAAAATGAGATCCCCAAAAGGGTATTGGGAATCAAAGCATTCTAAGGAGATTTCTTCTCCAGCTTTCCAGGGAGTAAACCACCTGGCTTCATAATGAACACCGTCTATTGCTAAAAATTGCTTGGGTACAAAGCCCAGGATCTCTTGGTTTTCCAAGACAGCCATGCAATTGTAGACATGGCTGTTTATCCTGATTGGGAGGCCTACAAATACAGTAATACCTTCTGTATGTGGAAGGATTTTTTTAATTTTTTCGAGTGCTTTCTTTGGGTACCAATAGCTTAAAAATAAATCCTCACTTCCGTAACCAGTAATACATAGTTCCGGAAAACACAAAAGGTCAACTTTTTTTTCTTTTGCCAGGGAAATTGCCTGAAAGATGTTTTCCAGGTTTCCTTCCCAATCCAGTGGAGTTTGATTGAGTGTGGCGCCAGCCAGAAGTAATGGAGACATGATATTTTATTTTGAGACCGAAATGAGAATGCTTGGATTTAGGGGATTATTTGGAGTTTTTCGCAGGCTATTCTAGCGGCTTCTTGTTCAGCTTTTTTCTTTGTTGCACCTTTTCCTTCAGAGAAAGGCTCACTATTGATGTTCAATTCTACTTTAAACTCTTTAAACCGTTGGCTTCCTTCCACAGATTTAAGGTTAAAGTCAATTTCTTTGTTTTCTTTTTGTGCCCACTCAATGATTTTACTTTTAAAATTGGTGGTAGTAGCAATGATATTGTCCAAATCAAAAAATGGATTGATCAGTCTACTGTTTATGAATTTTCTACAAAAGTAATATCCTCTATCGAGGTATATGGCACCGATGAGGGCTTCAAGGGTGTCGCCGTAAAGAGATTTGAAGCTGTAAGGGACTTTACTGCCCATCTCGGATTCTACGATTTTAGGCAATCCTATCTTTTGTCCCACTTGGTTCAAAGCTTCCCTATTTACAATTCTAGATCTTGTTTCGGTCAAGAAACCTTCATCACGATAGGGGAATTTTTGAAAAAGGTATTCGGCCACAATTGTGCCCAATACCGCATCACCCAGGTATTCCAGGCGTTCATTACTGATTTTTACACCGGCTTTTATTTCCTTCGATGCAGAAACGTGTCTGAACGCAAGTCTATAGAGAGATAAATTTAAAGGCTTGCTACCCACTATGTTTTTAATAGCGAAAGCAAGCCTTTTATCTTTCTTATTGTAAGTTAGCTCCTGAATTCTGAGCAACCGAAGTAATTTCAAATTTATTCTGCTATTTTTCTGAAGATGATGGAGCAGTTATGCCCTCCAAATCCAAAAGTGTTACTCAATACTACATTGACTTCTTTTTTCTGGGCCTTATTAAAGGTGAGGTTCAATTTTTCATCCACCTCTTCATCATCAGTAAAGTGATTGATGGTAGGAGGAATAAGACTGTTTCTCATAGCCAAAATCGACGCTATGGCTTCTACAGCACCGGCAGCTCCCAGAAGGTGACCTGTCATGGATTTTGTACTACTGATATTAATTTTATACGCGTGATCGCCAAAGATTTTTTTAATTGCTTTCACTTCACTTAGATCTCCAAGAGGAGTAGAAGTACCATGCACATTTATATAATCAATAGCTTCAGGTTCTAAACCGGCGTCTTCCAGAGCGAATTTCATCACGTTGGCAGCTCCTCGTCCTTCCGGGTGAGGTGCAGTAATGTGGTAAGCATCACCTGTCATTCCACCGCCGATCAATTCAGCATAAATTTTGGCTCCACGTGCTTTCGCATGTTCGTACTCTTCCAAAATTAATGCACCGGCTCCTTCCCCAAGAACGAAACCATCCCTGTCCTTATCAAAAGGCCTGGAGGCAGTTTTTGGGTCATCATTTCTTTGAGACAGTGCCTTCAAAGCATTAAACCCTCCTACACCTGCTTCAGTTACTGCAGCTTCCGATCCTCCAGAAATGAAGACGTTGGCTTTTCCCAGTCGGATGTAATTGAATGCATCCAGTAGGGCGTTAGTAGCTGAGGCACAAGCAGAAACGGTAGCAAAATTTGGCCCCTGAAATCCATATTTAATGGAAATAAACCCTGCAGCGATATCAGCTATCATTTTAGGGATGAAAAAGGGGTTAAATCTTGGTGTACCATCTCCGCCGGCAAAATCAGTGACTTCATCTTGGAAAGTTTTTAATCCACCAATACCAGATCCCCAGATTACTCCGGCTCTAGTAAGGTCAATTTTTTCAAGGTCAAGTCCGGAGTCCTCCATGGCTTCCGCTACGGCTACCATTGCATATTGTGCATAAGGATCAATTTTTCTGGACTCTTTCCTGTCCATAAATTGAAGGACATCCAAGTTTTTGACTTCGCAGGCAAATTGGGTTTTGAATTTTGAGGCATCAAAACGGGTAATAGGCGCAGCGCCGCTTACACCATTCGTTAAACCGTCCCAGAATTCTGGAACGGTATTACCGATTGGTGTAAGAGCACCTAAACCTGTTACTACAACTCTTCTTAAATTCATAAATGATTTTAAGTAGTGGTTATTTTACGTTAGCTTCCAAATAACTAACAGCCTGACCAACCGTACCGATCTGTTCAGCCTGGTCATCCGGAATAGAAATGTTGAATTCTTTTTCGAATTCCATGATAAGTTCTACAGTATCTAAAGAATCAGCCCCAAGGTCATTGGTAAAGCTCGCTTCGGGAGTAACTTCAGATTCTTCGACGCCTAACTTATCAACGATAATGGCTTTTACTTTTTGTGCAATTTCAGACATTTTGTGATCAGTTTAGTTTAAACACTCCGCAAAGAAAATTATTATATACCTTAATGTCAAAAAAAATGACAAACTAAATTAAGAACTTTCACTGAAAGGTTGAAGTTGGAATAAAATTTTTACCTTTGAGCTTTTAAATTCTTCCTGAATGAAGAAAAGCAAACTTCTTTTTGAAACCACCTTTGATTTTGATCTTTTAGGCCTTGTAGCCCCTTTAAAGGACTATAAATTGGCTTGGCTGATCAATGGTGCTTTGGGAATTAATCTAAAAAAAGCAGAAGATTACCATATGGAATTCTTAAATCAGCCCGATTTAATTATTTCTCAATTTATTATTAAAAAAGAGCATGGATTCATCCAGTTGTTGAAAAATAAGTCCTATCCGGTAGGTGGCCACTCAAGATACTTGATACCTGAACTCCAAAGTATGGATTACTTTTTACTCTGCCAGGACTTTACAGATGAAGTGGATTTAAATACGTATATTGACGGCCTTTCTATAGTAAAGGGTATTCATAGCATAGTGAAAATTGATACTATAAAGTTAAAATCAAAAGAAAACCTGTTAACATATTAAATAAATAGAAAATGAGAGTACCTATTTTTAATAAAACCAAAATTTTAGCCACTATTGGACCTGCCAGTAATAATAAGGAAACCATTACAGAGCTTGTGATGGCAGGGGCTGATATTTTCAGGTTGAACTTTTCCCATGGCGATCATAGTATTCACGCAGCGGTTATCAAAACCATTCGTGAAATGAACGATAGCATGAATATTAGTTCTGGTATTTTGCAAGATCTTCAAGGTCCAAAAATTAGAGTGGGGGAGATTGAAAATAATGAGGTGCTAATTAAACCAGGAGATCCTATAACCATAACTAATGATCCTGTGGTAGGGACGGCTAGATTGGTAAGTACCGTTTATCAAAACTTGCCAAACGATGTTGAAAAGGGAGACAGAATCCTGATTGATGATGGGAATTTAGAGTTAGTCGTACTTAGTACGGATGGTAAAAATGTGGATTGTACAGTAGTACATGGCGGAATGTTGAAATCCAGAAAAGGAATCAACCTACCGAATACCAAAATTAGTGCACCATCACTTACAGAGAAAGACCTTATTGACCTTGAGTTTGGCTTGGAAAATGAAGTCGATTGGATCGCCTTGTCTTTTGTACGTACTGCAGAAGATATTCTTGACCTCAGAGAAAGAATTAAAAAAGCTGGGAAATCCTGTAAAATTGTAGCCAAAATTGAAAAACCTGAAGCGCTTGAAAACATTGATGAAATCATAAATGCAACAGATGCAATAATGGTAGCTCGAGGTGACCTGGGAGTTGAAGTTCCTATGGAGATCGTTCCTTTGTGGCAGAAGAGAATGGTGGAAAAATGTAAGATCGCTTGTAAGCCTGTAATCATAGCTACCCAAATGATGGAAAGCATGATTGTAAACCCTAGGCCGACCAGAGCAGAAACCAATGATGTGGCAACAGCTGTATTGGACGGTGCAGATGCAGTAATGCTTTCTGCAGAAACTGCTTCAGGTAAATTCCCTATTGCCGCTGTTAAAGCAATGAGCAGTATCATTGATCACATTGAAGTCAATGCGGATATCTACCATAACCTTTATAAGATACCTGAAGATACAGATAGCTATTTGAGCAATAATTTATTGCTTATGGCAAGTAGGTTGTCTAGAAATGTAAAAGCTAAGGCAATCGTGGGGATTACGGCTTCTGGTTTTACGGCGCTTCGAATTTCCTCACACCGCCCTTCTGCAGATATTTTTATCTTTACTCGAAATAAAAAGTTACTTACCCAACTTAGTTTGGTTTGGGGTGTAAGGGCTTATTACTACGATAGCCAGGTTTCAACAGATGGTACCTTCCAGGATATTCAAGAAAGATTAAAAACCGAAAAACATGTTGCTGCAGGTGACATCGTCATTAATACTGCAAGTATGCCACTCAAAGCGAAGGGCAGAACCAATATGTTGAAAATTCACGTTGTGGATTAATAGACGTCTTCAAAAAATTGGAATGTATTTTCATTTCAATTGAAGAAATGAAATTTAAAAAATGGCTGCCTGATTTGTTGGGCAGCCATTTCTTGTTTTAATCCCCCAGGAAAGGGGAGTCAATTTTAAGTTGTTACTTGTTCTTATTTAAGGCCATTAAGAGCTTTAGCGTATTTCCGGTAGGGTAATGGGTTAAATGTCCTCCGGGCCTTCTGGCTTCACTAAAATCACCTTCTCCCGGTCTACTTTGACGGCTCCTGGAAGAGAGCCCTTGACTTTACGTACATACTTGCAAGGAGTATACATGACTGCTGCAAGCGAGGCGGTTTTGTTTTTTGAATAGTGTGCTGCCAGTGCTGCCGCTCGTTCCAAAACCAACTTGGTGGGTACCATCCCTGATTGGGTTTTGATGATCACGTGAGACCCTGCCACATCTTTAGCATGAAGCCAGATGTCTTCCTTCCAGGTATACCTTCTTAGCAATTCATCATTGGCTTTCGCTGATTTACCTACCCAAATTTCAAACCCTTCTGTTTCAAATCGTTTATAGGGCAACTGTATCTGCGGTTGAACTTTTGAAAATCTATCTCCTGTTTTAATTAAGGACTTAATCGATCTGAAGTCCTCAGAATCATGTAAGAATTCTTCTTCTGCAGCTATTTCTTCAAGGTCTTTTTCCTTTTGTGCCAGGTTTTTACGCAGTTGCTCAAATTCAATTTTTTTGTTTTACTTTTTTGTATAGCTGTTCGGCAAATTTTTGTGGACTCACTCCTCTTTTTAAGGCTATTTCTCTTGTTTCATTGGCATAAAAATCGAAAAGGCTCACCTTCTCTGTTCCCACCGGGATCTGGTGAAGATTTGCCATGATTATATCAGCCGTTTGACTAGGAGGGGGTTCATTTTCCATCCCTTCCAGTTTCTGGCTCGTTTTACTTATATAATTTACTGTTTTCTTACGTTTCTCCGTAAGGGTGCGGAGCAATTGATTTTTAACGTTTTCAAAGTTCTTTTTGACTACGGCTTTTTGAAAGTAGATATTGCAAGCTTCTAGCGGATCTGCAGTGCTTGCAATAGGAGATACGCAAGGTAAGAGGGTGAGGTAATAATTGTCGTTTTCGTTGAAAACAGTGAACAATGGACTTTCGAGCATGTCCATCACCTCACACATCAGTGAAAACCTTGTTTCCATATCTGCCTCCAGGTAACCCGCCTCTTTGAGCCAAGCCCTTGGGCGCTTACCTAATGTGGGTAAAAATTGAGAAGCATTTCCCTCCAGTTCCAAAAACCTATCCTTCGTTAATTCCAGGGATTTTTCAAGTTCGGGTATTGTCAAAGCCATGTCTTCTTTAAGCTCCTTTCTAAAGATGGTAAAAGGTGTTGTTCCCAGGTCTTTGAAATACAATAGGTTTGACCTGCTCCCATGCATTTTGAATAATAATGCCTGGGTGTCGTCTAAAGTAAGGTGAAATGCCCTTTCAAAATTTAATAATTTGATGTCAGTAATTCTTTTACCGATTATTTCAGGGAACAGATCAACATTGTTTTTTTTGCTCCTTTTAAAATCCTTGGGAAAACTTATACTTGTATTCGAAGGCAGTAACAAAGCCCTGATAAAAAAAGGGCTTCCATCAAGTTTGCTTATCTCAATGATGAGCTCTTCTTTGTTTTGAGAAAAACAGGCGGAAATTGTGCCTCCTGAAATTTCATCTTTTAAGGCAGGGCATAAAAATTTAAAGAAGTGGTAATTAAGATGCATGTTAAAGGTGCAATTTCAGGCCATCATAGGATATGGCTACGTTTGGAGGTAATGTTGCCGTTACTTCCTGATGTGTCCCCATCTGATGGCTAATATGCGTTAGGTATGCCTTTTCAGGTGCGATTAGTTTGATGAAATCTAAAGCTTCTGAAAGGGTGAAATGGGAAATATGTGGTTTTATTTGTAAAGCATTTACAACCAGAATCTTACTTCCTTTAATTTTTTCAATTTCTTCTGGTGAAATGTAATTAGCATCAGTGATATAAGTAAAGTCTCCAATTCTGTATCCGAAAACTGGCAGTTTGTGGTGCATCACTTGTATCGGAGTGATTCGAATGCCTTGAATTTCAAATGGTGAATTGGAAATTTCATTGAGAATTACCCTTGGCACTCCTGGGTATTTGGTTTCGGCAAAGATATAAGAGAACTCACCTTTTATTTGTTCCAGGACTTGATTTGTTCCATACAATGGAATGTCCATTTGCTGCTTAAAATTAAACGGGCGAATATCGTCAAGTCCTGCAGTATGGTCTTTATGCTCGTGGGTGTAAATAACCGCATCTAGCCGTGATACAGCCTCTGTAAGCATCTGTGTTCGGAAATCCGGGCCAGTGTCTATCACAAGGCTTAGCCCATCTATTTCAAGGTGTATAGAAGACCTGAGCCGTTTGTTTCGAAAATCCAAAGAGGAGCAGACCTTACAATTACAACCAATTACCGGGACACCCTGAGAGGTGCCAGTTCCTAAAAATGTGATGTTCAAAGCTTCAATTCTGTTTGTTTAAGTTCATTAAGGAAATCCTGCTGCTTTTGATTTTCAAAGGATTGTGGGTTGAAATCAAGCGTTTTAAGGAGGTCCAGCAAAGCATTGATTTTGCCTTCCAGCGTAAAGTATTTATTTACAATAACAATCTTAGTTCTTTTAAAATACAATATCCAGATTTAAAATTACCCTTCTCATATCGCAAATGATACTCTGATGAAGCAAAGATATTCTCTAGTTTATCCAAAAAGTTTTTGGTGTATTTTACTGCCATTTTATTTGTAAATATGTTTTTTTACGGTGGACAACAACAAATCATAATCTAGCGGTTTCTGAATGTAATCATCTAAGCCCGCCTTTTTGAAATCATCTAAGGTGAAATTTTTATAATTTCCTGTAATGGCAATAATAGGGATCTTCGATTTTACTGGGTCAGAAAGATTCCTTACGGCTTTGGTGCATACTATGCCATCCATTACCGGCATATTAATGTCCATAAGAATTAAATCAAAATCCTCTTTTTCGAGTAGGTCTAAAACCTGCTTGCCATTTTTAACGGCAGTCATTGAAAAATTCTCGAAGGAAAGTACATTTCTTGTTAAATTGATAATAACTGAACTGTCTTCAGCTACCAATACTTTTTTTGCATCACTCATATTTTATAAAAATTTTATCGTTTTCAACCAACTGTTTGAATTTACTTAGGCTGGACTTCAATTGTTCAATATCATCATTTAATTCTTCGGTAGTCGAATTTTTGATTTTTTTCTCAAACAAAGCAGTTACCTTATACATCATGTTAACACCAAGTGTACCTGAATTGCCTTTCAATATGTGAAGTTTTTCTCCAATTTCTTCAAATTTATTGAATTCTGCCAATATTTTTATTTCTTCCGTGAGGTTTTCAGCCTCTTCTAAAAAATCTTTATAAACGGATTTGATATTATCCAAACTATGGTATTTCAGTAATTGTTGGATTACAGATTCATTTATATCAACATCAATCTCTTTTTCCTTTTCTGGAATGTTTATTCTTGTTTTATTTTGATTTAAGTGGAAATGGATAGCCTCTAACAGGTCTTTAGGTTTTACTGGCTTGGCAATAAAATCATCAAATCCTGTCGATAAAAAATATTCACGGTCTCCCTGATTCGAATAAGCAGAAATAGCTATGACAGGTATATCTGTTATTTCTTCCTCCTTGATTATTTTAAGACAACTTATTCCATCTAATTTAGGCATCTGTATGTCCATCAATATGATGTCATATTCGTTGCTTTTTAATAATTCTATCGCTTCTAGTCCATCAGACGCAGATTCAAAAAAATAATTGTGTCCGATTACATTTTCAAATACCTTCCGATTTAGGGCATTGTCGTCTACTATCAAGACTTTTTGTTTTTCATGGGCGAATTTGCTTAAATTCGAAGCTTTAAAATAGCTAATTGAATCTTGACTCCATTAAATAAAATAATCCTGGTGATTGCAGGTCCAACAGCTGTTGGAAAAACTGATTTGTGCATAAATTTAGCCAAAAAATTTAATACCGTCATAATTTCTTCCGATAGTAGACAATTTTTTCAAGAAATTAATATAGGTACCGCAAAACCTTCTGAAAAAGAATTGGCAATGGTGCCCCATTATTTCATTGGTAATAAATCTATTCACGATCCGTATGATGTTAAAAGGTACGAATCTGAAGCGCTGGGCTGCATTAATTCCTTGTTTAAGGAAAAAGACTTGTTGATTTTAACCGGTGGGTCTGGTATGTACACTGATGCTATAGTTGAAGGGCTGGATCAAATGCCGAAAATAGCGTCAGGAATCCGCGAAGAGTTAAATGCCGTCTATGCGAAGGAAGGGATCACCCACCTCCAGGAAATGTTAATTAAATTAGATCCTGATTATTTCGCAGTTGTGGATAAACAAAACCCTCAACGCTTGATTCGGGCTTTGGAGGTTTGCTTAGGGACTGGTCTTCCTTTTAGCAGCTATAGGGTTAAAAAGAAGGTTGTAAGACCTTTCAAGACTGTCAAAATTGCGCTGAACAGGGATAGAGAAGAACTGTATGAAAGGATAGACAGGAGAATGGATAATATGATCCAAGAGGGGCTTTTTGAAGAAGCAAGCGAGATGTATCCCTATAGAGACCTGAATGCACTTAACACAGTAGGGTATAAGGAGATTTTCGCCTATTTAGATGGCGCTTATGACAAAGAAGAAGCCATAAGATTGCTGAAAAGAAATTCTCGAAGATATGCTAAAAGGCAGGTGACCTGGCTAAATAAAGATAAAACATATCATTGGTTTCATCCAGATGAAATCAATGATATGCTCGATCTAATAAATGCTCAAATAGAATGATCCCTCATAACCGTCGCCACAAAACTGTAAGGTTTTGTTTCGATTAGTTTGTTGTAGTTGTAGCGAAGCATTTTAACTTCGCCCAATTTTTGCCGGAGGGCATTAGTTTCGTTTTGAGCCTCAACTGTTTTTTCTTCCTTATTCAAGGATTGCAATAACCTTTCTACTTCCTTGATATTGTTTCCCTTCGAAAAGGGTAAAGCTGCATTACTTGATTTGGATAGGCGACTAATTGAAGCGGTAAGGTCTTTTAATTCGCTCTCAAAGAGGTGTTTTTTTTGTTTGAAATTTTGATGGACCACCATCATGAATAGAAAAACAAAACCTCCAAGGGTTAAGAAAATTGGAATAAAGCCCATGTTTTAAATACTTAAGATTTCCTGAAGCTTAAGATAGTCTTTGTTCAGGGGTTTGCTTTTGTTGATACAATCATCGAATGGAGTGTACACTACCTGGTCGTTTATAATCCCAGCCATGCAGTTGTATTGACCATTTAGCAAGCCTTCTACGGCAGCCAACCCACTTCTGCTACCCAACAACCTGTCTTTGGCTGTAGGGCTTCCCCCGCGCTGAATGTGCCCCAAAGTAGTTACTTTGAATTTTTTTTCATCACCAATGAATTCAGTCTTTACTTTCTCCATTATGGTATTCGCTCCACCTTCTTCATCACCTTCTGCTACTACTACGATACTGGAAGTTTTTGTTTTCCTCAAATTCTTCAGGTAATCAGAAACCTCACTAATGGTTGTGGTGGTTTCAGGGACCATCACCATTTCAGCACCTCCGCCTATAGCGCATTCTATAGCGATGTAGCCACTGTCTCTTCCCATTACTTCTACAAAAAACACACGGTCGTGCGCTGCTGCAGTATCCCTTATCTTGTCTATAGCTTCTAATGCAGTGTTAACTGCTGTGTCAAAGCCAATCGTGTAATCTGTTCCGTAAATGTCATTGTCTATGGTGCCAGGGCAGCCTACTACAGGGATGCCATATTCCTCATAGAAAACCTTAGCCCCTGTAAAGGTACCATCTCCGCCAATGGCTACTAGGCCTTCTATTCCATGCTTGGTTAGTTGCTCATAAGCCTTTTGACGCCCCTCTTTGGTGCGGAACTCATTGCTTCTGGCAGATTTTAAGATCGTGCCACCTCTTTGAAGAATATTGCTTACAGAATGGGATTGCATTTTCTTAATGTTGCCATTAATAATGCCATCATATCCGTATTTGATGCCATAAACTTCCAGGTTATAATAAATCCCTGTTCTTACTACTGCTCTAATACAAGCATTCATTCCGGGAGAATCCCCACCAGAGGTATATACTGCAATTTTTTTCATAACTGTTTTTCATTAATGAGCAATCCTCAGTATTCCGGTAAAATGGGCTACCTGTCAAATTCCGAGTAGATCTGAAATGTAAAATTAACCAATTAACAGTAGACACTTAATATTTGGGCAAAAAAAAAGGATGGAAATTTAATTCCATCCTTTAAGTTAATTAAGCGTTCTGCGATTTGGCAGCTCTGTTTCTTTCGTTTTCTTCCAAATGAACTTTTCTCATCCGTATACTTTTTGGAGTAATTTCGAGATACTCATCCTTTTGGATATATTCCATAGATTCTTCTAGTGAGAATTTTTTGGCTGGAGCAATTTTTGCGTTGTTATCCGATCCTGATGCACGCATATTGGTAAGTTGTTTACCTTTTTGTACGTTTACCACGATATCGTTGTCTCTTGAGTGCTCGCCAATAACCATACCAGTGTAAAGGTCATCTCCTGGATCTACAAAAAAGTTTCCTCTATCTTGTAATTTATCAATGGCATAAGCCGTGCACTGACCTGAGTCCATTGAGATCAATGAACCGTTGATTCTTCCTGGGATAGGGCCTTTAAATGGCTCGTATGCAGAAAAACGGTGATTCATGATCGCTTCACCTTGTGTAGCAGTCAATACATTGTTTCTCAATCCAATTAATCCTCTGGAAGGAATGCTAAACTCAAGGTGTTGTAAATCTCCTTTAGGTTCCATTACCAAAAGCTCTCCTTTTCTCTGAGTCGCTAGTTCGATTACTTTTCCTGCAGATGTTTCAGGTACATCTACTACTAAGGTCTCAATAGGCTCATTCTTAACACCGTCTATTGTTTTAAAGATAACCTGAGGCTGCCCTACTTGTAATTCGTAACCTTCTCTTCGCATTGTTTCGATAAGTACTGACAAATGGAGAATACCTCTACCATATACCAAGAATTTATCTTCACTATCCGTAGGATCTACTCTTAGTGCAAGGTTTTTCTCTGTTTCCTTCATCAACCTTTCTCTCAAATGGCGAGAAGTAACAAATTTGCCTTCTCTACCAAAGAAAGGTGAGTTGTTGATGGTGAAAAGCATATTCATAGTAGGCTCATCAATTGAGATCCTTTCTAATGCTTCTGGGTTTTCAAGATCTGCAACAGTATCTCCAATGTCAAAACCTTCTATACCAGTGATGGCACAAATGTCTCCAGCTTGAACTTCGGTTACTTTATTTTTACCTAATCCTTCGAAAACGTGAAGTTCTTTGACTTTAACTCTCTTTATAACGCCGTCTTCTTTGCAAAGTGCGTATTGTTGTCCTTCTTTGATACTTCCTCTTTTTATCCTTCCAATGGCTATACGGCCAACGAAATTTGAATAATCTAAAGAAGTGATTTGCATTTGAGTAGTACCTTCTTCAATCTTAGGTTCTGGTATGTATTTAACTACCGCATCTAAAAGAGGGAAAATGGTGTCATTAGGATTTTTCCAATCTTCACCCATCCAGTTGTTTTTGGCTGAACCGTACAAGGTGTGAAATTCCAACTGCTCTTCAGTTGCATCCAGGTTGAACATTAGATCAAAAACTGCTTCATGAACTTCATCAGGACGACAGTTCTCTTTATCCACTTTGTTGATCACTACTATAGGTGTAAGACCAAGCTCAAGTGCTTTGCCCAATACAAATCGTGTTTGGGGCATAGGTCCTTCAAAAGCGTCAACCAAAAGAATAACACCATCTGCCATTTTCAAAACCCTTTCAACTTCTCCGCCGAAATCAGCGTGACCAGGGGTGTCTATTATGTTAATTTTGGTATCTTTATACCTAATAGAAACATTTTTTGAAAGAATGGTAATACCTCTTTCCCTCTCTAGATCATTACTGTCCAGTATTAGGTCATCAAATTGCTGATTTTCCCTAAAAAGTTTTGAGGCGTGTATTATCTTATCTACCAAGGTTGTTTTTCCGTGGTCAACGTGTGCAATAATTGCAATATTTCGAATACTCTGCATGTGTAATATTATTAAGACGCAAAAGTAAGAATTAAATTTCGGAAAAGTATTTAAATCTCTTATTGATAATTATAAAATAATATATTTTATCAAATAAGATAGCCTTTGTTCCAAATGTTATTTTACTTTAAAGGGTTTACTTTTTAACACTACGTTAGATCCTGGGTACGTTATATCCATGCTATTTTCTGCCGTAATCAAAATCATGGTAGGCTTGTACATGGTCTCCGCTTCAAAGGATGCTTTGCCTTTATTACTGAAAACACCTCGGTTGTTTGAGATCTCTCCAAGTTTAGTTATTCCCTGACCTGAAGCCTCTATCCATACCATATAGTGCTTTTTTGGAGGAGACAGTCGTTCTGGCAGTGCCAAATTATTAATGTTAATTTTTACTTCATAAGCACCCTCTTTGTTTTTGTTGATGCTAGCGGTAGGTTCTGCTGCCGGTACAATATTGGAAACAGGGAAAGTAACTTTAGTAGAACAAGCTGAAAAAGCTAAGGCCACTGCAAACACAGTGAAATAGGCAAAACAGCTTTTTTTAGTAAGTAGGTATTTTTTCATCGTTTTTTTGTTTTCGGGTTGTGTATTATTTTAAATAATTTCTGCTTTTAACTTAAAACACCTTAAAATGTTCCTCTTTTTGTTGAGAATAAATGTTTTATTCTCAAAAGAGATCGTTGCAAAATTAATTGATTTTACGCTATGTTTTTGGTGAAAGTTTGGATAGAGTTCTGATTTTACGAGCTAAATTTAAACCCTTAAGGGGAGGTCTAAATTCTTTCGTTTACTTTAATGGATTTTGGCCCTCTTTCTCAGACATGAATACCCAAGTCACTTTCCCAACATTGTTTGGCTTTTGAGCACCAACAGTTGAAATGGTGCCTTTCCATTTTCCATTGGATTCTTTTATTACATTTATATCTCTCCAAGAATAGTGCCCATTTTCATAATCATATGATATTCCATCATCGTCATACAAAGGGAATTGGCCTGGTGATTCCCCATAATGAAGTATTTTCAAATCGTAAAGTTGGTTTTTACCAGGTGCATGGAGCATGGGTTCCATTAATGGGACAATCCCACCGTCTTTGACAAAGACTGGTATTTGGTCTAAGCGAGCGTTTATTGTAATGACTTCACCATCTCCGACATATTTTCCCGTGTAAAAATCATACCATTTTCCTTTTGGTAATACCACTTTTCTTACCTCTTCCCCTGCAAAGATTGGGGCAACCAATAAAGATGGACCAGCCATGTATTGGTCATTTATTTCTTTTTTTATGGCCTCATTGTAGGGGTTTTCTTCCAAGGTTGAAGTGGCATTGGTTTGCTTCTCAGTTTTTATAGAAAATCCCTTTTCAAGTTGCATGGCCCTAAAAGGCGGAATTCCCTTAAAATGATAAAGAGCAAAACTGCTGTACCAATAAGGCATCATTTTCATCCTCAATAGCGCCATTTCCTTAATTTCTTCGGCTACCTCAGGGTAGGACCAAGGCTTTGTGCCGCTGGCCCAGGCATTGATCATTGCCATAGGAGAAAAAACAACGGTCTGGAATCTTCTCAGCCATTCTTCCGCAGTTTTTGATGCCCTGGCTTCAGGTGTCCATAAAAGACCCGAAAACCCACTGTTAATTAATGCCGTTATGAAGTCTTTATGGTCATAGTAATCATTGTAAATGACATAAGGAAAAGAAACACCCCCACCGTTAGAAGCCCTAACAAGTCCATAAGTCCTTCGGTTTTGTTCCCGGAAAAGTTCACTTGATTGCTTTTGTACCAGCAAGCCATAAGTTTGACGAAGTTGTTCAGCAGCGAGTCCAGATGGGAATTGAGCCACATCGGGCCACAGCCAACGATCGTATCCATCGACTTCATCAATCTTATATCCTCCAACGCCGGGGAGAACATGGTCTTTTCTGAATGTTTCCCAATAAATTTTTTGTGCTTCGGGAATGCTTAGGTCTGGGACTGCTCCAGCCCATACAGTATGGCTTCCATAATAGGGCTTGAGTTTTTCATAGAAGCTCGCTTCCGGAGAAACATATGGATTGATCCAAAGATTTAAACTGATGTGTTTTTCTTTAAGTTTTTGAATTAGCTTTTCTGGATCTGGAAAACGACTTTCATCCCAGGCAAAAGTATTGGGGTAGGATTTGCTCTGCCAACCCGGTTCCAGTCCTATGAAATCCAATGGGTAACCCTTTTCTTCAAATTCATTTACTTCTGCCAATACCTGGTCCTGATCAAAAAGACGATGTACCCTTTGCGTAAAACCTAGGCCCCACCTGGGTGGAATAGGCCCTCCTCCATTAAATAAATTAAACCGCTGAACGGCTTCCAGCATGGAAGGGCCAGCAAAAACGTAAACCTCAACTCCTTTGGCTGGCACTAGAATCTCAACTGCATCGGAATAAGGGGAAGCAGTCCAGTCTGGGTTGGTATTTCTGTCCATGGCTTCTGCAGGATTTTCACTGTCTAACCTGGATCCAGAACCTGCATAAACGTCCAAATACCTTGAAGAATTAATGAAAACGCCGTAACCATTACTTGTTACATAGAATGGGACCGGTGCATGTGTCCTTCCATTGTCCTGTCCTCCATAATGATCTACATGAAGACGCATGATCCTGCCCCTTTGATGAATGGTTTTAAAGTTTAACCCAAATCCAAAAACTTGTTCCTCCCTCTCAAGTGGAAATTGTAGATACGTTTTACCGTCCAATAATTTGGCCTTGATCTCTGTTTTTTCAACAGGGAAAGGGGCTTGTCCCAAGCGAGAAATGGCAGGTAAATTAGGTTTGGCAGCTGCGGCAGTGAGTAGGTTGTATTCCTCTGCTTCTCCTACGGTTCCTTTCCAAACCCCTGGAGCTATATTTTCCCAAATCATTTGCTGGGCGTCAATTTGGTGAGCAGTGCAGATAAGAAAACAAAATAAGAACAGATATTTCATGGCTTTAAAATTATTACCTTTCAATTAGAAGTATTAATAAAGTATGTAAGATTAAAAAGAATCTTGGACGGTACCTTGTGTAAAACATTGGTACTATTTAATCATTCCAGCGTATATTTGAAATATAAATTTGAACACTTGATGCAAATGACCCACAATAAACTAAAAAATTGGCTTTTACCAGTATTATTAATCATGAGTACTTCAACTCTTTTCTCACAGGGATTATGGCAGATTAGGCAAGTGACCAATCAAGCCCAGAACCATGCAATGGACAATAATCAAAATTTCTCTCCTGATGATGCATGGATAGTTTATGATACAAGACCTGACGAAGGAGGGATTGGAGAAAATGCCGTCATAGAAAAAGTAAACGTTGCAACTGGCAAAACCAAGGTAATCTACAAGACCAAGAATGCCGATAAATTCGGCCCTGGAGTAGGAGCCGTAAGTTATCATCCAACAGAAAATGAAGTCGTTTTTATTCATGGCCTGCCACCAACCAGTCAGGAGAACCCATATGCCATGCACAGGAGGCTGGGTAAAATCGTTAATGAATCTACCAAAAAATCCTATTGGATGGATAGCAGGGATGTCTCGGCGCCGTTTACTGCCGGAGCTTTGCGTGGTGGTACCCATAGACATCAATGGAGCGGAGATGGAGATTGGCTAGGCTATACTTATAATGATGCCCTAATGTTTGACCTGGAAGAAAAGACAGGAAATACTTATAATTTAAGGACTGTAGGGGTTTCTGCCAGGAATATTAAAAGTCCTAAAGTTTCAGCTTCAACAGGTGAAAATTTTCAAGGAGAATGGTATTCTGTACTTGTGGTGAAAGTGGTGCCTAACCCACAGCCTGGAAGTGAGGAAATCAGCAAAGCCTATAGTGATTGGTGGGTAGGACAAAATGGCTATCAAAAACCAAATGGGAGTTGGCAAAGAGCAAGGGCATTTTTGGGAGACCTTGTGACCAGCAAAGGAGAGAAACTTACGGAAGTATTTGTGGTAGATGTGCCAGAGGATATCACTGTTGAGGGCACTGAAGGGCCTTTAGCGGGGACTTCAACGACCATGCCCATGCCTCCAGCAGGAGCTACCGTCAGAAGACTTACTTTTACCGAAGGGGATAAGTATCCAGGGGTCACTACTGAATTTAGACATTGGGTAACGTCTTCCATGGATGGGGCCTTTTTAAGTTATTTAGCTAAGGATAAAAACGGAATCGATCAGGTATTTATCATTCCCGTCAATGGAGGTGCACCTAAACAGGTTTCATTTCATTCTACACCAGTGCAGAGTACTGTTAGGTGGCATCCTAAAAACCAGAGAGTTTGCCTATGTCTGTAATGACCAGATATTTGTCAATACTATAGATGAGAAAATGAATCCTGGAAAAGCCAATGCAATAAGCCCGGAATTTGGAAAGCGAACTTACGCAATAAATTATTCCAACGATGGCAAAAAAATAGCTTTCAACCAAGAGGTTGAAAGCCATGTGCAAATTTTTGTCGCTGAAAGACCCTGAGTTAGTTTTTCAGTTCATACCATTCGATGTTCATCAACGGCGCCCTACGGCCCGAATTACTTTGGCTGGCGTTTGCTGGAGCGTAGTTTTTCGATAGATAATCAAGAATCAGGTCTTCCTGAGTGCCGAGCTCCCAAAGATTTTGGGAGCTTTGCATCCATCTTATCATTTTTTCCCAGCCAGCGCGATCTGCATGATTCTGCGTTACCAGTTTGGCAGAGTGACAGGCGGTGCAATTCGCAATGATAAGGTTTAGCCCTTCATCTGCGATTAAACCTGTAGGCGTATGAATACCATTTTCTATTTCAGAGTCTAAAGGATTTGCCTCAATAGGTGCATCAGCATTTATAAATTCCCCATCAGCTAAGGGTGTTTCTTTTGTTGACCAAAGGTAACCACCGACTGCTATAAGGACGATTAGTGTGGTGATTATGATGATTTTTAATTTTCCCATACTAGGCTACTTTTATGGCGATTCTATGACAAGCATTGTTGAGGTATCCTTTTGGATTCCATCCAGGAGTAACCATTGGCTGACTAACGCCTTTGTTGTCCGTGGCTTTGGCCCACACTTCGTAATATCCTTTTTCAGGAAAATTTATATTGGCTTTAAAATGTTGCCAAGCATAGCGATTGGCAGCTTTCTGAAGGTTACATGAATGCCATGTCGATCCAAAATCAATGGAATATTCTACTTTACTTATGCTCTCGGCACCTGTCCAGGCATGCCCTCTTATCTCAAGGGCTTGGTTTGATTTAATCATTGCACCCGACTTAGGATAGGAAACCAACGATTTCACAGGCATGCTTTCAATGATTTTCATGTCCTCATTCTTTACCTCAGCACCAGGCTCAACGGTGAACTTGGGAACTGAATAGGAAGGAGCTGCCATTTTTTCACCATCGTGGACTTTGTCGCGAATGGATAAACTTTTCAGCCACTTTCCTGAAACTGATGCAGGAAAGCCAGAAGCGATCAAACGCAAAGGATGCCCGTGGGCAATAGGAATGTCTTCCCCGTTCATTGCAAAGGCCACTATAGTGTACTCGTCCATGGCTTTTGCAATGGGAATCCCTCTTGATATGGGTTCTTTGTTAGGGTCTCGGCTGATGTGTTTGTCTGCACCATGGTAGCCGACGTAAACTGCATTGTCTTTTATACCAGCATCTTTCAACAAATCCTTTAAGCGTATGCCTGTCCACTTGGCACAAGATACAGCGCCCAACGACCATTGGTTGCCTTTTGCAGGGGGGTAATATTCTTTTCTCCCATTTCCACCACATTCCAATACAAGTTGGTATGTATGAACAGGGAATTTTGTTTTTAAGTCTTTTAATGTGTACGTTTTTTCTTCACCAATGGCCTCTCCTTTGATGGTCAATGTCCAATTTTCAACATCTATATCATCTGGAATCAATCCATTGTTCCTAATGAACATTTTATCCGAAGGTGTAACTGCATCATCCAATAAATGGGCATTGGATTCTACATTCCAAGGCTTGTTATTTAGCACAATCATTTCCTTATGCTTGCCGAAAAGTGTAAAGGGATCACTGTCCTGTTCCAGTGCTACAGGAATGTAATTTTCAGGAAGAGCAAAGACTACATTAGTGCCTAATAAGGCTGCCATTGAGCTTAATGCTGTTTTTTTTATAAAGTTTCTCCTATTTGGATTTTCTGTTAATGCCATAGGTATTCTGGTTTCAAATGAAATTGTAAATTAAGCCAATTTAACCAGAAAAAAACAAAGGAAATCCTATATTATCGCCTATCTACATGAGAGGTCTTTTCTGTCCGTAGAGGCGGAATGGTAGTTTGGAATGGTTTATTAAAACCACCTTTAAAGGCTTGAGGCAGGATTGCTGGGTCATGTTTTTGCACCTGGGTAATTCCGATTAAGCTTAATAAAAATCGGGTTTGCTCTCTGCTGAAAGCCGTAAAGTAATAGAAGTGAAATTATGGCAACAATCTCTATATCAACAGAGTAATTTAATTTTTTTTATAGATTGGACTGTTTGATCACTTTATTTAAATGACATTAAAGTAATTGTTTAACTCTTCGGTCATGTGGCTTTTATCATCCAGGTCTTTAATAATTACACCTTTCTCAAGTAGAACGATCCTTTCGCATATTTCTGCCACATGGTTGAGGTCATGGCTTGAAATTAAAAAGGTGACCTGGTTTTCTTCTTTTTCTTTTAGAATTAATTTTTTCAACCTGATTTGTGAGCTGGGGTCAAGGTTTTCAAAAGGCTCATCAAGCAATACCGCCTCAGGCTTTCCGAGTAGCGCTGCTGCGATCCCAACTTTTTTGATGTTTCCTTTAGAGAGGTCTCTGATGTATTTTTTGGATTCTAATATTTCACCATTAAAAAAATCGTGGAATTTTTCCAGATGCAATTGAAGGTCCTCTTCAGACAAGCGATAAATCTTTCTCAGGGCAGTGAAATACTCTTCGGGGCTAAGGTAGGAAAGTAGCATGTTTTCATCCAGGTAGGCCCCCACTTTTGTTTTCCATTGTTCACCCTTGCTTACTTCTTCCTCATCTACGGTTACAGCGCCCTCTGTAGCCCTGACAAGGTCCAGCATGACACGAAAAAGGGTGGTTTTGCCTGCTCCATTGTTGCCTACCAAGCCGAGGCATTGACTCTTGGGGATGGTAAGGGCTGGAATATCCAATACAGTTGTGGTACCGTATATTTTTTTTAAAGCGTCTATTTTAATCATAACTCTTGACGAAATGCTGCTGAAATTTCATATTTTCTATCTACTACAGCATCAGCCATTTTAGTAGAGATCATTGGGAAAATGAGTAAACCAAACCCGCCTATAATGCTTAATGCAAGTAATCCGGAATAATCTCCAAACCAATAAGCAATAGGAAGAAAAACCGCATAAGGTACAGCTACCAGCGGGATGATCATCAGGAACTGAGAGAGTCCCATGCCTTCATAATTAAATACAGAGCCCTTGTGTAAGTTCATCGGCTTAGGTTTCCATAGTGCCATGTATATTACAAGGTGTATGGTTACCCCCATGTTAAACAAAAATGTAGCAAGGTGGATAAGCAATATATTCCACCCAAAATACACATAGGGTACAGACAGAATGAAGCATAAAAAGGAAATACCGATAAACAAAAGGTATTTTCCCTTCACCAATGCCCTTAAGCCATTTTTTTGATGCACATAGAAGTCAAAGGTAGGAGAGTTCCAACTAAGGAATAGTTGTCCGTATTGAAGCATAAATATGCCTGTGATAAAGGTGCCAACAAATATGAATAGATAGCTGAATCCGCTTTCTTTCACATAAGCAGGATTGTTATAAAATATCAGTCCGTATAGGAGAAATAGTAAACATAAGGTAAGATAGGTACGGCTTTTTTTATGTCTGATGATTAATTTCCATTCCAAATTTGCCAACTCCCCGGCAAGCCCAAATTTGGATAAAAATCCTAAATCATGGTTGGCAAATTGCAAATGGTCCCCTTCAGACAGTTCCTCCAAATAGGCATTTTGCCTGTAGAAAGCGAAACATAGGAAATAACTTAAAATAAAAACCGCTGCCAAAAGGAAAACAGGAACAGGGTTTTCGAGGGCAAAAGTGAAAACAGGCTCGAAAAAACCTCCTAGATCATACAGACCAAAATAGCTGGAGCCTATACTTATCAATAAGGCACTAAAAACGACCAAAGTACCAATAAGGCTGTCCTCAAATCGCTGTTTAAACCAAAGGACAAACCAATGCATGGACCAGCTGGTGAGCAATACTGCACCCAGCCAGGCAAAAGCTGGCGCTGCGCCATAAGTTGCATTTAGTTCTATAAAAGCAAAAGGCCCAAATATTAACAAAGCGATGATGTTCAGTGGGGAAAGGAAGCTACAGACCAAAAGGAAATGAATGATCCCTGATTTGGCTATGGGTAAATGCAGGTAATTTTCTAAATTGATTACAGGAAGCTGCTGGATGAAATACCGATATATCAACTCTAGAAAGAAGAAATACAGTAGGTTACTATTGATGAAATAAATAGCATCAGGTTTTTCTAAAACTTCCGTTATCAGCTTATTGAGGAACAGACCAAAAAGGAGTAAGTAGCCCAGTAATAAAACACCTATGAATAGTATAAATATGCCAATGGTTAGGCTTCTGGCAAAAGAAGTGCTTCGTAACCTTTTTAATAATTCTAATCTTATCAGGGTTTTCACCATATAAATAGCTGGGTTATTGTTGGGTTGTGAGGGTTTGAATTTCTAAAATATGAAAAAATTCCCCAAATGCAGTTAATTATTCCAGTTTACTGGTTTATATTTCATTTTAAGATGTCTTTACAAATATGGATTCGGAATTATTTATAAGAGAAATGCAGGCAGAAGACCTGGATGCAGCCATGAAGCTGAAATCTGAGGAAGGGTGGAACCAAACAAGAGCAGATTGGGAGTTGTTTTTAGTAAATAACCCTGGTTTATGCCTTGTCGTGGTGGCTGAAGAAAAAGTGGTAGGAACGGTTTGTGCCTTTTCCTATAAAGGGAAATTGGCCTGGATTGGAATGATGCTGGTGGACAGGAGGTACAGGAGAAAAGGCATAAGTAAAAAGCTTATGAGTGAAGTCATCCAGCGAATAGGTGAAAATCAAACCATAAAACTAGATGCAACGCCTGCAGGTCAAAAGGTATATGAACAAATAGGTTTTGTCAAAGAGTACTCCCTTTTTAGATGGGTTCGGCCTAAGGGAGTATCCCAATCGTTGGAATCCCCTGCCTATGAAGTGGTAAAAGTTTCTGAGGAGGATTTTGCCGAGATTCTGTCCTATGACAAAAAAGTTTTCGGGGAAGAAAGGGGAGAGGTTTTACTGCATTTATTTAAAAACTTTCCTCAGGGAGCTTTTTTAGTTAAACGTGAGAAGGAATTAATAGGCTTTGTTTTGTGTAGACCGGGGAGCAAATTCTTGCAACTTGGACCATTGATTGCATCAAATGATGCCATAGTCCAAGCGCTTATTTCTAAAGTTTTAGAGGGTTTTCATGAAAGAGATCTTGTTTTAGATCTGGGAGAGCATCATTCGAAGTTAAATCCATGGCTTGAAAAATGCGGCTTTGCCAAGCAGCGTGAGTTGATTAGAATGTTTATTCCTCCCCAATCTACAAAAAGTGATATTGATAGTTATTACTTGATAACTGGACCGGAGTTAGGCTAAGTCCGGAAAGTGGCATTGGCTATTCTTTCAACTTTCAAATAATATTTAAATTAGCATGTTCCCAGCCTGTTAGCGAAAGTGGGTGGCTAAAAAGGAAGGTCAGAACGTTTTAAGTTCGATTAATTTTATAAATTGCAGTGATGGAAAATTTTGTTGTTTCTGCCAGAAAATACAGACCCTCGGACTTTAAGAGTGTGGTGGGGCAAAGCCATATTACCACTACTCTAAAGAATGCGATCAAAAATGATCACTTGGCGCAGGCTTTTTTGTTTTGTGGACCAAGAGGTGTTGGGAAGACAACTTGTGCCAGAATCCTTGCCAAGACCATAAACTGTGAAAACAGACAGGACAATGGGGAAGCGTGTAATGAATGCAGTTCATGCGCGGCTTTCAATTCCAATAGTTCCTTTAATGTTCACGAATTGGATGCGGCATCTAATAACTCCGTGGATGATATGCGGAGCCTTGTAGACCAGGTAAGGTATGTGCCGCAAAAAGGCAAGTACAAAGTCTATATTATTGATGAGGTTCACATGCTTACCACCCAGGCTTTCAATGCTTTTTTGAAAACATTGGAAGAGCCTCCCAAACATGCTATTTTTATTCTCGCCACTACAGAGAAGCATAAAATTATACCTACGATCCTTTCCCGTTGTCAGATTTTTGATTTTAACAGGATTCAGATTCAGGATATCAGCCAGCATTTAGAATATATTTCTAAAGAAGAGGGCGTAGATTATGAAACTGAGGCCTTAAGATTGATCGCTACCAAAGCGGATGGGGCGCTTAGAGATGCACTTTCCATATATGATTTGATCGTTACTTTCTCGGCAGGTAAAAAAGTTACTTACCAGGAAACGATCAATAACCTACATGTTCTGGATTATGATTACTATTTTAAAGTAACGGATTCATTGCTTAAGGAGAGCATTTCAAAAGCATTGTTGATTTTTGACGAGATTCTTAAAAAGGGTTTTGATGGACATAATTTTCTTGTAGGCCTTAGTGAACACCTTAGGGATTTAATGGTTTGCAAGGATGCTGATACGGTGGTATTACTTCAGGTTTCTGACACTGCCAAAGCAAGGTATGTAGAGCAGGCTGCAGAGAGTCCTTTTTCATTCTTATTGTCTGCTTTGAATATTTGCAATCAGGCAGACCTGTCATATAAAACCAGCAAAAACCAAAGATTACATGTGGAGTTGGTTTTAATGAAATTAGCGAAGTTGCCTCATGCCATTTCACTTGCTGCTGTGGCTAGCGATGATGCAAAAAAAAAGCTTAACAAATGAACCGGAAATAAAGGCAGAAAGTACAGGCTTTTCAAATTCAGCCAGCCAAGCTAGTCCCATTCCTCAGGTCAAAAAAAAGAGCTTTACCATTCCCTCCAATCTTGAAGCTGTTGAAAAACAAATTAAAGATAGGCCCTTAGAAATTCAAGCTAAAAAAGAAATTGTAAAAGAGGAAGTCGCTGAGTTGGAGGAGAATCTCCCAAGACAACCACTCAATTCGGATACAGTCAAAACTGCTTTTGAAGAAGTATTGGTTGAGTTCAAACAGGACCATAAAAACATGGAAATGGCCTTGCTCAGTCAACCCTTTGAGCTAAGGGGACAAGAGGTTGTCTTTATGCTTAGTTCGGGCTTACATGAAGACTTATTCCCTAAACTAAAACCAGAGCTTACAGGGATATTAAGAAGGAAGTTAAGGCATCCAGATGTGGAGGTAACATTTGAAATTACCAAAGAGGCAAAAAACCCTTTGAAAAACCTCTATACTTCCAGAGAGAAATTAACGTATCTGATGGAGAAGTCTCCCGCGCTTAAAGAATTGAAAAAACGCTTTGGCTTAGACGCTGATTTTTAAAGCTGAAAAAAGTTGTGTTTCAACCCTTTAAGCTAAAATCCTTACACCGCAATTTTTGAAAAAGCATTTAAAAGTCTAAGGCAATCCCGAAATTTAGCAGGTTTTGGAGCTGAATGGCTCGTGTGGCTGGTCCCTCATCTTGCGAGATATAGACACTTTCATCGTAGATCATAATGGTAGCAATTCTTGTGGTGATGTATTTATTCACCTTTAAGCTAATCACTGAATTGAAGTTGACGACTGTATTCCCCAATTTTTCATAATTGGTAAAGAGATTCAGGTCCATTTTCCAACTAATGTTTTCCATAACTTTAAAGTCGGCAGAAGAACTTAAGGAGATACCCGCCTCAGGCTTCACTTTTTCACCAGGGATTACACCAAATGCTCCTGCCGTGCTCAGAGAGTCATCCAGGACGACAGTAAACCTGCCAGTGAATGGGGAAAGTATGGTGGAGAATTTGTTGCCATTTTTAGCGGTAACCTGATAATTCAAACCTGTTGAGGACTGTACGTATCCTGGGCTTAGAAAGTCTGAAAGCCGACTCCTACTGTCTCTTTCAGCGCCAGATTCCCTATAATAGCGATATCCTTCCATTAATTGAGTCCGTGCATCAATTTGGGTTGAGAGGTATATTTTTTTACTTAGTTGACGCCCATATTTACTGATGAAAATAAAGTTGTCATTTGATTTCCGTGTCGGGAAAGCCCTTCCTGTTTGCCTGTTTATCCCGTAATTGAGGGTAAGATTGGTGTCCCAGATAATATTGTCTTTTGCATAATTGGCGAACAACACTAATCCGGTATTTAAAGCAAAAGAACTTGCTCCACCAGCAGCCCAGTTACTAAGACTAACTTGTTGCAAGCTGAAATTGAAATTGCCACCATTTTTCCAATAAATAGGTTCTACCTCTGTGGTGAAAATCAAAGAATCTCCAAGCATTACCAGTGTATCACCTCCGATGATTACCGTATCTGCCTTAGACAATGCGTCCTGAGCCTGTACAAAGCTGATTTTTGTAGCAAATAGTAAAAATAAAATTATAACAATCCTTGTGTGCATGGCGAATAAACGGTGGAATACAAATATACAGTCAATTATTTTATTTATTTTCGAATTTCCAGTTTTTGTCCAACAGAGAGGATATTATCTTCACTTATGTTGTTCCAATTTCTTAGTTCCGATACTGTAACACCATAATTTCTGGAAATGGAATAGAGTGTGTCACCCGGTTTTACCTGGTGTTCCCTATAGCTAGTCTTTGTTTCTGTAGGTATTTGGGTTTTAGGAGTATTTGCTGGTTTTTTATCAGGTACAGGTACCGCAACAGGTGTGGGACTTTCCACAGGAGCAGTCCTTTGAGGTTGCTTTTGCTGGGTTGCCGTTCGTGCTGGTGCTATTACAGGTGAAGGCGTTAAGTTAACCCTTGCAATTGCCTCATTCTTCTTGTAATATTTTCTTAAGCGCAATACCATGCCTGGAAGAAGTTGTTCGTCCTTGTAAACCCTGTTTTTTGCCATCAAGGAGTGTTTACGGATTCCATACAATTGAGAGATTCCCCAAAGGGTTTCCCCTGGTTGAACAATGTGTTCAGGTGTTTTTGCTTTGCTTTTTTGTTTTTGATATAATAATAGCCTCCTGGCTGTATGGGATCAGAAGCTTTTAAATCATTTACCCTTCTTAATTTACCCTCACTTATTCCCGCTTGAATGGCAAGTTGACTTTGGTTGTTAGAAATCGCTACAACTCCCTTAATTCCGTTAATTTTAATTTGATTGGGTTTTTTCGCATTCTCTGTGATTTTTGGGAACCCCAAGGCATTTGATTTTACAGGAAGCAGGCCGTTATCGTTTGTTGAGGGTGGATTACTGGCAAGTAAAGGCCTCTCCGGAACTATCCCCTTTAAAATATAGGTGACGGTATAGGTCCTGTCGTTTGGAATGCTGCCTTTTAAGCTCCATTTGTTGTACTCTTGTAAATGATTTTCGCTCACTCCAAGTGATTTGGCTACAGATTTAAGGGTGGAAGGACCCTGAATTGGGTATTCATGCAAGTAACTGCCATTGCTTACCATTTTCCCTAATTGACCTTGATAGGCGATTTTGTGTGCCAGAAATTTTTTGAGGTACCAATAAGTGTTCCTATCAATGTCCATACTTCGGTGTCCCTTGTATTTGTCTTTATAATAACCTCTAGCACCACCCAAACCCATTTGGTAGGAAACGAGGGTCGTCGCCCAGTTGTCCATGTACCTTTGGTGTTTCTTTAAGTATGTTGCAGCCCCTCGTGTGGAAGAAACAATGCTTTTGCGTTCATCTACTTCATTGTCTACCCTTAAGAAAACTTCTTCTGCAGTGCCTTTTTTAAATTGCCAAAAACCGACAGCATTGGATGTTGATACGGCATCGGAAATCAAACTACTTTCCTGAATGGCTAAAAATTTGAAATCATCAGGCACACCTTCCTCCCTGAGCACTCTTTCTATAATAGGCATGTAAAGATTTACCCGATCTAGCTTTGCTTGAAAATGGGAGGCACTTCTGTACTGTGCATCTACATCTGCTTGAATGTCCTTTCTCGCTGCATCGTTTAGTTTTAATGTTAGTCCTGCAAAGTCAATGACTTGTGGCACTTGTGGTGCCTGGCCAAAAACAGGCAGGTAAAAGTTTAGAAAAAATAATATGCTTACAATTACTGTTCTTTTCATTCTTATTCCGGTTAAAGCTTTCTGACAAGCATGATGCCATCTCTTATCGGTAAAATTACATTCTCTACACGTGGATCAGCATTGACTTGCTCGTTAAAAGCTAAAATAGTTGCGGTGTCCTTGTCTACTTTTTACGGTTTTTGGACAGGACTTTTCCTGACCACAAAATATTATCGGCCAATATTAAGCCTCCCGGCTTTATCTTATCAACGATAAGATTGTAATAATTGACATAGTTGCGTTTGTCAGCATCAATAAAAATAAAATCAAATGGCCATGACAAGGTCGGGATAATCTCAAGAGCATCTCCTATCCTATAATCGATTTTGTCTTCTAAGCCCGATTGATTGAAAAAACCTTGCACCATTTCTTCCAATTCTTCATTGATATCAATCGTTGTCAATTTCCCTGTAGCGGGCAATCCACGGGCAAGAAATATGGAAGCATAGCCAGTATACGTTCCGATTTCCAGAATATTTTGAGCCCCGCTCATTTTTACCAGGATTTCCAATATTTTGCCCTGCAAGTGTCCAGATAACATTCTTGGTTTTAGCACCTTCAGATTGGTTTGCCTACGGATCAATTGAAGCAGCTCGTCTTCACTGCCGCTATTTTGTGCACAATAGTTTAATAGGTCTTGGTCAATCATAATTATTTTGGCAGATAGGTTAAAAAACTAAATTTATCTACATCATATACTTCATTGGCCAGTTCCATAAGCTCTTCGGCTGTTGCTGAGCGAATGCTTGAAAAAATATCTTCAAGCCGTTCAATTTTCCCTTTGTCAAGAAGTGTTTTGCCATAAACCAACATCAGCCCGGCATAGTTTTCCTCAGCCATGGCCATTTGTCCAATGGCTTGTTCCTTGCCCATGTGCAGTTGCATGCTACCAAGTTTCTTGGTGCAAATGCGTTGAATTTCTTTTAAGACGATTTTACGGGCTTTTTCGGCAGCCTTTTCTTCTGTCCCATAATAGATGCCAATGAAACCTGTATCAGTAAATGCCTGGTAAACCGATTCAATACTGTAAACCAATCCGTGTTTTTCCCGCAAAGCCATGTTCAGCCTGGAATTCATGCTGGGACCTCCCAATATATTGTTTAACAAATGAAGTTTAAACCTTCTTGGGTCATCTATCGAAAATGCAGGTTTGCCCAAGGCGCAATTGGCCTGTGTGATTTCTTTATGGAAAGCACTGGATTGTGGTTTATAAGTCAAGGAAGGTGTCCTCCTTAGCGAACTTCTGCTTGCAGGAATATTACTTAATAAGGGGGCCAACCTGTTGAGCGCTTTCTTAAAACTGATATTGCCCACTACGGAGACCACGATTCGAGAGGTATCCATGTGTTGGGCAATGAAATTAATGAAATCTTCTTGCGTAAAACTTTTGACAGAATCTTCAGTGCCGAGGATATTGTAACCAAGGGAATGGTTGGGAAATAGCAAACTGTCAAATTCATCCTGAAGGGCATCGTCGGGTGAATCTCGGTACATGGCCATTTCCTCCAGTATTACCTGTCGTTCTTTTTCTATTTGTTTGGGAGGGAAGGTACTGTTGAAGGTGATGTCGCAAAGTAAATCAGCAGCTTTGTTCCAGTGCTGTTGAAGTACAGTAGCGTAGAAACATATTTTTTCTTTGGTAGTATAGGCATTTAACTCACCACCGACAGAGTCAAGTCTGTTAAGGATGTGAAATGCCTTTCTTTTTTGGGTGCCCTTAAAAGCCATGTGTTCCCAGAAATGCGCCAATCCCACCTGCTCTTCAGTTTCATCCCTGCTGCCGATATCAAGAATAAATCCACAATGGACCAGTCGGGTACTGGTTACTTCCTGGTGTACAACTCTGATTCCGTTTTCAAACGCCTTGATTTGATATGTCATGCCTCTTTTTCCAAAGTACAAAAATAGCATCAATTATCGGGAAAGAAACCAGGTAGTGAAAAAATTGGGGGACTAAAACAGATTTTAACATGAATTAATCAATAGGATTAGTAATAGGTAATTCAACACCTAATGGAATGATTGTTATGTCATTCGAGAAGGATCATCCTTAAAACAAAAGTCTTCGCTGCAAGAGAAATTGTAGCGGTTTTAAGCAGAAATGACAGGTGGATGGAGCTAGCAGAAAAATAAATCAATTTTTTTTCAAAAAGTTTTTCTGAGGTGAAATGCAATTAAAGTAAAACGATTTGCAATTAAGGTTTTTCGTAATGATAAAAAGTGTAAAACATTGATCTTCAAAGGTCTTAAGTGCTATTTGGAGATTTGTTATTACGAAATAAATGCCTCAGATTTGTCATGTAGTCAAGTGTAAATAACTGCACTGATCATTTTTAATAGCTCTAATAAAGTAAATTTTAAGATTATGAAAAGTCAAAAAAAATTAATGATGGCCCATCTTTTTGCCCTGGTATCTCTGGTGGTTCTCTTGGCTGTCGCGAATCTTTTTAAATTGAATATTTCTCTTAGCGGAGGGGTAACTTTTCTACATGTTTTATTGGTTGTAGTGCCCCAGTTAGGTTTCGGGTATTTGTTTTGGAACAATGTAAAGACAACAAAGAAAGTGTTGAGTTGATTTTTTGATAAAAGATTCCAGCCGAGTGGTTTATACGCTGGAATCTTTTAATTTTTTTATAACATTTTTTGAAGCTTAAAAAGTACCTGATTTTTTTATTTATTTTTTAATTTTTTTACTTCAAATCCTTACTACAATTTAAAGGATTTAATTATACCGAAACTTATCCTGTTCTGGTGCTGAATTTGGTTTCCATTGAGTGTTTGGGACAATGGCGTTTGCCATACAAAACTCAATGTCCAGTCCTTGTAGTTTAGGTCAGTTCCTGCTTGAGCGAAAACAACATCACCGCCAGTTAGGTCTTGTGTCTCACCTTGCCAGGTATCGTTGGCAGAGTGTTCGAAATACCCGCCAAGGTTAGGTACTAAAATCCAATCGCTGTCTAATGTAAATTGATGGAAGCCTATGGCAGAACCATTAAAACTATTGCCAAACTGATAGCTTTGACTTCCTTCAGTAGCGGTTTTATAACTAAAAGAAAGGTTTGCTCCTGTTTTTGTATAAAACAGCTGGTAATTCATTCTTCCTATTAAACTCCAGGAGCCTGTGCCGGGCTGAATAATTGGGTCGAAAAGCTGCTCGCTGTCAGAAATTCTTCTTGACTGACCAGTAGGAGCGGAGATGGCTAAACCTGGACGAAAGGTATGTCTCGCTTTAGTGTTATAGATATAATGAATGTAATCGGCCGCCAAAGTAAGGTCTCCCCACCCCTTTACACTAATGGTGGTGTCTTGAACTGGGTTGGGAAGATCCAGCAATTTTTCATAATACACCATATTGGACTCATAAGGCAGGAGAAAAGTAAAGTTCCAATTGCTTTTCAACATGAAGTTTCCTCTTAGCTCCACCGTTTCGTAGGTTTCCCAATCCATCCTTGTTTTGTTGACATACAAACCAGTGCCTTCCGGCTCGTGCATGATCACCTGATCAGGAGTAGTAGCGGTTAACATCCGTGCATTGGAAGTATAGCTGTTTGCAACACTGTTCTCAAAAACAGCATTTGAAAAACCAGCTGTGGTGACTTGTGTGGATGTATTTCCATATTGGTTATACTCGCTAAAACCACGGTGTCTGTAAAACAGACCAAAATAGCTCCTGTTTTGTAACAGGCTGTATTCAAAAAAGTTACAGCTATCACATGCTTTGGCCTCTTTAGGTAAAAAGGATAATGTCAACAGGGTGATAGCTAAAATAGTAAGTCTTTTCATAGTCGTGAACCTATTTTTGGTAGGCTGGATTTGTAATAAAATTATTATCGTTCAGGCTGTTAAGGAAAGCCAGTAGTTGTGTTCTTTCAGCGGCACTTAATACAATGCCATTTTCAAGTTGTGGGGCCAAAGTTTCATTGGTCTTTATGCCACTTTCATAATGATCCAATACCTCATCAAGACTAGAAAACCTACCGTCATGCATGTAGGGAGCCGTAAAGGAAAGGTTTCTCAATGAAGCTGTTTTATAAGTGCCCATGTCCTCGTCTTTGAAGGTGATCCTGTACCTGCCTTGGTACAGCCCTTCCAATTCAGGTGGGTCAGGATAGCTGCTGTCTAGTCCATTGTTATGGTAACTTAAATCAGTAAACAGGCCTTCTTTGTGGCAGCTACTGCAATTTTCCTTGTATACTTCGTAGCCTTTCAATTCTTCTGAACTGAGTGCGGTTTCCTCCCTTATCCATTGGTCATATTTACTACCATCGGATATTAAAGTCCGCATAAATTGAGCTAAGGATCTGGCGATGGCTGCACTCGTAATGCTATCTGAGGGAAAGGCTTCCTTGAATAACAGGGGATAAGTGTCATGCGTATTGATGTACTGAAGGGCCTCAGTAAGGTCCGCTGCCATTTCGTCGGGATGTGTCAAGGGACCGAAAACCATTGATTCCAGGTCATTGGCTCCACCTTCCCAAAAGAGCCCATCATGCCAAGCCAGGTTAAATAAGGCAGGAGAATTTCTATGCAAAGCCAAGCCCGATACGCCAATGTTGGTCAATGCGAGCCCATCGCTGAAAGCTTTTTCAGGCAAGTGACAACCTGCACATGAAATTTTTCCGTTAGCAGATAATTCTGGGTCAAAAAACAATATTTTGCCCAATTCCACCCCTTCTTTACTAAGATAATTTCTTTCCGGTTGGGGAAAGTCCTCCTGCTGAAGACTGGAAGAATACACCGGAACATAATATTCCGGTGTAATTTTTCCTATCTCTTCATTTACAGGCAAGCAGGCGTTTAAAAAGCCTGCTGCTAGCAAAATAAATGACAAACTGATTTTGTAGCAATCCATTAATATGAAGGGATGACAATGGTTTATTTGATAGAGAAAAGACTTTTCTGGTAATTGTTGGCTACAGTAATGGCCAATGGTCCTCCCATGATACTTGTACTTTCAAGTTCATGAACGATAATATCACTATCGCCAGTAAATAGACTGCTTATTTCTGCTTCCAGGTCAAGCGCTACCATGGCCTTATTTCCCAAAGACATGCCAACTGAGGATAGGTCAAATGAGAATTTTTTGAAATTGATTTCCGATTCAGGATCGTTATTGCCAATGTGCATGACCAAACCTCGTCTTTCAGAATTCTCGTATTCCCATTCCCCTTCTAAAACCAAAAACTTGTAACCAGTTTTCCAGCTCCAAACCATGTCGTTGCTAGGATCTAAGTCACCTACCTGATCTGTAGAAAGATTTCTCGCCTGGTCAATGCCTACGTAATAAGACAATTTGTCGTAGGTAGCTGTTGGCACTTCTATTGTAATTTCTTTTTTTCCTGCTTCATCAATTAGATAATAACCATCTGCTACAGTGTAAGTATCACCATTTTGGCTGTTTTCAAAGGTGAGATTGGAAATGTAGTATTTGAATTTACTAGGTGTAAAGCTTTCTCCTGAGGGTAGGGTGTAGGCTTTTCCATTCAATTCCAATGCTTCTCCATCAAGAACATGAGAGAATTCAAGGTTAACTTGGATTTCAGCAGGCATTTCTTCCATGTCATCTTTACAAGAAGTAAAGCCTAAAACGACTAATAGTATAATAGCTAAATTTTTCATCATATTTTAATTAAAAGGATCCGAAAATGAGGGATCTGTTATGAATGTTTCGTCTGTTAATGTGTGTAAAAAGGCAACTATGGCCTCCTTTTCCTGATTGTTAAGGTGTAGTTTTACAGGCTGCCCTGGTTCTACGATTTCATTGCTTGCTTCCAGGATAAGAATGTCCAGTGTAGCATTGCTTTCCACATGCTCATTGTAATGGTCTAGCACTTCTTCCAAAGTGCTAAATCTGCCATCATGCATGTATGGCGCTGTCAGTGCAATGTTTCTAAGCGTTGGGACTTTGAATTTCCCCTTGTCTTCCGATTTTCCCGTAACTGCTTCTAAGCCCGAATCTAAATTTTTATCTGAATCAAGTCCATTGTTATGAAAGCCCAACAAATCGTTTCTGTCCCCCGAGGTTAAAAAACCCAAGTGGCAGTCACCACAGTTGCCACCACGCAATTCTATTGAGGCCTCTGGGTGCGTAAAGAAAAGCTCCATTCCCAATTGTTCAATATCGGTAAGGACGATTTCTTCTTTGATCCATTGGTCAAACCTGGAGTTTCCGGAGACAAGCGTCCGCATAAACTGGGCAATTGCTTTACTGACCAGATCTGCACTTATTTGATCTGTTCCAAAAGCTACTTTAAAGCGTGCTGGATAATCCGAATCATTTTGCAATCGCACGACCGCTTCCTCAATGGGTAAGTTCATTTCAGTAGGATCCGAAATAGGCTGAAGGGCCTGATCTTCCAGGGATTCAGCTCGTCCGTCCCAAAAGAACCTGGATGTCCAATGTAAATTGGACAATGACATGGCGTTTTTCACTCCAATGGTGCCGTTTACACCAAGACTGAATTGCTCACCATCGGTGAAGGCCTTGGCCTGTTGATGACAAGTAGCGCATGAGATAGAGCCATCCAGTGACAGTTGTTTTTCATAGAAGAGCATGCGACCCAATTCAACCCCTTTCTCAGTGAGTGGATTGTCGCTTGGGGAAGCAATATTGTTAGGGAAATAATCAGGATGTTGTAATTCAATTTCGGTGTTTTGTGGAAGAGGTTCTTCAACCAATTCTTCCTTACAAGCCCAAATTGACGTACAAACCATGATTATCCCAATAGAATACGTGATTGGGTATCGTGACATAACCTATACCGGCGAATGTAAAATAAAAGAAGATGTGAAAGGTTGCCCAAAAGAAATCCTGATTGCAATTTCAGTTCAGAAGGCTACAAGGTCGCTAAGTTGCAAACCTAAAGTACCTTTCAAGTCTTTAAACCCAAATGTACCTTAGATGTTCTATCCGTAGTTCGGGTTAAATGGACCTCTGTTAAAGAATGTTAGGCCATTGCCTTGGGTGGGTGAAAAATATCCACGAATTGCGAAACCCTGTAACCTTCCTTATAGGTAGCTCCATGGTTTAGGATGGTGGATGAAAAGTTTGTCAATGAAATAGAGGCTTCTTGTATAATGAAAATACCAAAGTCTCTGTTAAGTTCAATGCCTCCTGCTTGGTTTTCTTTTTGATCCTGGGCTTTTTTTAATTTATTTGCCAGGAAACATTGCCCATCGCAATGCAGCATTGGTTTGTCCTTATTCACACAAAAATTCTCGATAATATAGGCGCGGTTAATGGTGAAATCCATCTGGATGACAGAAAAGACCAAGCCGTTGAGCAAGATCATCAAGGAGAGCGATATGTGAATTATAGCCTTCGCCATTTGAATACAAAAGTAGGTATTTATTTGTTTAAATGCACCTTGTTTGCAAAACTATGATTATTGCTTTGCTTATGATTTTGATCATAATATCAGCGCTTAAATTTACCTAATTGTATTAAAGTAACAGTATTCCTTGTGAGAGGGTTCAGTGAGGTGAAGAGGATAAGCGTTTTATCAGGCCATTCTAAGTGTTAAGGTAAAAATTTGGTCCCTGTTCAACCCTTCCATGGTTGTAGTGTTTCAGTTAGGTTTCCAACCCAGGTTGCCACCCACGGCTATTATTATTCAGGCCCTCCAGGCCTGTCTGATACTACAACAGATGACTGAAAGACGGCTTACTGAAACTTACTAATCTATCAATACCGGGTATCCTCAGGCGACTGTGGTTGCTTAGGTTGCTGTCGTTGCTAATGTGGCTCCAGTTGCTCCGGTGGCTGCGGTGGCTGAGCCTGTCGAAGCCAGCCTGTCGAAGTCGCCGAAGCCACCGGTAGCCGAAGCCCGGCATTACTATTTACTGGTTTTTTCCAGTTGCTTGATCATTACCGCGAAATCCTTAGGATAAGGTGCTTCTGCACTTATTTTTTCTCCGGAAAGATCTGTAAAGGAAATGGCAAAAGCATGTAGCGCTACCCGCTGCATGATGGGACGCTCTTCTGTGTCTTTTTTCAGGTTAAACTTGCGTTTAAGACTGGACAGGAACAGTGGCTTGCCACCATAAAGCTCGTCACCACAAATGGGAGCACCCAGGTAAGCCAGGTGAATTCGGATTTGATGAAGTCTACCGGTAATAGGTTTACAAGCGATAAGGGTATGTGAAAAATAAGTTCTGACGGTTTTAAAAATGGTTTGCGCAGATTTTCCATTGACCACGATGCGTGCGATTCCATTATTGCTGGCCGTAAGGTTTCTGTCTACCATTAGGCCATCAAAGTCATGGATGCCCTCAGCCACAGCGTGGTATACTTTTTCCACCTTTCTGTCCTCAAACTGCATCGCTATATTTCGATAAGCTTCAGGATTTTTGGCAAAAACCAGGCAACCAGACGTTTCCTTGTCCAGCCGGTGACATACTTGAATATCCGAGAATTCCTGCTTGGCAAGGGCAAGCATGTTTTGCGCCTCATGCCTGTCTTCCAGTGTAGAAAAGTAAGGAGGCTTGTTGACTATAAGGTAATCATCGGTTTCTTTAACTACCAATGATTTAAAATCGATCTTTTTCATACCGTTGTGTTTCGATACAAAGTTCCGAAATTAGCCAATAAAAAAAGCCTTATTGAAAACACTTGGTTTATTTTTTTGATTTGGCTCCCTGCACCTCTAATACTTTAGATGCATGAGGTAGCTCAAAACTAAAAACAGAGCCTTTCCCTGGGGTAGAACTTACCGCTATTTTGGACTGATGCCCTTCTAAAATATGCTTGACTATGGCCAGGCCAAGACCGGTACCTCCATTTTCCCTGGACCTGCTTTTTTCTACCCTATAAAAACGCTCAAAAATTCGCTTCAGGTCTTCTGGTTGTATTCCGATTCCCTGGTCTTTTACTTTTACCGTCAGGTGATTTTTATGCGCATTTAATTGGATGGTAACAGAACCGGCCTCTTTGTTGTATTTAATGGCATTGGAAACGAGGTTTTGTAAAACCCTGAATATTTTATCCTTGTCTGCGTACGATTGGTAGCTTGCTTCTTTTTCGTATCGGAAGGTCATGCTGATGCCCTTCTTCTGGGCCTTGCCTTCCAATTGCTCCATGACCTCAAGGATGGATTCTTTAAGATCAAAATTGATCGGATGAAACCTGATGAACCCACTTTCTATCTGGTTAAGAGTGATCAAATCCTGCACTAAATCCTCCAGGTTATTAAGACTCTTGGCCGCTCGATTTAAGAATTTGTCCCTTACTGCATGGTCTTCTACTGCACCATCCATTAAGGTGTGAATATAACCCTGAGCAGCGAAAATGGGGGTTTTCAACTCATGGGATATGTCCGCTATGAACTCTCTACGGAAGGTTTCGTTCTTCTGTAGGGTTTCAATTTCCCTGTTTTTAGCGGCGGCATAGTCATGAATATTTGCCTGAATGCTCTTTAAGGGTGGGAGAGAGGCTTTTATTTTATTGGAGGCATTAAAAGTGGTGTCCTTTTTTTGGATTTTCTCCAGTACACTATAAATATTTCCAATTTCCCTGAAAATCAGGTATTCAAGACTGAGGTGGATCAAAAGATAGGAAATGGAAAAGGTCAAGGTACCCGCAGCCAAAAGTATTATGGAATTGGAGGCCTCTAAGAGAGATAAAAAGGCTACCAATAGTAAGGCTATAGAAATGGCAAGCCCAAATGCAATACCTTTGGAGGTGTTAATCATGAATTGAATTTATAGCCCACTCCTTTTACGGTGAAGATATAATCGTCACCTATTTTTTCCCTTATTTTACGAATGTGTACGTCCACAGTTCTTGCCAAAACAAACACATCGGTTCCCCAGATATTTTTCAACAATTCATCCCGACTAAATACCGTATTGGGATTTTTTGCCAGAAAGTGAATCAATTCAAATTCTTTTTTGGGAAGCACGATCAATTCCCCATCCTTTAGCAAGGTGAAACTTGTTCGGTCTATTATTAAATCTTTAATGGTGATTTTAGTTGAGTCGCCTTCTTTTTTAATTTCACGACGAAACAAAGCTGCAATACGACTTACCAAAGCCCGTGGTTTGATAGGTTTGTGTATATAATCATCCGCCCCCACATCAAAGGCTGCCACTTCAGAGTATTCCTCTGACCTGGCAGTCAGGAAAATGATAAAAGTATTTTTAAGATCAGGATTTTCTCGTAGTTGCCTGCAGGTTTCGACCCCATCTTGGTTGGGCATCATGATATCCAAAAGGATAATGTCAGGTTTGAATATAGCTGCTTTTTTTACGGCGTTAATTCCGTCCCCTGCTGAGTTAACCTCATAGCCTTCTTTTTCCAGGTTATAAGTAAGGATTTCAATGATATCTTCTTCATCATCTACTACCAATACCCTTTGCTTCTGATTGTTACCCATTGCTTGATTTCCTAAAAAAACAATTTATTTTTAATTAAGCCACAAAGATAAGGATTATAAAAAACAATTATGCGTTTGACAGCTGAACTGCCCAAATAGCCAACAGCAGCGGGAATAAAACAGCATTCAATGTGAAATTAGTTTTAACTTAATGTTAATTATTTGTTTCGAAGCCCTTCAGCAGAGACAATCTCCATATTAATAGAACCTACCACCATGCTGGCCTTTATTTTTACAGGAATACGATTCTCATCATCAGTAATCCATATTTTAATGGGTTTTTTGCCTCTGAAGAGTTTATTGCTTGGCATTTCTGGGCTAAAAATATGGGTGTCAAAATCACCGATATCTGTGGAAATATCATCCTTTCCCTCGTATGTTAACTTTAAGTTATAATTTTTCTCGTCAAAAAATCCTTTGATGTTTATTTTATCACCTTTTTTTAATCCTTTGAAATCCATTGTCCTCAATAAATAATAGCCACTGACAATGTCTTGTACCTGGTAAGGGATGTCATAGGTATTTCTTTCCTTGATTTTCTCATTTTCCCTGTCGAACAGTTTTCTACTGGCCACTTGGTCCTGATGATTAAAATCAATTATTTCATGCTTTCTATAATTGCCTTCCTCGATATGTCTATATGATCGGTAAGGGATTATTTGGGCCGTATCGATATAACTCCCCCAATTGTCTTTTACATAAAACAACTTGAAAATATTCAATGTTTTCCCGTAAACATCGACTTTGTAGGTAGGTTTTCCATTGATATAATGGATGTTGTCATCAATCACCATTTTGGCTTCTGCAGCATTAAAGAGGAAGTAACTCACATTAAATGTGAGCGTTTCTCCTTTGGTAAACGCTTCATTGTTTTTGACAGGAGACTGACTTGTTGAAGCTGTTTGAAAAAGCAACAACAACACTAATACAAGGGATTGAAGGTACATGATCATTCCTTTTTAATTGGTTTACTTCAAAGTTCATACCATTGTGGATTTCAAGCATTGATGTTTGGTTATCCAAATGTACTACAATGTATTGCCCTAACAATGGTTATTTAATAGTTGTTAATACCCTTCCTAATGTTTACTTTCACATTAGGAATGAACATTAGCGAATATCTGACGAGAGAATATGAGTGTAAATACTGAAAAATTAAAAGCCTTACAGCTTACCCTGGATAAGTTGGAGAAAACTTACGGCAAAGGGACTGTAATGAAATTAAGCGATAATGTGGTGCTTGATGTGCCTGCTATTTCTACAGGGTCCTTAGGTTTGGACATGGCGCTAGGCATTGGGGGAGTACCCAGAGGTAGAGTAATAGAGATATATGGACCGGAATCTTCCGGAAAAACCACCTTGTCTATGCACTGCATAGCTGAGGCGCAAAAAGCAGGAGGTTTGGCGGCTTTTATAGATGCAGAACATGCATTTGACAAGGCTTATGCTGAAAAACTAGGGATAGATACAGAGAATTTGCTGATCTCCCAACCAGATAGTGGAGAGCAGGCACTAGAAATAACGGAACACCTTATCAGGTCCGGAGCCATTGACATTATTGTCATAGATTCCGTAGCTGCATTGGTTCCAAGAGGAGAGCTTGAAGGTGAAATGGGGGATTCCAAAATGGGACTCCAGGCAAGGTTGATGTCTCAGGCGCTAAGAAAGCTTACTGGAGCCATCAATAAAACAGGTTGTGCTTGTATCTTTATCAATCAACTGAGAGAGAAGATCGGTGTGATGTTTGGTAATCCTGAAACCACTACCGGTGGTAATGCCCTTAAATTTTATGCTTCTGTGCGACTTGATATTCGTAGAATAGGTCAAATAAAAGATGGTCCAGACAATATCCTTGGTAATAGGACCAAAGTGAAAGTGGTAAAGAACAAAGTGTCACCTCCATTTAAAGTGGTAGAATTTGACATCATGTATGGTGAAGGTATTTCCAAAGTAGGAGAAATTATAGACCTGGGTGTGGAGTTTGAAATTGTTAAGAAAGCAGGCTCATGGTTTTCCTATGAAGGGAATAAACTAGGGCAGGGAAGAGATGCGGTAAAAAACCTTCTTCTAGACAATCCGGAGCTTATGGATGAAATAGAACTTAAGATCAAAGAAAAGGCTGGGATACTTAAATTGGACAAGGAGAAAGCAAAGTCCGGTAAAAAGCCAAAGGCTGAAAAATAAGATTATTTAGCATTAAAAAATCTGGTAGTTGTACTCACATTCTGATTGCAACTACCGGATCCATTTTTGCGGCCAAAGAGGCAGGTATAATACCAGAAATAATTCCAATAGCAGAAGACAATACCAGTCCAAGGACAATATTTTTAAAGGTGAGTATAATCTCCAAGTTGCCCAAAGAGATAAAAGTGGCGGCATAAACGATTAAAAGCCCTGCCAAACCTCCGATAAGACTTAAGACTGTGGCTTCGAATAGAAACTGAAGCAAAATAAAATAATTTTTAGCGCCAAGAGACTTTTGGATCCCAATAATTCCCGTGCGTTCTTTTACCGAAACAAACATGATATTGGCAATTCCAAAGCCGCCGATAAGGATTGAGAACCCACCGATTACCCCTCCTGCAATCGATATGACAGCAAAGATAGAGCCTACGGCATCTTGAATAAACTCAGATTTATTTAAAGCGAAATTGTTTTCAGTTGTGGGCTTCAGGCCTCTTTTTGCTCTCAAGAGTCCGGCCATTTCATTTTCCAACATCACCAGCCCAGGGTCATCGTCCATCCCTTTGGCAGCAATTATAGGTTCACGCCCATTTTTCCCAACATAGAATAGCTTGGTAAAAGCCCCATAAGGAACCAATAAAGCTTCATCTTTAGAGGGCGTGTCAAATAGCCCTTCTCCTTCTTCAACGAAAAGACCGACAACTGTGAATTTCAAGCCTTTGATTTTAAAAGATTTCCCTAAAGGATTCTCTCCAGGAAATAAGGCTTCTCCTATTTTAACACCAATGATAGCAACATTTCTAGCTGCATTAATTTCCATTTCAGTGAAGAACCTACCTTTGTCAATAGGGACGTCGTAGACATCCTTGTGGTTAAATACGACCCCATCTAAATTGGCCATCTCGAAAGAATTGCTGTTTGCTTTTACGGTAGTTCTAGTGTTGGCGGAGATGGTAACCGCTGCAGCGCTTTTTAATCGCTCTTCTAAGAACGTGAATTCAGCATAGGTTCCTGGAGGTCTTCTGAAATATCGCCACCAGGGGTAATCCCTGCCTCCCGCTGCAAAAGGGAATCGATCGACTCGAACCACATTACTTCCCAGAAAAGTAAGACTGTCTTTGATGTTCTTTTCTAGTGAATCCACCAGCGTAAAAACAGCAATGATAGCAAAGATGCCAACAGTAACGCCTAATAAAGAAAGGATAGTCCTTGTCAAATTAGACTTCAATGCATCCATTGCAAAGCGAAAGCTTTCCCAAATAAGTCTAAATACGATCAAATTATAATATTATTTAAAACAATTTGACAATATAAATAGAATCTGGCTTAATTCTTATTAACTTTGCATTTTTTACGATAATTACGTTTAATAGGTATTTCCTTATATACATATATGAAGTTATCAGATTTCAAGTTTGAAATTCCAAAAAAACTTATTGCCCTTCATCCCCCAGAAAACAGGGATGAGTCCAGATTGATGGTCATTCATAAGGATACAGGTAAAATAGAACATAAAGTTTTCAAAGATGTCATCGATTATTTTGATACAGGAGATGTATTTGTAACCAACAATACAAAAGTATTTCCAGCCAGGCTTTATGGAAATAAAGAGAAAACTGGAGCGAAGATCGAGGTCTTTTTGTTAAGGGAACTCAATCAGGATCTAAGGCTATGGGATGTATTGGTGGATCCAGCTAGAAAAATCAGGGTAGGGAACAAACTTTATTTTGGGGACAGTGACTTGGTAGCAGAAGTAATTGACAATACTACTTCCAGAGGCCGAACTATTCGCTTTCTGTTTGATGGAACGGATGAAGAGTTTTACAAGACCATTGATACGCTTGGTGAGACACCAATATTGAAGGATTTTATTGAGCGGGATGTAGTTGATGCAGACAGAGAAAGATACCAAACTATCTTTGCAAAGCATGTTGGCGCTGTAGCGGCTCCTACTGCCGGTCTTCATTTCACCCCTCACTTGATGAAACGCCTTGAAATAAAAGGTATTGAGGTTAGTCCTATTACCTTGCACATTGGGTTGGGAACTTTCAGACAAGTGGATGTGGAAGACCTTACGAAGCACAAGATGGATTCGGAGAACTATGACATTCCTCAAGAAACTGTTGACCTTGTCAATAGAGCCCTTGACCAAAAGAAAAGGGTAGTTTCTGTAGGGACCACTCCTTTGAAAACCATTGAGTCTTCTGTTACAGCCAACGGTCGTTTAAAGTCTAGCAGCGGATGGACAGACAAGTTTATTATTCCTCCCTACGAATTTAAAATTGCCAATGCAATGATCACTAATTTTCATTTGCCTGAGTCAACTTTATTGATGACCGCATCGGCATTTGGTGGATATGATCTTATCATGAAGGCTTACCAAGAAGGGATTAAAGAGAACTACAAATTCTTCAGTTATGGAGATGCTATGTTGATTATATAGCAGTAACTGTTGCAATTTATAAATGTAAAAGCCCTGTCAATTTAATTGACAGGGCTTTTTTGATGGTAGTCATCATTGGGGGTTAATTGATCCCAACTTCTTCTTCGAAATGTTCTAAGGCTTCTGGTTTCCCGACCACATAGACGATGTCTCCCAGCTTGATTTTGGTGTTGCCTGTAATTTCTGTTACTGTTTTGCCATCTCGTTTGATTGCTACCAAATTGATTCCGGTATTCTCCCTTAAATTACTTTCCTTAATTGACTTGCCAATAAATGGCCCATGGTCTTTATCAATTTTAATTCCGGAAAAGTTAATTTCAGGGATGTCCAATGTTGGAACTGTTCTTTCATTAGAAGGGGTACGGAATACCTCATAATTATGGTACCTAACGTCTTCTGTAAATTCATCAATTTCGCCTTTTGGAACGAGGTATTTGTACAAGACTCTTGTGAAGATTTCAATAGAGGTTTCAAATTCTTCAGGAATGACCTCGTCCGCCCCTTGGTTGAGCATGGATTCGATTTCATTGACATATCTTGTTCTCACAATAATAAAGACGCTTTGTGACGCCATCCTGATGTTTTCAATGATGCCACTTGTGGCCGGTTGATTGGAGATGGCAATTACAGCTACCCTGGCCTTGTGAATTTGAACATGCTCAAGGACTACGCCGTTGGCCGCGTCACCATAGATAATAGGTTCGCCTTTTGCCGCCTCTACTTTTACCGTTTCGGGGTTCATTTCAATAATTACATAAGGAATTTTTGCTCTTTTTGCAGCCCTTGATAGATTCCTGCCATTCAGTCCATAACCTATAATGACCAAATGATCATTCAACAAATCTTTCTCAAGATCCAATTCAGGTACTTTTGTTTGTTTTTCAAGTTTATCTTTAAATTTTTGAGGCATTGGAATGTTCAGTACCCTGCAAGCAAGGCTTTCCCGCTGCTTAAGTACAAAGGGGGTAATGATCATGGTCAAAATAGAGATTGCTAGGAAAAACTGATAAGTAGTATTGTCCAATAATTCATATTTCAGCCCTTCTTTGGCCAGCAAAAGTGAGAATTCACCGACTTGAAAGATGGAGAAGGCCACAATAAAAGATTCTTTATAACTAGTGCCTAATGACTTTACAGCGATAGAAGTAACTATAAATTTCACAATAAAAGTAAGCGCTACCAATGCCAGAATGAGTAAAAAATGTTCTGCCAGGAAGCTAATGTCAAAAAGCATTCCTACCGAAACGAAAAGAAACTTAGAAAGATTTCCCTAAAAGGAAGAATCTTACCTGTAGCATGGTGACTGTACTCTGATTCACTGATAATCAAGCCTGCCAGGAAGGCTCCCAAACCTAAGGAAAGTCCAAGCAATGAGGTGACATAAGCAACCGCAAAACAAGTAACAATAATGCTTAATAGGAAGAGCTCCTCATTTTTAGTTTTTGCGACCCTGTACAATAACTGAGGGATCAGGTACTTTGCACTGATGATTGTGAGTACAATTACCAAGGCTCCCTTTAAGGCAAGATAGAAGAGTGAAAGGAGTATATTGTCCGACTCTCCAGCCAGCATAGGTGTGAAAAGCACCAATGGCACAATTATTATGTCCTGAAAGATCAATATGGCCAATGTGGTTCGTCCGGAAATAGTATTGACTTGTCCTGATTCCTGCAATAATTTCAAAACAATGGCGGTACTACTCAAAGCGAATAGAAAGCCAAAGAATACCGCTATGTTCCAGCTGAAGCCAAACAAATAACTGATCAATGCGGTGACACCAATGGTAAGGATCACCTGCAAACTTCCACCAATAAATACGGCCTTTTTAATCGCCATTAAGCTTTTTAGCGAAAACTCCAAGCCAATCACAAATAGCAATAATATTACCCCTATTTCGGATAGAACTTCCACAGCAGTAGAGGCATAAACAAGCGAGAGCCCATAAGGGCCAGCAATGGCGCCAGTGAGTAAGTACCCGATAATGGTGGGTAGCTTAAGTCGCATAAAAAGCAGAATCACCAAAGTGGCTAGCCCAAAGATTACTACGATGTCGGATAATAAGGGTAATTCTGCTACTGCTAATATAAAAGGATTCATAGTTGGGGTAATTGAAAAGGAATGGGTTAGAAAGATACTATATTAAATAGAATTCTAAGCTAAGTTGGAGAATCGAAAATAGTTGACGCTTTAACGCGTGGTTCTAGGCGGGATTTTGTTCGTTTAATAAATTAATCCCAATCGCTTATAAATGAAATGCATCAACCAGGCCGGGCCAATTAATAAGAATTGAACATCTTTTAAAAAAGATGGTTTTTTGCCTTCAACTTTATGGCCGTAAAACTGAAACACCCAAGCCACAATAAAAAGGATTGTGCAAAAAAGCCATAGTGGAAAAGGTAAATAGAAGGTCAATAAATTGGCTAGGGCCAGGCATATGGCTGAAAATAAAAACATCCCCAAGGCCAAAGGAGGTGAAAGGGTGTAATAATAAAACAAGACCACTATCAGTGTAATTGTTGCCCAGTTGGTGAAGTTGCTTAATAGAAAACCCAGGGAATCTAATGGGCCTGGGGGAATGCTGTAGATCAATCCTACAATGCTAAAAAAGATAGCAGGAACACAAAACCAGTGAATGGCTTTATTGGTGGGGTTTTGGTGACTGATGCCGTATTCCTCTAAAAGGCCGTCTATTTTCCTCATTATAGTATGTTTGGTGGATAAAGTCTCTATAAGTTAAAGATAAATCGGTAAAATTCATAAATTTTTACCTAGTGAAATTTTATCCTTGGGGATATGATTCAGCATTAATTTTCAAAGTGAATCTGGACTTGAAGACGAAAACACATAAATTTTTATAACTTTAAACTGTATTAGGTGCTGAGCTTAATTGAAATTGTTGAAAACAAACTTAAATGCTTTCTGTTGCAGGTTGTGTACCTTGTGCTTAATTTGAGTTTCACTTTTATGATGAACATACAGAACATACATGGGTAAACCCTCAAAAAGACCTTCCATTTTGGAGGCATTATTTCCTATAATTTTCTTGATGGTTCTCCTGATAATCAATATCAAGGTATTTGGTACGGAGGGTTTGTCAGGATCAAATCAATTGGTGCTGATTGTTTCAGCTGCAGTTGCTGGTCTCATTGCTGCTTTCAGGTTGAACGTAAAGTGGGATGTGATCCAGGATGGGATGATCAATAGTATTTCTTCTGCCATGTCATCAATCCTTATTTTATTGTTGATAGGTGCACTGGCAGGAACCTGGATGTTGAGTGGGATTGTTCCGGCAATGATTTATTACGGACTGAAAGTCCTAAATCCCACGGTGTTTTTGGTGGCTGCATGTATCGTATGTGGTGTAGTATCTATCGCCACAGGAAGTAGTTGGACTACAGTGGCTACGGTTGGTGTTGCTTTACTGGGAATAGGTAAAGCATTAGGGTTTAGTGAGGGATTGATAGGAGGGGCCATCATTTCCGGAGCTTATTTTGGGGATAAAATGTCGCCCCTTTCGGACACCACTAACCTTGCTCCAGCGATGGCAGGGACAGATTTGTTTACCCATATCAAGCACATGATGAAAACCACTATTCCTTCGATCGCCATCACCTTAATAATTTTTGCTGTGATAGGTTTGGTGGGAAATCCTGAGGGAACGATAGGGCAGGTGGAAGAAATATCTACGGTGATTTCCGATACATTTACCATCAATGGTTGGTTGTTTATTGTTCCAGTGGCTATAATTTTGCTCATTGTAAAAAAAGTACCCGCTATTCCCGTTCTGTTATCCGGGGCCATACTTGGTGCCGTTTTCGCCTTGATTTTCCAACAGGAAGTGATCCGTAACCTCGCAACGATTTTGAATATAGAAGGGGGGATATCTCTGCAATCTTTCAAAATTGTGATGATGGCTCTGTATGGAGAAACGTCTATTGTTACCTCCAATGAAATCGTGAATGAATTGCTGATTACAGGTGGAATGTCTGGCATGCTTTATACCGTGTGGTTGATTTTATGTGCGATGGCTTTTGGTGGAATTATGGAAGTTAGTGGCATGCTGAAGGTAATTGCGGAGGCAGTTATCAGTAAGGTAAATTCTGTAGGGTCTCTAATTGCAGCTACTGCAGGTACAGGCTTGTTCTTCAATATCACCACTTCAGATCAATACCTGGCCATTTTGGTTCCAGGCAGAATGTATGCGGACATTTATCGCAAACGTGGGCTGAAAGGTGAAAACCTGAGCAGGACATTGGAGGACAGTGCAACAGTTACCTCTGTATTGATACCATGGAATACCTGTGGTGCAACACAGGCCTCGGTCCTTGGAGTGGCCACGCTGACTTATGCTCCTTATTGTTTTTTCAATATAATTAGTCCAATAATGACGATATTGTTTGGCTACATGAATTGGGGAATCAATTACTACTCTAAAAAGGAAATGAAATTAATCAACGAAGAAGAAATTGTGGCATGATTCCATTAAAAATAAGTAAAGAAGAAGTGAATGCATTGGACCTGGGGGCTTTTCCAGGTAATATAATATTGATTGAAGATGAAACAGGGCTTCGTGAAATGGAACAAGATTTGAAGGGCAGTTCGATCATTGGATTTGACACCGAAACCAGACCGGCATTCAGAAAAGGAGTAAGTTATGAGGTAGCGTTACTTCAACTTTCTACGACGGAGAATGCTTACCTAATTAGGCTTAATCATACAGGTTTTCCTCCTGGTGCTAAAGCAATATTGGAAGATCCGAACATTGTCAAAGTAGGGGCAGCGGTGCGGGATGACCTAAAAGCATTGAAAAAAATTGCGCCCAATTTTGAGCCAGATTCCTTTTTTGATTTGAATGAAGAATTAAAGAGGGTAGGCTTTTTGAATGTAGGTGTAAGAAACCTTAGCGCCATGGTGTTGGGTATTAGGATTTCGAAATCAGAACAGGTATCCAACTGGGAAGCACCTGTGTTGACGGCCAAGCAAATGCTCTATGCGGCAACTGATGCCTGGGCTTGCCTGGAGATTTTCCTTAAATTACAAGAAGAGGGGCATTTGGATGAGATTTTTTCTACTTAAGGTGATTGGCTGTAGGGATATCCGATAGCACGGCAAGGACTTCTTCCACCAGGCTTTCCCTACATTCCAGTTTTATGAGGCAATTATTGTCAAATTCTTGCGCGATTATCTTTAGGTCGTACCGTTTTATGGTCCTCATTATTTCATCCATAGATAGGTATTCAAAAGTAAACGAAAGAGGGATTGTAACGATTTTTGTAATGGTGTCTGCGGACAATAATGCCTCAGCAGCAGCTGTTTTGTAAGCGCGTATCAGGCCGCCAACGCCTAATTTGGTGCCGCCAAAATACCTAACCACCACCACCAGTACTTGGGACAATTCCTGAGACCTGATTTGACCCAATATAGGATCCCCGGCACTATGGTTGGGCTCACCATCATCATTTGCCCGGTAGGTCTCCATGTCCTTGCCTAGTATATAAGCATAGCAATGGTGACGGGCATCATAATATTGCTTTTTGAGCTGTTGAATTAACTCTTGTATTTCTTCTTCATCCTCTACCGGGTAGGCAAATGATAAAAACTTACTTCCCTTTTCCTTATAAATACCTGTCGATGGTTTGTCAATACTGCGATAAGTATCCTCCATTATTATTGCCTTTGTTTAATAATCTCCATTTTCATTTGCTAATTTAGTCATTAGAATTAATCTGATGAAGGAATTAAGCCAATGGTCTGCTATGCGGGAAGAAGTAAAGCCTCTAGTGTCTGTGATCTGCACCTGTTACAATCAAGGAGATTATGTTGCTCAGGCATTGGATAGCGTCCTGTCCCAGGCATATAGGCCCATATCACTTACTATTATTGATAATGGTAGTAGTGACCATTCAAAGCGCGAAATTAATTTGTGGTTGGATAGAAATGGGCATAAAATCCCTGTAAAATCAATTTTTCATGAAACCCCCATAAACTATTGTAAATCCTTTAATCAGGCCTTTGCCAATTCAAATGGGGATTTCCTGGTGGATTTAGCAGCTGATGATTTTTTTAATGAAAGGCATTTAGAGTTAGCAGTAAAGTACTTACTCCAAAGTGAGGCGAAAGTTTATTTTTGCAATGCGTTAGAGCATTTGCCAAATGGGGAAACGCAACCTTTTTATTCCACAGACAATACTGGAAAAGCCAAGGTGCCAATTGTGGAAGGGGATGTTTTTGCTGAGGTGATCAAGAGGTACGTCATTTCTTCCCCTACATTGGTCATGGACGCAAAGGCATTTAGAGAGGTCGGCTGTTATGATGAGCATCTGAGTTATGAAGACTTTGATATTCTGGTAAGAATGGCTGCCAGGTATCCTTTTGTTTATGGGGATTTTTTAGGTGTAAATAAGAGAATCCTTAAAGAATCTCTGTCCCAGCAGCAGTATAAATCAAAAAAATCGCATTTACTGCCATCCACTTTTATTGTTTGTGAAAAGATAGCAGAGATGGTCAGTACAGATCAGGAAAAGGAAGCGCTTCGACTTAGATTACTCCATGAAATTAAGCATGCGACTGTTTCTGCTAATTTTGATGTTGCATTGAAGATGCTAAAACTTTATAGAAAGCATTATGCTGCGAATTTTACCTTCCTGCTGTTTTATGTGTGGGCTAAAGCGAAATGTGACCTTTCTCCATTGTATGAAAAATGGCGAAAAAGGACATTTAATTAAGGTCGTTTGTTATCCTGCACCAACGATGACTTCAAGCATGTCCTTCTGATCAAAATACTTATTCGCCATGGTCATTATGTCCGTCCCGTCGAAATGTGTGATGTATTCAAGAAGACGTGTGTAGTAATCAAAATTCAGTCCCTGAAAATGTACCTGTTGGAAATGATTCATTTGGTCAAAAGGGCTGCTGAAATTTGACAATAGACTTCCTGCCAAATAATTCTTGATAATTTCGAGTTCACCTGCAGCTACCGGTTCAGTTTTTAGGCGTTCGATTTCTTTGTAAACTTCTTGAATTACAGCTTCACCATAGCCACCCTTTACGTCAGCAACAGTCATCCAGTATTCATTTCCATTCAATTCCCCCAGAAAGCTATTGATACCATAAGTGTAGCCTTTTTCTTCTCTTATATTTTTAATAAGCCTACTGCCAAAATAGCCACCAAGAAGGGTGTTAAGAACGTACAATGCAGTGTAATCTGGATGAGATTTAGGTACCATCCATTTGGCGATTCTAATGCTGGATTGTAAGGCCTCGGCTTTGTTTTCTATTTGTTTTGAGGAAGGGATTTCACCAGTAGGTAAGTATATAGGTAGTTCAGTGGATAAGGGTAAATCACTGAATGAACTTTCAATTTGATCCAACTCCTCCGTAGTGAGATGACCGGTTAAGAAAATTTGGGGAGCGATTAAAAATTCCTTATGGTAATAGTTGCTAAGGTCTTCTTTATTGATAGCATCCACATCTTTCTCAGTAACCTGAGAGCCGAAGGGATGGTCTTTGTGGAAAAGGCTTCCCCGAATTAACTGATTGGCACGAGCAGAGGTTTGTTCATTTTTAATGCTGATGCTTAATTTTTTTTGTGACTTTCGCTTGTTAAGCTCTTTTTCCGGAAAGGTAGCATCAGTGAATAATGACCTAAAAACAGGCAATACTTCTAGAAGGTGTTTCTTGGTAGTTAGAAGGCTCAATCCCTGCTTTTCATAGCCTGATATAATGTCAACTTCAGAGGCATGAAAATCAAAAAAATCATCTAGTTTTTCAGAGCTCATTGAATTTGTACCTTCCAACAGCATGTGCAGCATAAAGAAAGGTAACAAATGCTTATATGGCTGACTTTTGGTGTTTTTAAGCGATAAAACGATCTCAATCTTAACCGCATCTATATTTGGAAATGGAATATAATACAGTGGTGCCCCATTGGCCAAAACCCTTGCTTTTGGAGGGGTGAGGTGAATTTTTTCAGGAAAACTATATGGAGGGGCTTGACTTCGGTCTATACTCATTTCTGAACGTTGTATTGCAGGCTAAATCTAAGCGTTTCTGCCAAAGGATGATTTTGAACCTGAGGAACGAGGTAAGAAAAATCAAATCCAAGACGGTTGTATTTAAAGCCTACACCCATGGTAAAGTACCTTCGGCCTCCTTTACTTGGGTTTTCGTAAAAGTAACCAGCCCTAAGTGCAAATTTATCATCATAGGAATATTCAGTACCAAATGAAATCATCACTTCTTGTAATTCCTCACTGAATCCATCTGGAGCATCAACAAAGGAACCGAACATGCCACTAATTAAAGGCCTTGAAGGGTCTTTACCAGCTTCAATTTCAGCGTTTCCAGTGTTTGGATCGATGACCAATTGTCCATTTTCATCTACTTTATAAATGGGAGGACTTGGTACCATTAATTTGTTTAGATCAAGGGCAAAAGTGATTTTGTTCATTTCATCCATCGGAATGGTTAGGGCTGTTCCAATTCTGAAATTTGTAGGGAGGTAATCCAAATCATCTGCACTATTATAGGTGATCTTTGGACCGATATTGGAGAGGTTGATTCCCCATGAAAGGGTCCCTTCTTTATCGGAAATCAATATTTCTGAAGTATGGTAAATCCCTACATCTGTACCTACTGAAACTCCAGGCCTTCCTTCGTTGCCTCCTGATGAACTAATATTTCCCGAAAGGTTGGAATGTATAAATCTTGCACTAATCCCTAAAGATAGGTTTTGAGAGAGTTTTCTGGAATAAGTACCGCCTATTGCAATGTCTCTAGGGCTAAATGCTCCCAGAGAATTTCCTCGACCATCCGTTAATTCAATATCGCCCATATTAAAATACCTGAGATCAATACCGAAAGCCGAAACATCATCAATTTTCTTGTATCCCGTAAGGTAGTTTAAAGACATGTCTGGAACCAATCTGCCCAGCCATGGAGAATAGGACAAGGAAAATCCCATGTCATCTTCTATGAACGCTAGCTTAGCTGCATTCCACTGAGCTGAATTGGCATCAGGCGAAGTAGCTACACCAACATCACCCATTGCTGAATGCCTACTGTCAGGTGCGAAATTCAAAAATGGGACCGCCGTAATTAGGACCCTTCGGTTATCGTCTTGTCCGGAGAGTACGACAGAATTTTGAGCTTTGGTAGCGACCTGAAAGGAGCCGAATACCAATAAAAAGTAAAAATTGGGAGACTGTTTTTAATTGCTTTCATTGAATAATGATTTTACCTGCTAGTATATCCGAAGTTGCATCCTCTTCAGAATATAGATTTAAATTGTAAAGATAAGTTCCTTTTATTAGATTTTTGGACTTACTGTTCAAAAATATCCATTGGATATCTAATATTGACCGTTCAGCTTTTGGAAAACGTCCTTGGTAAGAAAATATTTCAGTTCCTTGCAAAGAAAATATTCTTAAGTTTAGATTTAAGGTTTCTCCCGGACGATTGTGGGATATTTTAAAGTTGACCTGATCACTTGTAGGGTTCGGGTATACCAGGAGGTTTTCTATTTTGAGGTGGTTACTGCCTATTACTTCCACAGTTTCAGTGTGATGGGTGATATTCCCCATTTGATCAGTAGCAGAGAAAACAAGTTTATTTGTTCCTTCTTTTAAGCCATTTACCCAGGCTTTAATTCTCCCTGTTTTATAACTCCCATTTATGGCTGTGTAATCACCGGTTAGGGACATGGTTGTGGCATCATTTACCTGAAGTGATAGGTCCATGGGATACTGTATGCTTATGCCTGAATCATCAGATAATTCCACCCAAATAGGAGTATTTTTAAACGAGATGATTTGCTTACTTACCAGGCTATCCGCAATCCAAACTTCTATCCCAGGTCCAATATCTTCCAGTAAAATGTCAGATGGTTTAGGATTGGCAGCAATTTTAGTAGCTCCAAATGCTTCCATGTTTAAGTTTTGATGCTTTGCAAATAGACTTACCCGAAGTTCACCATCAGAATAACCTGTTAATTCAGGTAGTAAAACTTCTCCAGAAAAGAGCCCTTTATCTACCGTTCCTGTTCCGTGAAACAAGGGCTGGTTATAATCGGTATAGCTGGTTTTGGGACTTTCGTCACCAAGGGTTTCTTTTTGCTGTGGAGGGGCACTTATGGTTATTTCGTAGGTGCCATCAAATTGAGTGATATTGGCGCCAGTCAAAGGATCTTCTACCTTGCCTGTATACTCAAGTCGATTGAGACCAGTAATGCTATCGGTTTTGATTTGTGTGTCCAGCTCCATCCATTCCTTTGCGGTTGCTTCATATAGTGGGATGTCCAACTTCAAAGAAGGGTCACCAAGTAAGGAGAAATTTCTATTCAATGGTCCATTGAGACTATTGTTCTTTGTCTCTTTGAAGATTTCTCCCAAAGACAATGTCTCTCCCTGTTTGAAAGCTACTTCTACAAAGGCTTTGTTTAACGCATAATTAATGCTGCTGAAAACAGGTCGTCCGGTAGTCAACATCGCTATAACCCCTTTTTGTTCGGCAAGTAGAAGCTCTTCGGCACCCGAACGAATAAATGGACTATCATGCCTGCCAAATTCACAAGTAGCAGTAACCATCACCGGGTATCGGTTGGTAATCGGCCAGTCTTCAATGTCACTTACACTAAACAGCCCTTCAGCAGTTAGGTTAAGTTCATTGCCATGGCCAATATAATTAAGGAGCAAAAGCCCCTCTTTTATTTCAGCGTTTAATGCTTCTTTGGCTTTAAGGGCTGTTTGTAGGTTATCTGTTAGTTCCTGAGGAAAATCGTCGAGGTATAGTTTTTTCAGTTTAAATTCAGGAGATTGGTCGTGAAGGTAGGCAGTGTGTTTTTCTGAGTCATTCAGGTGAATATTATTGTCGCCATCATCAGCCACGAATAATAGATTTCTCTTCCAATTCCCTTCATTTCCCGTCTGGTAAGTGATGATTTTATCTACTGCTATTTTTGCTTCCCTGGTATTAATGGCGGGGATTCGCCCAATGCCAATTTGCAGCATATGATCTCCTTCAGGACTTTCCAGCCATTCACCATCTCCCATTTCTAAAAAACCAAAATAATCGTCTGAACCATAAGTGGTCAGTGGATTTAGACTAACTCTGGAGCTGTAGGTGGGTACTAAGTTAGGTCTTCCTCCTAATTTATGCTTGTAATCAAAACTGCCTTTCCCAAAGAACAAAACATTTTTTAAACTCCTGCTTGTTTGCCAGTAGTTTGCCAGGAAATTTCTAATGCTGGTGATGTCTGGATTTCCATAACCATAACTGTCATAAATATCATTGGTTAAAACCACTTCAGTAGACAAGCCCATGGCATTTTTAAAGTCAGAAAGTCTTTTTGCTTGTCCGTAAAGAAGTTCAGAAGTGATAATAATGAATTCGGGTTGCCCTGACAATAGTTCATCTCTACCTTTTACCATCTCGGGACTTGCAATTTCAGAGGTGTTTTCAGGGTTGAATACTACTAGTTTTTGCGAATCGCTTACTTGAGAATTACTTGTTTTTAAATCCTTTACATGATAAAAATTGCTAACATCCCACAAACCAGAAAAGGTAGTTTCCAATGGATAGGGTTTGTCGTCAGGATTGTAATAAACGCCCTCAGGAAGCAGGGAGGAAGAAAAAGGGTATCCCAGGAGAATGTTTTTCACATAGCCGGTACCATTGGGGTGGTCGGAAGAATAAGTGAGGACTATATCCTGGGGGTTATTGCCTTGAGGTTTAGGGAAATTGGCATCAAAACTTACTTCTCTTCCTTTGATGGCATACCTGCTATCAGGGATGGAAGGTATACTGGCTTCACCGAGGACCTGGTTATTAGCGGCGAAGGTGAATTTGCTTTCTGAAAAGGATTGAGCCATCAATTGAGCCCAAATAGTTACAGGTCCTTCAGCGTTTGGTGAGGGTTGGTTGATGGAGATAATTTGGCTGCCACTGTTAAACGTCCGGTAACCGTACCATTCCCGGCCTGAGCTCAAAATATTGTCCTCTTCCATTTTATGGCTCGAAATCTGAAAAAGCTGCTTTGATGAATATTGGTTTTCCTCAATTATTATTGGATCCGTATTCTCTAAAACCTTATTTGTAGAAGGGTTTCCAACTTGAAGTAAGTAATGAAGGGTGTCAGTATAATGGTGCCCATTTATTTTGGCTTTGCCATCTTCAAAGGAGATTTGATCAGGTCCTTCGAGAAAAAAATACAATTTATCACCTATTTTTTTCTGTGGAATTTCCTCTTGAAAAAAAAGACTACTGTCAATTTTTTGATCCAGCATACCCGGCTGTCCAAAAATCCTGATTTGATCTAGATTTCCCAGTCCCCAGTCAGTGGCCTGACCTTGACTTAGGTGATAGACGCCTTCATGCAAAATCGGGAATTTGTAAATTTGTTGTCCTTGTAGTGGATTGAGGTAGTACGTACTACCTAAAATCCCTAACAAGAATTTGAAAACAAATTTACAGCTTATTTTCATGACCGACCATCCAGTTATTGACCAAAGATAGGCAAATATAAGAAAGAACGGCGACTGGAATTCCCGCTAAGCCCAATATCAGGATACTAAGCCCTGAAATGATAAGCACAAGGTAACGCCATTGATTTCCTTTCCAGTTGAAGTGTTTGAATTTCAATGCCAATAGTGGCAATTCGGCAGTAAGAAGATAGGAGAAGAGTAGGGTTACACCAGCCAGTACCCAAGGGTTTTCAAGTCCATTTCCAATCCAAAGCACCGATGATCCCAATAGGGGCAAAGTGGAGAAAAACAAGGCATTTGCGGGAGTGGGTACACCAATAAAGCTATCTGCCTGCCTTTCATCAATATTGAACTTAGCCAGCCTAAGGGCAGATTGAATACCTATCGCAAACCCAATATAGGGAAGCCAGTCAGATGTGCTGACAGACTCCAAAAGCAAAAAAACGATAAACGAAGGCAAGACTCCGAAAGTGACAAGGTCTGCCAATGAATCCAGTTCCTTGCCAATGGGACTTTGAACTTTTAGCATTCTGGCAGCAAAGCCATCAAAGAAATCAAAGATGGCTGCTGCTATAATAAAATAGAAACCATAAAAGGGACCATTTACCATGACGAAATGGATTCCAATCATGCCTGAAAGTAAATTCAAGCTGGTTATGGCGTTTGGGATATGTTTTTTTATGGTCAATTTACTGCATTTTTTCCCACAAAGGGATTGTTCAACTTTTCATAACCAATCGTCGTAGAGGGACCATGTCCTGGATATATGACCACATCATCTGGAAGATTGAAAAGTTTTTCCTTAATGGCGTTGATAAGCGTTTCATGGTCACCACCAGGAAGATCTGTTCTACCAATACTTCCCTGAAACAAAGTATCACCTGCTATGCAAGTTTTTGAAGCTTGATGATAGAATACCAGATGCCCCGGAGAATGGCCAGGTACCCAGAGCGGCATCAACTCCGTATTTCCGAATTTCACTATTTCTCCTTCTTGTAAGAAGTGATCCACACTGCTTTCCTGGTATTGGGCAAATCCGTAATTGGAAGAATAGGAACTCACAGCCTTTAATATAGGCTCTTCCTCAGCGTGAAACCACAGGGGTATATTGTACGTTTTTTTGATAAACGCATTCCCTAAAACGTGGTCTATATGACAATGGGTATTGATGATTTTCACAGGTTTTAACTGTTCTTTGGTTATAAAATCATACAATATTCCTTTTTCTTGTTTTTCATAACAACCAGGATCAATGATCACCGCTTCCTTGGTTTCATCAAATAAGACATAGGTATTTTCCGAGAAAGGGTTGAAAGTAAATGATTTAATCTGCAGCATTTTAAAATGATTTGAATTCCTGCATCAAAATAACAAAGAATGATTTAATTTTAGGCATGGAAGTGGATTTTTTACTTATTGGTCAGGGATTAGCAGGTACGGTTTTGTCTCATCGACTTATTCAAAAAGGGCATAGTGTTCATTTGATAGATGATGGTGATCCTAACAGCAGTTCGAAGATCGCTGCGGGACTTTATAACCCGGTGACGGGTAGAAATTTGGTGAAAACCTGGCAAGCTGATGCTCTTTTTAAAGAAATAGAAGTGTTTTATCGTGAAATGGAGGTCCTACTTAATAAAAAGTTCGTACATCCAGTTGGGATATACCGCCCTTTTGTTTCTTATGAAGAACAAAATGAATGGGTGGCTAAAAGTGCTGACCCTCAGTTTAATGATTATATTGATCAGGTCTTTTCTCAACCACGGAATCAAGGGGTAAAGGACCCATTTGGGGGATTATTGCTCAAGTCTACTGGCTATATTGATACCCGAGAATTGGTCAATGGCTTTAGCGAATGGATAAAAGAACGAAACCTGCTGACTACCTGTGTGATGTCAGAAAAGGATTTGGTGCAAACTCAGGAGGGACATTGGCAATTTAAGGATATCCTTGCCAAGAAGATTGTGTTTGCTAACGGTATCCAAGCGAGGAACAATTCTTTTTTTGACTGGATACCTTTTATTCCAGTGAAAGGAGAAATACTTACCGTGAAACAGGATTTCTTTTCTTCTGAGATAATCAATAGAGGCGTGTTTAGAATAGATATGGGCCAAGGTGTTGGAAAAGTTGGGTCTACCTACAATAATTCTGAAGTCAATTTATCTCCTACTGATGCAGGAAAAATAGAAATTCTTGATAAATTAGGACAGTTAATTGATAGGGAAGTGATAGAAATCCTGGACCACCAAGTAGGAATCAGGCCTGGGATAAGAGATAGATTACCAGTTCTTGGAAAACATCCTAGCAAAGATAACGTTTACTTGTTCGGTGGCTTTGGAGCAAAGGGAGTATCGTTTATGCCTTATTTGAGTGATCAGATGGTAAAACTTATGGTTTGGGGTGAGGAACCTCATAAAGAAGTGAACATAAATAGATTTTTTAAGTATATTTAAAACATTGGCTAATAATTCTAAGGCACGTAAATGAGACTTAAATATTTATTATTAATATGGATCCTTTCCTCTTGCTTCACTAGCGGTGAGTTAATGGCGCAGTTCAATAAGGAGAAATTTGGAAAGAACAGGGTTCAGCATAAAAATAAAGAATGGTATTTTTTTACATCCAATAATTTTGAGGTGTACTATTATGATGGTGGACAAACAAACGCACGGAGGGCTATAGAATTTTTAGAAAGTGAATTTGATAATTTAACCCAGTCCATAGGTTATGTAGCTTATACCAAGCCCAAGGTTTTTATCTACAACTCCAAACAAGAGTTGCTTGAAAGTAATCTAAACCTCAATTCCAATAATTTCACCGTAGATGGGCAAACGTTTTTCAGTAAACTTCTTGCCGAAGCCGCTTATTCGGGATCTTGGGAGTCATTTAAGAAAGAATTACTGTACAAAACATCAAAAATAATTATTGAGGAGATGCTTTATGGGTCAAGCATTTCTGATGCTTTCCAAGCCAACCTTGTGAATAATTTCCCGGATTGGTTTATTGATGGCGCAGCCAAATACCTGGCTTATGGATGGAGTCGAGAAATGGATGATTTTGTCCGTCACTACCTGCGGGACAATGAAAACCCAAAATTATTTAAGCTTCAAGATGAAGAAGCTGGTTTAGTAGGACAGTCTATCTGGAATTATGTTGTTGAAAAATATGGGAGAAGGTATATTTCCAGCATTCTAAACCTGAGTAGGATTAATCGTAACGAAGGGACCAGCATAGCAAATACCCTCGGGCGTCGTTTCAAAGATTTCTCAACAGAGTGGAGTAAATTTTACAAAGATATCAATACAGGCGTATTTGAGAATTTCAAAGATATCAATGAACAAAATGTCATCAACGTTACTTCTAAGAATCGGTTTGGTGAGATTACGGGCATTAAATTTAGCCCTGATGGTAAGAACCTTGCCTATGTAGAGAATGTTGAGGGGAAATTCAAAGTGAAAATCAGGGAAGTGTCTTCCGGCAGAGAAAAGGTGATTTACAAAGGAGGTTATGTTTCTTTTGAGCAGGAGGCAGATTACAGTACCCCTACTATTGCATGGAGAGATACCCTGAATTTAGTGATAGGAACATTCAAAAGAGGGGTAACCACCCTTAGAATGAGAGCGATCGATGGGAGTAGCCAGGATAAAATATTTCTAAGAAACATCACTCAGATTTTAGACCTTGATTTTTCTCCCGATGGCCGTACCATGATCTTGTCCGCTATCAACAATGGCAATACAGATGTTTATACCTTAAACATGAAAGGTCAGGGGAGGAGAATCACTAATGATGTATTTGACAATAGAACTCCTATTTACCTGAATGATTCTACGATAATTTATGCGTCCAATAAAGTGGATCTGGCAGATAGCTTGTTAAGCGGAGTCATAGATGTTAAAAATTTTCCTGACTATTATAATATATTTCAAATGGATTTGGGGGATTCGGTTACAGAAACCAGGTTAACCAATGTAAATCACATCAATCTACATCCAAAGAAACTCAATAATTCTACCATTTTATTCCTTAGTGAACAGAGCGGAATTACGAATTTGATGCGTTTAGCACTTGGGAACAGTGTTTCAAGTCAAGTGTCTGCATTTAACAAGAGCATAGAGTCCTTTGATTATGACTTGGAAAATAACAAATGGGCTTATTCCGTCAAGGATGGGAGTCAGAGTAAATTAGTTTTGGAAAGCTTTCCAAATATGGATCAGTTTACCCCAAGCACTCCTCGGATCCAATTGGAACAGGCTAAAATTGTAAACGAAAGGATTTCCAACAGAAGAATTCAAAGGCAAGAAGAAGAAAAATCGGATGACAATTCGACTGATACGCCAGTACTCAGTACGGAAGAGGATGGCGAAGAAGTACGATTAACTCCTGCAGACACTAGTGTGTCTGGCGTTGATCTGGAAGGGCTTTTATCAGGAGGCGATCCTGAACTTGCAGGTGCTAACCTGCCTGACAGAAAGAGAACCACTACTGATAGTATCCCTTCTCAAAATCAACCTATGACCGCTGCTATTAATGTGGACAGGTTAAGGTTTGAGACAGAGGGTGGTCTTGATACTGACAATTACAGTTTCGATACTATACCAAAGCTCTATGGACAAGAATCCTCGAAAGCTTTGGAAGATCCTTCAGGTCTTGCAGATAGAAGGAGCAATATACTGGATGCCTTTAGAAAGCAAAATATGGTAAAGAAGGTACAGGGTCCGAGAGATTATGTGCCGCAATTTATAACAAGCAGTCTCAATACCTCCTTTGTGGTTGATCCATTGAGAGGTTTTGGATTAAATATCAGTGGTCAAATGACTGATATGCTAGACAATCATGCCATTAAAGGAGGCGTTTTAACCGCTTTGGATTTCAAGTCAGGAAGCGACCTTTATTTTGAATACGAATATAGAAAATACAAACTGGATTTCAGTGGGCGATTTGATCGCCGTTCTATATTGAGAAATGAAGGTGACCTTACCTTTCAAAAGTATATCCTCAGCAAAACTGAAATTGGAGTTTCATACCCATTGTCTACTGGAGCCAGGGTGAGTTTAGCTCCTTTTATTGCCAAAACTCAATATTTTAACCTAAACCCAGATTCAATTATCAGAGGCACTGACCCATCCCAAAATCAGTTGGATGTTAATTATGCCGGAGGAAGAGCTGAATTGGTAATAGACAAAACCAGGCTATTGGGCTTGTACATGGAGCAAGGCTTTAAAGGTAAAATAGGTATGCTTCACTACCAAGGGCTAAACCGAAGTGAAAGATCCTTTAGTAATGTCTACCTGGATTTCAGGAATTATCAGAAAATTCACAAAAACATTACACTGGCCACCAGGCTGTATGCAGGTGGGTACTTTGGTCGCAATCCTCAACAATATTTAGTTGGAGGGATGCAGAACTGGTTATTTAATAAGTTTTACCAACCGCCTACCAATAGACCAGAGGTTTCTCCTATCAGAAATGAAGACGGAGTAGAAAATTCTAACCTGCTCTTTGCCGAGTTTGTAGATCTACGTGGTTTTGATTACGATGAAATCAGAGGCAATAATGTCATTACCTTTAGTTCAGAGTTAAGGATACCATTGTTTTCTTATTTATCTAGAGGTAATATCACCTCCAATTTCATCAGAAATTTTCAGTTGGTTGGTTTTTATGACGCAGGTTCTTCATGGTCAAATTCAGCTCCTTGGGAGCGTGTAAATGATCAAAATACAGAAGTAATCAACACAGAAGGCTCACCATTTGTCATTACGCTTAATAATTTTAACAACCCATGGCTACAAAGTTATGGTGCAGGCGTAAGGACGGTATTGTTAAATTATTACGTGAAGTTTGATGCTGCAAGACCAATAAGGAATTATACGGTTGAGAAAACGAGATTTTATGTAACTTTGGGTTATAATTTTTAGATACAAAATCTTTTGAAATGATAAAATCAATGACAGGCTTTGGCCTGGCAGTATATGAGGACGCTAATTTTACGGTTCAAATAGAAGTTAAGACCCTAAATTCTAAGTTTTTAGACCTGAATTTCAGGGCTCCTAAGCAGTTTTCAGAAAAGGAAACAGAAGTAAAAAGCATTGTTTCTGGCATTCTTGAAAGAGGGAAAGTTAATGTTTCCATTGATTTCAGTGCCAAAAAAGAAGATGACCTTCCAATAGTAATACAAGAGGAACTCTTCCAAAGGTATTATGAAAAATATGCGGGAATGGCTGAAATGGTCAACGGTTCGACGGTAGATGTATTTAAACTGGCGCTACAGTCTCCAGGAGTGAGCACTATAAATGTAGAGAAGTCTGATTATAATGAAGCCTGGAAAATTATTTACCGGTTTTAGAAGAAGCTTTAAAGGACTGCGACCAATTTAGAATCAAGGAGGGCGCTGTGTTGATGGAGAAATTTCAAGAGAGCCTGTCTGTTATTACAGAAAGCCTAAACAGTATTAATACATTGGTTCCTGTTCGTAAAAACAGGCTTATTGAAAAGATTAGAGATAATTTTTCTGAATGGGTGAAGGATCAGGATTTTGATAAGAACCGATTTGAACAAGAACTTATTTACTATTTTGAGAAGTTAGACATCACCGAAGAGGTTGTCAGGTTAGAAGCTCATTTGAATCTTTTTGCAGAGGTGTTGCGGTCAAATAAATCTGAAGGAAAAAAGATGGGTTTTGTAAGCCAGGAAATGGGCAGAGAAATCAATACCATAGGATCCAAGGCAAACGATTCATCCATTCAACACCATGTTATCAACATGAAAGATGAATTGGAGAAAATTAAAGAACAAGCGCTGAATATCATTTAAACGCTTATCCCATAACAATCACTTAATTTACCTAGCCTGGTCCTGATTTTTCTTCAGGGGAAGAGCATTCATGGATTAATAAGGGTTATTGGGCTTTTCGAGATTACTGTCGATCTATTCAAAAAGCCACTTAATGATAGCCTTCTTTTTCTTCGTGTAAGGAGCATATTTGATATTCCCTTCAAACCAAAAGGGTTTATCCAATATGCTTTTGTAATGGGTGAAGGAGTCAAACCCGGCTTTGCCATGGTAACTCCCAATGCCACTTGATCCAATCCCTCCAAATGGAAGGTTGGTATTCGACAGGTGCATGACACTGTCATTTACTGCTCCGCCACCGAAAGAGAGTTCAGTCAATAATTTATCAATCGTTTTTCTGTTTTTCGAGTAGATATAGCAGGAAAGTGGTTTTGGCCTTTCCTTCACAGTCTTTATCACCTCTTCAAGGTTGGTGAAAGATAAAACAGGAAGAATAGGTCCAAAAATTTCCTCTTTCATTACTTCATCCTTGAAAGAAACATTTTGTAAAATTGTTGGTCCAATAAATCTTTTGGCTCGATTTAAATCAGCTCCAAAATAAACCTGTCCTGTTTCAATCAATTTACTGAGGCGGTCAAAATTTTTGTTGTCAATAATTCTCAAATAGTTTTCCTCAATATCCCCCTTGTTTTTATAGTTGGCTTCAATTTCATCTTTTAGCGCTTTTAGAAAAAGTGCTTCTATGGATTGATCTACTAAAATATAGTCAGGAGCAATACAGGTCTGCCCTGCATTTAGGAATTTTGACCAAACAATTCGTTTAGCGGTCATCTCAATATCCGCATCAGCAAGTACAAAAGTTGGACTTTTCCCTCCAAGTTCTAGCGTGACGGGAGTTAAATGTTTTGCTGCAGCTTGATAAATAATTTTACCAACGGGTATACTTCCCGTGAAAAATATTTTATCAAATCGATTTTCTAATAATTCAGTAGTTTCTTTTACTCCTCCTTCGATGACATGAAAATAGTTGCTTGGGAAATTATCATTGATGATTCTTGCCATTACTTTAGAAGTCCTGGAAGGAAGCTCACTAGGTTTTAGAATAACCGTATTTCCAGCTGCAAGTGAGGTGATGGCGGGTAGAAGCGAAAGTTGGTAAGGGTAATTCCAAGCACCAATAATCAGAGTGACTCCCATTGGTTCTGGGATAATGTAGCTTTTTGCTGGGAAATTGGCTATTCCAGTACTTACCTTTTTTCGTTTACTCCACTTTTTCACGTTTTTTATTAAGCCATTGACCTCGTGATAAAGCAATGATAATTCAGTCAGGTAAGTTTCAAATTCAGACTTTCCAAAATCCTCATAGATTGCTTCATAAAGTAACCCTTCATTCTCTTTTAGAATGTCTTTAAATTTTTTAATTGTTCAATTCTAAAACTTACATTTTTGGTTTTGTTTGAATTGAAAAAGTCACTTTGCTGGTTAAAAAGGTCTCTTATCTCCATCTCTGTGTGATTTTATTATTTTCACTAATTCACCTTTATCCTTCAATCTAAGTCGTTAGAAAATTATTTGGGCACTGACTTTTACAGCAAATGGTTTAGTTTCCGGGTCATCCAAATAAGTCATTCTGTGAAAGAAATCCACTCTGAAAAATTTAAAGATATTTTCTACCCCATAGCCCAGTTCCAGGTAGGGCTTTGTAGAGTCAAGGCTCCCAAAAGGCTGCAATGCAAAGCCTTCAGGATCAATTAAAGGTGCGTGAGACTTGTTTGCCTCACTTGCTGAGCCAAAAAGCACATTGGCATTGGCCACAGCCCTCCATTTTAATTTTCTAATCAATGGGATTTTATTCAATAGAAAACCTTCAAAAAAGTGTCTGTACCGGATGCTAAAGTATTGATCAGAAGCAAATTCATTGAAATTCATCGTGTTGAATGCTGCCGAAGTATAAAATAGCGTTTCATTTCCCAAGTGGTTTTCCAATATAGGGTAGGGTACCTCACCAAAGACTTTTCCTGCTTCTGCCTCATATCTCGAAATACCCAACATGCCCATGTTTAGTTTTTGAGAGATCGAAAGGTTTAACTTGGAATAATTGTATTCACCTTTCAGCCATTTAAAACCCTGAGCATAATTAAGTGCGAAAATCGGCCATCGGGAAGGTCCTAAAGAAATTCTTTCGTTGTCATTAATGATAAAGGTTTCGTCTCGACCATATCGTAGCCCTACTTTAGCTTCCGTGGTTCTGAATTCTGTTTTAAGTTCAGAATCCCCCTCATTATCCCTATGATAGTAATTGTACAAGGGATCAAAATGGTTTGATTTCAAGCCCCCATACAAGGTCAAACCTTTAAATAATTCTCTTTTAAGATCCAATCGATGGTTGGTAGAGATAAAAGGTCTTCGCAGGGTGCCAAATCTACTGGCAGCCATGAAAATACTATTTCCCTCCAAATTTTCCATTTCCAGTCCTACCTGGTCTATTTCTTTTTGCGTAGAAAGCTTGATGGTTGTCCACCTATTTCTGTCCAAAATCCTGGTTATTCCTCCTTCATATTTCCAGCGTTGGTCTAGAAAGCCATAAGCGGCATAGCCCATAAGTGTCCATTTTTTACTGAACTTCGAATTGGTCCGTAACCCAGCCCCCAACCTTATGCCTTCTACATTATTGTAGTTAAAAAAACCTGGCCATGGTCCCAGATCAAGCTTGCCTATAGGTAAATAACCAGAAGCAAGAAATTTTAATCCCTCTGAATAAAACCGAACTACTGGGATTTTTTTTAAAGTGTCTACCATCTGTAGAACGGCTAATTCTTCGTTGCTAAGTGGGTCTTTTCTGTTTTGATTCCAGAAATCCTCTCCTACAATATCAAAATCAGGTTTAAGAACAACAGCTTGATTGAAAAAGGAAGTAGGTTTTGGGTCTCCAGTGCTAATACTGTCAACGGCCGTGTAAAATTTCGCTAACAAACCGGCAGTCTTTGGCGTTATCTGACCGATTTTAACTTGCACACGTGTTTTTGATGGGATAAGTGCTCCTTGCTGGGTAGGTGTTAATTCCTGTTGGATCTTAATTCTTTCGATAAAGTTAAGATTGGCCTCCTTTGGTATCGTAAGATCTACCTGTTTTAAAGCATAGGTGTCCTTGTTGATCCAAATGGTACCAGAAAATGCCAAATCTTGCTCCCTCAGTGGATAGACTTGCAAGGCATAAACAGAGTCTTCACCGATTTTGACAGAATCCAGAAGGTCGTAGTCATAAAAGCCACGCCATCCATCAGCAATCGGGGAAACGAATTCTTTCTCTAGAATCACCAGCCAATTTCTGTAAAAGTTATATTCCTGAAAAGCGGAACCAGTGATTTGGGAAGCAGTGGACCCATCAGTTATCCCTACACCCGTAACCTTAGATTTTTCTACCACCTCTTTTTTAAGCTCTGGATTGTTTCTGAAGTAAAATGAAGAGAGTGTTTCAGAGAAAAATACTGGCAAAATCTTTTCGCCTTCATCATTGGTCAATTGCTTAATGGAATCTAAAACAGCGGTTACTTTTTGAACCGCTTTTCTTTTTGTAAAGGCTTCAGAGACATGGTCTATGTCAATTTCTATTTTGGTGTAGTTTTTTGTTTCGTACGCTTCGAGATTTCTTTTATCAAATTGCTTTTTCTTGTCTACCGCTTTTCTAATTATTTCGAATGCCGGATTCTCTCCTGCCTCAAAAACGAATGCTTCCATTTGAATATCAGAGGGACGCAGTTGAAAATTAACGGTAAGTTCCTTTTCGTTGCCGATGGCTTTTGTTTGAGGTATATACCCAATATAGGTTGCCTCAATACTGTCTGCTTTACTATTGCTTGTAATAGTGAAGTTACCCTCAAAATCAGTTGAATTCCCGGTGCTAGTGCCTTGTAATATAACTGAAGCAAAAGGAATAGGATCACCAGTTTCAGCATCAGTAACTTTTCCATTAATGACAACCTGTCCATAAGTAGACACGGACAATAAAATAGATAGAATTAAAAGTAGATATTTTGTTTTCAATTTTCAGTCGTTAATTATTTTCTTTGGCTAAAAGTAGTTTGCCATAGGTTGTTAATCGAAATAAGTAGGCAAAAGTTCTATTTGGAAGAATATAATTGTTGAACAATATTATTTATTTTAAACAATAATGAAGCCATTCTAAGATTTAACTAAAAGGTGTGCATAAGGTTTCGATCCTTAACACTATAGAATGAGGGGGGTAATTGTGGAATATTGATTATAAAAGTGCGCCTATTGCATGCAAAAGGGTAGTCATTTTGTTTACAAGTTTAAGGATTGAGAGAAAAAACCTATTTTAATGGTGTTTTTTGTGTTATTTTGTGGTCATTTTGTAAACTTAACACCCTGTAAATGAAAAATGATTCGCTCTCCTTTAAGGTTTATTCTGAATTAAGAAGGAAGATATTGTCCAATCATCTGGTTTCAGGCGTCCGCTTGAAGGAAGATTATTGGGCGACCCATCTAAATGTAAATAGGATGGCCGTAAGAGAAGCATTGAATCGTTTGCTTGGTGAAAACCTGGTGGTTTTCGGTGAAAAGGGAGGTTTTTTTGTTAAAAGTCTCACGCCTGAAGATGTTAAGGAGATTCGTGAGGTAAGGGAAATTATTGAGTTGGGCGCATTGCGGTTAATTTTTCAGAAACAGGATAAGAAAGACATTTTAATGCTGGAGGAAATATGCGATGATTTTACAACAATGTTTAAGCGTGAGTACTTTGAGGGAGCCTGTGAAGCAGATGTAAGGTTTCATGAGAAGATGATCGAGCTGTCTGGAAATGAAAAGCTGATGCAAATTTACCAATTGAGTAATATCCCGCTATTCCACCAGAAATTGGGGCATACACAGGTACACATGAGCGATTATGAACATACAGATGAAGAGCACAGGGAAATCGTGTCTGCACTTAAAAATAAGGACTTGGATAAAGCTGAGGAGAAGCTGAAAAAGCATCTGTTAAGAGGGGAAATGGCTTCACTTGACCTGTGATGCCAAGATTGAAGATTTTCATTTAGGTTACTGGATTTATAGGTTGCCCTTAATCTTGTTATCGATTGGGGAAGTATTTTTTAATTGCGTTTCATTAAAAGTCATTTAACCTAATCATTTTTTTATTAAGCTTTTTCAGGGTTTAATGTTAATCATTTGTAAATAAGTACTTTACATTTAAATTTCGTTTTTTTATGCTTAATTTAGTTGACTTTTTATCGGTTTATTTTTCTTTTGTAAACAAAAAAGTATATTTTTGGTAAACAAAATTTGTTTAAAGTACCTGTTAATCATTATAAGCTTTTCCAGTACCTGGCTAAATTGACATTAGTATTATTCAAAACTTAATAAATAACAAAATCAGATTTACAAATGTGAGCAAAGTGGAAGTGGAAAGGGCTTTTGTATTTATTTTATTGGTCCTATCCACCTTACAAAGGGTAGGAATGAAACTCACCCAATTCTACAGGCACAAATTGACCTTAGTGAAACCAATGATGGGCCGACGTTAATTCAAAATCTAAACTATTAACCTGGCTTTGTAACGACCGGAACTTATACTATGGCCTGTTTAGGTATTAATCAATTTTAAAAAATCAATAATAAATTTATTATAATTATGAAACCAGATTCATTATCAGGAAAGCAACGAAGGTTTTTTTTGAAAACAGCAGGATTATTGGGAGCCTCCTTAGTGGTGAGCCCAAGGTTTGCCTTTGCCGGCCCACCAAAGAGTGATCGAAAACTAAGAATGGCAGTGGTAGGTGGAAGATTTGGCGCAGGGTTTTTCTTCCATGAGCATCCCAATTGTATAGTGGAGGCGGTAAGTGATTTAAGGAAAGATAGGAGAGAAAGACTAATGGAAGTTTACAATTGCTCCAAAAGTTACGATTCCCTGGAATTACTGTTAAAAGATTCGAAGGTAGAAGCGGTATTTATTGCCACTCCAGCACCTGATCATGCAGCACATGTTCTTGCTTGTTTGAATGCAGGCAAGCATGTGCTTTGTGCAGTGCCAGCAGCAATGTCTATTGAGGATTGCGAAAGACTCAGAAATACTGTAAATAGAACAGGATTAACCTATATGATGGCTGAAACCAGTGTCTTCCATCAGGTGGTAATATCTGCACAGAAATTTTATAAAGAAGGTAAGTTTGGCAATATATTCAGAGTAGAGGCAGATTATCATCACCCCGGTTTGGAAGTGCTATTCTTTGAAGATGGAAAACCTACCTGGAGACATGGTATGCCACCAATGATGTATCCTACGCATTGTACTTCTTATCATATTTCTGTCACTGGTGAGCGATTTACCGATGTAAGCTGCCTTGGTTGGGGAGATGGCAGTGAAGCTTTGAAAGGAAACCCATATAACAATCCATTCTGGAATGAAACAGCCCTTTTCAAAACCAATAAAGGCAATGCCAGTAGGATGTCAGTATGTTGGCGAGGAGCCTTGATGGGGACTGAAAGAGGTGAATGGCATGGTGATAAGATGAGCTTATATGCCAGGGATCCACATGGGCTGGAAGAAGTGAAGATCAATGCTTCTGAAGAACTTGGAAGAGATGATGCAGGATTTTTGTTTAAGCGGGCAGAAAAAGAAGATTACCATCAGCAGGATTGGTGGGAGACAGATGCTCTTCCTAAGCCATTGAGACATAATAGTGGGCACGATGGATCTCATACTTTTATCACCCATGAATTTGTGGAAGCTGTAATAAATGAACGTGAACCTTTGGTGAATATTCATGAAGCCTTGGCCTATACTGCTCCGGGGATAATTGCCCATCAGTCGGCCTTAAGGGGAGGCGAAAGCATGAAAATTCCAACATTTGACGTATAATTGACATCCTTAGTGGGTGTATGTAGAAATAATTCAATTTATTATTATGAATAATTGGCCAAAATCAAAAGCATTACTTAATAAAAACGAGAAATGGATACCTGGTGGTGTGGTTTCTTTAAATCGGAAATCAGACCCAAATATTGCCTTTTTAAAAGGGAAGGGCAGTAGGATTTGGGATGTTGATGGAAATGAATACATCGATTATCAAGCGGGCTTTGCTTCAGCTTTTTTAGGACACAATGATCCGGATGTCAATGGAGCAGTAAAGAAATCCATGGAAGACTATGAGGTGCTGATGGGGGCTGGACCTACTACGCATGAAGGCGAATTGGCAGCCTTGTTTTGTGCCTGCGTACCTACGGTGGAAAGTATACAAGTGACTTGTACTGGTTCAGAAGCCACCTACCATGCCATTCGAATTTCAAGGGCGGTTACTGAAAAAGACCATGTCATCATCATTCAAGGCGGGTACAATGGTTGGCACAATGATGTTTCGGCAAATGTAATGAGTAGTCTTGACGATATAGGGCCCAGGGTTTCTCCGGGAGAGTATCCTTATGATTCTTTGTCAGCAGGAATTCCACAAAGCCATAAAGACCTGATCCATGTAGTGAATTTTAATGACCTGGAATCAATCGCCTATGTGGTGGACAAGTATCCTGTAGCTTGTATTATTCTTGAACCGATTTTGCAAAATATTGGCATTGTAAAACCAAAGGATGGTTACCTGAAAGATTTGCGTAAAATGGCAGATGAAAAAGGTTTTCTGTTGGTTTTTGATGAAGTGAAAACAGGCTTTCGACATGCTTTAGGAGGTTACCAAAGTATTTGTGGCGTTACGCCAGATCTAAGTTCTTTTGGCAAAGCTGTAGCCAATGGTTATCCTATAGGGGTGATCGGTGGCAAGAAGAAATACATGGATTATTTTAACCACCCAGAAAAGGGTAAGAGGGTTTTAATTGCTGGTACTTTCAATGCCCACCCTTTCACAGATGCAGCAGCCATTGCCACATTGAGAAAGTTGTCTTCTCCTGAGACTGCGGTATATGAACACCTGGAAGCCATGGGAGGAATGTTGGAGAATGGATTAACAGATATCTTTAGCAAATATGATAAGCCCTTTAAGGTGGCACGTATAAAATCTGCCTATTGTGTTTATTTTATGGACCATGCACCTGTAGATTTTCATGACATTGTTTTAAATCATGACTTTGCATGGGATAAAGCCTATAGAAATGAGCTAATCCAAGAAGGAATCTATAATTTTCCTTTGCCGATTAAACAAGGCAGCATTTCGTATTCTCATACCGAAAAAGACATTACTGAAACACTTGAGAAAACAGCGAAAGTAGTAAATAAACTCATGAATAAAGGGGTCTGATTTCAGCCCCCTTTTTATTGAGGAAAGAATTGATTTTTAATTAACTATAATAACATGCTTGGTTCATTTAAAAACCATAAGGTAATCATCAGTGGAGCCCTTGGGGATATTGGTCAATCAATAGTAAAAGCATTTGTAGGGAAAGGTGCTGACGTGGCTTTAGGAGATGTAAAACCAAAGGCTGAGGCGGAAGCATTTTTAGCAAGCCTAAAAGCCATCAATTTTGAAGCGAATGTGCTTTATGATCAGGTTGATATACGCGATCCAGAGCAAGTTAAAAACTGGGTCGACCGGGCATCAGGGGAATTGGGGACTTTGGATATAATCATTCCTAACGCTGCTACAGTTACCATAAAAGGAATAATGGATATCAGCCCTCAAGAATGGACAAATGAAATAAAGGTGAACCTTGATGGCGCATTTTACCTTTCCAGATTTGCCAGTGAAAAGTTGCTCGAAGACAAGGTCCCGGGAAGGGTGGTTTTCGTGGGAAGTTGGGCTGCAGAAACAGTACATCAAAATCTACCTACCTACAGTGTGTCCAAAGCAGCCTTAAGAATGCTGTCCAAAAGCCTGGCATTGGAACTTGCTCCTAACGATATTCTAGTCAATGAAATTGCTCCAGGCTATGTGGATGCAGGCTTGAGTAAGCAGGTGTTAGACGGCAATGCATCAGCAAAGCTAAAGGCGATAGAAAAAGTACCTGTTAAAAGAATTATGCACCCGGATGAAGTAGCCAGTAGTGTACTCTGGTTATGTGATTTTGACAATAAACACATGACTGGTAGTACCCTGCTTATGGATGGGGGATTGTCGCTTTTGTCCTAAACTATTTCCAAAATGACATCAGGTAATACTAATAGAAAGCATTTAATTAGACCGTTTGAAGGAGAATTTGGAATAGGGCAAAGGGACATTACTCCTCCAATTGGCATTAATAATAAAAACTGGGGAGCTTCTTCTCAGGCAACAGCTATAGGTATCCATCAGCCTTTATTGGTGACCTGTATCAGCATTGATACCAAAAGTAACCCTTCTCCCAAAGTCATTTTGTCAGCGGATCTTGGCTGGTGGAAAAATATGCAGGATGAAGCTTATGTGAGGAATTTTATCCTGGAAAACACAGGTTTGGATGAGGCCTCCCTTTTGTTTTGTTTCTCTCATACCCATGCCGGACCGAACCTTAATAGAGGAGACAAAGACAAACCCGGAGGAGAACTGATAGCTCCTTATCTGGATACATTGAGGCAAACATGTACTGAATTAATCAAGGACTGCTTAAGAAATAGGGTTTCGGGAATACTCACTTGGGAATATGGTACATGCATGCTGGCCAAAAACCGGGATTATTATGAGCCGGAGAGTAATCAGTATTTTGTTGGCTACAATTCCAGTAAACCTGCCGATGATACTTTGCTTGTAGGTAGAATTACGGATACGGGTGGAGAAATAATGGCTACAATTGTGAATTATGCTTGCCATCCGACAACATTAGCCTGGGACAATCTTAAAATTTCCCCAGATTTCCCAGGTACTTTCAAAAAGGTAATGAATGAAAATACCGGCGCTCCAAGTTTGTTCATTCAGGGAGCCTCTGGAGACCTGGCTCCAGCAGAGCAATATTCAGGAGATGAGGCGCTAGCAGAAAAACATGGTAGGCAATTGGCGTTTTCGGCCTTGGCGGTACTCGAAAGCATGTCACCTCCCGGCAAAGCGCTAATTTTTAAGGAAACAGTTGCCTCTGGTGCCCCTTTGGCTATCTGGGAACCCGAGTCAGTTTCTTCTGAAAGTAATGTGTCAGCTGAAATTATTACTATTGAATTGCCATTAAAGCCTTGGCCATCCATCAAGGAACTTAAGCGATCTATTAATGAATGTGAGGATCCGGTGCTAAAGGAAAGGCTAATCCGGAAGCTGGGAGTGAGGAGTTCAATTGGGGATGGGACTAAAGTCACGGTCAAGGTTTGGTATTGGCAGTTGGGAGATTGCCGGATCGTGGTACAACCCAATGAAGCTTATGCTGTTTTTCAACAAACCCTCCGAGAGAAATTTTCTTCTGCTCCTGTGGTCGTGGGAAATATTGTCAATGGACATATAGGGTACCTACCACCAAAGGAACTTTATGACAAGGACATGTATACCGTGTGGCAAACGCCTTTTGAAGCAGGAGCTTATGAAGTTTTGGTTCAAGAGGTATTAAATAAAATGAAAACTAAACCCTGATTAGCTTCAAAATAATATGGAATCCAATTTCACGAATTTAGACCTGGGGATATTTGTAATCTACATTGTTGGCATCATAGGCCTAGGGCTTTATGCTTCCAGAAAAAGTACAGGCGAAAGTAAACGAGATTATTTTTTGGCAGGAGACAAGCTTCCTTGGTGGATGATAGGAGGAAGTATTATTGCTGCCAATATCAGTAGTCATCACCTGGTAGGAGTGATGGGAGTGGCTTATGAAAGAGGATTTGTTGCCATTGTAATAGAGTGGGGAGCAATACTGGTAGGGTTTAATGTGTTGTTATGGGTGTTTTTACCTTTTTACATAAGAAATGGGTTTTATACCATGCCGGAGTTCCTACAGAAGAGATTTGGGGGAGGAGCCAGGACAACCTATTCGATTTTGGTGCTTTTAACCTATATTTTTGTAGAAATCAGTGCAGTACTTTATCTAGGAGCCATTTCCCTGCAATCCTTGCTGGGAATACCGATGTTAGCCAGTATTCTGTTTTTGGCAGTATTTACAGGAGTCTATACCGTTTTAGGAGGTTTAAGAGCGGTTGTGTGGACCGAAATGTTGCAGCTTGCGGTGCTTGTGCTGGGGATGGTTGCTTTGTCCTATTATACCATAGATGCATCTGGTGGATTTGAGGCCATTGTAGAATCCTCAAAGGATTGGGAACTGATGTTGCCAGCCAATGATCCAGATTTCCCCTGGACGATGTATTTGGGCGGACTACTTTGTATTAGCATTTTTTACAATGCAACCAATCAGTTTATCGTACAAAGAACCTTGGCGGCTAAGAATGAATGGCATGCGCGGATGGGTGTGATTTTCGCTGATTACCTTAAATTTTTAATTCCCCTATTGATCATCATACCTGCCATCGTGGCGCCGAAAATCTTCCCTGACCTTGAAAAACCAGACTTGCTCTTTTCTATGCTGGTTGAGCACTTGCTTCCAACAGGTTTGGTAGGATTGGTGATGGCCGGGCTTATTGCGGCGATAATGTCGCACTTGTCAGGAGCCATTAACTCTTGTACTACGATCCTGACGATAGACGTTTATTTGCCCTATTTCCGTCCCAATGCTTCTGAAGCAGCCTCTATCCGATTTGGAAGAATAACCGGAGTATTGGTCATCCTTATTGGGATTTTGTGTACTGGCGTTTTAGTCTTCTATTCCGAAAAACCCATATTTATATACTTGTTAAATGCCTATGGTCTTTTTACACCTGGTATTGCTACGATGTTTTTAATGGGGATTTTCTGGAAGGGGACGACCCATGCGGGGGCATTGACGGCAGGTTTACTAACTATCCCTTTGTCTCTGGCGGTTGAGTATTTCTTTCCGGAGATGCCATTTTTTAATAGGACGGGAATAGTTTTCTGGACTTGTATGCTACTATGCGTCCTGGTCAGTTTGGTCAGCCAAAGAAAGAGTGAAGCAGAATTGGAAGGTTTGATATGGACCAAAGAAAGTCTTTCTCTACCCAAAAGTGAAAGAGACCAACAAAAAGGTTGGCGGAACCCATTTATCTGGTGGGCCATTGTGATGGTCATGGTTTTATACTTCTATATAAGGTATGCGTAACCCGTAATAGGTGTGGGTTTAGAAGCCCCCGGCCGCTAGCATAAATGGATAGAAGCCGGGAGCTTTCAAATAAGGATAACCGCTGCTGTAAATCTTTGGTAGGTAAACCAAGACGATCAATATGCAATGGATGAATAATTGTGCACTAGTCATCGACCCTTGATTTGGTGATGGGGAAATAGTGTTGGAATTGACCTGTAATTACTCAATTCCATCACCTAATAATATTTCGGGTAGAAGGGATTATTGGTAAAAGGTAACTCCTCCATTTGTCATTTAGGGTGCATATCCAGTATTTTTATCTGATTGCAAGAAATGAAGTAGACAAACCGTAGCTAATTGTTGATTGTTTGTGATATTGCAGCTGTAGATTTTGTAACCCAAGGTTTTCTTGAAATTTCTATTGATATAAATGTATTTTGGAAATAATAAATTCTTTAATAAATTTATCAAAATCTGAAAATCACCTTTTATTTAAAGCATTACCATCAAAAACAAGGTTAACCATACAGATGAAAATTTAATTGTCCTCTTAAAAAAAGGGGATAGGGATGCCTTTAATTGTATATATGGAAGGTATTGGAAGGAATTGTTTCTGTGCGCCATCAAAAAGCTAGGGGAAAAGGAAGAGGCGGAAGACCTTATTCAGGATCTTTTTGTTTCAATCTGGATGAAAAGGAATGACTTTGAAATAAAATCATCCTTAAAGGCGTACTTGTTTACTGCCTTGAAATATAAAATAATTAATCATTTTGAGCATAAAACGGTCAGAAGAAAGCATCTAGAGTCGCTTAAAGATGAACTTGAAGCTTTAGAAGATGCAACATCAAATGCCTTGGTAGCGGAAGAGGTAGAGAAAAGTATTGAGATTGGAGTTAATAAGTTGTCTCCCAAAGTAAAGCTCGTTTATCAATTAAGCAGGGAGGAAAATCTGTCTTTAGATGAAATTGCTGAAAAATTGGCTGTTTCTAAACAGACCGTCAAAAACCAAATATCTAAAGCATTGAAAATACTCAAAGCACATCTGAATCATGGTTATTTTGGTTTTAATTTGGATGATCTTTTAGGTATTGTCCATTTATTTTTCATTTCAACAATATTTTTTTTCTTTTAATTATTGCAAAATAATAATCCGATTTATTTAAAAATGACCTTGTAAACAGATTGTTTCGAGTGAAATTTTTCCATGGCTGAAATTTTGTATTTTTTTTGTAATTATAAAGGTTGATTCCCCCCCCGTCTTTCACCCTCTTTATCTTAATTTTTTAAACCACTGAATGGTACGATGGTGTGGGTAAGCTGACTTTTATTTAGTAGTTGATAAGTATTTATGAATCTATAGATCTCTCTAGAATTGCGAATAAATAGAATTAAAGAAATATTGAGGAATTATCGATTTGGTCGTTCGTCCCCCCAGGGAAAGCCAAATTATTGACCGATGGTTTGATTCGTTAAGCAATCAGCAGGAGGAGGTCAGTAAGGATGAACTTGATAAGCTAGGTCAAAATATTTTAAAGGAAATAAATAAAAAAATTGATGTAAATGAGAATGACTTATCCATTCCTTTAAACAAAGAGAAAATAGTACATTTTGATTTTAGGTACCTATTCAAAATTGCAGCGGTTTTTATTCTAGGAATAATCGTGGTTTCAATATTGGTATTGAATAAGTCCAACATAAATAATGTGCAATACTCAAGTGTGGAAGTAAAAGTTAAAGAAATCCATTTGTCTGATGGGAGTATTGTGTGGTTGAAGAGTGATAGTAAATTAAGTTATCCTGAAAAATTTGATCAAAATAGTAGAGAAGTATATTTGGAAGGAGAGGCATTTTTTGATGTTTTTCGTGATGTAAACAGGCCATTTATAATTCATTCTCAAGACATGGTCACCAAAGTTTTAGGGACTAGCTTTAATATCAGGGATTACAAGAAGGATGTAGAAAAGGCGGTAGAGGTATTGACTGGGAGTGTTCAGGTTTCCTTAAATCGTGAGAGTGGAAACCATGAAAGTGTCCTATTAAAATCCCGGGAAAAGATTTTTTACAATAAAGAAAACCCAGATGTAGTGGAGCTTTTAAAGAAAGAGGCATTGGTGGTTTTACCTGAAGCTACCAAGGAATTAAAGTTTGAAGAAGTTTCTATTAACGAAATTATAGAGAAATTGAATCTAGCCCATGGAGTGAAAATCCGTGTTAAAAACCAAAAGTTAAATTCCTGTAAGCTTACGGCTGATTTGTCCTATGAGAAATTAGATGTTTGCCTCGAAATTATTTCCAGGGCTTTGAATGCTAAATATTACCAGATAGAAGACCAAATCTATATTGATGGAAAAGGATGTTTAAACTAAAAAGTATATAAGAATGAAATAAAAGAAAAAGGTCAAAAGTGTTGAAGCCACTTTTGACCTAATTATTCTCCCTCTACAAAGGCATAATGCCTAAAGGGACGTTTTTGCCTAAATTTAATGTGTAACAAAAACTTTACAAATGTATGAAAATTCAAATACACCACACTGCATTATTTATAAAAATAATGAGAATATCATTGGTTCAACTTATTATTTTTCTGGTAGTTACCGGGGTTTCAGTAGCAGGCCCCTCTAACGCTCAGAATGTATTGAAAATCAATCTGTCCTTAGAGATTGATGAACAACCTATAAAGGATGTTTTGGGACAAATCGAAGAAATAGCGGATGTGAAATTTGCGTATTCGGTAGGTTTGGTTAAATCAAAAGAGAAAATTTCTTTAAATATTGTCAATGAAGAATTGGGCTCAGTTTTAGATGAAATCTTCTCTTCTAGAAATGTGAAATATTTTGTTTTGGGAAAGCAAATCATTCTGAACCATTCCACAAATCTCAAAATGAGTAATAACCTTGTTTCTATAAAGTTAAATGAGTTGATCATTTCTGGAAAGGTTAGTAATAAAGATGGAGAATCTTTACCTGGAGTTACCATAAGGGTAAAGGATACCACTATCGGAACCGTTACGGATATTGATGGAAATTACAAATTAGAAATCCCAGGTAGTAATGGCGTCATATTGGTATTTTCATCCATAGGGTTTAAAGACCAAGAGGTAAGCATTGGCGGAAGGTCAATCATCAATCTGGTGTTAGAGGAAGATGTGCAAAGTTTAAATGAGGTAGTTGTAACTGCTTTGGGTGTTGAGAAAGATCCTAAAAGCATCACCTACAGTACTCAGAAGGTGTCTCCTGCAGAGGCGATTAAAGTAAAAGACCCTAATTTTATGAACAGCCTAGCGGGCAAGGTTGCTGGTGCAGTCATCACCAAAGGTAACTTTGGGCCAGGAAGTGCACCTAGGATTTTATTGCGTGGCAATAAATCTTTAACAGGAAATAGTGAGCCTTTATTTGTTTTGAATGGTGTGCCAATGATAGGTGGCTCAGACATTCTATCCAATTACAATCCTGAAGACATCGAAAGTATCCAGGTGTTAAAAGGAGCATCGGCCGCCGCACTTTATGGTAGTGAAGCTGCCAATGGAGTTATTTTGGTTAATACCAAGAAAGGCCAGCATGGCGTTTCCAAAGTGGAATTTTCTTCAACCTTTACTGTAGAAAATGCCGTGGATTTACCCAAATTACAAACTTCTTATGGACAGACCGACCCCAATTACAATGACAGTTGGGGAGAGAAGATTAGCAATGGTAGTGATAGTCACTTAAAGGAATTTTTTGAAACGGGGAAAACCAAAATCAATTCTGTTTCCTTTTCCAATGGCAGTGATATAGGGCAACTTTACATGTCTTTTTCTAACACCTCTGCTAGTGGAATTCTTCCTAAAAATAAGCTAGAACAAAACAATTTTACGGTAAGGTTAACTTCTCAGTTTTTTAACGACAAATTATCGATAGATGGGTCTGTCAATTATACCAACCAGGAAATATTTAATCAAAATTCCGCAGGAGGTTACAGTGCTTTGCCGGGGATTTATTCTTTCCCTGTTGGGGATGATTTCTCGAAATATGACAAGGATAATTTTGAAGTTTGGGATCCAGTTCGTGCCATGTATGTTCAAAATTGGCCATACATAAGGAATGAAACTTTTCCTAATCAAAATCCTTACTGGGTGCAGAATAGGAATCAACGCGATTTTCAAAGAGACCATACCATTTCTGCTTTTACAGCAAAGCTTGAGCTTTACAGCTGGCTGGACTTGCAAGGTAGGATCACCTATGATAAAATATATGACAAATCAGAATTTAGAAATTATGCCTCTACTCAAGGGACAGTAGCAGGCCCTAATGGTGGGTATGGGATGAGTCAATCCTCAATTGATAATATTTATTCGGATTTATTATTGATAGGGAATAAAAACATCAGTGCAGATTACAACCTGGCAGGTACCCTTGGTTTTAGTAATCGTGAAACAACCAGCGCAGGATTGAATTTATCTTCTACAGTTCCAACTTCCCTGGTTTTCCCAAATTACTTCTCTGTTTATGCATTAAATGGGCAATACAATAAAGGAGAAAGCCTTAGAAAAACGATGACACAAGCGGCTTTCGGGAATGCAACATTGGGGTATAAAGAAAAAATTTACCTTGATATTACTGCAAGAAATGAATGGAGTTCTACTGTTGCCCAATCCTTTTTCTATCCGTCGGCTGGCCTTTCTTATATTTTGAAAGATGGCTCAAACGACCGGCCCAGTGCTTCTAATGTCTTGTCCTTTGCAAAATTAACGGCGTCTTATGCTGAGGTAGGTAATAGTCTTCCTTTTGGAATTAACAACAGAGCACCAGCCATGTCTTTGGACAACAGTGGTAATCTTAATCCACGAGGCACACTTCCTTTTTTTAATGGTACTGATACTTTAAACCTTAATCCAGAACGTACTAAGTCTTACGAATTTGGTACAGAACTTAGGTTCCTCAACAACAAATTGAGTCTTAACTTAAATTATTACAATGCCACTACTTCTGATCAAATCTTGCAAATTCAAGCACCTGCGGGAGCAGGAGCGTCTAACTTTTGGATCAATGGAGGAATTATTCGAAATAAGGGGATTGAAGGAATAATCAATTATAATTCATCGATTGGCGAGATTCAATGGGCTTCTTCGCTAAATTTTTCTCACAACAAAAATCAGATCAGAGAACTGAGTGATAAGCTTGATGCCGAAAGGTTTGTGTTGACAAGTTTTAATCAAAGCAGACTTGTATCGATCTACCTAACCAGGCCGGTTGATGGAGAATATGGTTCCTTTGGAGACATGTATGGACGGGTCTATGAAAAAGATGAAAATGGAACTCTTATTACCGATGAAGACGGACTTCCTCAAGTGTCAGCTAATCCGGACCAATTCATTGGCAATGCAAACCCTAATTTCTTGGCAGGTTTAAATAACTCTTTTGCCTATAAGAATTTTTCTTTGTCATTTTTGATTGACAGCAGATTTGGTGGAGGAGTAATCAACAGGACAGAGGTTTGGTTGGATTATAAAGGACTCTCAGAAAGGTCAGGAGAAGCAAGAGACAACGGAGGTGTGATGGTAAATGGCCAGATGGTAGACGCTAAAGAATATTACCTGAATCAAACAGGTGCGGGTGCTACAGCAATCGCTTCTGAGTATTTTTTCGATGCCACCAATATTCGGTTGAGAGAATTTCAAATAGGTTATAATTTACCGCTAACTAATGAATTTATTAAGGAATTAAATTTATCCTTTGTAGGACGTAATTTGTTTTCTTTTATAAAAAGGCTCCTTTTGACCCTGAAATTAGTGTAAATACATCACCTACTTCAGAAGGAATTTCTTCTTTTAGTCAACCTCAAACTAGGTCATTTGGTGTAAGTCTAAGAGCTATATTTTAATTCGTCGGAAACTTTCGTTTCAAATGGATTTTTCCTGAGTATGTCAACTAAAATATAAAAAAATGAAAAATTATATCCCAAATATAAAATCTATAAATGCCTTATTTATGGCATGCATCCTGTTTTTGTCAGTATCCTGTGTGGAATACATGCAAGACCTCAATCAGGACCAAAAACTTATTACAGATGAATTATTAATGCATGATGCAAATGAAGGTGGTGTATCACTTCCGGGTATGCAACTAAGTATAATGGATGTACTTACTACCTGGCGTATTGAAATGCAACAAAACCTTAATGCAGACAATTATGGTGGGTACATGAGTTTACCGGCACCGTTTTTTGACAATAGAAACAATGGCACTTATGCCATGGTAGATAGCTGGAACAATCAGATTTGGTTGGTGCCTTCCCAAAAAGTGTTGGATCAATGGTTGATGATGAAGAAAAGAGGTTTTGACCAAGACTATCCGGACCTTTATGCTTTAGGAGTTGTTTTTAAAACCTTTGCAGGCCATAGATTGGCAGATATTTTTGGTCCAATTCCTTATTCAAAATATGGTGAGTCTAGTGATGTCAGTTTCGATTCAGTGGAGGAGGCTTATGATGTGTTTTTTAAAGAGTTAAAGGAGGCTGTAGATGTTTTACGTGAAGCTGAAGCTGCAAATCCTGATGCTGATAAGGTTAGGTATGCGAAATTCGACAAATCTAGGTATGCAGGAGATTATGCTGTGTGGGTAAGAGTAGCGAATACACTAAGGTTAAGGCTGGCGATAAGAATTTCAAAAGTTAACCCTGAAAGAGCAAAGTTGGAGGCTGAAAGCGCCTTGGCAGATGGTGGGGTTTTGACAGCTGCTGATGGTTCATTTGAAATGTCAACTGGTAGCATCCACCCTTTAGAAACAATTACATCAGCTTGGCAGGAAACGCGCATTAATGCGGTTGTTGAAACCATTCTTGGAGGTTATAATGATCCTAGGTTGCCTATATATGCTGTTCCTGCCTCAGATCCTGAACTCAATGGACTAATTAAAGGTGTTCGTTCTGGTGCTATTTTCGGTGCAAAACCTTACCTGGGTTTTTCTCAAGTAAACTTTTTCGGGAATCCATATGTGAAAGTTATGGATGTAGCCGAAAGTTTTTTCCTCCGTGCTGAAGGAGCCCTTAGAGGTTGGAATATGGGAGGGACAGCTAAAGATTTCTATGAGGAAGGAGTAAGGGTTTCATTTGGTGCAAATGGGGTTGGAGGAGTAGATGAGTACCTGGAGAATAGTACTGATTCGCAGTTGGCTTATGTGGATCCAAATAACCCTCAAAATAATATTGAACCATTGACGGATATTACCATTAAATGGGAAGAGAATGATATATTTGAGAGAAAGCTTGAAAGGATCATCACCCAGAAATGGATAGCCATGTACCCAGATGGTCAAGAGGCTTGGTCGGAATTTAGACGAACGGGTTATCCTAAGCTTTATCCTGTTGCTGTTAACTACAGTGACTTTACAGGAGGAGAATTTATAAAAAGAATAAATTACCCTACTTCCATCACGAATAGTAGCCAATCATCTGTAGATGAAGCAGTTGGTTTGTATCTTAATGGTGATGATAATATTTATACACCTCTTTGGTGGGATGTAGATTGAACAAATTAAAATTTAATATGCTAAAAAGGAATTTGTGTTTACCTGCGATGAAAGACTTCTTTTACCCTCTTCGCATACCCATCTTTGCTTTGGGCCTTGGACTAATGCTTTTTGCTTGCCAACCGAGGTCAGCCACTCAAGATAGATCGCTTGAAAATGCTTTGTCAACCTTTGTATTAGAGGATGACTTTCAGATAGAGCTAATTGCTGGGGAGCCACTTGTGGCAGATCCGGTGGATATGGTAATAGATGAGCAGGGCAGACTATACGTAGTAGAAATGCATGGCTATCCATTGGACTTAAGTGGGTCAGGTAAAGTGAAACGCTTGTCAGATACTGATGGCGATGGCATTATGGATGAAAGTGTGGTTTTTGCAGATAATCTGGTGGTTCCTACTGGGATCATGCGTTGGAAACAAGGTCTCATCGTTACAGATCCACCCAACGTTTATTACCTGGAGGACAGTGATGGAGATGGAAAAGCAGATATTAAGCAAACCCTGTTGACAGGGTTTGCGCTTTCTAACCCCCAGCACAATGTTAACAGCCCCAAACTGGCACTAGACAACTGGATTTATTTGGGACATGAGCCAGCAGTGACTACTACCATTTATGAAGATTTACTTGGCGATAAAGGGACAGAAGTTTATTATCCTGAAAAACCAAATGTTAACAGGTTATCCCAAAATGCTGGAGGTAGAAGTATCAGGTTTAAGCCAGATACCTACGACCTGGAATTGCTGAGTAGCCGGACGCAATTTGGGCATACTGCCAATGAATTTGGACACAGGTTTTTACTAAATAATAGCAATCATATTATCCAGGAAGTGCTTTCTGCAGATTACCTGGACAGAAACCCTCACTTGGTAATTACAGAGGTGACCCAGTCTTCTTCTGATCATGGAAGTGGTGCGGAAGTTTTTCCAATAACCATCAATCCTCAGCATCAGTTATTGACAGATTTAGGCGTAATGACCTCTGCCTGCGGATTGACGGCCTATTTGGGGGCGTCTTTCCCTGAGCGGTACAACCAAGCCACCTTTGTATCAGAACCGGTAAGTAATTTAGTTCATGTGGATTTTGTTAAGGAGGATGGCACAGGCTATAAAGCATCTCGAGAGCACCCCGACAAAGAATTCTTAGCTTCTACGGATGCTTGGTTTCGACCAGTCAATGCCTATGTGGGTCCTGATGGAGCCTTGTATATTCTCGATTATTACCGTCAAATTATAGAACACCCTGAATGGATGTCTGAAGAAGTCGTTCAATCTGGAGCTTTGTACAATGGTACGGACCAGGGAAGAATTTACCGCATTACGCCTAAAGGCACTTCCAAGATAGATTGGTCAGATAAATTGTCTTTGGGAACAGCATCTCCTGAAGAATTGCTGAGTAAACTTTCTCATAAGAATGCCTGGTGGCGAATGAATGCCCAGCGAATAATAGTGGATCAGCATCCGGAAACTTTGATACCTGCCTTAAAAGAACTTGCTGTGTATGGAGAGAGCCCAATGGGTAGGCTTCATGCCCTGTGGACTTTGCAGGGAATTGGAGCACTCGATGAGGAAACAGTAGCCAATTCCTTAAAGGATCCTGTTGCTGGCATTCGGGAAAATGCGGTGAAATTGTCTGAATTTTTCTTGTCACAATCTACAGCACTTGCCCCTCAGTTACTGGCATTAAAAAATGACCCAGACCCAAAAGTTAGGTTTCAGCTGATGCAAACCTTGGGGTACATTGAAAGTGAAAGTGCTTTTCAGGTTCGAAAAGAGCTTTTGTTCAAGGATATTGATGACAAGTGGGTGCAACTGGCAGCACTTTCAGCACCTTTTTCTGAAAGCAGTCGGCTAATTGATCCTGTGCTAAATCAGTATACTGCAACTCCAGCCTATAATGGATTGGTGCAAAAACTGGCATCAATGGTAGGTGCAAGCATGGACGAGAAAGCTATACTTACCATGGTGCAAAGAGCTACTAGAAAAAATGCTAAAAACGAATACAATTGGCAGCCGGCGCTTTTGCGAGGTTTGGCACAGGGAATCAAAAGCAAAAAATTGGCTGGATCACATGGATCAAGTGCAGGTTTATTGGCTGCAACTGTTTTCGAACATCCATCCACAGAAGTGAAAGGAGCAGCCATCCAGGTATTAGAAGGAATTGGATTGGACAATGTAGCGGGTAAAAGCCAGTCTTTAGTTAAGGCTGAAGCAATTGCCATGGATAATTCATTGACTGGTGAAGAACGAAGTATGGGGATTCGGTTTTTGGCCATGGCCAATATCGCTGATTACCAGGACATGCTAATAGGTTTGGTAGAGACCAGTGAACCACTACCTGTTCAGCTAGCCGCTTTCCGTACTTTAAGTAAATCTGAAGACAATTCCTTCTCCCAAATGGTAATTGATCGCTGGGAAAGCTTTACTCCCGAATTGAGAGATGCGGGCATTAGTGCCATGATGATGAATGGGGAAAGAATTGCTGTTTTATTGGGAGCACTTGAAGATGGATTGGTTCAAAAGGCAACAATTGGTTGGAGAAGAAGTGTAGGTTTAATGGCCAATAAGGATGAAACACTAAGGCTTAGGGCCAGGGCTATTTTGACCCGGCCCGAAGGCGAGAGTGAAAAAATTATCGCCAACTACCAACCTGCCTTAGAGCTTAATGGTAGCATTGATGCAGGAGCCACTGTTTTTCAGAAAAATTGTGCGATATGTCATCAAATGGGAGAGGATCAGGGGATCGCCTTTGGGCCAGACCTTTCTTCCCTCAAAAACAGACGTGCAGCCAGCATAATGAGTGATGTTCTCAATCCCAATTTGTCCATAGCAGATGGGTATGACCTTTGGGAAGTTGAATTGCAAAATGGTGAGCACTATCAAGGGCTAATTTCTTCAGAAACACCTACGGCAATCAATCTCAGAAATGCAGGAGGTATAGACAACAACATTTCTAGAACGAATATTAAGTCCTTGAAATTAATAGAAATGTCGGCCATGCCTACAGGGCTTGAGCAAAGCATTTCGCTTCAGGAAATGGCCGATTTGTTGGCGTATATTCGAAAAGCCGAGTAAAGGTTTTTTGGAGAGCATAATACCTGGAATTAGGCAATATTATTACTCAGTAAGGATGTTGAACAATGATAGCAAGACATTTCCATCATTCAGGATCAATACATTACTCAAATAACTAAAGAAAATGAAATTTATAGATATTAAACGATTGGTGCTGATTTTGTTGGCTTTTTCAGCCTTTCAGTTGACTGTTTTTGGAGCAGCTCCAAAAACATTGAATGTAGGTTTGGCACGTGTAGCCATTACGCCGGAAACCCCGGTGCGGTTAACGGGCTATTCCAGCAGGGACATTCCGTTTGAAGGTGTTCAGCATGAATTATGGGCCAAAGCGATGGCATTTGGAGATGAGAAAAAAGGGTATCGGATAATTATTACCGTTGACTTACTGGGAATACCACATAGGGTTACTGAAAGAGTAAGGGATGCACTTGCAAAAGAAATCGGTATTTCGGCCGCCAATCTATCCATTTGTGCTTCTCACACACACAGTGGTCCACAGATTGGAAACATTGTTTCGCATTTTAATAAGCCGCTAGACCCGGACGAACTGGCAGAAATATCACTCTTTGCCATGGGATTAGTTCCAAAGTTAAAAGGTGTGGCCTTAGACGCCATAGCAAACGCTGCTCCTTCCTTGGTTTCTCATGCAAAAGGAGAAGTGAATTTTGCGGTCAATAGGCGGACTTCAATTAATCCGAATGGGGTGTCAGACCATTCTTTGCCAGTAATGCGTATTACGGATCTTGATGGAAAGACTAAAGCAGTGATGTTAAATTATGCTTGTCATGCGGTTACCTTAGGTCCAAAAAACAATGTGGCCCATGGAGATTGGGTAGGTGAGGCTCAGATTCAGGTGGAGGAGAACTTGCCTGAAGGAGCCATGGCCATGGTCGTAATTGGTTGTGGTGCAGATCAGAATTCTTCACCACGAATGAATACTAAGAACCCTGAAATGGATTTGGTTTATGCCAAAGATCAGGGGAAACAGATTGCTGATGAGGTAAATCGTTTACTGGCCGATGATGATTGGAAAGGTATTCGCCAACTGCCTGAAGGTAAAATGAAATATTTGGAGCTTACTTTTGCCAATATGCCTGATCCTAAAAAGTTGGCCGAAGATGCCAAGGGGGCCGGTAGGACAAGCAATTATTCATTATTATTGCTTGGGCGAATGGCCAGAAGTGGCGATATTCCAGAGAAAATCAATTATCCCATTCAGGTTTGGGATTTCGGGAAAGACCTGGTCATGATATTTTTAGCTGGCGAAGTAGTGGTAGATTATGCGCTACGACTAAAGCAGGAATTGGGTGAAGACCGCGTATGGGTAAATGCCTATGCCAACGACATGCCTTGTTATATTCCATCGCTCAGAATATTGAAAGAGGGAGGTTACGAAGCTGAATCGGCGATGATTGGTTATGAGAAACCTTCCAAATTTACTGAGGACGTGGAAGATAAAATTATGAATGGCATTTATTCCATTTTACCTAAATCAAGTAAGTAATGAATTTATCAAAACACATTCGAGCAAAAAGCCAATAGGAAGCTTCAAATAAATAATGCCTTGCCTTGCTTGGCGGCGCTTGTCCTCGTTCTTCTATTGTCTGTGCCAACTTCTTTTGCCGGTGATTTTAGGGCTGCAGTAGTCAAGGAAAATATCACTCCGAAAGTCCCCAAACAATTATTAGGCTATGGGGCCAGGCTATCAGAAGGGATTCTGGATAGTATTTACCATCAAATTTTAATTTTAGATGATGGGGAGTCCACTTTTGCATTGGTCTCAACAGATATCTGTGTGCTTTCACCAGCAACCTATGATCAGGTCGCGAAATTGGTTGAACAGAAGTTTGGAATAGCACGCAGTAATTTTTGGTGGTCAGTTACACATACCCATTCAGCACCTGAAGTAGGTGCACCTGGACTCCCAGAGGCATTTATGGGAGAACGATATACGCATCCTATTGATACCAACTATACTGATTTGGTGACTACTAAACTATTGGCAGGAATTGAAAGAGGGATAAAAGAACTGGCTCCGGCAAGTCTTGGAGTTGGCTGGGGACATTCCTCCGCCAATATAAACCGAAGGGCCAAGGACATTGATGACAAAGCTTTTTTGGGGATGGATCCTGATGGACCAGTGGACAGGAAAATAGGCGTTTTAAAAATTGTACATAAAGAAGACCATCGATTAATGGTTACCGTAGCCAATTATGCCATTCATGGTACCGTGATGGGTGGGGAGAATTTGCAAATTAGTGGTGATGTACAAGGAGTAGTGTCGAAATATGTAGAAGAGAAATCCGGAGCTCCAATGCTATTTATAAATGGAGCAGCAGGGAATATCGCTCCGATATACAGCGTATACCCGAATGCCAGGGCTGGAAGGATGAATCAATTCAGAAGGCTGTTGGGTGATAAAATCTTAATGGCCAATGAGGATATTTTGAAATATGAAGACCAGGTTTCTTTCTCTACTTCTGAGATGGAGTTTTTGACACCTATGAAAGAAGGCTTAAAATGGCCTGAAGCTTTGAATGACTATATTGTAGATGAAAAAGGAACGGCTAAAACCATCAAATTGCCCGTTCGTTTTCTCAACATAAATGATAAAATTGGTATTTGGGCTAGTCCTTTGGAGTTGTTCTGTGAAATTTCCAATGAAGTCAGGGAGCGGTCTCCGTTTCCTTATACCTTTTATTATGGCTATACCAATGGTTGGCTAGGATACATGCTGACAGAAGAAGAGTGGAAATACAAAGGGTATGAACCGACGGTTTCTCCCTATGTTCCAAGTGCAGGAACCAGGTTCGGAGAGGCAGTTTTGTCTTATTTAGAAAGTGAATTAAAAAGTAAACAATAAACCAATCCTGAGATGAAGTCAATATTTTCAGTTAGCGCAATTATAATAGTATTAGTTTTTGGAGGTCTGAGTGCAAGCGCACAGAATCCGGATTTCCCCTGGCCGGAAGGAAAAAAAATGGCCATTAGTTTAAGTTTTGATGACGCCCGAGGGAGCAACCCGGATCCGGGAGCAACGCTATTGAATGAGTACGGAGTGAAAGCTACCTTCTATGTGGTTCCCGCCAGTATGGAAAGCGATATTGAGGGTTGGAAGATGGTGGTGGAAACAGGCCATGAGATTGGTAACCATTCCCTCTATCACCCATGCAGCGGTAATTTTGCATGGTCTAGAGATAGGGCATTAGAGGATTATACTATTGCGCGTATGCGGAAAGAATTGTCTGATACAAATGATGAAGTAGAGCGACTATTAGGAGTGAGACCAGAGGTTTTTGCTTATCCTTGTGGTCTTTCGTTTGTAGGCAAGGGAGAAGAAACCCAAAGTTATGTGCCTTTGATCTCGGAAATGTTCCTTTCGGGAAGAGGATGGCTGGATGAGGCCCCAGTAGATCCTTATTATGCGGACATGGCACAGCTCACCGGAATGAAAATGGACAATATGTCCTTTGAAGAAATTTTACCCATTATTGAAGCTGCTTCTGAAAATCGACAATGGCTGGTTTTGGCAGGTCATGAGAACGGTACAGAAGGCAATCAAACAACTTACCTTAGCATGTTGAGAAAGCTTAGTGAATATGCCAATGATCCTGCAAATGGTATTTGGATCGCCCCAGTAGGTACAGTGGCCAAGTACGTCAAGGAAAAACGAACAGCTATGGAAGGGAACTTGAATATCCCTGGGATTTCTAAGCCTGCAGCAAATGGTAATATTTACCTAACTTCTGAGAAAGGAAGAGGAATTGGCCCAGATATTCAATACATGCCAGAGTGGAATGCTTTTGGTTGGTTTATGGCCAAGGATAGGGTAGAATGGGATATGAACCTTCCCAAAAAAGGTTCATACGAAGTATGGATGGAATGGTCTGTATCTGACGAAGAGGCAGGCAAACCTTTTTTACTTACTTCTGGTGACCAAACGATAAAAGGGGTAATCAAGCCTTCCGGTTCCTGGGAAACCTTCCAAAAGATAAAGATTGGAGAACTGACGCTAGATGAAGATTTCAATAGAATTGTCGTAGCTTCTGGACAAGAATTTGATAAAGGAGCCCTGATGGATTTAAAAGCTTTGACTTTAGTGCCGGCTAAAAAATAAACTAGATTTTGACATTTTTGAGTATTTGGAAGGAAAGAATTTTTGGGAGATAATAAAAATCACGAGATTTAGCAAAGTATAGAACAAAACATAAAACCCTAAACCATGGCATTATTCCCCTATTCTATTACTTAATCAAACCATTTAAAATGCGAAGTAAATTTACGTTACTATTCTCTTTGACTTTGTTTCTTGTGCAATTGACTTCGTCTTTTGGGCAAAGTATTAAATCATCCACCGGACCCGTTTTCGAGGATTTCGGGCCTGTCTATTCTATAGACAATGAGGATTTCCCATTAGATGCCACTCAACAATACAAGGCAATATTTGATGTGGAGAGAAAACAAACAGACCCTAGTGAACAAAACACTATTATATCAAGCTTGCACCGCTATTACAATATGCATGTGCGGTCCGGAATACCTAAAGAAAACATTCACCTGGCTTTCGTTTTACATGGGGGATCCACGAAAGATGCATTGTCCTCAGAGGCCTATAAAGCAAAGTATAAAGTAGATAACCCTAATAAAGAATTGATCAAGACCCTTTCAGAGATGGGAGTAGGTATTTATATCTGTGGTCAATCAATGATGTCTAGAGGGTATAGTAAAGAAGAGTTAATGCCTGAAGTAAAAGTTGGCTTATCCGCCATGACCGTGTTGACGGTCTATCAAATGAACAATTATGCATTGATTAAATTCTAACCAAAAGTTAAAACAGAAGCTTCCCCTAATAGGAAGCTTCTGCCTAATTTAAAAGGGCTTTAATAGGTGATTTTTATAAGTAAATACACTGGCAATTCTCCAGAATTGCCCTAATTAAATGGTGGTTTTAATATCTTCCTTTCCCCATTTATCAAGACTTCTTAGAATGTTTTCAAGCGATTTCCCTCTTTCTGTCAAGTAATATTCAACTTTTGGTGGTACCTCAGGATATACTTTTCTTTCAATAAGGCTGTCCTTCTCTAAAGCCCTCACTGTTTGGGTGAACATTTTATTAGAAATATCAGGCACTTTTTTTTGTAATATTCCTGAACGTAAAGGCCCCTCCAATAAATGAAATAATACCAATGGTTTCCATTTTGTACCTATTAAATCCATCGTGTAATTAAGTGGGCAATAATTATTCTCTCTCATCTATTGAATTAAATTATTTATTATCAGCATAATACCCCTTTTGGTAAGTATATTACCTTTTCGTGTGTTATTGCTAATAAGGTAAATATAAACCAATTTTGTAGAATAAATTAATAGATATGACAGCAAATAATAATTACCCTAAATCCTTTTCGCACATCGGTATTACTGTTCCAAAAATTAAAGAGGCGGTAGAGTTTTATTCAGAAGTAATGGGCTGGTATGTAATTATGGAACCTTCTACCGTTAAAAAAGAAAAGGATACGGCCATTGGACAAATGTGCATTGACGTTTTTGGAGAAAACTGGGAAGAATTTGAAATTGCCCATATGTCAACTTCTGATGGGATTGGAATAGAATTGTTCTCATTTCCTCATGGAGTAAAGGAAGCGGCAGAATTCAACCCTTTCAATACGGGGCTTTTTCATTTTTGCATTCAGGATCCAAATATAGAAGAGCTGATAGAAAAGATTTTGTCTTATGGAGGCAAACAAAGGATGCCTATTAGGGAATATTATCCCAATGACAAACCTTATAAAATGTGTTATGTAGAAGATCCTTTTGGGATTGTCTTTGAAATCTATACCCATAGTTATGAGCTGACCTATTCCTCTGGTGCTTATCAAAAATAAAACTTTGTAACCTTTATTTACTATAAATGCTTACCAAAGCACTTGTAGGCTTGAATTCCAGGTTGTTTGTAGTTAATCTTTTGGCCTTGCGATTATTGGCAAAGGTTTTGCATTAAAAGATTATGAAGGCTTCGTATGTAGGTGAACAAATTTAAACTTTTCTATCTCTCTGTTGTTTTATTTTGGAATACAATAAGTGCTTGAAAATATCTATTGGATAAAGCAGCCATTTGTAAGATTAATACATCAAAATTTAGGCTTTATTATGTGTTATTAGGTTTCATTCATCTATTGGGAAGTGATTTCATCAATTAATTAAGGTCTATTTTTTATTAAGAATTAAGGAAACTTATACATTCACTTTTGAATTGTATTATTTTTAAAGGTTAGGATAATGTGGATAGAATTGTTAATTTCTACTGACATTCGGTTTTAGTAGGATTGGTTTGGTATTCAAATAGGCCTCATAGTTTATAAAATTAAGGGATAATGGCAAATGGCTTAGGTAATAGCGCTTTGAATGATCTTAAATCATTGCAAATTTTGGACACATTGCCTGAAAAAGAATATGATGATATAACCAGTTTGGCAGCTTTAATTTGTAATACACCTTTTTCTCTTGTTTCTCTCCTCACAGATACCCGACAGTTTTTTAAATCACACCATGGATTGTCAATTGCTGAAACGCCCATTGAGCAATCCTTTTGTACCCATGCTATTAAAGTGCCCCAAAGGATTTTCATTGTTGAAGACCTTCGAAAAGATGAGCGCTTTAAGGACAATCCATTGGTGACGGGCAAACCTAAGGTCGTATTCTATGCTGGGATGCCGCTGGTAAGTACACAAGGGAATGCCTTGGGAACCCTTTGTGTTTTGGATAAAAAGCCCAGAAAATTGGAAGAAAACAATTGGAAGCTTTGAAATCTTTGGCTAACCAAGTGGTTCAACTTTTTGAGCTTCGAAAAAACCGGATGGAGCTTAAAGAAGTTGGTAGTAACCTTTCTCTTGAAACGCATCGCTTAAATAATATTATCAATGCCACACGTGTAGGAACCTGGGAGTGGGATATACCCAACGGGAAGTCCACTGTAAATGAACGCTGGGCAGAGATGTTAGGCTATACCCTAAAAGAACTTGAACCATTTAATTTTGAAAAATTTCAAAAGCTTTTACATCCTATGGATGCTGCTGACATCAATGAAAAGATCACAGCTTGCCTAGATAAAAAATCTGACTTTTATGAAGGAGAATTTCGGTTTTTACATAAAAAGGGATTTATAGTTTGGATTCATGATTTAGGAAAAGTTGTAAAATGGGCAGCGGATGGTCAACCACTACTTATGGCAGGAACGCACACGGATATCACGGAGCGTAAAAATACCGAAATTCAATTTAAAACCATATCCAATAATATTCCTGGAGCAGTTTTTCGCTATAAGCTCTTTTTGAATGGTGACAATGAGTTCCAATTGGTAAGCAAAGGAGCAAAAAGCTTATGGGGTTTCTCTTCTCATGAGATAATGAAAGACAGTGGTCTGATTTGGGATAGGATTGAAAAAGATGATTTAGAAGGGCTCCTGCGATCTATTGAAAAATCGGCTGAAGACTTAAGCTTCTGGGTAGATGAATGGCGTTATCATCATCCTGATGGTACAATCCGTTGGCACAAAGGTTCAGGTAATCCTTCCCGGATGGAAAGTGGAAATACTATTTGGGATTCTGTAATTCTTGACATTACGCCTCAAAAAGTAACTGAGCTTGAGATAGAACAAAGTGAAAAAAGATTCAAAGGAATGGTTCAGAATGGCTCTGATTTAATAGCCATTCTTGATTTAGAAGCCAATTATTATTATGTAAGCCCCACCTCTGAAAGTGTATTGGGGATTGCGCCAGAAGAATTCATTGGCAAAAATGCCTTGGAATACATTCATCCGGATTATAGAGAGGCTGTATATACGAGTATTTCTTCCTTAAAACACAAAAATCAACTCGCTATTGAACCTTTTAGGTTTAGACATAAAAATGGTACATGGCGATGGATCGAGACCATTTTCACAAACCTTTTGGAGGATCCTGCAGTTGGTGGGATCGTTGCCAATTCAAGAGACATTACAGAAAGAATCCTAACTGAACAAAGATTAAAAAAAAGTGAGGCCTATTATCGTGGTTTATATGAATCTCAAACCAATTATGTGCTTAGAACCGACATGAATGGTGATTATACCTACGTAAATAAAAAATTTGTTGAGGAATTTGGTTGGATATATCCTGATGGAGAAATATTGGGTAAAAATTGTATGTCTTCTATTTTGGAATACCATCATCAAAAGGTAAAAGATGTGGTTAGCGAATGCATCGCAGAACCTGGCAGAGTATTTAAAATAGAAATAGACAAACCGGCTAGAAAAGGAGGAGCTATTACGACACTCTGGGATTTCATTTGTGTTTTAGATGCCGATGGCCAACCCTCTGAAATGCAGTCTTTAGGCCTGGACATAACAGACCGCATTCAACATGAAAAAGACCTTAAAGAATCTGAACAACGTTATTCTAATCTATTTCACCTTAGCCCACAACCGATGTGGGTTTATGAATTGGCTACTTTAAAATTTTTGGATGTCAACAAAGCAGCCATTAAGCACTATGGGTATTCATATGATGAGTTTTTGAACATGACTTTAAGAGAAATAAGGCCCAAATCCGAAATCCCAAAGTTGGAAGCGGCTATCAAACAACTATTGCAAAAGGAAAAGAGTTATTCCCGCGGTGAGTATTTGCATAAAAAGAGAAATGGGCAAGAAATAATTGTTGAAATACAAAGTAATGTCTTGTTATACCAAGGGAAAAAGGCCGAGGTGATATTGGCTACAGATATTACCGAACGTTATAAACATATCCAGGCCATAGAAGGTCAAAACGAGAAACTCAAAAAAATTGCCTGGATGCAATCTCACGGGGTGCGGGCACCTCTTGCAAGGATAATGGGCTTGGTTGAATTGCTTAAGACCGACTCAGATTTGTTGGGTGAGCAAGAAAAGGAACAAGTTCTAAAACATATCATGACTTCAGCTACGGAGTTAGATGAAGTCATTAGGGAGATTGTTCGAACCAGTCACGAAACATTATGAAGCTACCTTAAAGCTTAACTTTTGATAAGAAGAACGTACTCGTTTTTCCCCTAAACTACCGCTGGTTCCTGTTGGCTTAAGCAATGAAATGAACCTAATCCCCAAATAATATCTAATGAATCAACTCCAACTACTTTTCGGTCGGGAAAGCAAGCTGAAATGATATCAATGGCTTTCTGGTCATTTTTATCTCTAAAAGTAGGTACTACAACAGCCTCATTGGCAATATAGAAATTAGCATAGGAGGCTGGAAGTCGTTGATCTTCATAGAATTTAGCTCCTGGCATTGGTAACTCCACAATGTTCAATTGCTTGCCGTCTTCTAAGCGCATTTTTTTAAGCAATTGAAGGTTCTCCTTCAAAAGTAAATGGTTTTCGTCCAGCTTATTTTCTTCTACTACAGTGAGTACCGTATCTTGATTCACAAAACGTGTAATGTCATCGATATGTCCATCCGTATCATCCCCCAAAATGCCATCACCTACCCAGAGGATATTGCTTACCCCATAATAATCGCATAAATATTTCTCGATCTGATCCTGATTCAAGTTCGGGTTCCTGTTTTTGTTCAGCAGACAAGCTTTGGATGTCAAGAGCGTTCCTGTGCCATTAAATTCCACAGAACCACCTTCCATAACGATGTGAGGAGTGAAACAAGGCACTCCTAAATGTGCTGCAATTTTGTGGGGAATTAGGTTGTCTAAGTCATAAGGAGGGTATTTGTCTCCCCATGCATTGTAATTCCATTTTACCACTACTTTTGGTTCGGTAGCAGTAGGGTTGATCAAAAATGCAGGGCCATGATCTCGGCACCAAGCGTCATTGGTAGGGAAGAAGTGAAATTTTATCTGGCTTAGATCCACTCTCGCTTTTTCCAAGTGGGTCAATGCAAAGGCTTTCATAGCTTCATTGCTCACATTGATATTTACCTTTTCTCCTTTGGCTACTATCTTGATAAAAGCAGCATAAGCGGGATAAATTGTATCAATTTTCCCTGGCCATGAATCTTCCTTATGTGGCCAACTTAGCCATGTAGCCGTATGTGGAGCAAATTCAGCAGGGAAATAATAGCCCAATTCTGCCGGAGTAACTTCGCCGGAATTAGCTAGATCAAAAATACTTTTCATGAATGCTTATTCTTCGTCAAGAAATCTTTTGGTAATCGGCTGATAGGAATCAATTCTTCTGTCCCTAAGGAATGGCCAGTGCGTTCTATATCGATCGGAACTTGCAAAATCAAGTTCTTCCACATGAATCTCATCTTCTTCATGAGATGCTTTGAAAATCACTCTTCCAAAAGGGTTGGAAACAAAAGAACCACCCCAGAATTTCATGTCTCCTTCTATACCGCAACGGTTTACAGAAACAACAGGTATGCCATTGGCAACTGCATGTGAACGCTGAATCGTTTGCCATGCGCCGTATTGCTCCTCATTGGTCAGTCCGTCTTGGTCCTTGTGCCAGCCAATCGCTGTAGGGTATACCAGAAAATCAGCACCTTTTAAAGCCGTGATTCTCGCGGCTTCCGGATACCACTGATCCCAGCAGATCAATACACCGATTTTGCCGAATTTGGTCGGGAAAACCTTATAACCCAAATCACCTGGAGTGAAGTAAAACTTCTCAAAATAACCCGGATCATCAGGGATGTGCATCTTTCTGTATTTGCCGAGGTACGTGCCATCGGCATCTAAAACGGCCGTGGTATTGTGATACAATCCTTCTGCTCTTTTCTCAAAAAGAGAAGCTACAATTACGATACCAAGTTCTTTGGCTAAGTTGCTAAAGAGGTCTGTAGAGGGGCCAGGAATAGCCTCGGCCAATTTGAAGTTCTCATAATCTTCTACATCGCAGAAATATAAAGATCGGAAAAGCTCCTGAAGCACAACTACCTGGGCTCCTTGGGCAGCAGAGCTGCGCACACCTGCAATGGTTTTTTCAAGATTTGCTGCCACATCGGCACTGCAACTCAATTGAACCAAGCCTACTTTTACAGTTTTATTTGCCAAAATTTATTCGTTTTTAATTCGTGAACAAAGATACCTCCTAACGTTGCAATCCCAAAATGTTATGCTTTATTTCCTTTTCTAGCATTTTTAATTTTGGTAATCGATTAATTAAAGAGGCCATTACAATGCGATTGATTTATGGTTTTTAACATTTAATCCAAATTCATTCTTCGTAACGAATATTAGATGCTTTGTGTTTGTTTTTGATCTAGATATAAGGATACTATTAGCCAATCAAAGAAACCTTTTTTAATTTTTCAATTAAATTTTTAGCTGCATAACTGTAATGATTGAATCATACCTAAATTTTTCTTATTTTGTTTCCTGTTACATGTGTTTGTTATATAAGGCTTTAAGAAGGTTCGATTCCTTCTGATAGGTTTGTGCTCCACCATAGCTATAAATGATTTTTTATATCATCGTCGGGCAAATCCTTAATAACCTGTAGATATGTACTTCATTTAAATCTATTAGCTCACTGGATTCTATCATTATTTATAGCTAGTCAAATTATATTTTATTTAAACAAATAGAGATTAAGATGATCAAGAAAGTGTTTGACAAAATTGGAACATTGATTAAGACAAGAAAAAGAAAATTAGAGACAAAATCTGTTTTGATGGAGCTTGGAGCTGATGAGGATAAAGTCATCAATAATCTTGTAGGTACTTTTAAATTTATGATGTCTCATAAACAATGGAGCGAGGAGGAGATCAAGTCTTTAAGCCTAGTGAATGAAATTAGGGAGGGACACAGGGCATCAAATGAGACTGTTGATTTAATGGATTATGGTGCAGGTAATTCAAAATTACAAAAAAAGCGAACAGAGAAACAAATGCGTGAAGGTGTCATTGAACAGTTTAAAATTGCAGATGTTTGTAGAAAAAGATCTATTCAAAAGGAATGGGGAGAATTGATATTCAAGATAATAAGAGATTTTAAACCAACAAATTGTTTGGAGCTTGGTACCTGTCTAGGGGTGTCAGCTGCCTATCAAGTTTCAGCCTTAAAACTCAATGGTAAGGGCAAATTTACTACCATCGAAGGTTCAGACGTATTGGCCAGGCATGCAGACAATAATTTGAAAAAGCTTAATTATCCAGATTATAGCGTTCATATGGGTAGGTTTAGTGATGTGTTGCCCAAGATTCTATCTAAAGATCAGCCCATCGATTTTGCCTTTATAGACGGGCATCATGACAAAGAAGCTACAAAGGGTTATTTTGAATTGATTTACCCCTTTTTGAGCGATAGGGCTATTTTAATATTTGATGATATCAATTGGTCACAAGGTATGAAAGAGGTTTGGGAGCACTTATATAAAAATGGTGAAGGAGTAAAAATATCCTTTGATTTTATTAAATGGGGGATTTGTGTGATAGACAAGAACGGTGAGAAAAAGGAAAATTATTACTATCCAATATCCCTGTAGCCCTAAGATCCCGAACAATGTGGAAGGATTTTCGTTTTTTATCGAGAAGTAGTGCTATTGCAAGTAAATCAGGCTATTTGGAGACTGGTTTTAATTACTTAGACCTTAGGAAAATAAATTTTTAATATTTTTCAGTCAGTATTAATTTGAGTCTGGATTCTAAGGCATCAGAAAAAAGTGACGTTGGCTTGCTCACTCGGGTGGGAATTCCCATCTTTCAAGGGTTGAATGCCATATTAATACCTCCTAAGGGTGTGAACCCGTAGGAGGTATTAATAATTATCTTTACATCAGGACTAAGGGAGAAAAAGCCTTTGAATATAGGGGTTACCTATAAAATTCCTGATTTTCCTTTGTGACAATGTCAATGGGCATGTAATAAAGTTTTTCCACGGGGAGGTTTAGCGCAAGTGAATGGTACAAGCTCATTATACCCTTATATCCTTGTTCTTCAGGTTTGTGGCATATTAAAAAATTAATTGTGCCCTTCTCAAGGTGTTTTTGGTTTTCTTTAAGGAAGTCATAACCAACCAACATGATATGGGCTAGGTCACGCTTTTCAAGGTATTCGGCAACTGCAAAAACCCTTGAATTTGTAACGAAAATAGCCTCAATATCTGGGTTTTTCATAAAGGCTTTGTGGAGGAAAAGCTCTACCGATTCCTGATCTATATCCTGAATGTTTAGATTAATGCAAGTTGCCTGGTTTGGTGGCTTTGAAAAAAACATTTTAAAGCCAGCTTCAATTTGAGTTAAATTGAAGCTTTTCTTTTGTTTTGCGATGTTTACAATAAGAATTTCAGGAGTTTTGGAAATGCCGAGCTTACATAGACTAGCCCCTACATAGCCACTTTCTAACAATGGGGGACCGATATATGATAGACTCCCTTGGGCTTCAATATTACTATCAATGCAAACTACAGGAATTTTATTGGCTTGGCAATAAAGGAAGAAATCATCAGCTTCTTTAACGAAAGAAGGGGACAATAAGACCCCATCTATGTTTTTACCCTTAATCTCTTCTGTAGCTTGTATAAAAGAAGCCTTGTTTGTTAAGTCAAAAAGGTAGTTTTCAACCGTCACTCCGTATTGTCTGATTTCAGATTCTGCTTTGGCAATGCCTTTTAACGGCGCTTCCCAGAAATCGGAATGAATGGAGGTTTTGGGTATAATAACGGCTAAATGAAAAACCTTACCTGAGGACAATCGGCTAGCTAAAACATTGGGCTGGTAGTTCAATTCCTTAATAATGGCCTCTATTTTTGCTTTGGTTTTGGCTGAAACTCCCGGGCGATTATGGATCACTCGGTCTACAGTTGCTATGGATACATTTCCCCGTTTGGCTATTTCTTTAACTCCTGTTTGACTACTTGGTTTTTTCATATGCATTCCATCCTTATAAAGCTCTATATAGTAAACAATCAATAGATGATAATGTAAAGAATTTTTAAAATTATCTGTGGCTGATTGAATTAACGTTCAAAATTAAAAGAATAATTCGTTTTACCCCTATTTTTTACAAATTGCTTCGTTTTTCCCTACATTTGAGTGATGTTGCTATCCCTAAATAGACCAAATTACAGACCACCTTTAATTGTGTTTTAGTAATATCTGGCACCTCTTACTGTTTATAATTTAAAATTTTTACACTTATATGGGTTCCTTTCTTAATGGGTTTTAGTTATTTGTATTTCAATTAATTATCGAACGATTCGTACAATTAATCCGGTGCCAGCTATTTCTGTTAACGAGCTTTTTTCATTACATCTGCTAGTTTTATAGATTTGCCACCTTTGTTTTTGCTTTCATCTGCAGCCGTCATAAAGGCCAATATTTCTAATGTCTCTTCCGGCTGAACAGGGACCACTCCGGTTTCGAAGAAAATGGTAATTTCTTTTAGTAAAGGTTCATATCCTCCATAGGGACCAAGTACAATTGCACCTTTGTCAGTGAATACTGTGCCCCCAAATCCAGAATCCCCTGACCTGGCACCCCTAAAAGTACCCACCTTTCCATCTTCCCAAATGCCTGTTACAATATCAGTATAGGGAGTGTGGGTACGCGTTACGGATACACAACCAGGGCCAAGAGCTGTAAATAAAGTTTCTACCCCATGGATTCCATACCAGTATAGATCAGGATGGGTGGGTTCCAGACTTGCTGGACTGTAGGTGTCTGCACCTACAATTATTTTGCCTTTCAATTTCTCTATTCCTTTGATATACCGAAGAGAGGAAGCAGAAAATACAGGGACGTTGTACTTTTTTGCTGCATCAAATATGGCTATTGCATCCTCTAAAGATGCTGCCACAGGTTTGTCAATGAATACTCGTTTGCCAGATTTAAATACCTCCATGGCCTGCTCTAAGTGAAGTCGGCCATCATTGGTCTCTAGCAAGACCACATCTACCTTGCCTAATAATTCCTGAATAGAGCTGGTAATGGAAACGTTATACTCCTTGATTTTGTCTATGTAATCTGGTATTCTATCGGCACTTGAGGCAATGGTTTTACTGCCATACGGGTAAGCGGCGATTACATGGTATCCATTGTAACTTTCATTGCCTTTGTTTCCATTCAGAACCTTTGTGAAGGCTAGGCTATGTGAAGTGTCTAAACCTATAATTCCCACTCGTTTTCCTTCTGCCAAAGACTGTCCGTAAGAGGGCAGTCCAAGTGTCATACCAACGCCCGCAACTATCGAGCTTTTTAAAAAATGTTCTACGATGCAATTGTTCGAGATTTTTCATGTCATGAATTATGTTGAAGTGGTTAAAGGACGAATGGTTTTAGTGCTTAGGATTTTGTTTTCTCAAATTGTTTTAACCCTCAATAAACGCGCGCTTCTAATTTAAAATCAAGGGCTTTTAAAAAGGATGCTCTTTAAAAGAGAAAAATCGTTAACGTACACATTTGTAGTTGGTAAATCTAGTATTTTACATAGGTAAAACAAATAAATATTGGTAATTATGAGTATTAATACTTAAAATAAGTTGATTAATTTAAGTGTTAAGTGTTAAGTGTTTTAGTTTAGTGTTATGCTTATTATTTAGAATTATATATAGGAGAAGGATCTTTTAGCTTAAATAGCTAGTTTTAACCTGTTGCGTAGATATCTGATTTTAGGATAGGGTTTTTAGAGTATTTGGATTCCTATAGAATATAAGGTTGTTTTAAATTTTTACTATGGTTTTATACATCTTAATATTAGGTGTTTATCCAAATTGTTTATGTTTTCTTCCTCTAATTTCATTGGTCGTTGAGTAAATTATGGATTGGGAATTCAAATTATCCAGTAACTTAAACATGTCAACAACAAATTTTAGACCTATTAATGTGAAAATAAATTATTGAATTCCACTGTGTAATTGAGGGGATGCCTCTGGGGATTAATAAAAAAAGTAATTCAATCAATTAACCCAATGATCACATCAAGGTAGCTGTAATGGGAGGGAACAGTAGAGGGAAGCTTTGGTATGATATTTTGCAAAACAGGATAACTTTGATGTTATCCATATTTGTGATGTAGGTACACGAGCTGCCGGGAAATGCATCGCATAGGTGAATGAAGCGCTAGGATTTAATCCAAAGGCCATTCCTGACTTTAGAAAGAGTCTTGAGGACAAGGATGTTGACTTATTAGTAGTAGCAGCGTTATATCACTGGTATATTCCAGCAGCAATTCTTGCCTACCAGGCTGGTAAAGAGGTGTGCCTGGCAAATCCTGCTCAGGCACTCGACAGTGTTCACATTCAGAATTTGTTTTCCAATATCAGGGAGGGCGTACCTTTAAATTCAGATAATGTAAGTGGACATATCAGTACTTTATTGTGTCAACTTGGTAATATCGCTCAGTTAAGTGGCGACACTTTAAATGTTGATCCAAGCAATGGGCATATTCTGAAAAATAAAGCAGCCAATAAATTTTGGAGCAGAGAATATGAAAAAGGCTGGGAGCCAAAAGTTTGATACTGCTTTAGGGGTGTTGATTTCGTTTAAATGATAACTACAAAAACCAATTTCAACTTAGTAAATCTAAGGTGAAATTGGTTTTATTTTGCATAAATGGGGTTTGAAGAACAATCATCGTTTAAGTATATTTTGAAAATATGGAATAATAATGGATTTTTTATTGTGAACTAACTGAACTTGATATAGGGAAATACCCTGGGTTATTTAGATTTTTTAAAAAAAATGCGTTTCTTTAAATATTAATTCGGTAACGTTAACGAAAATTACTCGCTCAATGAACACTAGAAGAAAATTTATACTTACCAGTGCCATGGCCGCTTCAGGGTTAGGCCTATCTGCTTTTTCTCCATTTTCTTATGGTAAAAATAAGGTAGAACCTTTGAAGGTAGGTTTGATAGGATGTGGAAGTAGAGGACAGGGTTTGGCTTCTCTTATGCGAAAGCTACCCATGATATCCTTGGTAGCTTGCTGTGATCCGATTAAAGAACACCTTGATAAAGGCCTCTCACACGCAGACAAAGGAGCAAAAGGATTTGCTGACTACCGGGAGTTACTGGAGAAGGGCGATATTGATGCAGTAATTATTGCCACACCATTGTACCTGCATTTCCCTATGGCCATGGATGCCATTGATGCAGGCAAACATATTTACGTAGAAAAAACAATTACCTATTCAATAGAGGAAGCAGAAAAGCTGGCACAAAGGGTGAACGGCTCTTCTACCATATTGCAGGTTGGACACCAATATAGATATTATGCACTATACCATAAGGTAAAGGAAATTATTGACAAGGGATGGTGTGGACAAGTGACACAATTTGAATGTCAGTATCACAGCAATCAAGACTGGAGAAAACCAGTAAAAGATCCTTCCATGGAAAGACACATAAACTGGAGGATGTACAAGGAATATTCTGGCGGTTTGATGACAGAGCTTTGTGCACACCAGATTGATATTGTCAATTGGTTTGTTGGCACCTCTCCTCAGAAAGTAACAGGCATGGGATCCCTGGATTATTGGAAAGATGGCCGGGAAAATTTTGATCACGTTCGAGCTACTTATTATTACCCGGAAGGCATCATGTCCAGTGTCAGTTCTATATTGACCAATGCGTACAAAGGCTATTCTATGAATATTTTAGGTACTGAGGGAACGGTAGAGATCTTGAGGGACAAAGCATTTATTTATGCGGAGCCCAAACATTTGGAGCTTGGAACAGTAGATGGCGTTTCAGGAGCAACAGTTAAAAATGGGTCAGGTGATAAGGCTGAACCAATTCTTTTTGGAAATAACGATGGTAAAGACCTTGACCCAACCTCCTATGCCTTAATTGATTTTGTTGGTTGCGTAAGGGAAGGTCGACAACCTTTTTGTGATGTAAACAAAGGAAAAGACACAGCTGTGGCTGTGCATTTAGGTAATAAGGCCATGGAAGAAGAAAAATTCCAGTATTGGTCTAAAAGTTAAAATCGGATTCCTTACCGTCATTTTAGCAAGGTGTAGAAAAACTGAAATCTAAAGGAGTTCAGTTTTTCTTACTTTTCTCAATTGGTAAAATGCATTAACCCTCTATTCCTATTATTCTTTCGATTATAACCGAATAGCTATTCTATTGGAGTAAGTATCGAAAGGGGCGTATTTAACTTAGAGATTGAAAATCTCTTAACCATTAAACAAAAATATTACAATGAAATTGAATGAATTGGACTTGGTGGTCATTGGCCTTTTTTTCTTGCTAATGCTCGTCATAGGTGTTTATGCTTATTTTAGAAACAATGACGCTGACGACTATTTTGTTGCTGGCGGCAATTTACCATGGTGGCTATCGGGTATCTCACACCATGTGTCTGGATACAGTGGTGCCGTGTTTGTCGCGTATGCAGCATTGGCCTATACCCACGGGTTTTCTATATATACCTGGTGGGCATTGACCATAGGTATTTCGATATTGGTTAGTGCTCATGTGTTTCCAGTATACTGGGTCAGACTAAGAAAAAGATACCATATTCAATCCCCATTGGAGTTTTTAGAACGTCGTTACAATTTATGGACACAACAAGTAATGGCCTGGAGCGGGGTTATCCTCAAATTGTTCGATGTTGGTGCGAAGTGGGCCGCCATTGCGCTTCTTCTTAATGTTTTTACAGGAGTAAGCCTTCCAGTAGGTATACTTATCTCAGGAGGAATCTCCTTATTGTACATTACTTTTGGAGGTCTATGGGCTGTGGTCATTACTGATTTTGCACAATTCATTGTTCAACTGCTTGCTGGCTTGGTCATGTTTGTAGTTGTTTTACAACACTTAGGAGGAATTGAAGGGATATTTACTTTGTGGGATAAACTTCCAGAACAAAATAGTCAACTATTCAATGAACCTTACGGAGTAGGTTTTGCCTTGGCTTTCTTATTTATCAACTTCCTTGCTTACAATGGTGGGCAATGGAACCTTGCTACCCGGTTCATCTCTTCTCCAAATGAAAAAGCGGCTACCAAAGCGGCACGTCTTTCCGGGATTTTGTACCTTGTATGGCCACTTATACTGTTCTTTCCAATGTGGGCTGCCCCGATTTTATTGCCAGATTTGGCTGACCCGAGTAAATCCTATGGAGAACTTACCCTATTGTTATTGCCATCAGGATTAGTTGGGTTGGTAATTGCCTCTCTTTTTGCCAATACCATGTCCATGACCTCTTCAGATATTAATACAATATCAGCAGTGATAACACGGGATATTTTACCGAATATTTCCAAGAAGATTAAAAAAGGAGAATCCTCTTTATTTATTGCGAGATTGACTACGTTCGTTTTTACGATGTTCACTATATTAATTGCCTTTCAATACGAATATTTTGGAGGCATTTTAGGCCTTATTATTTCTTGGTTTGGTGCTTTAGTTGGACCGATCGCTATCCCGATGCTTTTTGGTTTACTGCCTATATTCAAGAAAAGCGGACCTATTGCCGCAATAGGTTCTATAGTGGCTGGATTGATTACCTTTGTGATAACGAAAAACATAGACTCTTTAAGTTTAGCATTAGAAATTAGTTTGCCTTTAATAGTGTCTACCCTGACGTTCATTATTGTTGGATTTTTTGAAACCAACAGGAATGTAGAAAAAATAGCTGATTTGCTTCAGTCCATTGAGAAAGAATAAAATACCGATTATGAATTTACATATACACAAATCCCGGAATGAGATGGGGATCGCAGCTGCCAAAGCTGTTGAAAATAGAATTGAAGAACTTTTAAAAGAGAAAGAATTTATAAGAATAATCTTTGCTGCAGCACCTTCCCAGAGTGAGATGCTGAACTACCTTACTTCCAGTAAAAGAATCCAGTGGGACCGTATTATTGGCTTCCATATGGATGAGTATATCGGTTTGTCCAAGGATTCACCTGCGCTTTTCTCAAATTTTCTAAAAAGGCACCTCTTCGATTGCGTTCCTTTTCACCAGGTTCATTTGCTTGACGGCGAAGCAGATCCTGAAATTGAAGTGAAGAGGTATTCCAAATTGCTCAATGAAGCACCTATTGACATTGTTTGCTTAGGTATAGGTGAAAATGGTCACATTGCCTTTAATGATCCTCCAGTGGCGGATTTTAGCGATCCGTTTACTGTTAAAAAAGTAACACTAGATACTCTTTGCAGGCAACAACAGGTCAATGATGGTTGCTTTAGCCAATTTGCTGAAGTTCCTGAAACTGCCTTGACATTGACCATCCCTACTTTGACAAATGGGAGTTACCTGTATTGTGTAGTGCCTGGAGCTGCCAAAAGAGCTGCCGTATACCAATCTTTATTTGGTGAGATTTCTACCAGCTGTCCTGGTTCCATACTTCGCCAATCAGAGAATTGTGATTTGTTTCTTGACGCAGATTCAAATCCATTCCCTATCCAAAAAGAAGAGGAAGCTTCCAACATAATGGCTATTGATGCTGTGAGCAGCCAACCTGTACTTTTGAATACAAAAAGCAGTACCCGTGTGCAATTGCCAGCAGATTTTGAGGTGGATGAATATGTAGGAGAGGGTTTGGTAGACATTCAGATCAATGGGATCAAAGGAGTAGATTTTAATACGACCTTAACAAAGCCTGAAGCAATTCTGGAATGTACCAAGTATTTACTATCCAAAGGTGTTACCACCTATTACCCGACGATTGTCACCAATGGCTTTGACACCATTTTACAACTGGTAGAAACCATTAACAAGGCCTGTCAAGCTTATCCTTTAGTAAACTCCTGCGTGGCGGGGCTTCACATTGAAGGACCTTTTATTTCTTCAGAGCCCGGAGCAAAGGGTGCTCATCCTGAAGAATTTACCAGAAACCCTTCAATAGCATTTTTGGATCAGCTTCAAAAAATCTCTTTGAAGCCCATCGCTTTAATTACCCTTGCTCCCGAGTTGGAAGGCAGCGAAGAATTTATAAGGACCTGTACTAAAAGAGGTGTAAAGGTGTCTATTGGACATTCATTGGCTACCGGAGAGCATGTGCAAATGGCAAAGGACGCTGGTGCTTCGCTTGCTACGCATTTAGGTAATGGTGTCCCTTTAAATTTGCAACGCCATCCCAATATTATATGGGAACTAATGGCTCAAGAAGGAATCAATGCCAGTCTGATTGCTGATGGCTTTCATTTACCTCCCTCTTTTTTGAAGGTTGTTTTCCGTGCAAAAGGTGACGAGTGCCTGCTTGTAAGTGATGCCACTTGCTTTGCTGGCATGGCTCCAGGAGAATATGATTCGCCCATTGGTGGAAAGGTTGTTTTGGAAGAAAGTGGAAGGTTGTCTATGAAAGGTGCCAATGGACTATTGGCAGGAGCAGGCAAGGACCTGTTGGAAAACATAGACTATTTGCTTGAAAGCCAATTATTATCATTGTCTGAAGCATGGAAGAAAGCCTCAATACTTCCATTGAAATACATGGTAGGTGATAAGGTCCCGAACAAGGATTGGGTGGTATTTAAACTCAAAGACAATGTAGTAAACATTCAGAAGGTCTATAAAGATGGAGTTTTGGTCTTCGATCAAACGCTAGAAAAATAATATTTTTTACTTTCCTAATGTGTTCATATAGGGGTGGGGGTGTTACCTGGTTTATAGCTATGGTGGACTTTCCATCCCTGTTTTTTTTGCTGTAATACTCAATTATTAAGTTAGTTAAGCTCTTTGGGCTGCTAATTCGTTTGCCAATTGACGATTGTGGAAATAGATCTGGTTTTGGTTTTACTATAAAGGGTTTTGGTTGTAATGAGATTGTCTGATATTTGTAATGAATTAAAATTAAAAATGAAATGCCATATACGTATGATTACCCACGACCTGCCTTTACAGCAGATGCTGTGGTATATTGTGCTGAAGTGCACAAAATCTTATTAATTAATAGGAAAAACCCTCCTTTTGAACAAAAATGGGCGCTTCCAGGTGGTTTTATTGAGAAGAATGAACTGCCTTTAAACGGTTGCAAAAGGGAATTGGAAGAAGAAACAGGACTTTTACTTACGGGAGGTCAACTGATAGGTGTTTTCGGGGAGGAGGGAAGAGATCCTAGAGGATGGACTGTAAGTGTGGCTTTCCTTTTTGAAGTTGATAAATCTCTATTGGAGAAGACAAGGGCTGGTTCGGATAGTCAGGAGGTAGGCTGGTTTTCTATTTCCACACTTCCAGCCCTGGCATTTGACCACCTTGATATTATTAAAAGCGCTGGCTTGTAAAGCGGTTCTATATTTCAGGATTTAGTTTGAAGAATATTTCCTTCATTGCTTAAATTCCGGCCATTTTGAGAAGTAACTTAAGGAATGGTACAGGGCTTAAATCTGTTCGGTGACAGCGTGAATAATCTAGGTACTAAAGGAAATTGGTTGTCTTAATTTTTCACCGCATATTTAATTAATTCCTCAAGAGCGATGAGTTCAAGTGTTTTTTCATGCGTGGCCTCAAGAATTACTCCTGGTGCTTTTTTTTCTTGATAAGCGTGGAGCCACCTGGTAAGGCAAACGCACCATTTGTCTCCTGGTTTAAGCCCAGGGAAGTTGAATTCTGGTCTTGGGGTAGATAAATCATTGCCTGTTGCAAGGCTAAAACTCAAAAAGTCTTCAGTCATCACGGCACACACTGTATGTGTTGCAGAATCAAGCGCGTCCGTATTGCAATAGCCATCTCTATAGAAACCTGTTCTGGGAGAAAGGCAACAGGGGATAAGGGCTTCACCAAATACATTATTTGCCATATTAGTAGGGGGATTAAATTAAAAAAGTGCCATGAAATTTTCATGGCACTTTATATCTATTTATCTAGATTTTAAAAAAGCGATTAGCTTAATTTAAATCTGATAGGCAATCTCATTTTTACTCTAACTGGTCGACCTCTTTGTCTTCCTGGTTCCCATGCTGGAGCATTTTTTCACAACTCTTACGGCTTCTTCATCACATCCTCCGCCAACACCTCTAAGGATGCCAACATCTTGAATAGATCCATCCGTATTTACTACGAACACTACGTAAACAGTTCCTTCAATTCCCATTCTTCTTGCTTGGGTTGGGTATTTAAGGTTTTTAGATAGATACTTGTTCCATCCTTCCATTCCACCCGGAGGGGTTGGCATGTTTTCCACAACATCAAAGATCTCATCTGCTTTTTCAACAACTGGAGCTTCTTCGATTACCACTTCCTTGATTACTGTTTCTTCCTGAACATCTACGTCGAAGTTTACTTCAATTTTTTCTTCGATTTCAACTTCATCAGGAATCTCTTTAATCTCCGGCTGCTCTACTGGTGGCGGCGGTGGAGGTGGTTGTTCCGTAATCGGAATGTCTAATAATTCCTCAAAGTCATCATCGATCGATCCAAGGTCTTTAAGTAAACCATCGTCAAATGATTTATACTCAAAGGCAAAGAGGACCAGACCAACACTGACCATTAAACCAAGATTTAGGAACATTCCCGTCTTTTTGGTTAAGTCAGCTTTTGGTGTTTTTTTGGCTTCCATGGTTATAACTCTTTTTTAATTTTTGTTGATTCAGTTTAATAATTCCAATTAACAATCATAACAAATAATTTTTATTTATACAAGGACGCTACCCCTCTTATTCAAATAAATAAAAATACCTGTACCTATAATAACGCCTACAATATTCGTGATAATATCAAAATAGTCAAATGACCTTCCTGGTACCAGTCTTTGTAAATACTCTGTCAATATAGCAATAAAAATCCACAAAACTAAATAATTAGTGAATAACTTTATGCTATTTTTATACTTTATATCTACTTTTTCACGGATTACCCTGCTCCATAATATCGCCATACCCGCAAACATCCCAAAATGAATCACTTTATCTGATCCATAGAATTTAGGTATGTTGGGCACATTGCTAGCTGGGCTAAATAGAGCATAAGCCATGCCAAATGACCAGAGAATAGCAAGAATGACTTTTACTCTCAAAATGAATTACTGCCCGATGAGGTTTTTGTATTCTTCTTGAGTCAGTAGATCGGTATCAATATTCTGATCCCATTTCACCTTTATCATCCATCCCTCTCCATAAGGGTCTTCATTCACCAATTCAGGGGAGTCTTCCAGAAGACTGTTCAGCTCCAGAATCTCGCCATTGACTGGCATGAACAAATCTGAAACAGTTTTCACTGCTTCTACGGTTCCGAAGACCTCTCCGGAATCCAGGGAATCACCTACTGTTTCTACTTCTACAAAAACGATGTCCCCCAATTCTTTTTGGGCAAAATCAGTTATTCCTATAGTAACAGTTTCACCGTCTATTTTGACCCATTCGTGGTCTTTGGTGTATTTTAAATCTTCTGGGAATTTCATGCTAAATATTTTTACTGTTCAAAAATACGATGTTTCTAGATAGTACAAAAAATTATTGACTTAAATTAAATGTTAATTGTCCACCAAATGAGGTGGAACTAGTTCTGTAGGCGGTAGAAACCTTTGGATCATTAATGGTTCTGTCAAAATAGAATTGAATATTAAGTTTCTGATTGACCACATATCCTACACTAGGTCTTATTTGAACGTTAAGATTACCGTTCGTAAGTGTATTCTCTCCTTCTATTTTTCTTTGGATCGTGTTGGTGTCTACAATTCTGGTAGATACCCGGATCGTAAGGTCATTACTGAGGACTTCCTGCCTTCCCTGAATTTTGAATGGAACTTTTACGCCTGCTTTGGTATATCCAAGGTCAAATCTAAAATCCTGACTGCTTTGTTCGGTAACTTGTGCATTGGAAAAGTTCAATCCGATATTTCTCTCGGTATTGTATTCAAAACTAATATTCATTCGGTCTTTGGTAAGCAAGTCAACACCAATTAATGGCGCAAACCTTTCAGATATCACTACATCGCTAAGTATCATGATAGGGATATAGGCGCCAAATTCATCTGTCATACTTGCCATAGGAAGCTGCTGTAATGTATTGTACAACTCCAGACCTTCTTGATAAATTAGGGCATTAGAAAAATTGCTTACTTCATAAGATGAAGTATAGTTATGAGTCAAATTTATTGATGAAAAGTACTCATTCAATGCTGGTAACCTTGCCAATCCCCTGTATTCGACTCTCCAATTTGGCAAAGGCAATTTTGGGAATGGATTCAAAGCAATGTCAGAGGCTGCCTGACCTGAGTAGGCTGCTAAAAATGCTGGAATTAATACATCTTGTCCATTTGCATTATAGCTTCCTCCGGGGTTTTCAATTTCAAGCCGAGATTGAATGACCGCTCTGTAACTTTCAAACGCTGTAAATAATGGAGAGTTATTTTGTGCATCCTGTTTGCTAAAAGCTGTTTTAATTACATTATAGGAAATACTATAACTTCCTAGCCTGTTAGGGTTAATGGATGCGAAGTCGTCTTCACCAGGCCCATTTCTCCTAAATATTTCGCTGTAGTTACCATTTTCTCGCTTTCTAAAATCAAGTGTGATTTTAAAGTCTTTAATGGGTTCTATCAAAGTGCTCAGCTGAAGGTTCCTGGATTCATTTTGACTAAATGCCTGCGTTAGTGAGGAACTGGAAGCCAAGGCACCCCTATTGGCCATATTGTACCTAATGCTACTATTCTGTTCACCGAAAAGAAAACCTAAGCCAGGATTGATGAAACTACGATCCATTCCAAATAGTCCTGTGTTGGGCATGTAGCCAGGGAGGTAAGTGCCCTGGGTTATTTGGTAGCTGAAGTTCACATCCTTTAACATCATCATGAACCTCAAGATATTTGATCCAAATCCTTCTGTTGAAAGCACTTTTTCCTTTTCTCCATCTTCAGGTTCATTTGCATTTGGAGTAGGTCTACCTGGAATGGTAGGTCTTTTTGGTGAATTTAGCGCATTGAGCCGTTTGTTCTTATTGTACAATTGTACCAAATCTAGTTTTCCTGATAAAGACCTGTTTCTAGAATTCTGAATTACATTGCCCAGCGTATCTCTTTGACCAAGGGCTCCTGTGATCCAGCTGTAGGTAGCTTCATACCGTACGTCAGCACTTATCCAATCGGTAAGTGGAAACTTGTCTAGAGGTACTTTATAATTGACGACAGCCTGCTGGCTGTAATTGGTCGTCCTTCCTAGTCTTTTAATATTGTTTCTCAAAGAATCTAATTTTGCCTCCGTGTCCAGGTCACCTTCGGGTTCGTCTACTACAGCATTAACACTTGAGCTGAGATCAAAGGATAGATTTTCGGTCAAGTCCCAATTGAGGCTATAAAATCGATTCAGGTAGAAACTTTTTTGAAAAAGTGGGTCAACGCCAGCGGTAGTCAATAGATCATTTCTATTTTGGGTTCGCATAAAGCGCCTGTCCACATCCAGTCTTGCCGAAATGAGACTTGGTGCAAAATTTAAATTGAAGTCTTTAAACAATTGCAAATAACGGCTATTAAATATCCCCCATCCTTTGAAGGGAGTGACTATAAGCGGGTCAGGTTGGAAATTATAAGCAATGCTTCCACGTGTAGTCTCGTAATTATAACTCTCCAGCTGAATATTACTCTGAGTAATGGAGCCATAAGCATAGGAAAATGAGAAGTTCTCTAATGCGTAGATGCGGTTGGTCTCTTTCTCCGGGTTTTTCAACTTTCTTACATTGTTCAGACTGAAATTCCTGCTTTTGGATTGATCCATCACCAGGTTCTGGTATTCTTCTTTTTCAGTATCTGTCCTAAATTTCTGAAGTGCTATTTCGAAGGGCACATCTGGATTGAGTGGGTCAAACTCTGGTTTGGTAGAAGAGTTCTCAACACTTGCATACAGCGGTATACTTACGCCGAGTCCTTTTGGTAACAGTTTATCGACATTGACATTGGCCGAAACGTCATATTGAGTGGTCGATTCTCTTGCTCTTTCAGAAAGGCGGGTTTCTAAGCCTCCAAAGCCAAAGGTATTGTGTCGGATAGAAGATGATATAGTAGCTACATCAGCAATTTGAGCATTTAGACGCGCATTGGCTGCCCATCCTGAAGACTTATTGAAGTCTGTAGCCCTTAATTCATTGGCCCAAAGACAAATAGATTTACTAGCGCCACCGATTCCAGGGTTTCTAACGCCTATCATCATTCCTTGAATATAACTTAATTCAGGCCTACCAACAACGGTGATCTTGTATTGTCTCACCATGACAGAGTAGGGGAGGTTTTGAGGTTGCTGGTTATTGTCTCTTTCTGCTTTTACTCCTACTATTTCATCAAACGCAACGTCTATTTCATTTTCTGAAGGCCAGATCTGGCTGGGGTCCCTTGTTCCGGTTGGGGTGATGTTTAGGGGCACCTCTATTTCATAATAATTGTCGGTGTAATCTGTACCCATTCTTAAAAAAGCCGATAATTCGCCGTCTTGTGCATCCTGGCTATCGGCATGTAAAAACATTTTTAAGCGACCATATTGTACGAGGTCTTGATTTACATTTTTAAAGACAGCTCTTGAATCTCTACTTTGAAGGTTGTCGACACACAAGCGAAGTGATTGTTCGTTTAGTTGTCTTTCTACGGTTGAGGTATTGTCTCTGTCTCTATTGATGCCTGGAGGTAATACATAAGGACTTTGATTTTCGCTGCCTTGTCCATTTTCTTCAATATTGACCACACCTACCGTTAGATTGGAATTGTCTGGTTCGGGTATCTCAGAAAAGCCTTTTTCAAACAATGATTCCTGAAAAGTCCTCCATTGACTGCCTACCAACCTAAACTGAGCCATTCTTAGCACCACTGGTTGCTGGAAATCTGTCAAGTAGGTTCTAATGAATCGAATGGATTTATACCCAGAAATATTGCCATAAGTAGCACTTGGTTGACGGATAGGTATACGGAAAAGATACCAATCGACCTCTTCGCCATTTTCTATAGAGGATACCTTGTCTACAATATTGTTTTCACCAACCTCTAAACCAGTTGGCCGTAAGTCTATTTCATATTCGTAATAACTCTCCACCTCGTTGATGGTATTGTCATTGTTGAGGTCTTCGTTGTCAGGGATGTTGGAGCCAGATGGGGTATAAGGCAAATTACTATTGGCCGTAATAGGTGTATTTCCCTCAAGCCCATTGAAATGTTTGTATCGTTCTAATATTTTTATGTCGTTGTTGTCAAACTCAGGATCAAGGTAATATTGGAAATTATCAGCGGCTGGATCTGCTTGTATTTTCTGTAATGCTTGTGAATTTACATTGAGCCTATTTATATACCTGGCACCATAAAATTCAACCTCTTCTTCACTACTTAGACCATTTAGTCCTACATCCTGGTTTTCTCTTGCCTCCGGGGAGTTGTCAAATGCGGGAGTCAAAAATTGTTGACTGGTTATTTTTCCCCATTCGTTGGTTGAGGTGCTCGTTTCGGATCCATCTGCCGGAAGTCCGTTTTCAAAAGCATGTCTGCCGTCTACAATCACATCTTCAGATACCTCGCCTAAATTGAAAACCAATTTACCGCCTGTGGTATTGTTTTCATTGAAAACACCATCCAGAACCCTGCCGTTTTCTCCTGTAATGAAGGGGTCCATCATCCAGAATTCTATGTATTCAATGTTCGTCCTGTCAAAATCCACTTCGGAAGTAATGGCCCTGGTGATTCCGCCATAGTTTTCTCTGGGATTGGTCAGTAAGCCGTCACTATTGAGGCTTGTATTGAAATTATACATGCCTCTTTCATGTGGGAAATAAGCCAAATCAAAAAGAGGTTCATTTGTAATCATATAGTCTCGGTACCTTCCTTGGAAAATTTCCTGGGGGAGTACCCTTCTTACATAATGGTTTCTTCTGTCCTCAGTGGAAATGTTAGAGGGAACACCCGTTCCTGAAGACCTGTAAAAGACATTGTCCACTGTATACCAGGATAAACGAGCTCTTCTATAAGCGCTTCCTAATCTGTCTTCTGTTAGCTGGCTGAGATCAAATTTATTTTCCGAGGTGGCAGGAGTGGAAGAAATCTTCCAGTTTTGAGTACTTGAACCGAGGTTAAAAGGAATGATAGCTGTTTCAAAATCATCAATATAAGAAGCCCCTTCTCCATCTACTTGGTTGGAAGTTCCAGGGATCAGGTGAGCAAATTCACCACTAAACTGAATCAAAGACTTTTCTTTGGTTTCAGTAAATGGCAGCGCATCGGCCAGCTTGGTTAGGAACAGGGATTCATCGTTATAATTGACATCGAGGCCCCAAAGGCTATTTCTTAAGGTTTCATTCCCTGTGGCAATTCTTGAAATATTTGGCCGTTCATTTAGGTATAAGAAGGTACCACCAATATTGAAATTCTCATTGACCATATAATCCAGTCGGGTTCCCAACAAGCTTCTTGTCTGAAAGGAAACTAAATCAGCTTTTTCAAAACTAACACTAATTGTTTTACCAGACTGAAGGATGCCCTCATTGATGATTACGACCCTGCCTATATTGTAATCCACTGTATAATCTACCCCTTCTGTAAGTGGGATGTTTCCTGCTGTTATGATTACAGAGCCCTCGCTAATATTCAGGCCAGGAAGCATGATCTCTGAAGCCGAACCAGAGCTAAAACTACCTTTTAGGTAGTATTTGTTAAGTAGAGTGACTAATTCTGCATCAGCCTGAGTAGTCCTGTACAAAGTGTCGTAAACGTATTTGTCTCTAAGGTTAACTTCTGCAGGTGAAAAATACTCTTCAAGGGTGTTACCAAAAGGCTCAACTACGGGAAATATGACTAGTCCCAATTCTGGTTTGATCGTTAACCCATTGACAAAGTCAAAATTACCATCAGGTTGAGGGTCATTTTGAGGGTTTAAGTTGTCTAAATTCAGTAGCCTGATTAAAGGAATGTCCTTTACATTGGCACCTTCCAAAAGACTGGGATTATCCAATCCTGTACGGTCGTCTCTATAAATGATTTGCAATTGAAAACCTTCTTGTTCAATCTGATTGGCATTTAGGTTGTAGATGTTTTTCATCATAAGATCCCAGGTGGGGATCGTGGTATTGATTCTTGCCGGACGAAGCATTTTCAAAAAGATGACATTTTCCTCAGACAAATTTTGGTAATCTTCAGATAGCTCTCCAACTTTGAAACTTTGTCCATTATAGGTGTATTCGTAGGAGACGGCGATTACTTCATCATTTTGAAGTTTTCTGGAAAGACTAAAATAGCCCAATTGGCGGTCAAAGGTATATTCATTCTCTGCTAGTTTTCTAGCACCGTTTATTTGCTCAAATTCCACTCCTCTTTCAATCCCCAGATCGTTGCTTATAGTTGTAGCAGCAGTTTCAAAATTCCTGAACGATGGATTACTTTTTAGATTGCTAAATAGTTCGTTTGCCGTATTGGTAGCTGGAGCTTGTGGATTACCTGTTCCGATATTGGGATTATTGGGGTTGTATATGGTTTGCCCTTCTCCCAAATCCATGAATGCAGCAAAATTCCGAAGTGTTTCGGTATTATTGGCTCTGTTCATGATGTATACTTCCAATCGGGTAATTTGTACACCAGACAGCACCTGAGGTAAACCTCTCAACCAGTTTTCGTAATTATTTCTAAAGAAATGACCAAGAAAAAAGTGCCTGTTTTCATCATAAGCAGAAGCCCTTATTTCAAACGGCCTACCTTGATTTCCCCCTTCAATGATGATTTCATCTCTTCTACCGCGTTGGGTAGATGCGACAGTGGTCATAAAGAGTTTGCCAAATTGCATTTGTGTTTTTACTCCAAATAGGTTTTGAGCCCCTTGGATCAAGCTGTTTTGAATAGGCATGCTTACATTGCCTATTTCTATGGATTTCAGAATGTCTTCCTCAAAACCAGCATACTCTACTTTTAGCTGGTTTTCAAAGTCAAAAGAGTTATTGCTGTCAAAATTTGCTCCGATGCGTACTTTTTGGCCCAGCATTCCATTGACACTCATTTGGATTTGCTGATTGAAATTGAAATTCCCTGTCTTTTGTTGGCGTATAGGTATGGATGGATTGTCGATTCTCCTGAAAATCCCCCCAAAATCCAGATTGACATTACCAGTTGGTACGATTGTGATCTCACTACCACCAAATAGGCGATCGAAAGTTGGACTCATGGTAATCGGAGGAATAAGGCCTCTGCCGCCAACCGCACTTTCTCCATCTAATCCTCTGGAACGATCTCTCCAGTATTGTTGTCTAATCCGGTATTCCTGCATTCGCGAATAATCGTCAAAATCCAAGGAATACCCTGGGTCTAAAGATGTCGAATCCAAATTTGGATAGATTTGAAAATTAACGGCGGTATCCACTTCCACTTCTACCCGTTGATTTTTTTCGGGTGTTAAAAGAAATGGTGAATTTCTTCTCAAAAAAGGATTTTGATAGGGGTAAAGTGGCTTTGTATTTAGGTTGTCCCATAATAAAAAGGAGGGTAGAGACCTTCTTTTGTTCAAAGTGTCCATCAGACTTGGTAAGGTGTCAGATGGGGTAGTCACGGGCAATTGTTGGGCATATGTACCCGATAAAGACATCATGAACACTAAAAAAAACACTCCTGAATGGGAAATGTAATCGTGTTGAAATGACTTTTTTCTCCAAAAAATATTTGAGAAGGTAAAGGCCAACGTTGTTAAATTATGATGATGACTTTAAAGATGCTTTAATTAATGTTTCTAAGGAAACATCGGGGCCACTTTTTTTCAAAACTGTCATGATATTTTTTTCAGCCTGAGCTTTAGTGAAGCCTAACGTAATCAAAGCTTGTAACGCCTCTTGTTTTAATTTATTGCTGTTTTGTACAAAGCCATGACCGACTCCCTCAGGGGTAGAAATTCCTGACTTTATTATTTTATCTTTAAGTTCTAACACAATTCTTTGTGCTGTTTTAGCACCAATTCCCTTTACCCGCTGTATAGTAGGATGGTCGCCTTCACTTATGGCTTGCTCAAGCTCAGGTACGGACATGCTGGACAGGATCATTAATCCTGTATTTGCCCCTACACCTGAAATTGAAATCAGGTCTAAAAATGCTTTTTTTTCTGAAGCTTCAATAAAGCCATATAAGGTATGGGCATCTTCCTTGATATGGAGATAAGTGTGAAGCATTACTTCTTCCTTTTCGGCTATTTTCCCGTAAGTGTTTAATGATATTTTAACTTCATATCCAATTCCGTGTATGTCTATTATGACATGGGTGGGATCTTTAAACGCTAATTTTCCTTTCAGGTAAGTAATCATTCAGTTTCTATGGTTTGAGCATCCACTACCGCAATGGCTATCATATTGACTATTTCTCGTATTGAGCTACCCAATTGTAAAATGTGAACAGATTTATTCATGCCCAAAAGTATAGGGCCAATGGCTTCAGCATTACCGATTTCAGCCACCAATTTATAGGCAATATTTCCGGAGGCAAGATCAGGGAAAATCAGGGTGTTGGCCTTATTGTTAATTAAGGCACTAAAAGGGTAATTTTCCTTTTGAATGCTCTCATCTAAAGCCACATTGGCTTGCATTTCTCCTTCGATTACTAAATCAGGATATTGCGCTTTGGCTTTTGTGGTGGCCAATGCTGTTTTTAAAGGTACCTGTCCTTTGGCTGATCCAAAGTTGGAGTAAGACAAAATTGCAATTTTTGGTTCTATATCAAAAAAGCGTACCCCATTGGCCGTTAATCCGATTATCTCTACCAGTTCGTCGGCACTTGGATTTTCGTTTACTGTGGTATCTGCAAAAAAGAGTGGCCCCCTGTCAGAATTCATGATATACATCCCAGCTACCTTGTCTACACCTTTTTTAACGCCAATAATTTGAAGTGAGGGGAGGATGGTTCTTGGGTAATCTTTTGTCAATCCTGAAATTAGTGCATCACCTTCACCTACTTCTACCATCATTGCACCAAAATAATTACGGTCTTTCATGAGTTTTTTAGCCTCATACAAGGTTAAGCCTTTGCGCTTCCTTTTGTCATATAGCAATTGACCGTAATGCCTTAATTTGATTTTTTCTTCGTTGGGATCAATTACAATTATGTCCTCCAAATCAAGTGAATTGGCTTGGATAAGTTTTTTGATTTTGCCCTTATTGCCAAGTAATATTGGGATGCCAATTTTTTCATCCCGCATTATTTGAGCAGCTTTTAAAATTTTAGGGTTATCTGCTTCTGCAAATACCACTCGTTTAGGATCTTTTTTGGCTCTGGCTACTACGCGTGACATTAAGCGTTGGTCTATGCCGATTCTTTCCTGAAGGTCTAATTCATAGGCTTGCCAATCTTTGATATGGCTTTTGGCTACACCTGATTCCATGGCCGCTTTGGCCACAGCAGGAGCAATTGTAGTAATTAGCCTTGGGTCCAAAGGTTTGGGAATAAGGTATGTTTTTCCAAAAGCTAATTTTGCTTCCCCATAAGCTTTGTTAACAATGTCTGGGACTGGCTCTTTAGCGAGGTTAGCGATTGCCAAAGCAGCTGCTAATTTCATCTCTTCATTGATCCCCGTGGCCCTAACATCCAAAGCACCTCTGAATATATAAGGAAAGCCTATCACATTGTTCACCTGGTTGGGGTAATCTGAACGACCGGTGGCCATAATGATGTCCTTTCTGGCGGCCATTGCCTCCTCGTAGCTGATTTCTGGTGTTGGATTGGCGAGGGCAAAAACTATGGGGTTTTTAGCCATAGCTCTTATCTGGTCCTGATTAATGATGTTTCCAGCAGAAAGTCCTAAAAACACGTCAGCTCCCTGCATGGCTTCAGTGATGGTATAGAGGTCCCTATCTGTGGCAAACATGCCATGAATATCTGTAAGGTTTTCCCTGTCTTTTCTTATGACACCGTCAATGTCACACATGACAACGTTTTCCAACTTAACGCCAAGTTTTATATAGAACCTTGCGCAGGAAATGGCTGCCGCACCTGCACCACTTACAACTAATTTTATTTTTTCTATTTTTTTCTGGATCATTTCCAGCGCATTCAGTAGCGCAGCGCCAGAAATTATGGCTGTACCATGTTGATCATCGTGCATTACTGGAATCTTCATTAATTCCTTCAGCCTTTTTTCAATGATAAAACATTCAGGTGCTTTGATGTCCTCCAGGTTGATGCCTCCAAATGTAGGCTCTAAAGAACGAATGGTTTCAATTAGCTTTTCAGGGTCATTCTCGTCTATTTCTAGGTCAAAAACATCTATTCCAGCGAATTTCTTAAACAAAACCCCTTTGCCTTCCATGACTGGCTTTGAAGCTGCTGGTCCTATATTTCCTAACCCTAAAACGGCTGTTCCATTTGAAATTACAGCTACTAAGTTGCCCTTAGCGGTGTATTTATAGACGTCTTCAGGGTTGTTTTGTATCGCAGTACACGGTTCTGCAACCCCAGGAGAATAAGCCAAGGCCAAGTCTAGTTGGCTGGAAAGAGGTTTTGTGGGTACTACCTCTATTTTCCCAGGTCTCTTAAATTCATGATAATTTAATGCATCCTCTTTTCTTATCTTCATTGCGTAAGGGAAAATAATTATCTGTTTTTATGAAATTTATTCTTTTGCCAAATTGAACTTGGTAGCTTGAAGAATGGTCTCAATCTCTCTTAAAGAAGCTCTATGTGCCTCATTCGGGTAATAGACGAATCCTTCCATATAGAAAATCATTCCTTTTTCTTCATCTACCACAGTATAGGATAAAAATGAGCCACCCATTGACAAGTTGTTTGTTTTCCAGGATCCACGCATTTCTGTGGAATACTGTCCATCAATTCTAATGTTTCTGAAAATTGGAGGTTGCTGTTTTTCAGTGACCACAAAGGATTCAGGTTGTTCAGGATCTCCAAAAATTGTGTTTCTGGTAATTTCGTCCCTCAACTTAATAATGTTTTCTGGAAAAACCTGAGATTCGTCTTCATAAGCAGTCTGATAAAAGAACACACTTATATCTGGTTTGTCTATTCTAGGGGTAGGTTGCCTACACCAAATAAAGTTCTCCTCCTCTTTTACGAATTGATAGGATGCGGGGAGACTGAGCTCAACACCGAATTTACCCTTCGCCATCTCAGAGACTTCGCCATTTTTACGACTAAAAAGTGCAGCACTTAAAATCTCTTTTTCTTTATTGGAAAAGAGGTTTTGTAATGCTTGTTTGTTGGCTTCAATATTTTTGATAAGCTCTGGCTCATTTTCACCAAATAAATACAGGACTTCCTGACCAACGGCAAACTCATTTTGATTTCTGAGCATAAATATGGAAGAATCAGCCTTGCTTTTTTCGATGGACTCAGGCGTAAATTGATTGGCGATAGTTCTACTTCCACCACTTCTATCATCAAACGTGGTGACAAATATAATGTTAGAAGCCATCTTCAATATTCTTGTCATTTTTCTAGGGTCCACCTTTCTCATGTAAAACATGGACTCCTCACGAATGATGCCTTCGATATTGGATTCGAAAACATTTTTAAGGGCATCTCCAACAGGACCAGCATATTTTGTTGAATCAATTACTAGTATGATTTCTCCTAGAGTACCCCTTGCTTTAGGCTTGTTGCTATCTGAATTTGCTCCAGTATTGCTTTCACAACCGGCAAAAATCAGAGCTGAAAATAAGGCTATAATGCAAAATCTTAAACTCATAATGGTTCGTTTATTTTTGTTCAAGCCTAATTTAGGGATATTTATGACAACTTAAAAAACAATTAACAAATTAGTTTGAAAACTATCCTATGATTAATTTTTGACCTGGTTTTATTTGATTATTGTTCAGGTTATTTAGTTTTTTAAGCTGATCAATAGTCACACCTTCCAGTTTTTTTGAAATTAACCAAAGCGAGTCCCCGGGTTGGACTGTGTACAATTTGCCTCCGTTGTTGTTCGTAGAGATGGTTTGTGTTGAAGCGAGATTTTTCTCGAAGTTGTCTTTGTCTTGGTGGATATGAAGTACCTGACCTATTTTGATTGTATTAGAATACAAACCATTCCAGGATTTGAGTTGATTTACTGAAACGCCATACCTTGCGGCTATTTTGCCCAGTACATCACCACTTCTAACTCTGTAAGTAGCACTATGAAGTGGTTTTACTGGTTCTCTTTCGGGCAATTCAGCTAGGAACCTCTCCGTTTCGATTTTTAATGAATCTTTAATCCAGCCTTGATTGTCGGTGATGAATTTGTGTCCTGCCTTGGGTACATTAATACTTAACGCTTTGCCAAAATTAGGAACTTTACTCTTTAACAAAGAAGGGTTCAAATATTCAAGGTCCTCAATGCAAAGCCCTGTATGTTTGGCCAGGTTTTCCAGGGTATATCCATTTCCCATATCTACCTTCTCATAGGCGACAGGGTAGGAGGGTTCTTCCAATATTAGATTGTGCTCCTCAGCATATCTCAATACATACATGATGGCTTGAAATTGCGGTATATAGCTTCGTGTTTCACGAGGCAAAAACCTGTAAATTTCCCAAAATGTTCTTTTTCCTCCGGAGCGACGAATGGCCTTGTTCACATTTCCAGGACCACAATTATAAGCAGCAAGTGCTAACTCCCAATTGTCGTACCTTCTGTTAAGTGCTTTAAGATAGCGAATGGCTGCTTCAGTAGAAAGTTCTGGATCAAGCCTGTCGTCCACATGACTGTTGTAATACAGTTTAAACTCTTTCCCTGTTGCAGGCATAAATTGCCAAAGTCCCATTGCTCCTACACGAGATTTGGCCTTAGGATTCAGGCCAGATTCAATTATGGAAAGGTACTTGATGTCTTCAGGCATATTGTGCGCCGAAAGATAAGTATCAAACATAGGGAAGTACATGTCCTGTCTTTCAAGGACCATGCGGGTGTAATCTCTATTTCTTACCGTGAAATAATCAATGAAGGCAAAAATAGTTTCATTTAATTCAAAAGGCATATCGGTATCCATTTCTGCGATACGCTTTTCTACTTCTTCATAGGTAAAATCCGGTATATGCTCGTAGTCATAAAAAGGCATGATGGTCTCTTCTCCCATTGGATTGATTGAGACATTCATTGCATTTTCCTGAGCTATTGCCACATTCCAAATTGGAATGGACAATAGTAAAGTCACTACTAGAATATAGAATGATTTTAACCTCATATTTTATTTATTAAATGCTGCTGCTGTTAGATAATTGGCAAAAGCATATAACTCAGCTTCTTTAAAAGAATTGGCCATGATTTGAAGTCCTATAGGCAATCCATTATTGTCCTTTCCATTAGGTATAGAAATGGATGGAACACCCGAAACAGATGCCTGTACCGTAAACATATCCTCTAGATACATGGCCACTGGATCATTAGAATGTTCTCCAAATTTAAACGCCGTACTTGGGGTTGTTGGAAGAACAATATAATCATACTTGGTCAATAAGTCTTCCGTAAAATCCTTTATTAGCCGTCTTACCTTTTGGGCTTTTGTGAAATAAGCATCATAATAACTGGCGCTCAAAACAAAAGTACCGAGCATTATTCTACGTTTTACTTCATCTCCAAAGCCTTCTGACCTGGTAAGCTTGTACATGCTTTCTAGATTGTGGGCATTTGGCGTTCTATAGCCATACTTGACCCCGTCAAATCTTGATAGGTTTGAACTTGCTTCAGCTGTAGTAAGGATATAGTAAGTGGGAAGTACATAGTCCAACAAAGGGAAGTTAATTTCCTCCACAACATGACCTTCTTCCTTTAACTTCTCCAAAACATTTAGCGTATTGGCTTTAATCTCAGGCTGTAGGGCTTCAGAGTAGACAGTCTCCTTCAGGTAAGCAATTTTTGCAGGTTTATCGAAATGCAAAAGTTTGCTGTAAGAGGGGACAGGCTTCCTTGAAGAAGTGCTATCAAAATCATCAGGTCCTGCCATTGTTTCTAAAACCAAGGCATTATCTGTGATATTGTTTGAGAAAACGCCTATAGTGTCAAATGACGATGCGTAGGCGATCAGTCCATATCTGGAAATCCTGGAATAAGTAGGTTTAAGACCAATTACACCAGTGAAAGCCGCTGGCTGCCTAACAGATCCACCTGTGTCTGTTCCTAAAGAAACAGTACAAAGATTTGCCTGTACGGCTACCGCAGATCCACCAGATGATCCACCAGGAACCCTGCTTTCGTCAATGGCATTAAGCACCTTCCCGTGAACAGAGTTCTCATTGGAGGATCCCATACCAAATTCATCGCAGTTAAGCCTTCCTATAATGATGGCATCCTGATCTATTAAACGCTGAACAGCAGTACCGGTGAATTGGGATTCAAAACCTTCCAGAATTTTACTGGAGGCGTTTGCTTCATGCTCATTATAGCATAAAACATCCTTGATACCTATTACCATTCCTGCTAGTTTCCCAGCCTTTCCAGAAGCTAATTTTTCGTCAATAGCTGCTGCCTGCTCTAAAGCAGATTGGCTATAAACTTCAACGAAGGCGTTTAATTGCGCCTTCGTTTCAATGTTGCTTAGGTAGTATTTGACAATCGCTTTACAATCCGTTTCCTTTTTTCTAGCGATTTTCTTATCTCATCGAATGAACGAAATTTTTCCAACGTGTTATTTTTTTGCTTTCTTGTTGTCGTCTTTTAGACCTTCTTCCAAATCGTCCTGAATCTCTTTGGTTGCGTCTTTAAATTCTCTGATACCTCTGCCTAGTCCTCTAGCCAATTCAGGTATTCTTTTTGCTCCAAAAAGAAGGATAACTACCAGTACGATGACCACTAATGATCCTCCTCCGATATTTTGTATAAAACCCAATGTATTCATGATTCGATTATTTTGATTTTGAAATTATTACAAATATATGATAGTGCTTTATTAACGCAAAGGATTTAAAGCATGTTGTATTTAATTTTTTGTAAATATATTAAAATTTAGTGATTATTTACTAGAAAGCCAAATGCTGGGGTTCATTACTTCCAGGCCTTTCCACGTTTGAAAATGAAGTTCAGAATATCCATCTTCATCTGAATATACGTGGCCAATGATTGTTTCGGATTGAACCTCTTCACCAGATTTTACATCAATGGTTTTTAGCCTGCTATACATGGTGTAAAATTCGCCATGTTTGATGATAATAGTGCCTCCCATTCCGGGTACAGTGGTGATCTTGGTTACTGTGCCTGGAAAGACGGATTTGACTGGAGCGTTATTAGTGGTTTGAATGTCTATGCCATCATTGGTTTCAGAAATTCCTTTTAAGGTGGGGTGGGGATAAGTGCCGTATTTTTTTGATATGAATCCACTCTCTACTGGCCAGGGTATATTTCCCTTATTACTAGCGAATGAGGCGGATAGTTTTTTTACCTGTGGCGTATTTGGAAGATTTTTGGTTTTTGGACCTTCAGCTTTTGGTGTTTCGGTAGCTTTTTCTGCGGCTTTGGCAAGTCTGATTTCTTCAGCAATTACATTTTTAATCAGCTTATTGAGTTCTGCCTGCTGTTTTTTTGTAGCCGCTATTTCTTTTCTTACTTCCTCTTCTTTTTGGCTTAAGGTATTGACCATTCTTTGTTGCTCCGTTTTGAGCTGATCCAATGCTTTTTTCTGTTCTTGCTCTTGGGTGAGCACAGCTATTTGTTCTTGTTTTTGTACCTCTAAAGCTTCCTGTTTTCCAGCCAACTCTATACTTACCTTTTCCATTTGTTCCACCTGTTTTTTTCGCGCATCACTGTATTGCTTCAGGTATTTTAGCCGCATATAGAACTGCTTAAAGGTAGCAGAAGAAAAAATGAAAGTGATTAGATTTACCCCTTGATTTAATTTGTATGAGGTGTATACCATTTGGGCATATTCCTCCTTGAGTAAGCTTAGTTCATCACTCAGCTTTTTTATTTGAGTGGAGGTTTCTTTTATTTCTTTGTTTACAAGTTGGAGCTCCTTGTTGATGGTTGCGATGTATTTTTCCCTTTCCTGGAGTTTTTGATTAACCGCCCTCAGCTCGCTTACAGAAACTTTTTTTTCATCAGTAGTTTTTCTCAAAACGAGATCAAATTCCCTCAGTCTTTTTTGAATGGCAGATTTTTCCTTCTCTAACTTAGCCCTGTCTGCCGTAATTTGTGCCGTCAGAACAGAAGTTGAACTCAATCCTAAAATCAAAAATAGGATCAGACATAAAACCCTAGCTCGGCTGAATTGGCTAAAAATTGTATGGGAAATTAAGTGGGTCATCCGTTAGTTCTACTTTGATCATCTCTACATTTAAGAAAAAATTGCTTTTTGGCCTTTCTGGTAAGCTCAACACCATTTTAATAATGGCCTGATAAGGGAATGGCTGCTTGGAAACATCTCGAAAGTCCATATAGGACCCTTCCAGACTCCCACTCCTGGTTTGTGAAGCGATACTCTTGAGTTGGGTTACCTTACCATGTCCGGCGTCTATGGAGGTTTCATAGGTGATGTTTTCCCGTTCCTGCTTCAAAACAAAAGTTTTCCCTACCCTGATCAGCCTGTCTCTGTAACTGAATTCGTGGGGTAAGTTAGCGAAAAGTAAATTCTGGAATAAAGAAAAGGACAAAGGTACCCCGTATTTCTTTTGAAATTCAGCGTAATCCATGTCGATTTTTTGACCGTTTATGCGGTCTCGAATCTTTATCCTATCGGTACTGATATACCCTCTCAGGGCTTCTATTCCTAGCCCAGGAGACATGTTAAACCAAATAACACTGTCTTTTTTTGCTCTTAAGTTGAGTACCCCTTTAGTGATTTTACCATCCTGTTCTTCTAAAGTTATTCTTCCTTTCGCGGACAAGTAATTAAATTCAAGATAATTAGGCTGAAACTCATCCATTGCCTTATCGGTAGTATAAGACATGGGTTTTCTTGCACAAGACCAAAGCATCACTACTCCAAGGAGGTAGGTCAATAATTTAGCTTTACTCATAGTATGTTTTATTTTTGATTTTAAGTGTCAAAAATTCTGATGTATCCTCCAAAGCCATGGCCTTTTTCCAGTAGTCCATTGCCACCTTTTTCTCCCCAATTTTGAACATGATGTCTCCATAATGCTCAAACATCACTCCACTAGGCTCTGTTTCTATTTCTAAAGCCTTTTCCATAAATGGTCTGGCTTCCTCAAATTTATTCTGTTGAAATAAAACCCAAGCATGTGTGTCTAGATAAGTCGCATTATTGGGAAACTTTTTTACCAATTTTAGCGACATGTTATATGCTTTTTCAAGGTCTTTTTTTTCTAAAGAAAGAAAGTAGGCATAATTATTCAGTATATGTTCATTATTGGCATTTTGAGCTAAAACTTCGTCGTATATCTCAAAAGCCCTATCCTTTTCTTCCAAGCCAAAAAGCACATCTCCTAATTGCGAATTTGCCATTAAAGTCAGCTGTGGATTCGTATTATTGTTGAGCTTTAAAGATTCTTCAAGCGACTTCTTAGCAGCTTCATTTTCCTTGTTTGCAGATTGAGCAGTACCCAGGTAAAACCAAAACTCAGGAGTTTCATGGAAATTCTCCGTTGCCATGGTAGCCATTTCAGCTATTTCATCAAATGGTACCTGGTTTTCAAACATCAAAGGTATCAATTGCTGAAACAATTTCTCGTTTGTTGGATCAATTTTAGCTGCACTAGTGTAAAAATCAATGGCTTCACTGTAATCTTTTAACTGCAATTTCCAGTCCCCCAGAGCGATTAGGGTATTTGGATTATTAAGATGGAAAGCTTCCATTGGTTTGGAAAGACTATCAAGTAATTGGTCTCGGGCAGAATTTTGGATTTGTGTCAATAGCGCTGAAAATGCTTCAGCCTTGACATCTCCCTCTAAATCTGGATTCGAAAAGGCCTCTTTCAGGTATTTGTTTGCTTGTTCAAATTCGCTCCTTTCCTTGTACAGTTTGTATGCCGCCATTTTTACATCTGGCTGGTTGGGATATGCAGTCAGCGTATTTAAGACCAGTTCCATAGCCTGATTGGCTTTGTTATTGTTGAAAAGTACATCTACCAAAGAGAGCACAAATCTTGAATTACCAGGGTGCGCCTCTATAAGCTTTTCACCCTCTTTTATGGCCATTTCTAAGTTGTTTTCCTTCAGGTAAATGCGTTGTTTTTGAGCTGTAAGTTGCTCTACTACACCGAAATATTCCTCAGCTTTATTTAACGCTTCCAGCGCTTTATCGAAATCTTGAAGTTTTAAATACATGGAAGCCAGGTCCAATATATATTGCCTGTTGTTCCCGTCTTTAGCCATCAGGTTTTCAAGAACTCCTGCTGCTTCCAACGTTTTGTTTTGGTTATTGTATATTTCAGCTATCTGTAAATGGTAGTATTTATTGTCAGGATCTAACTCAAGAGCTCTTTTACCGTAGCTTAATGCTTTGTCGTATTGCTTGGCGCGAACCATCATTTGTGAGAGTTTGAAATGAATGGCGCTTTCTTCTTCATCGTATTCCAGGGCCTTTATAAAATAAAAATAGGCTTTCTCATAATCTTCCAGCATGAGGTTTTTTTGTCCCTCAATAAATAGCCTGCTGGCCATTTGCTCTTTTTCTTTGGCTTTTCGTTCTTTTCTGCTCATTTTGTTTTGAGCAAAAGCATCCTCTTGGGAAGTTCCCATCAGGAGTATTAAAGTGAAAAACCAGATAAAAAAATTAATATTCAATTTATTCATGTTTATGCATGCTATAGGTTTATAGCTATTAAATTACCTAAACCTTCATTTTGACTAAAGTGTGATTTGCTACGCTATTTGTACCCAAAAGGATTGCGAACATCCGTCAGGGATAATGATTTACAGATTACTTTCAAATATACAATTAACCCTTGCTTTTGGTTCATCTGATAGCTAACGCAAATAAAAAAGTTTGTGGCTTAATTTTTTAAATTATTTACCAGTGCTTCCGTAGCCACCAGCTCCTCTTTCGGTTTCAGAAAGTGCTTCTTGGGGACTCCATTCTATCTGTTCATATCTGGCAATTACCATCTGTGCAATTCGTTCACCATCCTGAACAGTAAAGGTAGTGTCAGAATTATTCACCAACAATACTTTTATTTCTCCTCGGTAATCCGCATCTATCGTGCCAGGGCTGTTGAGTACTGTAACACCATGCTTAAATGCCAATCCACTTCTTGGCCTTATTTGAGCTTCAAAACCTTCAGGTAATGCTATATACAGGCCAGTTCCTATTAGTTTCCTCTCCAGAGGGTTTAATTGAATAGGTTCCGTTATTTCTGCGGTAAGGTCCAGTCCTGCTGATAGTTTGGTTTGGTAAGCAGGCAAAGGATGCTTTGATTTATTGATGACGTTAATTTTCATGCTACTTTTTGGTGATAGATTTGTAAAACGAAGATAGTTCCTTTTTTTCCATCAGGAAAATGAGTCCACTGTACAATAATATGATGCCAGAATGCAGCATAAAATTTACCAGCATGGATCCTGTATCCAAAAGAAATCCTGCATAACTTAATAGGAAAGCAATGAGCAGGTAGCTGATGTCTTTTTTTGTTTGATAGGGGATGGGGTAATATTTTTGCCCAATGAAATAACACAACAATACCATGACCAAGTAACTTCCCAAAGTACTCAAGGCTCCACCTATATAACCCCAAACGGGAACCAGTGTTAAAATGATTACCACTGTAACGATTGCCCCTACTAAAGTAATATAAAAACTATAACGTGTTTGGTCGGTGATTTTAAACCAAATGCTTAGGTTGTAATATATTCCTAGGAGTAAATATCCCATCAAAAGAAGTGGAACCATGGGGAGTGCGGGTGCATAACCCTCATCCTGGAAAAACAATGCGCCAATCAATTTTAAATTAACGGTTACTGCCACCATCAGCAAAGTGCAAAAGATAATGAACCAATGCATTACCCTGGCAAATAAAAGCGGGTTGTTTTTGTTTTCAGATTGTTGGAAGAAGAAAGGCTCAGCGGCATATTTAAATGCCTGAATGATTAGGCTCATTAATATAGCCAACTTGAAATTGGCACCAAATACTCCTCCAGCCTCTCTGGAAGTTAATTCAGGATAAAAGCCTTCAGGAAGCGCATATTCAAATAATCCCCTGGAAAAAACTTCATTTGTGACACCGGCCAGCCCCATAAATAATAATGGAAGTGCATAACCCCACATGGGTTTTAGTATGGTGCGCTTTAGTTGGAATTTCCATTGGCCTGCCAGTTTCCATAGGATTGGTAAAATCAGCAAGTTAGCCAGTAGGTTAGCCAATAAGATATAATCTACTCCCCAATCTGGGTTGTACCATTTGGAGACAATAGGGTTAAGGGCTTGAAGAATATCTCCTTCTACTATATGGTAGGCCACTACTATAAAGAGGATGTTGAAACCTACATTCAGAAAGATGTTTACCAACTTAAGAAGGGCAAAAGTCAAAGACCTTCCCTCGAGTCTCAGCCTGGCAAATGGAAGCGCCATCAAAGCATCAATTGTCAAAATCATGGCTGCCCATTGAAACAAATGGGCCTTGCCTTCATATTCAAATAGTACACTGAGGTCTTTTGCAAATAGAAATAATGTTGCACCTAATGATAAACCGACTATGGCAACCAATGATTGTGCATTTTGAAAGACAACCTTTGGATCCAATCCTTTTCCAGTGGAAAATCTAAAATAGGTTGTTTCCATGCCGAATGTGAAGATTACATTCAGAAATGCAATCATTGCATAAAGCATGGTGAATGAACCTAGTTCTTCCTTTGGAAGATATCCCGTGTACAACGGGACGAGCAAAAAATTGATCGATTTGCCGAGAATACTACTAATGCCGTAGATGGCAGATTGCCCGGCTAATTTTTTTAACAGGCCCATAAAAAAAGGGGATTACTCCCCTTTAAAATTAGGTTTCCTTTTTTCGAGAAAGGCTTTGGTTCCTTCCCTATAATCTTCGGATTTAACGCATCTTGCGAAGCTGTTGGCCTCGATCTGATACCCGTTTTCGTCGGTAGCAAAAACTGCATTGACACAGTCGACTATCATGCCGATGGACAATGGCGCTTTGCTCATTATCTTCCTTAAAATCTCCTCTGCTTTGGCTATTGCATCTTCTTTTGTGGCTTCTACATGGTTTAGTAGCCCTAAAGATTTTGCTTCGTTGACGTCTAGCATATCTCCAGTCATCAGGATTTCCGTGGCTTTTGTTCTACCGATAAGGTTAGTAAGCCTTTGGGTGCCTCCATATCCAGGGATAATCCCTAAATTCACTTCCGGTTGTCCAAATTTGGCATTAGAAGTAGCAATTCTCATGTGGCAGGCAATAGCCAATTCACATCCCCCTCCCAGCGCATAGCCATTGACTACAGCGATTACAGGTTTATGACAAGATTCAATATTATCAAAAACTTCCTGACCAAATTCAGCAAACTTTCTTGCATTGAGTTCGTTGAGCTCTGAAATTTCATTGATATCAGCACCAGCGACAAAGGCCTTTTCTCCTGCACCCGTAATGATTACGCCTCTTATGGATTTGTTATCATTCACCTCGTTGAAAATGTTTTTCAATTCTTCTAAGGTGCTGAAATTTAAGGCGTTGAGTTTGGTCTCTCTGCTGATGGTAAGATAAAGTATTCCGTCTTTAGTCTCTGAAAGAATATTTTTTTGTTCAGCCATTCCAATTCTTCAATGTTAAGGCCCAAATATACGAGGTGCCTGATCAATCACAAAAGATTCGGCTAAAAAACATACATCAGTGGAAAAGTCACTTTTCATAAAAAAGCTATAAAATTGTATTTTAGATAAGGAGAAAACCATTTAGTAATCGAAATGGTAATTTAAATAAATCGAAATTGGGATGTTCACTTGGGTTATCTCACGACTGACCAGCCATTGATTTCGAAATATGTTTGGTAGTTTATCGCCTTTTCCAGGAGCGCTCTTTTTTGTATACGGATTGGTATTGATCGAATTAGCCTTTTTTTAGATTCAAAATGTCTATTAATTCTCAGGTTGAATCGATTGTATGTCAATATTTTCTATTTTTGTATTGAAGGTAAAAACATATTTAAATTTCAATCACTTACCACATGACCGAAAAAAAGAAAATTACAGTAGCATTTGGAGACGGCATTGGTCCGGAGATAATGAATGCAACCTTGTCAATTTTGGAAGCAGCAGGAGCAGCTATCGAACCGGATATTATAGAAATAGGTGAGCAGGTATATTTAAAGGGGATAAGTTCGGGGATAGCATCTAGTGCTTGGGACTCTCTTAGAGAGACCAAAGTATTTTTAAAATCCCCTATCACAACTCCCCAAGGAGGAGGGTTTAAGAGTCTGAATGTAACGACACGTAAGACTTTAGGACTTTACGCCAACGTAAGGCCTTGCAAGGCATATTCTCCTTTTATCCATACGCATTTCCCTAAAACGGATTTGGTTATTATCAGGGAGAATGAAGAAGATCTTTATGCCGGCATAGAGCACAGACAGACGGATGAGGTATTTCAATGTTTGAAGTTGATCTCAAGACCTGGTAGTGAGAAGATCGTCAGGTATGCTTTTGAATATGCCCGCATGAACAAGCGGAAAAAAGTCACTTGTATGACCAAGGACAACATCATGAAAATGACAGATGGTATTTTTCACCAGATGTTTAATGAGGTTGCCAAGGAGTATCCAGAAATTGAAACAGATCATAAGATTATAGATATAGCGACTGCACTAATTGCAGACAGCCCAGAAATATTTGATGTGATTGTCACCTTGAATCTTTATGGCGACATTATTTCAGACGTAGCCGCGCAAGTAACGGGTTCCGTTGGTCTTGGAGGATCAGCCAATGTGGGAGAAGACGTGGCAATGTTTGAAGCCATTCACGGGTCTGCACCTGACATAGCAGGTATGGACATTGCGAACCCTTCTGGCTTGTTAAATGGAGCAATCATGATGCTGGTACATATTGGTCAGCCTGAAGTGGCTCAAAAGATCAGCAATGCATGGATGGCTACCCTTGAAGATGGCATTCATACTGGAGACATTTATCAAGACGGCATAAGCACCAAAAGAGTAGGTACTAAGGAATTTGCTGAGGCGGTGATCGCTAGATTGGGAAAAGAACCTAAAAGCATGAAAAAAGCGGTTTTTGCTAAAGCTGAGCGAAGTGAAGCCGAGATAAAGAAAGCTCTCGCCATCAAACCACGAAAAGCTGCTGAAAAAGTATTGATAGGATTGGATGTGTTTATTGACTGGAAAGAGGGGGACAGAGACCCTAACGTGATGGGAGATAAACTTAGGTCGGTCAATGCTGATGGATTAAAGATGCAACTTGTTACCAACAGAGGTGTGAGAGTGTACCCAGATGGAATGAAAGAGACATTTTGTTCAGACCACTGGAGGGTGAGGTTTTTTGATGCGGATGATAAAAGCATTACTCATGGCCAGACCATAGAAATACTTAAACAAGTGGGTGATCTTGGTTTTGACTTTATAAAAACAGAGAACCTATACACCTTCGATGGGGAAAGAGGTTTCTCATTGGCACAAGGCGAATAATTATTTATTATCATTCAAGCAGGATTATCACTTCCTGCTTGAATTTTTTTGTTGTATGAAAAGGGTCCTGATTATTACCTATTACTGGCCACCAAGTGCTGGATCTGGCGTTCAACGCTGGCTGAAATTTTCCAAGTACCTTCCTGAATTTGGCTGGCAACCGGTGATTTTTACTCCTGAAAACCCTGATTTTGCTTTACAAGATAGCTCACTTGAGAAAGAAGTAGATATGAATACTGAGGTTTTGAAGTTTCCTATTTGGGAACCCTATCAGTTGTTCAGGTCACTTAAAAAACAGCAACCAAAGGATACTGCAAGCATTCTGGAGTATAAAAACCCAGGGGCAATCGACCAACTTGCCGTGTGGCTCAGAGGGAATTTATTAATTCCTGATCCACGACTATTTTGGATCAAACCCGCAGTTAATTTTTTGTCGGAAATCTGTGAACAGAATGATTTTAAAGCCATCATCACTACTGGTCCTCCCCACAGCATGCACCTGATCGGGAGAAACCTGAAAAGAAAAACAGGTATTCCCTGGCTTGCAGACTTTCGTGATCCCTGGTCAAACTGGGAGTTTTTGGATACGCTTAAGTTAAGCCAGTTTGCCAGAAAGAAACACCAAAAGCTTGAAGCTAGCGTGTTTAAAGAAGCAGACAGTCTAGTCACCATTTCCCCTACTTTTAAAAATGAAATGCAGGGGATAGGAGCTGAAAATGTTCAGGTAGTATTAAATGGTTATGATCCGGCAGATATTCCTGATTCGCTTGCTCCTCCGGATCACAAAGCTTCTGTTTTAGAGATTGTTTATTCTGGAGTGATTGACGGTATAAGAGATCCCTTTCCATTTTTAATGGCCTTAAAAACTGTTTTTGGGGAGACTTCAGGCAAGGTAAGGCTTACTTTTGTAGGGAGGGTGAATGAAAGTGTGAAAAAACTGGTCGCCCAGGACAGCTGGTTCAATGCACATGTTGAATTGCCAGGTTATGTTTCTCATGGTGAGGTGTTCTCCTTTTATGAAAAAGCCCAACTATTGCTTTTGATTCTTACCAATACTAAAAATGCCAAAGGTAATATTCCTGGGAAATTGTTTGAGTACATGGCTACTGGTCGGGAGGTTTTGGCCTTGGGGGACCCGATGGGGGATTCGGCTTCTATTATTAATGCATCAGGGGCGGGTAAAGTTTTTGCTCATCAAGATGAAGAAGGTTTGGTTCAGTTTCTTCGTGATTTTGCTAAAGGGGAAAACCAAGGTATAGCAAAGGCAGACATTCAACAGTACAGTAGAAAAAACATTACTCAGCAGTTGGCGATTTTACTCGATGACATTGCAAAGAAGTAGTTTTCAAAGGCTGTAGGAATCAAGGCATTTCTTTCTTGGTATAACTTTAAATTGCCTAAGCCTGGTCCTCAACGATTATTTATCATAGCGAGCACTTGCTTTACTTTTTGAATTATCATTGTTTCTGTTTCAGGTGCGGCTTTTAATAAGTGTACGAGCAGAAGGTAAACTGCCGTAACAATGCCACTTCTAATTAGAATGTCGGGAATAACGGATGAAAAAGTAGGGATCAAATAATACGAAACTGCCCAGCTAAGGCCTCCGGAGATAAGTATGAAAAACACACCGGGTGTGAAAGGATTGAAGCCTAACCTTATTTTTATGTAGATAAATTTCACCAGGTTATAACAAAACATGGCAATCAGAGATGCCAAAGCAGCACCTTCAATTCCGTATAGTGGAATCAAAGCAAGGTTGAAAATGATTACCGCAGCACTCATTAAAAGTGTAGCCGTGATATTAAAGGTATAAAACTTTGAAAAGACGATGATTTCTCCGTTAACTGAAAAAATAACATCTGTTAGTTTACCCAAACCTATCAATAAAACCACCCACTTTCCTTGTTCATAAATGGCCCGATTGGGGACAAAATGATAAAGGTTTTCGATATTGATCCATATCATCAGGAAGATTAGCAGGCAAATTAATAGCTGGTTGATTGCTATTTTTTTGTAAAGCGCATTTATTCCCGCAAGTTGATTTTCTGCAAACATCTCAGAAATAACAGGCATGGCCACTTGAGATATCGCCCGTCTGGGCATTTCTATGACTACCGCTATAGAAAAACCAATGGTATAGATCGCATTCGCATCCAGCCCTATCATTGAGCTCACCATAATGCTGTCAATTTTCATGATGAGCAGCGCTCCAGCGGTGCCCAGGAGGGTGATCAAACTGTATTGTAAAAATTCCTTCTTAAAGGGTTGGGTAATCCCTTCCCAGTTAAAATCAATTTTAAATATCTTTTCCCTTTTCATGTAAAAAACCATGGAAAGCATGGCCAACATATAGACTGCCCCCATGCCCCAAATCATGATGCTAAAGGTGTAAAATGACAAGAAATACCCGATAACCAGCATAGCCATAAGAATCCTCAAGAATACATCCCTAATCAATGAAGGGATGGCTACTTTTAGAAATGATCTGCAAAATGCATCGAGAAGCGAATTGATTAGCGAGAAAAATGCAATCAAAAGTGCAACAATCAGGAAGTTATTAACCTCAGGGGCTTTCTCCGCAAAAGCATTAATGATAGGATTTTTGAAAATAAAAAAAGTATGGCCACCAAAAAAAAGCCTATGGTAGCGATAAACATGCTAAAACTAAAGAAGGCAAATTCGTTGCCCCTCAATCTGGGAAAGAAACGTGTTATGCCATGACCGATACCCAATTGAGCGAATGGAACTAAAAGTAAAGCAATGTCCTGTACAGTTTTAAATAAACCGATCTGCGATGGACTAAGTACGTAGGGAAACAACCACAATAAATTGACATAACCTACGAGGACTCCCAGATAGGAAAAAACGGTTGTAAGTACACTTTGCTTAACACCTGCCATCAATAGTTGAATTTAATACTTGAATATTTCATTCAAAGTTGGAGATTATTTTTTTATACAGGCGTCAAAATTATTTTAAAATCGCAATCAGCTTTTCTTTTCTCAGGGCATAATTGAAATTTTCCTTAATCCTTTGCGCCGTATTTATTCGAAGTGTTTCTAAATCGATTTGATCTAGTTTGGAAACCAAGTCCTGTAAAAGTTTGAAATCCTTTTTAGGTAGAATAAAACCGGTTTCCCCAATGATTTTAGCAATTTCACCCACATCACTCCCGATTGGAACACATCCACATAGCATGGCTTCAGCGAGGGCGTTTGGAAAACCTTCTGAATAGGAAAGCTGTAAATAAAACTGATTGCTTCTGTATACCTCTCTAATGTCTTTTTGGGCAAGTGAAGGCAACACGGTAACATTTGGAAGTGTGGTTTGAAAATTTTCATCTCCAATGATTGTAAATAGATAGCTTGGGAAAGCTTTTGCCATTTCAAGTACAAGGTCTATGCCCTTGACCAAGGCCCGGTTTTTTTTTGAAATTCCTGTGGCTACTGTTACAAAGGAGAAAGGTGTTTTTCTCCTTTGATCATCGCTCCAGAATTGGTCATCAAAGCCATTGTATACAACTTGTATTTTGGTCTTTAGATCCGGAATCAAGTGTAACAAGCCCTGCTTTTTTGGAGAATCAGAATCATAGGTGTAGGTTGATTTAACCAAGGAATTGGAAACGGGCAGGATTAGTGAGCAGTTTTTAAAACTATATACGGTGGCTTTTTTAAGCCATTTTTTCCTGTAGTTGCCATAATCAATTTTGGGAAGGTGCATGGCGTCTGTACCTCCGCATTCTATTATTACTTCTTTGCTGAACAGCTTTCCGAGAAGGACAGGGATAATGGTATGGTAGCCAGCAAAAAAGCAAAGGTATTTTTTAGTGAACGGAAGCAATACCAACAGCTGAAGAAATTGAAACACTATAAAAAAAGGTAGTAAATAGGGGTTTGTTGTGAAATTGAGGTGAACAATACGAAAAGTAGGGCTTAACATCTCTATATCCCTTTGGATAAAAGCAGTAGGAATAGGAGAGATATAGAGGATCATTTATTCGTCAATTGAAATTTAAAAAGTTGGTAATTTTTGTTTTAGTTTGATCAATAGTCTTTCCTTAAAAATAGACCATTTGTCCCTATGTTTGGTGGTTTGAATGGCCTGTTTCTTTTTAAATACGAAATACTGATAATCTTTCTCTTTGTAAAAAAGACCATAGGTTTCCATTTTGTCAAGGTAAAAATCATTAGCCGACAGTTTGCTGACCAGTTCTCCGGTATCCAAAGGTTGATCTATTACCTGAAGTTTTTCCGGTTCATTTGCGATCATCCATTCCAGAAATCTTGGGGAAGGTATATGAATAAAAATAATAGTGCCTGAATGACTGTGTTTTTTAATGGTCTCAAATAAAGCAAAGTGATCCTCCACAGGTATATGTTCCAATACGTCTGGGAAAACAATGGTATCAAATAAGGTGTCTGCTTTCTGGAAATCCTTCATGTCAGAGACCTCAAAGTGGAGGTTGTCAAAACCCTTCCAAATTGATTTTGCTTGTGCGATACTTTCTGGACTAATGTCCACCGCCAGGACTTCACCCTTAGGAGTGTTTTTGGCAATAAGTTGACTTACCGTGCCTATCCCACAACCGACCTCCAATACCTTATGATGAGGTTTTAAACCTGCATTTTTCAATTTAGAAATAATGCTTAGGTGTCTTGAGTTTACACCAGTTTTGATTTGCTGGTTGGCAAATTTGTCATAAAATTGGGCAACGTCTTTTGTCATCTTTAAATAGTCGAATCTTGTTTGATTATAAGATTTTTGAAAACAGCAAATAATAAGGATAAGACTACTAAGTATTGAACGATCACAGAAAGTAACTCCCAACGATAATAAGCAGTCGGTTCAAAGCGCATCTCTACCTGATGTTCTCCTTCTGGTAGCATAAGTCCTCTCAATAAATAATTGACACGTAAAATGGGTGTCTCTTGCCCATCTATAAAAGCTTTCCAGCCTTTAGGGTAATAAATTTCGGAGAAAACAGCCAGACCGGATTTTTCTACTGATACTTTATAGGACAATGCATCAGGGGAGTAGGAGCTCAATGAAATATCGCCTTTACCAGTACTTATGCTTTGATTTTCGTTGTCTTGGGCATTGTAGGTGGCTGTCAATTTGGTGTTTACTTTTGCCAAAGCTTCAATTTCCTCCTCATTTGTCTTTGTACCTTCTATGCTCTCAGGAAACCATGCTGGTCCGTTTGCTTCAGGGTTTAGAAAAACGGCGTTTTCGGCCCTTCCAGCCATAAGGTATTTGGTATTCAGCATGTTCAGTGTCTGAATGCCTTCATAATCAAAATTTCCTTCCTGTGCTTTTTTTACAAAGTTGTTGATTTCGGTACCAAGTATTCTGTCTATCAGGTCATTGTATCGGCTCATTTTGGCTCCATGGTAACCACCTATGCTGTTGAATCGATAGCTCGTTCTGGCATCATTGAAGGGGTTTTGGATGTTCAATACACGGAAATAGTCTTTGTCAGCACTTATTTTATTATCAGCAGGAGTTGCTGCGAAATGTTGTTCGCTAGGGTTATCAGAAAAGCTATCTTTATCCAGGTAACGGCTATTGACTCCCCAAAGGTCTATCAGTAACAATGCCCCAATGCCTATAACTGCGTAGTTGATTTTTAATTTATTGTAGAGGACTAGCCCTATGAGCACCGCAGAAATCACAATAAAGATCCCAGACCTCATCGCATCAGATACAAGCATGCTTTTTCGATCTGATTTTAGAGCTGCCATCAGCCAGTCAGGGTATCCTGAATTAGGAGCAGAAGATTGGTATCCTGCCCAGGAAGCGAAGATGATCCCAAGCACTATCAAACCCAGGGTAATCCCAGTCCCTATAAGAAAAGATTTTTTGGTCCCTTTTTCCCCTGATTTGCTTAGAACATTTTCAAGCCCGATGGCACCAAAGAGAGGGATTACAAATAGGGTCATTCCCAATGCCATGGAAACAGCCCTGAACTTATTGTATCCAGGGAAATAGTCAAAAACCGTGTAATTAAACCAGGCCAGATTTTTTCCCCAGGATAGCATTAGGGTCAATAGGGTCATGGACAGAAAAACATTTCTATACAAAGGAGGAGCAAAGATTATCCCTAAAACGAACAAGAAAATCATGACAGCACCCCCATACATTGGACCACCGGTAAATGGTTGGTCACCCCAATAGGTGGGAGCACCATTGATGAATTGATTGACCTGCGCATTGTCCACCCCATTTGCACGAAGGGCTTTCTCAGAAGCTGAATTTTTAGGAATGGCATCTTGCGAAGCACCTCCAAAATAGTTTGGGATTAAAAGGGTAAAGGTTTCAAGCTTTCCATTGGACCAATTAAAGGCATAATCCTTGTCAAGTCCGGTGTCATTTTGGTTGACTGCAGGAAGGTTACGCTCGCCCCGGATAGAATACTTTCCATATTCCAAAACAGAGCTTAATCTTGCCGCATGCCCCATCACGCCTATTACAGCAGCCAGTAACAACATGCCGGTAACTTTGGCGAAAGCTGGTAACTTTTGTTGCTTGTAAGCAATTACCAATTGGCCGATCCCATAAACAATAACCAATAATAGGGTGTAATAGGTGATTTGTAGGTGATTGAATTTTAATTGAAGCAATACTGCTAGTCCGGTAAGGACTACACCAAGCAGTTTTTTATTTGTGAAAGCCAAGTGAACACCGGCCAATAATAGTGGGACAATACATACTGCCCATATTTTGGCATTGTGTCCGGCTTCAAGGCTGAGGAAATTAAAGGTGTTGAAGGAAAAGGCCCAGGCGCCTAACAGCGCAATAACCGAACGAACTTTAAAACAGAGCAGTAACAGGTACATCGAGACCATTCCAAAGAAAAGGGCACTTATAGGGTGCGGAAGTCCCAGCGTTAGAACCTTTATAAGTGTGTTTGTAATGTCACCTTTAGGTGCGAGGTGGATTAAGTAAGCGGGCATTCCGCCAAACATCCGGTTGGTCCATAAGGCTTCTTCACCAGTGCTTTCTCTATAATCTAAAAGCTCTTTGGCAGAACCTTCCCATTGAAGGATATCTGACTGGAACATCATTTTTCCATCAAATACAATTGGAGAAAAATAGAGAACCACGATTAGGTAAAAGGAAGAAATCGCTAAAAAATGGGGCAATACATCTGCTTTCAAATCAAACTTCATGTTCTAATCGTCTTGAATTAAGTTAGGTTTAAAATTCAATCTGCAAATTAGTAAAAAACGCCGGATTATCGTAGATGGCCTGGTGTCTGGATGACTGTTAAGTTCAATTATTCTTAATAATGGATGGTAAATGTTTCTGAAATTAATTCCTTTGGATCATTATGAAGAAAATCTTGATTAGATTATAAGGCAAGAAGGAAGTAGTTTTAACGTACTTTGATCTTGTATAGAGCAGTCCTTGGTAGGGTTGATGGCGGTGCCTGAATTTTACCTAAGACAGTCATCTGAGTTTTATGTTGAGGGTTTAGCCCCACACTTACTCGATTACTGGCAGGGCTTAGTAGGGTTTATATTCGTTTTATTTAATTACCGAATAAAACTGGTCCCATTGTAACATTTCGTAGCCTTTACCCTTATTGAAAATGTTTTTTGCCATTGCCTGTCCTAGCACCTCTACTGGGATGCCACGGTATTTCCGTAGACCTCCTATAAAAAAGGGTTTCAGAAGTGGCCAAACTTTCAAGGTAATGGCTTGAGCAACTCCATATCGATTAGTGGGGGTTAAAATCATAGAGGGTTGAAATATGCTTAATCTTTCAAAATTCAATTCTTTTAAAGCTTCTACCAATTCTCCTTTTATACGTAAATAAAAAGACCTTGATTTTGGATGTATTCCTACTGATGCCAGTAACTCAAAATGTTTAATCCCAGCCTTTTTGCATGCCATGGCAAAATCTAATACCGCTTTTTTGTCAATTTTTATAAATTCTTCTTTGCTTATTTTTGAAGGTTCACCTACACCTAAAGTGCAAATGGCACTGCTGTGACCAGATAAGAATTCCTGGTAAGAATGGGCATCACTGATGCTAATAATGTGTTGTTGTACAAAATCAACGGCTATGCCTGAAATGGCTTTTCTTCCTAGCAATGTCAATTGCGAAACATTACTGAGAGAAAGAAGAGCGTTTAAAGCGGCTGTGCCAACGGCACCACTGGCACCGAGCATTACAATCGATTGTTGGTTGGGTTTTGTATTCATCACGTATTTTTATTCAATTTGATGTTATTATGGAAAACAACTTCATTGTTGTTTATTCAGTTTTCATATGGAATGGTTTTCTTTCGACTATACCACCTCTCGATGCCGTTAGGGCAGTGTATCCCTAATTCTCTTAATAATTAGGGATAAAAACCTTAATGGGGGATTACTGAGCAATCTATTTCCTATTTCTTTCAGGTCGGTGAAAAATAAATATTTCATGGATTTGCTTCGACCCAAGTTAACTACATTACCTTACTTATCAATCCCCTCAAATCGAAGTTTAACAATTTTATTCCCATACTATTTATTTAAACGATTCTAGAATCCAATTTTTGAGATTAGCGATTGATCAGTAATGGATTAGGCCATCCTGTAGGATTTTTTCCCTGTATTTACCTTGTTTGTTGAAGCGGTAGGCAAATCCTTCCAAAAACCATTGCCTCGTAAATTAGGCTGGTGAAATTAGCGAAAGTTAGCAGCCTTTCTATTCAGCGCTTTTAGTTCTTTTTGTAATTAATATATGAATTAACAGTAAATTATTCATAAAAATTTTAATTTATTAAAACAAATTTCGTTATTTCTTGTTCCGTAAAATTTTATTGATGTTGTTAAAAAAATAAACAAATAAAATTTTAACAAAACGAAATGAAACGAATTTTAGGTAAACATTGGTATCTTATGATATTGCTCCCTTTTTTGGTATTTGCATGTGTTGAAGACGGAGAAACTGGACCACAAGGAGAAGATGGTATAGGGTTACAGGGCGATCAAGGTGAACAGGGCGATCAGGGCGATCAGGGTGTTCAAGGTGACCAAGGAGACCAAGGCGATCAGGGTGACACAGGTACGGCTAATGTGATTTATTCTGATTGGATAACATTCGAAAGTAATTTATGGAGTCAACCTATTTCTTATATTAATGTAAACCGAAGGAGGTATAGGATATCAGCTGCTGATTTGACCGAAAATATCTTGAATACTGGTATTATAATGGTTTACATAAGGAATGCAGGTCCAAAACAAGCTTATCCTCTGCCTCTTACTAGGGCTATAAATATAAGTACTAATCAAGTAATGGCCTTTGATGCTGCTATTGGCTTCATGATGATAAATTTATATAATTTAGACAATACTGATGATCCAGGGGTACCTTCTGAATCATGGGACTACAGATATGTTTTCATACCTGGCGGCACGCCAGCGTCGGCTAGCAGGATAGCCAATATAGATCTTTTAGATTTCGAAGAAGTTAAGCTGGAGTATAATATTCCTGATTGATTTTTTTTATAAAAAGCTACCTGAGTACTTCAGGTAGCTTTTTATTCATTGGTGTACTTTCTTTTTAGACCTTGCTATTTAGGTCATTTCTATTCACTTTTCAGCTTCTCAACGCTTCCATTTCTTTTATTAAGAAGTTGATTTTTTTATCTCTGCTATAGTTTGTTTGTTTAAAACCAATTTCAAAAATTGCCAAAGCAAGAAGGGCGATCATTGGCAAAAGTAAAACAAAGTCAGGCTGGGCCAGTTTAGCGCGTCAATTCCAAATATTTCACCTATGGTCTTTGATTGATTATTAAAGTAGGTATAAAGTAGCATGGGAAAAAAGATTATTGCTACACTTGATATTGCTAGGTTTTTATTGAAGCTGGTGATTTCATACAATTTCTTTCTTACAGCAACTAAATAATCATAGCAGCTGTCACCGTAACTAATCATTTTCAAAGATTTTATTTGCTTAATGCCAACATAAAACCAGAGAAGGCAAGGAAGTGCACACATAACACCCCAAAAAGCACTGTTGTCATTGTCCAGCAAAAGGTTAAAAAGAATTGAGCAAATGCCAATGGAATTAAAATCCACACTTCCACTTTGAAACTCCTCAGTAGTTTATTTATCAAGAGGGTGGATTTTCGATTGTAAAAATCATTAAGTTTTGGCGTTAAGGATGATTTTTCATTTAAAAATCCATCTTCCCATATTTTTTCAAGTGTTTGACTCATAGCTGTTTGATTTTGTGTTATTTGTATATTTCTATCTTGTTCTCCAGTAAATCTTTCAACCTGGACTTAATACGTTGCACCCTTACCGCTATGTTTTTTGCATTGGAGTCCAATATGGTTGCGATTTCTTTGTAAGGTTTTTTCTCCAGGTAAAGTAGAATTATCGTCCGATCTATTTCGGAAAGCTTTTTTATGGCAACGTATAGCTCATTTAAATCTTCGTCACTATAAACCTGCTGATCTTCCACCGACTCATTTAGTGGTAGTTCTGTAACGATGACTTTTCTTGTTTTTTGATCTTGTTTTAGTTGTGTAAGGCAGACATTTAAGGACAATCTGTAAACCCATGTTGACCACTCAGATTTCCCCTGATAATTGTCCCTACTTCGCCAAATCTGTAAGCAAACCTCTTGATAGTAGTCCTCAAAGTCAGCTTGAGAATTGGTGTATAGTCTGCACATCTTTGAAATGATGGCAGCATAAGGCAAAATTCTTGATGTATAAAACGCGTGGCTCAAAGTATCTTTTTCTTTATTAGTGGTGATACTTTGGAAATATAACAGCCTAGTATGGAATTTTTAAAAGATTGGCCTTATTTAAACTGATCCAGGGATCTATTCAAATGGCGTCCAATTCATAGGGAAGAAGCTTTACTATCAAAAAAAATGGCGTTTATGATATTATTGAAAGGAATGTTTTCAGCAGCTGTTCTGTTTTCAAATGTTTTTAATGCGCTTGACCGTGCTAGTGCCTTACTTCTCCTCCAGTATTTTAAAGAGAGCCCTTGGGTCATCTGTGTAGATCCGATCAACACCCATGCCCAATAGTGTTTTCATGGTTTCTGGGTCATTAACAGTCCATGCCCCAGCCTCAATACCGGCTTTGTGTACTTTATCCACTTTTGCCTTTGTAACTCCTACCTGATTGATCACAATGGATTCAAATCCTTCCTTTAACGCAATTTTAATGTCTTCATCAATATCCGAGTCAGCTGGGCGATCCCAAAACACAGGAATTGTGTTTACTTCTTTCTTCACTTCCTTCATTTTCGAAAGGCTACCATCATTAAACCCAACCCATGCTTCCGCATTAAGTTTTTTGATTATATCAATGGCTTCCTTAACACAATTTGATTTTGGCTGAATCGATAAGCGCGTCTTATTTTGTTCCATTATCAAATGGATAATCTCAGAAAGCAAGGGCATACTTTCAGGGGGGCATTCTTTCAAGCTAAGTTTTTTTCGTATTCTAAAATCATGGGCCACATCTATTGATTTCAATGCTTCATAACTTTTCTCTTCTATCTGAAGATCTGTGTCACTAACCCGGCTAGTATTTGCGTCGTGAGTCACTACAATTTGGCCATCTTTTGTCTTGAAAATGTCTAGCTCAATCCAGTCGACTCCAAGAGAAAGGGCACTTTTGAAAGCCGGAATCGTATTCTCCGGGAAGTCTTCAGAATTACCTCTGTGCGCCGTGACGCCATTGTGTGCGAAATTACTTTCACTAGAAAAAACACAACTTACTAATGTGCTTATTACCAGAATAGGGTAATAACCCATCCCTTTTTTCAACACATTAAGCAGGAAGTAAGGCAATAGCGCTTGTACAAATGATACCATTTTTGGGTTTTTGATGGTTAATTTGATCTTTTTAATTATCATGTTATCCCTATGGAACATGTTATCCCTTTGTCTTAATTCAAAAATCAAAACTAAGCTTGCTCATTGATGTTTTAGAGAGAGGTCTCATCTCAACTCCAATTGAGAAATTCTAGTCCTAGCTCCTGTTAGTAAGCATTTTAATTTGAAAAAAAACAGTATATCAAGGCTGTTTGGAAAAGTGTAATGGTTATTTCTAGACTTGAAAGTCAAATTAAAATCACTTAAAGAAACAAATACAACTATCAATATTCCTGCTTTGAATGAACGTCTAATCTAATGGTATTTTAATGTTTTTAAAAGGATTAGTTGGAAGGGCACTTCAAGAACTGATACTTTTACGAAGTAAATGAGCCAAAAGTCATTGTGGCTTTTTAAAACAAATACTTACTGTTTAAAACTTAAGCGTTCAAATGGTAGAAAGTAAGCGAAAAAACTTTTGTCTGCCGATAAATTAAAATCTTCTCTGATTGCGCTGCTTGAGCCATTTGTTATTGAGGTAGTATCCAAGAGAAATCTCGTGACTGTTATTGGTATAATTGCTCTTACTGTTCAAATTGAAATCGTATCCATAACCCATACGGAGTTCGTCGGTAATAAAGATGTCAAATAGCAAAGCGAGGGCAGTTCTGTTTCCCGATATTTCGGAAATGGTTGCCTGGTTTTTAGTTAACCCTGACCGGAAAGAAGTGCCAATCCAATAGTTCTCTTGCAACAAAAACATGGCATTGATGTCAAAACTCGTGGGGCCATTTAGGTCTTCACGGACAAGTACGGAAGGTTTAAAGTATACCTCGCTCGTTAAATGGAATAAAGCTCCCAATTGAAAATAAAAATGAGGATTGTGGGTTGCCACAGCTAGGTTTTTATTCTCTAAAATGTTTTGCCCTACTAAATTATAAGCACTCAAACCTGTGAAAAAGACAGGAGTGTGAAAAAAGATCCCTAGGTTTAAATTGGGTGTAATGGCATTGATACTGCCTTGAGGGATGCCGGGGTCACTAGGGTCATCTGCCTGAAATTGACTTGCATCAAGGCCATAGGAAGTGAAGCCCGAACTGACACCCATTGCTAAAAAGCTTTCATATGATATTTGAGCATTGTAAGAATAGGTGAGTAATAAGGATTGAATTTCGCTGGCCCCAAACTGGTCAGCATTTATGTTTATCCCAAAACCCATTGTTTCATCCAGATTTCCCATATCTGCAGCCAATGAAAAAGTCTGGGGAGCTCCCTCAAAACCACTAAACTGAGTTCGGTATGTTGCCTGTACAAATGGCTCTACTTTATAACCGGCATAGGCAGGGTTGACATGCACACCATTAAATACATATTGGCTGTATTGAGGTAATTGTTGGGCACGCACACTTGTCAGCGTGACAAATACACCAAAAATTATAAGAATGCTATTTAAATTATTTGGCTTCATATTTTACTTAATCACCTGAATCCAGCCTTTGTATTTTTTTCTTTCTTATCAAAATCTACACCTATTACCTGATAATAATAAGTTCCAGCCAATAAACCTTCGGCAGACCATTCGTTCTGGTAATCTTTGGATCCATATACGATGTCCCCCCATCGATTAAATAATATCAATTCCAAGCGTTCAAATCTATGTGATGCCCTGATGATAAGGGTTTCGTTTTTCCCATCGCCATCCGGCTTGATGACATTTGGAATAAATAGTGGTAAGATGGTTTTTACCTCAATGGAAGTATTGTTTTCAGGTTGTACATCCTTTCCATCTGCACTTACTTCAGCCCTGTTACTGATTCTCCCATCCTCAACGGCAATTACTGTTAAGGTGATTTGAAGTGTCGCTCCTACTGCGAATTGTGGTATTTCCCAAATTAATGATTCTCCTTCTTGTGAGAATATTGGGGAGGAAAATAGCCCGGTTGAAGTTAGGGAAGCATTGACATATTTTAATTGTGGAGGTAGGAAATCTACTATTTTGATATTGTCCGCTGGATCTGGACCATTGTTACTTACGACTATTTGATAGTCAAACGAACCCCCATCGTTAACCGAAGTGCTAGAGGAAGATTTTTGAATGCTCATGTCGATCATTTTTGGCCTTACCTGCAATTCATCACTGCTTATCGTTTGGTTATAATTCTCAACATTTATGTTTATTTCGTTGGTGAAGTTTCCGTCTTTAGTTGGCATTATTGTTAAAGTTAACGCCATAGATTCTTCAGAAGCAAGGGTCGCTATTTCCCAAGTATTGGAAGGGCTTAATTCAGGGCTTGCTGACAAAACCATCAATTCTTCCGGAAGAATCTCTGTTAGGACAATGTTTTCTAAAGTGAAGGCGCTAGTGTTTTTGATGGTGATCGCATAGTTCACAATTTCTCCCGGCAAAGCTTGGGTTCTGTCAATGTTTTTCACTGCTTCAAGTGAAATTCCAACTACTTCAAGGGTGATATTTGCCTCACTGCAGTTTTCCGGCACCTCTTTTTGGCAAATGTTGTATCGGATGGTATAAGTCTCAAGAGCGATGTCCTCAGGTAAAGAAAGATTGCCATTTTCATCCAATTGAAAGTCTAATTCGATGGCATTTCCCTCTTTATCTCTAATGTCTAGGATGCTAATAACAATGCTTTCAGGTAGTATGGGTTCGTTCTTAAGGCGGTCATTCAACAAGATCGATGGTAAAAGATGTGGTTCATAATTTTTTAGTGGGCCAAAGGAATCATCATTTGCCATGATAGGTGCAACCGCGACTGTAATAGTACTAGCGTTACTTACGAAATCGCCACAGACCATATCTGAAGTAGTTCTTCTAAAGCTGGTAGTTTCTAACAATGGTGATGGAGTGTAATTTTCCCCTTCTGCTCCAGTGATAAGCTCCCATTCGGAGGTACTTGTTTTTTTCTCCCAGGTATATGTGAAACTTCCTGACCCTCCTTGAGGAGTAGTACCAATGATTTCTTCAGGTGTTTCCATTTGGAATATGGTTTGTTCCCCAGAAATGGTGTTGTCCTGAACTTCTGAATAGATAAATACTTTTACGGCTAGTCTTTCATCAGAGAGACAGGTGCCATTTGACTGGGTAGCATAATAGGTCACCTCATTTATAAGGGTTGTTTCTGGAGGTAGTATAGCCTCTCCCAGCGGGGTCAAGTGCCATTGAATATTAGTGCCTTCTGCTTGCAAGTCAGCCAACGTATAGGCTCCTGGGCTACAAAACTCCTGGGTAGGATTGCCTTGAGGAGCGTCAGGAACTTCAGCTAGGTTTATGGTTACGGTCGTGCTTCTTTCTCCAGAACAAATGCCTGTAATTAGGTAGTCAAAAGTATAAGTTCCAGGCTCCAAATCAGAAGATGACCAGGTATTGTCAATTAGCCCGCCGCTATTACTTGTTTCGCTCCAGGTACCATAATTGTCATAAGGCCCATCTAAAAAATCAAATAGGTTTACAATTTCTCCTTTACAGATCTCTACTTCTTGTCCTTCACCTGGTTTAGGATTTAAACTCGAGGCATCTATGTTGAATTCGAGGGTTTTGTTGACACAAGATTCAGGGTTGTCATCACTAATCCTTACATAATAAGTCCCCGATTGGGAAACCAAACTAAATGGTGAAAATTCAAGGCGTGGACCAGTACTTAAAATAATGTCCGGGGCACCACCTTTGTACCATTCAAATTGAAGGAAGTCCAGGTTTTTAACTAACAAAGCTCCATTTTCTCCCTCGCAGAGGTTTTCGGGAATGATTTTAGGCAAGTTTTCACCTCTAACCTGGACGGAAGTATTGGTTAGGTTGCCGCAAGCATCCTCTAATTGAAGTTTGTATCTGCCGGATTCCAGCCCTTTAAATAGAGGGTCTTCACCATTGTCAATCACAAATGGTAAGCCATCTTTTTCCACGATTTTAAAGGTGATAGGGAGATAACCATCAGCATTTATAGACAGCTCATAACTGTCTCCACTGCATTTGAAGGTGTTGATGCTATTGAAGGTGCTTTTTCTTTTATTTCAAATGTTTTAGGGTTTCAAGGCAATAGGTGGTTTGTGGCCTGTTTAAAACCATGTCCTCTCCATTTTTCCAGATACGCATTGATTTAACAAGCCTCAACTTTCCGGAGTAGTTTTGATTAATATTAGAAGCACCGTTGACCATTAAAACAGCGTTTTCATTACTTAATTCGTCTGCGGGGTTATAAACTTGACCCGTTACCGGATGAGTCCAATTGCTTGTGACAGGATCAAATTTTTGGATACCGAAGAGAGGTGCCTGATTGCTATTCAGATTGTCTTCATGCTTTAAATAAAGGTTGAAAGCTCCACAGTTTTCAGTGACCTCAATTTTATTTTCAGTCACATTGACACCTTCTATGGTGACCTTGGTAAGGTGCGTGGTTTTACAACTGGTCGAAGAGGTAAATTCATATTCGCCAGCAGGTAGGTTATTCATGAAAAACCTTCTAGGGTCGATGCTAAAACTTATATTTTGACTTACATCTACGGGTACTGTGCCAGTATAGGAAGCAGGTGCCTTTGTCAATTCCACTTTGGTGAACTCGAAATCAAAACTATTCAATTGAAGTGAACCCATGTCTGGACCACAGCCTTTATAAACTGTCGCTCCTGGACCACTTAGTACATCTAGTAGCTCTTTTGAAATACTTGCTGAATTACCACAGGCATCTACTAAGGTGAAAGCATAGTTCCCTGCAGGTATTGGCATTTCAGTAGATCCGAAAAAAACATTTTCCTCATCAAAAGGGCCTGGATACCCAGAATTGTAAGTCACAGGATCGAACCCGGCTGGAAAGTCGGTGAAATTTATAGTGAATGGAGCGGTAAAATTTGAAGGCTTAATAGATAGACGTCTTTTCCCACACAATCCTGCACCCCATAACAGATCACTGGAAATGGTCAATTTTCGATCTATTTCGTTTCCTTCCAATGTGGAGGTTTGCCCACAATTATCCGTCACGGTAATGTCATAACTATAGGCTTGATCGTAAAAAAAGGAAGGTCTCCATAAATTACATTCTCTGAAGGATCACCACTTACTATCTCTTTATTAATCTCTTCAATAGCTCCCCCAGGAGTATAGATCGAATAGTTTACCTGAAGCGGGTAGGCGATAGCTGTTCCGATAGATTTTACAAGATGACCAACACTTATCTCTTCACAACTATTCAAAGCATTCTCAAACTGCTGATAACCCGGGTCAATAAAAATTTCTGCTTTCTGAATTTCAAAAGATTGTGAAAGTCTGTCACCACAATCGTCGGTAACAATAATAGTATAATTCCCCGCCTCAAGGTCTTCGAATACCGGGCTTTCTTGTGGGGCTCTTTGGGATGGCCCTAATAATTGAAAACTGGCTGGTGTTCCAGAGTGAATAACTACTTCAATTCTTCCCAGGTCGCTTTCACACAGGCTATTAGAGAGTACAGTGAAAGACAAGGGCTCAAAAACAGTATTAAGCGTTATTTCTGATGAAGTCTCTTGTGGAGCACCTTCTATGGTGTAGTTTGCAGTTACCCTATAAGATCCTTCCTCTAAACCATCAAAAACACCGTTTTGATTTGTATTTAAAAGGGTCTCTCCAGGAAGGATAAATATGTTGTAGGATAAATTCCCCGAATTGTTTACGTTTTCAAGCAAAGCAGTCAAAGCTCCATTTCCAGAACAGGAAGGATCTACCTTTTCAAGCTTCACTGAAGGGGTTGATTGCGCCGATAAACTGAACTGAAAACCAATTCCTATCAGGAACAAAAATATGGTAATCACATTCTTTTGATGTGAAAGGACTAATTTTTGGATTTTCATTAACACTGGTTTTACCTATAGATCCAAAATGATTGTAATCAATCAATTTGGGGTTCCTAATTATTCTTTAACTCGAAATATGCAATTACTGTTGTCCGGCTTGATGTAACCATTTTAAAATCAGTTACTTCATTTTTTCCTTTTGCTTCCTTATTAAATTGGTAGGTGGAAGAAGAAAAACAACTGGTTTTTCATGTCAAAGCACCAATCCTAAGAAGGCTTGGGATTGGTGGTTATAAGCCCGGGTAATTTTCTTAGAGATTTACGGAAAATAAAATGCGTTTGGATTACACCACCAACAGATTTAGCAGTGTTAAATTCATCTTATTTATAGCTTTTGCATTTCGTGGTAAACAATTTGAAATTAGTGTTAATTACCCTTGCAATTTTAAGGCCAATTAAAAAAAATAGAGGGCGTTAAGCATAAAAAATTGCGTACTATATAGATTAATATAGTACTAGTTATTTGTTAATTGAGCTAATCAACGATGTCAGTGTTTAAATAACCTGAAATACTAGATTGATCTAAAGAATGAACGATGGCTTTAAGTAGTGTAAGTACAAACCTGTCTTTTATCTTGGATTCAAGAAATGTAGGACCATAGATTGTTTGAGATCTAAGCAAGACAGTCATTACCTTACCAAGCGTAACTGTATCCAAACCTATTAGCAAAGATGGATCCTGATAATACCTTTCGGCTTCAGTTTTCCAAGATAGCCAATCGAAAAGTGGCACTAATCTTAGTTTCAATACGGCGTCTAATAACTTAACATGAATTCCATTTAAACCAATAGCATTAAGCGTTATACCGCTCAAATCATGGATTCCGAGAAATTTCTCTGTTTTATAAAACCTCAATTCCATTTCTTGAATAAGGTGAATCAATGGCAATAGTTTTCTTCCATCAAGGCTGTTACAATGGTCAGAAAAATTTCCGATAGGAATAAAAAGCGGGATCTGGTCTTTTATCATTATTTGAGTTATTTTGATGAACAAATGATAATTAAAATTGTAATTGTTTGATACTGTTTAATTTGAATTTGTAAGTAACGACATTTTTTTGATCAATAAAATACCCTGATCAGGGTATTTTTGTATACTAAATGCAACATTTTGTCTTTTTGAGAAACAGTCAAAATTCGTTATAATGACATTTGTAATTATAACGAATTTTATAAAATGTACGTATTCTTTTGCAGTTTTAGACTGACTTGCTTAAAAAAAATGGCTATTTTTGTTGATTCAAAACAAAAATGACATGTTCGATAATCTCAGTTTTAAATTAGACAGAGCCTTTAAAACCTTAAAAGGCACGGGGAAGATTACAGAAATAAATGTAGCTACCACGGTAAAAGAAATTAGGAGAGCTCTGATCGACGCTGACGTGAATTATAAGGTAGCCAAAGAGGTTACTGACAAGATTAAGGAGGAAGCCTTGGGAAGGGATGTGTTGATAGCCGTTTCCCCTGGTCAGTTACTAATTAAAATCACGCAGGAAGAGTTGACCCAATTAATGGGGGGCGCAAAGGAGGAGATTAGCTTAAAAGGAGATCCTTCAGTTATTTTGATTTCAGGGTTACAAGGTTCTGGTAAAACTACCTTCTCAGGGAAATTGGGGACCTACTTGAAAAAACAAGGTCGTCAGGTTTTATTAGTTGCTTGTGATATTTATCGCCCTGCAGCGATTGAACAGCTCAAAACACTTGGTGAACAAATCGGAATTGAAGTTTACGCAGAACCTGGCAACCAAAACGCATTAGAAATAGCTACCAATGCGGTAGAATACGCCAAAAAGACAGGTAAAAAGACCGTCATCGTAGATACTGCAGGTCGTCTTGCTGTTGATGAGGTGATGATGAATGAGATTTCAGCTTTAAAAGAAAGCCTGAAACCTTCAGAAACCTTGTTTGTGGTCGATTCAATGACCGGGCAGGATGCCGTCAATACAGCAAAAACTTTCGACGAAAGGTTGGATTTTGATGGGGTTGTACTTACCAAGCTTGATGGTGACAGTAGAGGTGGTGCTGCCATTTCAATTCGTCACGTAGTAAATAAACCTATCAAGTTTATTTCAACAGGTGAAAAGATGGAAAATCTTGACCTGTTTTATCCTGATCGTATGGCCCAAAGGATTTTGGGTATGGGTGATGTGGTTTCATTGGTAGAGAAAGCACAGCAATCATTTGATGAAGATGAAGCAAAACGCCTGAATGCGAAAATAAGGAAAAACCAATTTGATTTTGATGACTTCCTTTCTCAACTGGATCAGATTAAAAAGATGGGTAATATCAAGGACCTATTGGGGATGATTCCAGGAATGGGCAAAGCTATAAAAGGCTTGGATATTGATGATGAATCTTTTATTCCTATAGAAGCAATCATCAGAAGTATGACCCCACAGGAAAGAGGGAATCCTTCCCTTATTGACGGTAGCAGAAGGAAAAGAATTGCAAATGGTAGTGGAAGAACCATACAAGAAGTCAATAACCTTATGAAGCAGTTTTCTGATATGAGGAAAATGATGAAGCAGATGAATAAAATGGGTGGTGCTCAAAAAGCTTTGGGCGCACTTGGAGGAAATATGAAAAGACGGTGATAGTGAAAACGATATACCGGAAACCGGAATAAAAAATGGCTGCAAAATGAATGATTTTGCAGCCATTTTTTTTATATGAAGAATTGTATAAATCTGCTGTTAAACCAACAAAATAGTGCTGGATTTGACTACATTTAAAAGTAACGTTTTGAAGCTGATTTAGCTTGAGATTTTGTCATAATTGTAGCAGAATAAAAGCAACAATACCGCCATAATCATTTAACGTTCAATTATTTAAACAGGGGGCAAGCCCTTGACTAAAATTACACCCCCTTGGGCTTTTTCGGATTCACAAAATTGACAGTCAACACCTTCATAGACAGTTAAGTGAAGCTATAAAAGTTAGGTAAAATAAAAAAAGCAGTGCCATTGGCACTGCTTAAATTTTATCGTATAACTGAGTATTCTAATTACTTCTTATTATAAGTAACAGACTTCACAGCATCAATTGTCCTTTTTACATTTGGTAAAGTAACCTCAATGTACTTTGGAGAATAACTCAAAGGTATATCCATTGAATTTACCCTAATTACTGGTGCATCAAGATAATCAAAAGCTTGTTTTTGAATATTGTAAGCAATATCAGCAGATAAGGCTGCAACTGGATTGGCTTCCTCAACGATCACACATCTATTGGTCTTCTTAACCGATGCGATGATAGTAGGGTAGTCAATTGGTTTTACCGTTCTCAGGTCAATTACCTCTGCATGAATGTTGTCTTTGGCCAATTCATCGGCAGCTTCATAAGCTACTTTCATCATTTTGCCAAAAGAGACTATGGTTACATCATCTCCTTTTCTTTTGATTTCTGCAATGCCTAAAGGAAGTAAGTATTCACCCTCAGGTACCTCTCCTTTATCGCTATACATCACTTCTGACTCCATGAAAATAACAGGATTGTTATCTCTAATAGAAGCCTTTAGCAAACCTTTGGCATCATATGGATTTGACGGTATCACTACCTTTAAACCAGGAGTGTTGGCAAACCAGTTTTCAAAATTTGAAGAGTGAGTGGCTCCCAATTGTCCTGCATTCCCTGTTGGTCCCCTAAAAACGATGGGAACACTGTATTGGCCTCCGGACATGGCCAGCATTTTAGCTGCTGAATTCACCAATTGATCCATTGCTACCAATGAGAAGTTAAATGTCATAAACTCTATTATGGGCCTCAGACCATTCATAGCAGCACCTACACCAAGACCTGAAAATCCAAGTTCCGAAATAGGAGTGTCATATACCCGATCCGGTCCAAACTCATCCAGCATTCCCTGGCTAGCTTTGTACGCACCGTTGTATTCAGCAACTTCTTCTCCCATAAGAAACACATTTTTATCGCGTCTCATTTCTTCGGTCATAGCATCCCGAATGGCATCTCTGAATTGTATTTCTTTCATTTATATACAAAATTTTCTATCCTCGTAAAAATAGAAAGGAATCTTTCAATTACCAAGTTTGCCATCTTTTTAAGGTCGTTTTCTTGCGATTTTAAATTTCAATTCGAAAATTTAAGTGTTAAAATGGGAGCATGTGCCGCGTTGAAAGTTGTTCTAGCGCTTTTTACCTGAAGCCAAAGTTTCAAATCCAAAGATAGTGGTAGCTATTTAGAATTCCGCTGAAACCGCTTCATAATCAGCCGTTTTCTTATGTGTGTGGTTTGCCTAAACCCAATTAATGTTGATCTAGTTTTTCCTGAAACGGTAATTAATCATTGGATCAAAAGCTCAAATTTCTATTAAATCCAATACCTTAGGTGGCTATTCTTGTTTTTCAAGGACAATTGAATTTGTTTTGTTGCTGAAACAGATCAAACATTTATTTTTATGGTGAAAGTAGCCCTCATAAGTGATACACATAGTAGTCTTCCTGAAAATGCAATCAAGACTTTAGAGCAGGTTGACGAAATATGGCATGCGGGAGATGTAGGAGACCCTGAGGTACTGGAGTTGTTACCAAAGAAGCCTTTGCTTAGGGTTGTTTATGGTAATATTGATGACCATAACCTGCAAAGAGAAATTCCCGAAGAGCTTGTCTTTGAAAGTGGGGGCGTGAAAGTATTTATGATACATATCGGTGGTACACCACCAAGGTATGCGAAAGGAGTGAAAGCTAAAATAAAATCACATCAACCAAACCTATTTGTCTGTGGGCATTCACATATTTGCAAAGTGATGCTTGACAAAGAGTTGAACGTCTTGTATATGAATCCTGGCGCTGTTGGAAATCATGGTTTTCATCAAATTAAAACCATGTTGACTTTTGATTTGGATAAAACCATCAAAAATCTAAAAGTTATAGAGCTAGGAAAAAGAGGGAGGATATAAAAAAACCCGATTAAAATCGGGTTCCTTTATTATTTATTTACTTGAAGTAAATCCTTTTTTAATTTCTTCAACATCTACATTTTTTGAGGACAGGCTGAGCACTCAATAATTTGATAGTTTGTACCCTGGCATTCTGTGCCTGTCTTTTTCTTCTTAATTTTCTTTTTAAAGTAGTAACAGCCATTGTATTGTTTGTTTTATTGTTCTCGCTTGAAATGATGGGCAAAGGTAAGTAAAATATTAAATAATCACATAAAATAATTAAAGAAGTTGAATTTAGCTTTCAAATTGCCCTGGGAATATCCTCCATATACTTTTTAATTTTTAACTTTGGGCAAAATTCCAGAGAATGAGCAAACAAAAACCAGGTATACCTAAAGGAATGCGTGACTTTGGCCCAAAAGAAATGGCGCGCAGAAATTATATTTTCAATACCATTCAGGATACCTTTAAGTTATATGGGTACCAGCAGTTAGAGACCCCTACTATGGAGAATCTAAGTACTTTGACTGGCAAATACGGCGATGAGGGAGACCAACTCTTGTTTAAGGTTCTTAACAGCGGAGAGTTTCTAAAGAAAGTAGATACCGATACTTTTAACGCCGGTGAAAGTAAGGTGCTTCCAAGAATTTCAGAAAAAGGATTGCGTTATGACCTCACTGTACCCTTTGCGCGGTACGTGGTCATGAACCAAAACGAAATAACTTATCCTTTCAAACGTTTTCAAATGCAACCTGTTTGGAGAGCGGATCGCCCCCAGAAGGGGAGGTACAGAGAGTTCTACCAATGCGATGCAGACGTTGTGGGCACAGACAGCCTTATCTGTGAAACAGAAATTCTTTGTATGATTAAAAGGGTTTTCTCAGACTTTAAGCTTAATGACTTTGACATTAAGATCAACAATAGAAAAATCCTTACAGGAATTGCAGAAGTAATTGGCGCTTCTGGCAAAGAGTCTGATTTATGCGTAGCGATTGATAAATTGGATAAAATCGGTTGGGAAAAGGTAAAAATCGAATTGCAAGAAAGGGGTTTTTCTGAAGGTGCAATTGAAACCCTGTCACCCATAATCGCTCAAAATGACAATAATAACGAGGATTGGCTATTGTTCTTAAAGAAATACCTGGCGAAAAGCGAGATAGGTTTAAAAGGAATAGCTGAACTTGAAGAGGTATTTGAGAACTTGAACAAGTTGGGTGAAAACCAAAACCATGTAGTGTTTGATCCTGTTTTGGCCAGAGGCTTGTCTTATTATACAGGAGCCATATTCGAAGTGAAAGTCAATGGTGTAGGCATTGGCTCTGTTAGTGGAGGTGGAAGATATGATGACCTAACGGGAGTTTTTGGTCTTCCTGGCGTTTCAGGTGTTGGTTTTTCCTTTGGTGTCGATAGACTTTATGACGTATTGGAAGAATTAGATATGTTCCCTGATGATGAAGTTGAGCGGACCAAAATCATGTTGGCCTATTTTGGGGAAGAAGAAAGGGATGCTTGTTTGGGTATTGTAGCTGCTTTAAGAAGAGAAGGGATAGCTGCTGAAATTTATCCTGACTTGGTAAAAATTAAAAACAATTCAACTATGCCGGCAAAAAGGGAATCCCTTTTGTAGGGGTTCTAGGATCGGACGAGTTGAAAAACAAAACCATTAGTCTGAAAGACATGACAAGTGGAGAACAAGAAAGTCTGACACTGGAAAAGCTTATTGAAAAGATAAAGTGACCGTTAGAATAAAGGTATCGATAAAATGAGTCAAATGTGATGTGTTGGTTTGATAATTGTGCTAGCTCTTTACTGATGATTGGTGCTTTGATTTCCAATTCCATGACTAAGTTAAATTAATGAAAACAAATAACAGCGAAGGATATGTTTGACATGATGAATATAATGAACAAGGTGAAGGACGCTCAAGCCAAAATCAAAGCCACTCAAGCTGAACTGGTGCATTTACGTGCAGAAGGAGAAGTTGGAGCCGGTATGGTAAAGGTAGTTGTGAACGGAGAGCGTAGGGTGTTGGATATTGAAATTGATCCTAGTCTTATCAATGAAAAAGACAAGGATATGATGAAGGACCTTATAGTGGGTGCTACAAATAAGGCCCTTGAAAACATAGATGTCAAGATCAAAGAAAAAATGGGTAGTGCTACTGCCGGAATGATGCCCAATATTCCAGGTATGGATTTTGGAAATATGGTTTAATGAAAGAGGCTGCTATTGTTATTTTAAATTACAATGGGGAAGCCATGCTTCGGCAATACTTGCCCCAAGTGACCAACAATAGCCTATTCGATATTGTAATCGTGGACAATGGGAGCAATGATGCTTCCCTATCCTTTCTTAGAGCTAATTTCCCTGATATCAGGTTGGTTTTACTTAGTGAAAATCATGGTTACAGTAAAGGGTATAATCTTGGTTTAGAAGAGTTGAAAGGTGAGTATTCTTATTACTTACTGCTTAACTCTGATGTGGAAGTCACCGCCAATTGGGACCGGACTTTGGTTGCCTTTCTGTCTGATAAGCCAGAAGTAGCGGCTTGTCAACCCAAGGTTCTTTCTCTTGTCAAAAAAGGGTATTTTGACTACGCTGGAGCTGGGGGAGGCTTTTTGGATCATTTGGGATATCCCTTTTGCAGGGGAAGAGTGCTTCACGTATTGGAGGAAGACCATAACCAATACAACGATTCTATTGATTTGGATTGGGCTTCAGGCGCTTGTTTTTGTGTAAACGCATCAATCTTTCACCAGTTAGGTGGATTTAACCCTTATTATTTTTCACACATGGAGGAAATAGACCTTTGTTGGCGAATGAGGAACGAAGGATATAAAATTCAATATTGTGGAGAATCAAGTGTCTACCATTTAGGTGGTGGTACCTTGAACCAGGTCAACCCCTTTAAAACATACCTCAATTTCAGAAATAGTCTTTACATGCTGAAAAGCAATCTGGAATTTAATAGTTTTATTAAAGTCTTCTGTGTGAGGTTGGTAATGGATTTTGGAGCAATGATGCATTTGTTGTTTACCAAGGGCTTTTCGCACAGTTGGGCTGTAGTTAGCGCCTATGCAGACTTCCTTTCTAAGAGAGAGGCATTGCGTTATCGTAAGTTTAAAAAAGTAAAAGGTTTTAAATCAGCCAAAACGAGTCCAATTTATTCCATAATACTGTCTTATTATTTGAAAGGAAAGAAAAAATATTCCGAGTTAAATTAATCGAATAATACTGGGTTATTCTTCCGTCTCAAATAAGTCCTTATTTTCATAAGCATCCCAAGACTTACATAAACAATGATGGGGGAGCCCAATGTGATAAATGAACTGTATATAAAAAACAATCGAATGCTATCAATAGGGAAATGAAGTTTTTTCCCCTAATTTTGAGCAAACACCGAAAGCTCTTTCTTGGAAGAATAATTTTATATTTTCCATCGTTACGACAATTTTTAATGTTCTAAAATTCAAACATACAACAACTTATTGATAATAAATTGGTTAACCTATGAATGTGGTGAAAAAAATTATTGCTTTTTTTGTTCTAAGTACTACTATAGCAAGCTATTCATGTAACGTAGTACAAGTTAAAAAAAAAGCGGATAACCAAAAAATTTATTTGGAACCAAATGCACTCGAGCGACTTGGGGACTCAGTAAGGTTTAGTTTGATTGTTGCTTTGCCTAATGCAATGCTTTTGAAGAATGAGACGTACGTTTTGTCTCCCTATTTTAAATATGGTAATGAGACGTATACTTTTGATAAAAAGATGCAGGTTAAAGGAGATACGTTGGATGTTTATTCGGGAGTAAAACTGAAAGAAAGTTTCACTATGCCATTTGTAGCCGGCATGGAAAAAGGTTCCTTGGTTGCTCGAGGAGCGATCTTGAACAATCAATCTGTTTCTCAGCAGGAAACGGATGAAGTGCTAATTTCCCAGGGTATCATTACAACTGCTTCCCTTTCTCAAATTGGGCAATACAGGGGGCAGGAGCAATATCCGGTATTAGGCTTATGGGCAGAACCAAGCGAGCCAGAAACCCTGGGGATGCTTTATGAGAATAGTTGGGAGGATTTGGCGAAAATATTCACTGCTTACAGTGGCATTCCCTTTACTGCAAAAGCACCATTTTTAGCCATAATTGAGGGGCCTGGGGACGGGACCTATAAAAAGAATAAAATGAAAGCGCTTGCTCATTATGCGCAAGTGGATCGAGATGTTTTAAAACGTTTCGAGCGCACAAATGCCCAATCTATGGGGGGATTTGATGAGGTGTCTAATCTTCAGCTTTCTATATTGGCAAGAAGTATTCGCTCAGGTACCGTTCCTGCAGATACTTTATCTGAGAAAGATTATATACGAGCATTAAATATGGAGCCTGGCTGGTCCGAAAAAGAGGAGCTTTTGAGGGCAATGGTAGAAGTCTATCCCAGTGCTTATTCCTACAATAACCTAGGGGTAGTTTTCACCAACAGAGCCAATAGAACTCAGAATAATAAAGATAGAAACCAGTTGCTGGAAAATGCCCTCTTCGCTTTTAATAGGTCTAATGGGGTTTTTGAAAATCCGTATGCAGCACATAATTTAGGGATTGTTTTTTGGTTGTGGGAGGATAAATTTAGTGCCTACACTAGCTTTTATAGAGCAAATTCCCTTACCAACTCGGATGAACTTATAAAGATTCACCAAGCGGCTTTGGGTGCTGTGTCGATATTCAATGGGGATTATCGATTAGCGGTAATCCATTTAAATAAAGCAGCACAAAATCCAACGAACCTCTTTAATCAGGGGCTGGCCAATGTTTTGTCAGGTGATCATTACAATGCGACAATTCAATTCGAAGAAAGTGCCATACAAAATATGGGGAATGGCTTTCCTTTTTATGGTTTGGCGCTTATAGCGGCAAGAAATGGAGAAGAAGGGAAGCTTTATGAAAACCTCAAAAAAGCGATTACAAGAAATGACTTCTTAAGAGAAAGAGCGGTCAATGATTTTGAATTTGCAGCATTTCATAAAAAAGAAGGCTTCAAAGAAGTCATTAGATAAAAGAAATAAGATTAAAATGAAACAGATTGTTGGTGTAGACATCGGAGGATCCCATATTAGTGCAGGGCTTCTGGACAACCAAAGCCTAAGTATTCTTGATGAAAAGGTTTCAAGGTTTCCTGTAGATTCTCATGGTTCGAAGGAGGAGATTCTGAATGCCTGGACGGAATGTATTTTATCTTTGGGAGTTACTGAAGATACCTGCTTGGGGATTGCCATGCCAGCTCCGTTTAACTATGAGGAAGGCATTTCCTTGATTCTTGACCAAGGCAAATACCGTTCTCTTTATGAACTCAATCTTAAGGAAGAACTTTCGCCTCTTCTCAATCTACCAGTCGGTAATATTAAATTCATCAATGATGCCGCTGCTTTTTTACAAGGGGAGGCTTTTGTAGCAGGCTGGCCTAAGACCGAAAGGTTGATGGGCGTTACTTTAGGTACTGGCTTGGGAGGGTCTTATAAATTTGGAGAAATGGCAGAAGATGGAGCCTTTTGGTCGGTTCCTTTTAAAGGCGGCATTGCAGAAGATTTGATCAGCACCTCTTTTTTCGTGAAATGGGCCAAAGCAAAACATGGCCTTGAGGTAGATGGTTTGAAAACATTACTTTCCTATCCCGATTTGAGACCAGCAACTTTGAACGTATTGAAGGAGTTTGGCCAAAACCTGGCTGAGCTAATGCTGATGCAAATGGAAGGAAAGGCCATTGATAAAGTTGTAATAGGTGGCAATATGGTGAAAGCGGCTGATTTGTTTTTGCCGGAAGTAAAGAGGGTGTTGCTTGCCCATTCATCAAACCCGGAAATTTTTATAAGCAAGTTGGGTGAAAAGGCTGCGATGATAGGTGCGGCAAGTTTATTTGAAGGAAACTGAAAAATTATTTATTATCTTTTGGGAGTTTTTAGAATAAGGAAGTTTTAATACTTTGTTTAATTTATAGAATAGAATGAAAATAGAGAAAGAATTATCCAAGACAGCTATTTTTAAAACGGTTGATGAGTGGTTGGCCGCCAGCGGATTGCAAATTGTAAATAAGGATGAAAGCCGACCATGGGGAGGTTTTTTCGTTATCAATGAAGATCAAATAAGTGAATTTCGGGAAAAGTTTTTCCCCGAAGTCGACTTGTCTCCGGAGCAGTTAAAAAATAAATTGAGCCCTAAAATATTATTGGTTGGCCCAGACAAAAGATTGTCATGGCAATACCACCACAGGAGGGCTGAAATTTGGAAATTGGTAGCAGGTGAAGGTGGGCTAATCACCAGCGAGGATGATACTGAAGGCGAATTGAAAGAGATGAAGATAGGAGAGGTTCAAAGGTTGAAACAAGGGGAGCGACATCGCCTCGTTGGAATGGGTAATTGGGGAGTAGTTGCGGAAATATGGATGCACACCGATCCTACCAAGCCTTCAGATGAAGAAGATATTGTCCGTGTTCAGGACGACTTCTCAAGAAAATAGAACAAATAGTATTGTCATTTAATTAAAAAAAGCCCCGAGACAATGTTAAGGGTGTTATTAGGGCTGTGACCATGCTTCTCATGATTTTTTAAATGACTTGTGGGCCCTAACAGCGGTCCCTAAATGGCTTTTACATATGCCGGCAAACATAGATGGGCTGGGATTATCCGATGTGATTTTCCCAGCCTTTTTATTTATACTAGCCTTATTTTCATTGTGCTGTCTTGATATTTAGTGGAATAATACGGCCTGAATTTCTGAGATTTGGCTGGATAGAAATTGATAAGTCATTAATTTATGCTATAATTATTGTTCAAATTACTGGCTGGATGGAGAAAAAAGGTTTCCGCTTGAAAATTTGATCCTTAGCAAATGGCAAAATCATGAGAATATTCAAGAGAATCGTATTGCTATTAGGCATGTTTTTTTTGTTTCAATCGGCATTTCCTCAGGAAATTGAAAAGGGAGATTTACCGGTAAGGGGATTTGCCATAGCAGCCCCTCAAAAAGCTGATGTCGATCGCTTTGTTACATTTATGGAGAAAGTATTGGCACCTAGAGGTGTCAATGTGTTGATCCTAAGGGTAGATTATAATTATGCCTTTAAAAGCCATCCGGAGCTTAGGAATAAAGTGACATTGTCCGAAGGAGATGTCAAGAAAATGGTGGCCGTAGCCAAGAAGCATGAGATTCAATTGGTGCCACAGATCAACCTTTTAGGACATCAATCCTGGGCTGGGTCACTTGGGAATTTATTAGAGGTTTATCCTGAATTTGACGAGACTCCTCATGTAGCAATACCTGCCGATTACAAATGGCCAAATGAAGAGGGCTTGTATTGTAAAAGCTATTGCCCTTTACATCCTGGAGTGCATGACATAGTCTTTGACTTGGTGGATGAAATAGTGGATGTATTCGAAACAGATGCCTTTCATGCAGGATTGGATGAGGTGTTTTACATTGCAGATGATAAATGCCCCAGATGCAATGGTAGAGATGCAGCCGAGCTATTTGCGGGAGAGGTGAGCAATATTAGAAACCACCTCCATGCCCAAGGAAAAAAGCTTTGGATTTGGGGGGATAGGTTGATAGATGGTAAAACCACAGGCATAGGAATGTGGGAAGCAAGCATGAACAACACCCATAGAGCCATTGACATGATTCCAAAAGATGTGGTGATTTGTGATTGGCATTACGAGAGGCCGGATCAAACGCCGGTAATGTTTGCCATGAAAGGTTTCGATGTGATCAGTTGTGCATGGAAGACTCCTGAGGTGGGTGTCCAGCAAGTCAAGGACATGTTTAGGTGGAGGGAATTCCAAACTGAAGCAATGAAAAATCGGTTTCAAGGAGTGATATTAACCGTTTGGTCCAGTGCTGATGGGTTTATGGACGGACTGGAGAATTACATGGCTTCAAACAATAAATCAAACGAGGAACAATTCCAGCCTTGGGTGACTTTCGTCCAGATGTTTGACACAATAGATAAGGTTTCAACAAAGTAATAATATGACAAATACATTGGAAAACGCTACTTCATCAAAAAGGTATCAATCTTTGGATGTTTTACGAGGCTTGACATTGGCATTGATGGTGATCGTCAATACTCCAGGGGATGGAAGTACTAGTTTTGGCCCTTTAACTCACGCCTCCTGGCATGGTTTAACCCTTACAGATTTGGTTTTTCCCTCCTTTTTGTTTGTGGTAGGTAATGCCATGAGCTTTAGTCTTGGTAAATTTAAATTGAAGGGGAGTAAGGAGTATTTTGGCAAAGTGTTTAAAAGAACAGCCTTGATTTTTCTTATTGGCTTGTTGCTAACCGCCTTCCCTTACTTTAGAATTAACGATAGCGGCTTTGTGCTTTATGATTTCACCAGTATCAGAATCCTTGGCGTATTGCAAAGAATAGCGTTGTGTTATGGACTTGCTGCGACCTTGATCTATTTTCTAAGTCCGAAAAAAATTCTTATTACGAGTGGGGTAGTGTTGATCCTGTATTGGCTAGTCATGCTTTTTCTTGGCATTCCCGGCATGGATCCTTTTTCACTGGAAGGCAATGCGAGTGGCCGACTGGATTTGTGGCTGTTTTCTCCTGACAACCTCTACATGATGGATGGGGTTGCCTTTGATCCAGAAGGCTTGTTAAGCACCTTTCCTGCCATGGTCAATGTATTATTAGGCTATTGGGTAGGTTTGCAGGTTCAGAAAAGAGGAGGGAATATAGAGGCAGTACTTTGGTTGGCCATGTTTGCAATGGTTTTACTTGTTGCAGGTTACCTCTGGGATTATGGCTTTCCAATCAATAAAAAGATCTGGACCAGTTCCTTTACTCTCGTAACGGTAGGTTATTCCACCCTTACCTTAGCCGTACTAATGTTTTTATTAGAAGTGCGGTCAATCAAAGGCTGGGCTTATTTCTTTGAAGTCTTTGGCAAAAACCCCTTGGCATTGTACATAATGTCGGGCGTATTGGTAAGAATATTGGGGATGATAAAAATCGAAGGCCAATCCATCCGTAACCTGGCCTATAAAACCCTATTTGAACCAGTGTTTCCAGAAGGTTGGGCAAGTTTATTGTTCTCCATATCCTTTATGCTGATCATATGGCTGATAGGTTGGTGGATGGATAAAAACCGATGGTATGTGAAGGTTTAAAGGGATTGCTGAGAAGTACTCGTATCTGGTCTAAGTTTAGCGAAGCGTAACTTAGACCTAAAATTCCGAAAGTTTTCAACTTTCGTTAAATAGGGTCAAGGCTGCTATTGTAGCCTAGATTGAAGGAGAACATCTCGTGTAAATGATTGGGCTAAAGCCCTATAAAAAAGTAAATTACCGACATCCCCCAGCTGAAGCTGAGGGCTATTGAAAAAATGGTTTCATTATTTCAATTTCTGAATTCCACCCGAACCCATTGTTTAAAAAATACGACTCAATAGGAATGGGCTTTAGCCCATTTACAGGATAGCATAATAGAACCTGGCTTTAGCCAAAATTTAGAGTTAAGAAGGTTCTTTTAATAATCTACCTTTCCATATAGATAGGGGGTCTAATTGTTGAGGCCTCAGGTTGACTTCGGCTCCGCTCATTCACCCGACTTCGATACCGCTGGCTTCGACAGGCTCAGACACCGGTGGTGAATAATTGAGATAAAAAAGTTTACAGATAAGTGTTCCTACCAAACCACGTAGCTATTTAAATATTCGCTCTTTACTTTTCCAATGCCTTTCGTTCCCAGTTTGAGGTATTGGCTGCTGCCTCGTAGGTGGTTTGTAGAAAATCCATTAGCGTTCTTTCTGGATCTGAAGAGGATTGAACGTCTTCATATTTAAGAAAAAACTCACCCATTTCAGGACTGTAAAATGCCTGTTCCGGTAAAACTTTTTGTTTTGCATAGGCTTCATTTCCAGGATAGGCATAGGCATAATAAACGGCCATGGGCGAATCTGTGGATCCAGGCCAAAATCCCGCACTACTTACCTCATGGGAATAGGCTTCCTGCATGACATCTAACGGCATATTTGGCATTCCTCCCTGGTGCAAAGGTGCAGGTCTTCCAGAAAAGCGGGTTACAGCCAAATCAAAGGCACCCCAGAATAGGTGTACCGGGCTGGATTTACCGATAAACCCACTTCGAAATTTATTGAACACTCCATTTGACTTGAGCATAGCTTTCCAAAGTAGGTTGGCAGCTTCAGGATCGTATGTACTGATGGCAGTATTGCTGGCAAAAGGGATGGCCGGTTCCATTTCGTTTGGACGGCCATGAATTTTTATGTCAATGCCTGAAGCTGCTAATTTTTCAAAAAGTTCTTTGTAAAAGTCGGCTACACTCATTGTTTTTAGCGCAATGTGTTGTGTTGCTGCATTTGAAGATTTGATGTGCAATTGGTGGTGGACAAAATCTAACTCTATTTCAAAAATGCCACCTCCAAAACATATGGCCTGAGTGGAATACCCCACTGGAGAAAGGTATAAAGTCGTGTGCCATGAGTGGTTTTGCCAAGGCATTGTTTTTAAACGGATCTTACCAATTATCTGAATCCATTGGTGGATGGTTTCAATGGTGCCTTGCATTGCTGCAAAATCTAGGACAGGCCATTCGGTTGCTAGGGATTTTGTCTTCATTATTATGGGTTAAAGTGTCATGATAGCGCATAAAAAAATGCGATATTGTTAACTTATATTTTTTCTTTTGGTGGTTCAAAAACTCGCTTGTGTTTAGTTAAGGTATAGACACACAAAGCTTAACTGATGTTAAAATACAAAAAAATCCTTTATTCCTACATGCCTGCAAGTGCTTTATGATGCTGTCCTTCAAATCTAATAATTTTAAGTAAATGACATTAAAGCCCATCAAACTGAAGATTCTGGGGTTAGGGTTTAAATGGAGAATGCAAATCTGTTATTCATTATTATTCCCAGATATTGTTTGAAGAAATATTAAATGGTGAAACATGATTTTGGAAGGGTTATTATGAAATAGTATTAGCAATGTAGAAGATATAATAGGAGCTTTAATTTTAAAACCCATATTTTTATCATTCAGAACATTAATATTTCGACTTATTTAATTCTTAATAATATGGAGAGCTTAATTTTTTCACCAAACAGAAATAAAAGGTTGAATCTTTCCATTTTATATGCTTGTATTTTCTTTCTGTTCATAGGCAACGCCAATCTGAATGCCAAAGTGTTAAAAGAAGAGGTGGGGAATACTCCCATGGATCAAGAACAGATAGCACCTTCAGATAAGCGCCCTAACTTTATAATTATATTCTGTGATAATTTGGGTTATGGCGACATTGAACCCTTTGGCTCGAAAGTGATCCGCACCCCCGCATTAAACCGAATGGCCCAAGAAGGTCGGAAATTCACCCATTTTCTAGTTACAGCAGGCGTTTGTACGCCTTCCAGAGCATCCATTATGACTGGCTGTTATTCTCAGCGAGTAGGCATGCATGTGAACCCTAGAGATGGCCTGGTTTTGCGTCCCATTTCACCTTATGGGTTAAATCCTGAAGAAGTTACAATAGCAGAAGTATTGAAAGGTGTTGGTTACATAACAGGGCTTATTGGAAAATGGCATTTAGGAGACCAGCCAGAATTTTTACCAAACAATCAGGGCTTCGATTATTTTTATGGTATACCTTATAGTGATGACATGACGCAGGAGGTGGGTTTGCGCATTGGTACAAAGTTTAATGGATCCAATTGGCCGCCTTTACCTGTGATGGAAAACACGAAAGTTGTTCGGGCAGGGGTTGATAGAAATTTGTTGACCAAAGATTTCACTGAAAAGGCTTTGGAATTTATTACCCAAAACCAAACGAACCATTTTTCCTTTACCTGCCACATGCCATGCCGGGAAGCACTACTGAGCCTTTTGCAAGTGAGGCTTTCAAGGGTAAAAGTAAAGGTGGACCATGGGGAGACAGTGTGGAGGAATTGGATTGGTCAGTTGGGCAAATAATGGATAAGTTGGAGGAGCTGGGAATAGAAAAGAATACGGTGGTCGTTTTTACATCAGACAATGGTGCCCCTATGACCGATGATCCAACGAGCACAGTTAGGGGGACGAACCTTCCTTTAACAGGTCGAGGTTACACAACGGCCGAGGGAGCCTTTAGAGTGCCTACTATTTTTTGGTGGCCGGGTACTGTTCCTGCTGGGACAGTTAGTGAGGAAATGGCCACTACAATGGATTTTCTCCCAACCTTTGCCCAGCTTTCAGGAGCAAAGGTTCCTCATGATCGGATAATTGATGGAAAAAATATTCTCCCCTTGATTTTGGGAGACAAAGGTGCCGAAACGCCTTATGATGTTTTTTACTATTACTATATGGATCAACTTCAAGCCATAAGGGCAGGGCAATGGAAATTATTTTTACCCCTAAAAGAGTTTGTGGTCCATCCCTATTTTAAACCTGGAGAGGACAACCAGCCACTTTTATTCAATGTCGTCAATGACATTTCCTCCTCCCACAATATGGCCGCAGAAAAGCCGGAAATTGTAAAGAGGCTTTCCGAACTGGCAGAAATTGCAAAAAATGATTTGGGCAATAATGGCCAACCTGGAGTCAATCAACGAAGTCCTGGTAAAATGGCCAATCCAGTTCCAGTTTTGATGAGGTGAATTTTGCATTCCGAGACTATTTTTATTTAACCTTCTGATTTTCTTTAGATTATAGGTGTTCCTTCTGGGGGTTGGGACAGGTACGCCTAATTCTAATTCCTTTTTATGCTTAAAGGGATATATAATGGTCTAATAATTATAAAACTACTTCAATGAATAGTTTATGACTTATTTAATGTCTAATACATTAAAATTTAGCTAATCTATAAGATAGTATCTTAGATCTAGGAAAAAGTATAGGATTCTCGAGAATGGAATAATTAAATTTGGTAATAGAGTAATTTTATCTATAATAGATATTGTATTTTATTCATAAAATAAAATTATAATATAGATGTGAGGATTGAACCGGCGATCTCGGAAATGCTGAAGCTGAGAGAGCGGTCACTATAAAGTAATTGATAAAACAGGAAGCATAACAGAAGACATGGAATTAATTCCAATCCCTTTATCAGAAATTGATATCAATTCGGCATTGGAGCAAAATCCAGGTTATTAATTCTCTGTGTACTGAATACCAGTAACAAACCACTAGCAAGCGGGAGACGGGCATTAGATCTGTTGCCAATAGGATGGAACAGGTTTTATCGTCTCCCAATGGGGTGCTTTTAAAGACAGGAACTGAAAGAAGTAATATATAATCTATAGAGTAAATGGTCGAAAATAAAATAGTACGCAGGAATTTTGTTAAAAAACTGTCCTTTGGGGGAGTTGGGTTAAGTCTTTTGGGGCAGCCCTTATTTTCTATAGCCAAAAACCTTCCAAAGGAAGACCTAAAGGTAGGTCTGGTAGGCTTATCAGTCCATAGTGCGGCATTTTCAAAAATACTAAACGACCCAAATAAAAAGAAAGACCTTTTTGGTTGCAAGATGGTGGCATTGTACCATCCACCTGGAAACCCCGATGTTGATTTTACGCCAGAACAACTTAGCAGTTATCAAAAAGATGTGGAGGAGATGGGGGTTACCATGGTTGAATCCATGGAGCATTTGATTGAGATGGTGGACGTGGTGATGATAGAGACCAATGACGGCAGACCCCATATGAAGGAAGTTCTCCCAGCGCTGAAAGCAGGAAAACCTGTGTTTGTAGACAAGCCTGTTGCTGAGGATTTGCAAGGAGTGGTGGACATCTACAAAGAGGCAGAGAAATACGGAGTGCCGATTTTTTCCTCTTCAGCCTTAAGGTACATGGAAAGTGCTCAAAACATCAATCCTTCAGAAGTAATAAGTGCCCATACTTTTAGCCCTGCTGCTTTGGAAAAGAGCCATACAGACTTGTTTTGGTATGGGATTCATGGCATTGAATACCTATTTACAGTAATGGGGCCAGGCTGTGTGGAAGTGCAGCAAGTGCAACATTCAGAAGCCGAAGACCTGGTTATCGGACATTGGAAGGATGGCAGGGTAGGTGTCTTCAGGGGCATCAGAGAAGGAAAACGTGATTTTGGAGGTACGGTATTCAAGGAAAATGAAATCGTGGACCTCGGATCCTTTAAAGGGTATCGGTCCCTGGTTGTCAAAGTAGTTGAATTTTTCCTTCAAAATAAAGCTCCGGTGTCAGCTGAAGAAACCTTTGAAATCTATGCTTTTATGGAAGCGGCTCAGGAAAGTAAAAACAAAGGGGGGAAAAAAATATCCCTGGACAAAGTATTAAAAAAGGCTTTAAAATAATCAATTACTATTAACTATTTAATAAAGAGATAATTATGAAAAAATTGAATGTTGGAATTATTGGATACGGTTGGGTAGCTACAGCACACATTAATGCGATTAACGCAGGTGAATTTGCTCAGGTTTCGGCTATTTTTTCATCCAGAAAACATGACGATGCCGAATTAAGCAAAACCTGGGGGACAGACATCAAATCTTACACAGACCTTGATGAAATGCTAAAGGACAAAAGCATTGATGCTGTTTCCATATGTAGCTATACTTATCAACATACTGAACATGCATTGGCCGCAGCAAAGGCAGGTAAACATATCATTTTGGAAAAGCCTATGGCTTTGTCATGGGCGGATTGTCAAGAGATAGAAAAAGCTGTAAAAGAGGCAAATGTTAAGTTTTGTATTTGCTTTGAATGCAGGTGGTCCAACCAGTTTATTTCCACAAAAGAAGTAGTAGATCAGGGATTGATCGGAGACATCCATTATGGTGAAATTGATTACCTGCATGGTATCGGCCCTTGGTATGGACAATTTGAGTGGAATGCGAAGAAAACTGGTGGAGGAAGCTCTTTGCTAACAGCGGGATGCCATGCTTTGGATTCACTATTAATGTTTATGGGTTCTGATGTTGAAGAGGTTACCAGTTATGATACCAAGACCAAAAGCGAGATTTTCAAGCCTTATGAATACACGACTACCAGTGTAACCATTCTAAAATTCAAAAGTGGAAAAATAGCCAAGTGTGCAGCAAGTGTGGATTGTTTGCAACCTTACTATTTTCATACCCATTTGTTTGGAAGTGAAGGGTCAATTTTGGACAATAAATTTCATTCCAATAAACTAAAATCTGATAAAACGAGATGGAGTGAATTGTCCATGAAAATGTTGGACTCCGGGGATGTTGCTGACCATCCTTACCAATTGCAGTTTGATTCCTTTTTCCAATCCATAAATAACGGAACAGACATGCCTTTAACTGGATTGAAAGAGGCCATGAAAACACATGAAGTCATTTTTGCTGCTGACAAATCTGCTGCAACAGGGAAAAGTGTAAAGCTATAATTGATGGATAAAATAGCTATGGCAATTGCAGCGCATCCTGATGATATTGAGTTTTTGATGGCTGGGACATTGGTATTGTTAAAAAATGCTGGATATGAAATTCATTATATGAATTTATCTTCAGGAGACTGTGGAAGTACTGAAATGGATGCTGACACTACCGCCAAGATAAGATTGCTTGAGGCGCAAAATTCCGCCAATATTCTGGGTGCGGAATTTCACCCTCCTATTTGTGATGATTTTGAAATTTTCTATGAGGCTAAAGCACTGAAGGCTTTGGCAGGAATTATTCGAAAAGTAAAGCCAAGTGTCATTCTCACGCATTCACCTTCCGATTATATGGAGGACCACATGAATGCTTGCCGTTTGGCAGTAACAGCAGCCTTTGTGAGGGGAGTGCCTAATTTTAAGGCAGCCTTTCCAGCAGTTTCCAATTACAATTGTGCAATATATCACGCACTCCCGCATGGTCTTCTTGATCCCCTGGGGCAAAAAGTATGGCCAGGGGTATTTATCGATACAGCATCCGTCCAACCCCTAAAAAGAGAGGCTTTAAATGCCCATAAAAGTCAGAAAAACTGGTTGGAAGACAGCCAGAAAATGGACTCCTACATTGCTGCCATGGAGGATTTCTCGATAAAGGTTGGGGCAATGTCCGAATGCTTTGAACATGCAGAAGGGTGGAGAAAAAGAGTTCACTTTGGATTTTCAGAGTCTGAATTTGATCCACTTAAAGGGTTAGGAGAAGTGTATTCCTTATGCAAAGAAAGCATTGGAGCTAAAGATTAAAAGTTAAAATAACGAATAAAGATATGAGAAAGATAAGTTCAATAGCTCCTGATTGGTGGGATTATACCACCTTGGATTTAGGTAGCAAGATTACCGACCAAATAGCCAGCATGACTCCGGCAGATATGATAAAGTTATCCAGGCCTGGTTTTAAAGTAGTCTTTTATGATACCATTGAAGAATTTTACCTTGCCGAAGCATTGGAATACATTACTACCTGGAAAAAGGCAACAGCAGATAATCCGGTAGGGATTTGTGGTCCTATTGGTCCAACAGAACAATTGCCACTAGTGGCCAGATTGGTCAATGAATTGCAAATCTCTCTCAAGCATGCTCATTTTTGGTCCATGGACGAATGGGTGGTCGATGGCAAGGAGGTTTCTGCCAATCATTCCTTATCCTTTAAAAAGGCATTTAATGACCTTTGTTACAGCAGGATTGACAAGAAATTGGCCATGCCAGAGGAGAACATACATTTCCCGCAGGCCGATACTGCCAAGTTTATAGAAAGCTGGAAACACGCCAGATGTTTAATCATGCAAGGAGGGCAGGGCGATGTCAAGCATTGGGCCTTTAATGAGCCACCAAAACGAGAAGGAGCCTATAAAGACAATCCACAGACGGTGGAGGAATACAAAAAACTTCCTACCAGGGTTTTGGATTTGCACCCTATCACCATTCAACAAAACTCCAGGTTGCACTGTGGTGGAAATGTTCCTTTGATACCAACGCAAGCTGTGACAGTAGGGCCTAAAGAAACCTGGGAAACGGATCAGGTTTCTATATGGCATGCCGGCGCCCACGACAATCCCTTTGGTCAGAGGCTGACCACCTACATGATATCCAATAATATTCCAGATACTTCTGTGCCTATGTCGGTTTTGGCAGATCATCCCAATGTACAGTTTAACTTCTATGCACCAGGCTTAGGTACCTGCTCTGTAGAAATGCATTAAGAAGGCTTAAACCCGAAATAGGTAGGAAAATTAACATTTATCTAAATTAAATTCTAAATGAGATTATTGACAAATTCGAAAAACCCCATAAGGGTGGCCCGATCCTTTATCCTTCTGGTCAGCCTGATTTATTTAGGGGCCTGTTCCAGCGAGTCTGATTATTCTTTCAGTGAAGGGGATAGAATTGCCATTGTTGGGAATTCATTGGCTGAGCGATTCCAACATGACGGATGGATGGAAACGTACCTCCAAGCTGCTAGCCCAGGCAAAAAACTGGTTTTCAGAAATCTGGGTTATTCAGGGGATCAGGTGCATTATAGGCCGAGAGCCCATGAAGGTTTTGGGGACAGCGATAGCCATTTGTCAAAGGTTAAAGCCAATGTAATTTTCTCATTTTTCGGGTACAATGAATCTTTTGACAACCAACCAGAGACGTTTAAAAAACAACTTTCCCTTTGGATCGATCATTTGCGTACGCAGAAATATGATTCTGTGAATGTACCCAAAGTGGTGTTGTTTTCTCCTATTGCGCATGAAAATTTAGGTTCACCTAACCTTCCTGATGGCTCCGAAAATAATCCCCGCTTGCAGGCTTATACCCAGGCAATGGCAGAAGTCGCCCAAGAGAAAGGGGTTGTCTTCGTTGATCTGTTTAATGCAACGCAGCAAATGTACCAATCCATTGAAGAACCTTTGACCATAAATGGCATTCATTTAAATGAAAAAGGCAATCAGGAAGTGGGCAAATACATTGCTGAAACCCTCATGGGAGGTAGTGTAAGTAATGACCAGGTGGCTTTAGATGCTATAAGATCCACCGTTAAGGATAAAAATCTCTATTGGTTTCACAAGTACCGAGCCATTAGTGGCAATGATGTGTGGGGAACGCGATCCATTCAAGATGGCAATTATAAAACCCTTCAGAGGGAATTAGAGATGCTGGATGTAATGACAGCCAATAGGGATAAGAAAATCTGGGCCAGAGCGAATGGGGATGATATCGAAATTGATGACAGCAATATGCCTGACCCACTAATGGTAGGGACCCATATTGTTAGAGATTTAACCTATATAGATCCGGAGGAAGCCATTGATAGAATGACGGTGCCTGATGACCTGGAAATTAATCTGTTTGCTGCAGAGGATGAGTTTCCGGAAATCATTAACCCTGTTGCTTTGCAGGTGGATACAAAGGGAAACATCTGGGTAGCTTCCTGGTCTACTTATCCAAAATGGGAGCCAGGAAGAGAGATGAGTGACAGATTGGCCTATCTAAGTGATGAGGATGGTGATGGCAAAGCAGATAAAGTGACCACTTTTGCCTATGTGCCACATCCTACAGGTTTTGAGTTCTGGAATGGAGGGGTGATCGTAATATCAGCCCCTGATGTGTGGTTTCTTAAAGATACAGATGGGGATGGTGTAGCCGATTTTAAAGAACGCCTTTTTGGAGGCTTGGGATCGGATGATTCCCATCATACGGCAAACAACCTTATCTACTCTCCTGATGGCAATATCTATTACCAAAGAGGGATTTTCATTCTTGAAAATATAGAAACGCCTTACCGAAAAAGTGAAGAATCAGGATCACCGGGCCTTTATCGTTTCAATCCAAGGACATCTGATTTCTCATTTATGGTGGAAAATACGCCCAATGCGCATGGTATCAGTATCGATAGATGGGGCAATCCGCTAATAACAGATGGTACGACAGGGAAAGCTTTCCAGGTTTATTATAAAAGAACGGTTACTTCCACGACAGACACCAATGAATTTGACAAAAGGCCATTGTTCAAACAAACCATTCGACCTATTACCTCCAATCAAATTTTATCAAGCCAGCATTTTCCTGATAAATACGAAAACAATTTTCTGATTTATAATGTGATAGGATTTCAAGGGATAAAAAGGTACCAGTTGGAGTACAAAGAACATGGAGTAGTAGAGGGTGTGGAAGCAGGGGATTTGGTTTTTACTGGAAATGATCCAACATTCCGTCCTTCTTCTGAAGCCCAGCCTAGGGTTGTTCCTGAAGGGTACACAGGTGATCCAAACTTTCGTCCTTCAGACGGGGTAATAGGAAAAGACGGTGCCTTGTATTTTGGAGATTGGCACAATGCCATCATTACCCATTCGCCTTATAACTTAAGGGACATAAACCGAGATCAGGCGCATGGAAGGATTTACAGAATGTCTGCAAAAAACAGACCACTTCAGGAGCCAGTGGCCATTTACGGAGAACCGGTAGAAAAGCTATTGGAATTGTTTAGAAGTCCAGTGGATGGAATTAGGCATTCCGTCAGGGTCGAATTGAGTGGAAGAGAAACCAAGGAAGTGATAGAAAAAGCGCAGAACTATGCGAAAACACTAGATCCGCAAAGCAAGGAAGATGCCCTTCCTATGTTAGAGATTTTATGGCTTCACCAGCAGCACAATGTCAAAAACAATGATTTGCTCAAAACGGTATTGAGATCTCCAGAGGAAAAAGCCAGAATAGCGGCGCAGAAAGTTGCCTGGTTTTGGAGCGATAGGGATTCGCATAGACGTGGGGGAACTACAAATGACATTTCAGGAATGCAGTTTAGGACATTCTACGAGAAATTCTGGGTAGATGCCGATTCTTCTAAAGTGGAGACGAAACATGAAGACATGAAAGGCCATGCCAATATGGCCCCTGCCAAGAAGGCAAATGAAAGCGGTAAACGAAAACTAGAACTTCAGAAAGAACCCATTGCCAAGTTGACCATTGTTGCTGAGTTGCTTGCCTTCGATGTTTCAGAATTTTCTGTTAATGCTGGTCAGCAAATAGAATTGACTGTGGATAATAAAGACCTTATGGAACACAATATTGTGATTGTGGAACCAGGCGCAGCGGATGAAATAGCCTCATTGGCCATCGCCTTGGGGGACGATGGTCCTGCCAAGCATTACCTTCCAGAAAGTCCTAAAATAATAGCCGCTTCTAAATTGCTAGATGGAAAAACTACCGAAACATTGACCTTCAAAGCGCCAACCAAACCGGGTGATTACCAATTTGTATGCACTTTCCCTGGGCATGGGCCAGTGATGAGAGGCATCATGCGGGTGTTGCCTTAATATTGGTGGGACTATTTCATCCTAGTACATTCATTCTAAAGCAGGAGAAGAAAAAACAATGGTTAAGCCGAAAATTAGCATAGGTATTATTGGCCTATCTGTACACAGTGCAGACTTTACTGAGATTCTGAACACAGTGGTTCCTAATGTCGATGGATACCATAGTAAAGTGGTGGCGATTTACCATCCTAAGGGAAATCCCGATGTGGAATTCTCTGAAGAACGGTTGCAAAACTTTTCTGAGAGGATTGGTAAGCATGGAGTGTCCACCGTTAATTCAATTGAGGAAGTCATTGAAAAGTCAGATGCTGTAATGCTATTGACCAACGACGGGAGACCGCATTTAGAGCAGGTCTTGCCCGTGTTAAAAGCAGGGAAACCGGTTTATATCGACAAACCATTGGCCGAGAATTTGGAAAATGTGATGAAGATTTTTCACGAAGCCAATCATTACGGCGTCAAAGTATTTAGCTCTTCGGCTCTTCGTTATGGAAGCCAAAACACTTCGATTAGAGCAGGGGAATATGTGGGGGAATTATTGGGAGCTCAGACTTACGGTCCTGCACCCCTTCAAAAAGCCCATGTCGATTTGTTCTGGGATGGCATTCATGGGATAGAATCTCTCTTTAGTGTGATGGGGACAGGTTGTCAAACGGTCTCAAGGACTTCAACCAATGGAACTGACCTGGTTGTTGGCAAATGGCCTGGCGATAAGTTGGGTTATTTCAGAGGGATCAGAGAGGGGAAAGTTGGTTTCGGAGGGACCGTTTTTGGTACAGACGGAATTAATTCAATAGGGAAATTTGAAGGTTATCAAAGGTTGGTTAGGGCCATAGATGAGTTTTTCCTGACAGGTAAACTACCAGTAGAACCCGAAGAAACCATTGAAATTTATGCTTTCATGGAAGCAGCCGATGAAAGCAAAAGGCAGGGTGGAAAGCCGATAAAAATTAGCGATACAATTAACAGGATTAAAATTTAATTCAATCAACGAAATAACCTTAGTAAATAAAAATACCATGAAATTAAGTAGAATCAACAGGCTTTTTAACGAGAAATCTGGAAAATGTTTTGATGTGGCCATTGACCATGGCTTTTTCAGTGAATATACATTTTTGAGTGGAATTGAGAATATTTCAGCATCGGTCAAAGTTTTGATAGATGCTGATCCAGACGCTATCCAGTTGACAGTAGGGCAGGCCCGACATTTACAGTCTGTTCCTGGTAAGCGAAAGCCTGCACTCGTTCTAAGAACGGATGTTGCCAACGTTTATGGCTTAGAATTACAAAAAGTATTGTACAGTAGAATGATAGAAGATCCGGTTTTACAGGCGGTAAGATTGGATGCTGCCTGCGTGGTAGTCAACCTTTTTAATATACCTGGAGCGCCAGAAGTTACAGATCATTGTATCCAGAATATACTTAAGCTAAAACCTTTGTGTGATTATTATGGCATGCCTTTGATGATAGAGCCATTGGTTTTTCAGCCCAATAACAAAGCGGGTGGCTATATGGTAGATGGCAATATAAAACTGATTACGCCAATGGTAAGACAGGCTGCTGAGTTGGGTGCGGACCTAATAAAAGCTGATCCAACAGATGATGTGGAGGAATACCATAAAGTAATAGAAGTGGCTGGCGATATTCCTGTACTGGTAAGAGGTGGAGGCCGTGCCAGTGACGAGGAGATATTGGATAGAACTTATCGACTGATGAAGCAAGGAGCGAAAGGCATTGTCTACGGTAGAAATGTGGTACAACATGCCAATCCTGGTGGAATGACCAGAGCCCTAATGGCAATTGTTCACAATGATGCCACGCCGGATGAGGTGAGAGGCTTATTAAAGTCGAACTAGGAAATGAAAACCATTAACGTTGGGATAATAGGAGGAGGCTTGATGGGCAAGGAAGTGGCGAGTGCGCTTGGAAGATGGTTTGTCCTCAATGATTATCCTTTAAAAGTTGTATTAACAGCTGTTTGCGATATCAATGAGGAGGCCTTGAAATGGTACGAGCAGATTCCTACCATTGATTTGCTGACCACTGATTATAAAGCTTTATTGGATGCGCCAAATGTGGATGTTGTCTACGTGGCCCTCCCTCATCACCTGCACGAGGAGTATTACCTGAAAGTATTGGAGGCAGGAAAGGATTTGTTTGCAGAGAAGCCATTTGGGATAAACCTGGAAGCAGCCGAAATCATTAAAAATAAAATTGATGAATCAGGTAGTTTCGTAAGGTGCAGTTCTGAAATGCCATTTTTCCCTGGCGGCCAGCGGGTGATCAAAGAAATTTTATCTGGAAGACTCGGTAAAATCATTGAGGTGAAAGCTGGATTTTGTCATTCTAGTGACATGGATCCGCTAAAGCCGATCAACTGGAAAAGGCAATCCAGGTTTTGTGGAGATATAGGGGTAATGGGTGATTTAGGGATGCATGTGATGCATATTCCATTGAGAATGGGTTGGAAGCCAAGTAGGGTTTATGCACAACTTCAGAAGATTGTCACAAAAAGGCCGGATGGAAAAGGCGGATGGAGTGAGTGTGACACCTGGAACAATGCGCATCTTTCTTCAACCATTTCCATTGAAGGAGAAGACGTACCGATGATATTGGAAATGAAGCGCCTGGCTCCTGGAGAGACAAATTCCTGGTACATAGAAGTGCTGGGGACAGAAGGTGGGGTAAGGTACAGTACCAAAGATACCAAGGTGTTTTGGAAATTCAGTCGAGAAAAAGAGCAGGTCTGGAAAAGGCTTGACCTGGGCTTTCAGGTTCCATTTACCACCATTACAGGGGGGATATTTGAACCAGGATTCCCTGATTGTTTCATGCAGATGCTGGCAGCCTACTTTGCGGAGAGGGAGGGGTTTCTTGATGGCAGGCTGGGATGTGTAACTCCCGAAGAGGCAGTGATGAGCCATCAGGTATTTGCTGCAGCCTTAGCGTCTCACGAAACAAAATCAGCTGTTGTTATACCTTAAAAGTTGTTAGATGGTAAATGTATTGAATTATTATTCTATAAAATCACCTATTTATGGGATTTACTGTATGAAATAATGGTAAAAAACAGTAGAATAGGTATATTGGCTGGGGGTAATTGGATTTTGGATTTCATCAAAATGATTGATGTGTATCCAAATGAAAATGCGCTGGCCAATATTATCAGTCAAAATTCTGGAAATGGAGGGGCTCCTTTCAATGTGTTAAAGGCCATTCGTAAAATGGACTTTTCCATTCCACTTGAAGGGGTAGGTGTTTTGGGTGACGATGAATTTGGTGACGATATTTTGGATCAGTGTGAAAGACTGGGATTAGAGACCCGACAAATGAAGCGATTGAAAGGGGTTGAAACTTCATTTACTGATGTGATGACTGTTTGTTCTACGGGTAAACGAACGTTTTTTCACCACCGTGGGGCCAATGCATTATTGGAAGAGGATGATTTTGATTTTGAGGTTTCGAAAGCGAAATTTTTCCATCTAGGCTATTTGCTTTTATTGGATAATTTGGACAGGATTCATGAGGATGGGCTTTCTGGGGCTGCGAAAGTTTTGAGAAGGGCAAAAGAGGCTGGGATGATTACTTCAGCTGATATTGTAAGTGAACAATCAGATAGGTATACGGAGGTGATCCCTTCGTCTCTTCCTTTTATTGATTTTCTTTTCATCAATGAGCTGGAAGCGCACAACCTTACTGAAATTCAGTTATTAGATGCTGACAATGTCTTTCTGATTTCAAATGGCTTCAAAGCCGCAAAAAAAATCCTAGATATGGGAGTGCTTAGTTGGGTGGTAATACACTTTCCCAATGGGGCCCTGGCATTGAATAAAGAGGGGCATCAAATTCTTCAACCATGTATAAAAATGCCAAAAAAGTTGGTGAAGGGGACAGTTGGTGCCGGAGATGCATTTGCCGCCGGCGTTTTGGCTGGTATGCATGAAGGTTGGGAAATGGAAGCTTCGCTCCAGTTAGGTGTAAATGTGGCGGCGTCAAGCCTTATGGACAATACCGCCTCAGAGGCCATTTTGCCTTGGATGGAATGTCTTCAGTTGGGGAATAAATTTGGTTACAGAAAATTATGATTTTGTTTATATGTTAATGTAAAAATTAAAACCTCCATGAAAGAAACAACTATTGAAAATGAATTAGAAAGAGGAGACGAAGTAAGGTCTCGATTACCTGCCTCCAAACGCCTGGGCTTTTGGAGTAATACCTTTATCCTCTGGGGTCTAGTTCTTACTGTTACCAGTTTGCTGGTTGGAGGACTTGTGGGGTCTCAACTGGCATTCAAAGATGCGGTCATTGTCATTGCAATGGCAGGTGTTTTTAACAGTTTAGTAGCCATCTTAATTGGAATAATTGGGGCAAGAACTGGATATACCAGTGCGATGATTTTTAGGTATTCTTATGGCGTCAAAGGGGTTTTGCTCCCCAATTTTATAATCGCCATTACCACTGTCATTTGGTTTGCCGTGATCTTAAATCTTACCAGAGATTCCTTTGTGGGGATAATTGGAGTGAGCCTTGATTCTCCGGTGCTCTTTTATGGAATTACGCTCCTAATGGCTATTTTATTCTTGATTCCTGCTTACAAAACCATGAAATGGATCGCCTATGTGAATTATTTGGCCGTTCCTGCCATCGTATTTATTTTGATAGTTACTGTTTGGGGAGCATTGGATGCGGGTGGTGGATTAATGGCTATCATTGATAAATCTCCTGTCGCCTCGGCTTCTTCTTTCGTCGTTTTCACGGCCGCTGCAGGTGGCTGGTTGCATGCAAATACCGTAATCTCTGATTTCACAAGGTTTTATAAAACTGGGAAACAGGCAGCAATAGGTTTGTTTTTAACCTATGGTGTGATGATGGTCTTTCAATATATCGGTGCTACGCTAGGGGCGCTTGCTACTGGAGAATGGAATATTTTCTTAATAATGGACCAATTCGGTCTTTTGGAAATTTCTTTCCTTGCCATATTTCTGGGTTCCTGGTCTACTGCAATGGCAGCGATTTACTTTGGTGCCAATATGATGTCAACCCCTCCAATGCCAAAGTATAAAACCGAGGAGAAAAACAGAAAGCTTGTGTTGCTTATTTCTTGGGGAATTGCCTTGTTTTTTGCTTGGTATGGACCCGATCAAATATTTAACTTCTTCCTTCAGTTCTTGTCCTGGGTGATTGGTCCCATTGCCATGACGGTGATTATAGATTATTGGCTTTTTCCCGAAAAAAGAGGCCTCTATGAAAATGCCGATGGCCAGCCGGATATGGTAATTAATCCTGCAGCCTTTCTAGCCTGGATTGTAGGGTTTTTAATCGGTTACTTTAGTCAGGAATTTTTCATCTCCTTGATAAATGGAATGATAACGACTGGAGTAATTTATTACGCGTGGATGCGCTTTGCGCTTAATCAGGGACTTACCCCAGAAACCCAATTGAAAAAATGGTTTTCTTCAAATAAAGTAGAGAAATAATAGGGTTGAGTCTTCTAGGTAGCTAGGTTCAATTTAGCAGCACTTTGCCAAAAGTATAATAGCATGATAAATGGTCTTGTAATTAGAATTACAGGACCATTTTTTTTCAGATTCTTAGTTCTCGCAAAGGCGCTAAGACGCAAAGGTCCTAGGCTACCACTTTTAGGATATCTTCCCCTTTGATTAACATTTTTATTTTCACCTTCCTTAGGACGAAACATTTCTTTGCGACTCCGCGGCTCTGCGTGCAATATTTATAAGTTATTTTCAGGTATTG